>CAXTSM010000003.1:0-74191 GCA_964247025.1 uncultured Chthoniobacterales bacterium
GTTCGATCAAATTTGGCGGCTCGATGGCCTCCTTCAACTTCCCGAAATAAAGACGGTCGGACATGGGCGGATTTTCTTCTAAGCGGTGGGACGGTGAACTCTTCCCGGGATTGATTTAACGAGTGCGAGTCGCCGCCAGTCGAAACGACAAAACGCCTGCACGACGAAGCGGATTCGTCGTTGCAAGGCTAACACTGGCGGCGGCGCGGAATCGCTGAATCAGAAACCTCGGGCAAAAGGGTGGATGGGGAAAATATCCGGCGTCGAGCGCGCGGCAAGACAAATTTCACGAATTCGCAAAATTTTCCTGCCCGTCACGCTCCTGGTTTCCTTCGAACGGAACGGGATTTCGCCGGAGTGATGGATCGACGGGATTCCCGACGGCTTTCGCCCCGGTCCCGCTCATCCAACAATCTTGGAGATCCGGTTCAGTTCGATGAAGAAACAACGCCGGGATTGAATTACTTGATCTCGACGGTGGCGCCGGCAGCTTCGATCTTTTTCTTGATCTCTTCCGCTTCTTCCTTCGTCACGCCTTCCTTGAGGGCCTTCGGGGCGCTTTCGACGAGGGCCTTCGCTTCCGCGAGACCCAGACCGGCGACCGAGGCGCGAACTTCCTTGATGACGGCGATCTTGTTCGCGCCGCATTCCTTGAGGATGACGTCGAAGCTGGTCTTCTCCTCGACGGCGGCGACTTCGCCCCCACCGGCGGCGGGACCGGCAACCGCGACGGGAGCGGCGGCGCTGACGCCCCACTTCTCTTCGAGCTGCTTCACGAGGTCGGCGATTTCGAGAACGGTGAGACCGCTCAACTTGTCAACGAGTTCAGTTGTATCTGCCATGATATGCTTTCTTTGGTGTCGTCGCGCCCCGAAGCCTCCGGGCATTTAAGAATTCGCGGCCGCGAATCCGACGAGGAACCGATTATGTTTGGTGTTTTGGGTGCTCGCGGCGCCAAGCTGGTTGTCGGCGCCGCGAAATTATCGGGATGATTTTAGGCGGTCGGCCCCGCGGCGGGCGCGGCTTCCGGTGCGGCGGCTTCGGCGGAGGCTTCCGGCGCGGCGGGAGCGGGCTCCGAACCGGCCTGCTTGGCTTTGGCTTGAAGAAGGCGGGCGAGGCTGGTCGCCGGCTCGTTGAGCACGCGGACGAGGCTGGTCGCGGGAGCGAGCAGGAGACCGAGGAGCGTGGCCTGGAGGACTTGCTTGGAAGGCAGGTCGGCGAGGGCGCGAATCTGGTCGGCGCTCAGCGCGGCGTTGTCGAGCACGCCGGCCTTGAGGACGGGTTTTTCGAATTCCTTCGCGAAGGTCTTGAGAACCTTGGCGGCGGCGCAGATGTCGGATTCTCCGGTGACGACGGCATTTTGTCCGCCGAGCGACTTCGCGAGATCGGGCATGCCGAGCTCGCTCGCCGCGATCTTGATGAAGCTGTTCTTGACGACGCGGAACTCGGAGCCGGCGCCCTGGAGGCGTTTCCGGAGCTCGGCGAAATGCGGAACCGTCATGCCGGTGTAATCGGCGACGATGAGAAAAGGAGATCCCTGGAACTTGACGCGCAGGTCCTCGACGATGGTGGCTTTTTCAGGACGCATGGTGTTTCTCCGAAATTAGTTTTTGAGGAAGGGGGCCGGATCGACGGCGAGACCGGGCGACATGGTCGCGCTCAGCGTAATGGCTTCGACGAACGCGCCCTTGGCGGTCGCGGGACGAGCTTTGACGACCGCGTCGATCACGGCCGAGCCGTTATCGCGGAGGGCGTCTTCGCCGAAGGAGAACTTGCCGACGGGAACGGCGATGTTCGCGTTCTTGTCGAGCTTGAACTCGACCCGGCCGGCCTTGACTTCCTTCACCGCGTTGGCGGTGTCGTCGGTCACGGTGCCGGTCTTCGGATTGGGCATGAGGCCGCGCGGCCCAAGCACTTTGCCGAGCTTGCGCACCTCGCTCATCGCGGCGGGCGTGGCCACGGCGACGTCGAAATCCTGGAAGCCACCCTGGACTTTTTTGATGAGGTCTTCGAACCCGACGAACTCGGCTCCGGCGGCCTTGGCGGCCTCGGCGGCGGAACCGCTGGCGAACACGAGGACGCGGACGGTCTTGCCGGACCCGTGGGGCAGCGGGCACGTGCCGCGCACCATTTGATCACTCTGCTTGGGATCGACGCCGAGCTTGAAGGAAAGCGTGACCGTCTGGTCGAACTTCGGCGCCGGGAGCGTCTTGAGAACCTTCAGCGCGTCGACGAAGGCGTATTTCTTTTTTGCGTCCACCAATTCGGCGGCGGCGCGGTAACGTTTACTGCGTTTTTTTTGCATGATTTTTGGCAGTGCGAGCGAGTCGGCAGACTCTCCTGCGTTTTGGTTTTTCGAATCTTAGAATCGGGAGGAACCCCGGAATCCTCCCCGCGATCCGAACTTATTTCATTCCGTGATCTCGATGCCCATCTGGCGGGCGGTGCCGCAGAGCGTGCGATAGGCGGCTTCTTCGCTGTTGGCGTTCATGTCGGCGATCTTGATCTTGACGACGTCCATGACCTGCTTCTTCGTGAGCTTGGCGACCTTGACCTTGTTCGGCTCCTTGGAGCCGGCCGCGATGCCGGCGGCTTTCTTGAGCAGGATGCCGGCGGGCGGGTTCTTCGTGATGAAGGTGAAGGTCTTGTCCTTGAAAACGGTGATGACGACGGGAAGGATATCGCCGGACTGCTTCTGCGTGGCGGCGTTGAACTCCTTGCAGAAGGCCATGATGTTCACGCCCTGCTGGCCGAGCGCGGGGCCGACCGGGGGGGCCGGATTGGCGGCGCCAGCGGGAATCTGGAGTTTGATGGTTGCGACGACTTCTTTGGCCATGATGTAAAAAGGGTGCGCTGGCGGACAGCGGGAAAAAGAGTGGGGAAAGTGCCGGCTTTTGTTGGAAGGGTCAAGGGATTTCGGAAAAAGTTTCCCCCGCCAAAGGGACGACGGGGCGTGGGACAATGCTGGTGAAGGGAACAATCGAAATATTCCGTTGACATTTTCGGGCGGTCGCCTTTCCTTGCGGCCAACGCAGAACACCTGCTCCCGCCCGGCTTCGATCGGGCAGCGCCCCACGAATCGTTTCCGATCAGGGCGTGAGTCATCGTTCAACGCTCCCACGGCGCATCGTCCCGCATCCTTGCGGGCACCCGCTCAAATTTCAGAATCACGAAAAGCAAGACCATGACCGGCCAAAATAAATGGTCGAAGATCTGTCGCCCCGAGGGCGCGCCGACGGCGGCGCGGGAAAGATTTTCCCGCCTCTCGGATGCCGCCGCTGCCGCGCGGCAGGGCGGATCGTCCGCCGTCGGACAAGACCGCGGGAGCGGTGGAGACGACCCGATGAACCGTGTGAATTTCACTTTTCCCAACCCGATGACCGGCGCCTGAACCGCCGCGAGCCGCCACCCATACTTTATGACCGAGGACACCGAAACGCAGCTTCCCGCCGCGGACGAATCAACCAGCCCAAAACCCCGCGCCCGTCGCGGCCGTTCCCCCCGCCGCCGCGAACCCGCCGACGCTTCGAACGACGCCGTCACGGTCGAGCCGGCCCCGCCGGCGGCCGTCGAGCCGGCGCCCGCCGCGACGCCGGAGGAACCAGCCCTGGTTTCCGCCGAAGTCGCCCCGAGCGCGGAGGCCGTGATCGTGGAAGGAGCCGTCGTCACCCAAAATGCCGCGCCCGAGGTCCCGACCCAGCCCGTTCCCGCGGTCACCGAATCCGCCCCGGCCGCGGAGGCGCCCCGGCCCTCGCCGCAATCTCCGCAGCCGCCTCCCCCGCCGGTTTATGCGGAAGGAATCGTGGAGGTTTCCGGCAAGGGATTTGGCTTCCTTCGCGAGCCGAAACGCAACTTCACCCAGTCGAACAACGACGTGTTCGTCACGCCCGAGGTCATTCGCAAGCACGGCCTGCGCGACGGCATGTGGATCAAGGGCGAGACCCGGCGGGGTCCACGCGGCCCGCAGCTCTTCAAGCTCACCGAGCTCGAGCGCGCGGAGCCCACGAACATCCAGAGCTACCCGATCTTCGAGGAACTTACGACCGTCAGCCCCGATAAACGCATCAAGCTCGAGACGGTTTCCGACCTTTACACGACGCGCGTGATCGACCTCGTCGCGCCGATCGGCCGCGGCCAGCGCGGCCTCATCGTCGCCCCGCCGCGCACCGGCAAGACCACGCTTTTGCAGCACATCGCAGCCGCGGTGGTGAAAAATTACCCCGACATCAAGCTCATCATCCTGCTCGTCGACGAGCGGCCCGAAGAGGTCACCGAGATTCGCCGCACGGTGCCTCAGGCCGAGATCATGGCTAGTTCGAACGACAGCGACGTGAAGACGCACACCCGCATCTCGCAGCTTGCGATCGAGCGCGCCAAGCGCCTCGTCGAAATGGGCCGGGACGTGTTCGTGCTCATGGATTCGCTCACCCGCATGGGCCGGGCGTTCAACAACGCCCAGGGCGGCGGCGGCCGCACGATGAGCGGCGGCGTCGATTCCCGCGCGCTCGAGATCCCGCGCAAACTTTTCGCCGCGGCCCGCAACACCGAGGAGGCCGGATCGCTGACGATCGTCGCGACCGCGCTCATCGAGACGAACAGCCGCATGGACGATCTCATTTTCCAGGAGTTCAAGGGCACCGGCAACATGGAGCTCGTTCTCGGCCGTCTCATCGCCGAGCAGCGTATCTACCCGGCGGTGGATATTTTCCAATCCGGCACGCGCCGCGAGGAACTCCTCCTGCCACCTGACGACCTGCATAAAATCAACGTCATCCGCCGCGGCCTGGCCGGCCACAAGCCCATCGAGGCAATGGAGCGACTGCTGTTCTTCATCCGCAAATACCCGTCGAACGCCGAGATGCTCAAGGGCATCCCAGGATAGGAATCGCGGCGCAAACCGAAACCCGATTTTCCAAAAGGGCCTCGTCAACCGGTCGCGTGGGGACGCCATCGTGGACCGAGGCCATCGCCCCGGACCGACGCGTCGCCCCGGACCGACGCGTCGCCCCGGATCATCGCGGTCGCCCCGGATCATCGCGTCCGCTCTGGGTCGTCGTTGTAGCCGCCCCGCTCTGTCGGGGCGTGTTTGGGGGCGAAAACTCGCCCGGGGCGAGAATGCGGCGGAGCGCCCTCCCCGGCACGGCGACGGAGCGCCGTGGCGACAACGCCCGTTCCGCCGACGAGGAATTCCCGCGGCCAATCGCCGGACAAAATCATCGTCTCAGCGGCGCGGCGGGGATCGATCGAGGGAGGCGGGGAAATCCGGCATCCCCGAAAGCGTCCTCTCGACCCATTGCCCCGGACCGACGCGTCGCCCCGGATCATCGCGGTCGCCCTGGGTCGTCGTTGTAGCCGCCCCGCTCCGTCGGGGCGTGTTTGGGGGCGAAAACTCGCCCGGCGCGAGAATGCGGCGGAGCGCCCTCCCCGGCACGGCGACGGAGCGCCGTGGCGACAACGCCGGTTCCGACGACGAGGAATTCCCGCGACCAATCGGCGGATGGGAAATCATCGTCGCATCGACGCCCGAGCGTCTTCGCCGCGACTTTTCCCCTGGCGCCGAACGCCCGGTCGTCCGGCTCAAAATCCGCGGTAGTGGTAGCTCAGCACGCGGAGGGTCTCGGCGCCTTTTTCGGCCGTGTAGGAGATCAGCCGCAGCGAGGTGTAGGACTGCGTCCATTGGTAGCCGACGATGGTTTGCAGGACGTCGCCTTCCTTCGAGGTCTGCCGCGCGATGTTCCGGCTCGTGCCGTATTTGCGGTCGAGGTTGCGGCGGGTCTGCTCGAAGATGGAGTTGAATTTCGAACCATCCCAGGAGTTGTCGCCGTATTGGAGCTCGACCTCGACCAGCGCGTCGTTATCGAAGGAAAATTGAGAACGCTTCAGCCGCGGGTCGGGATGTCCCTCGACGACCAGCACGCGCCGCCCGTTCACCACCTTGCGGTCCACGACGCGGGCCTGGGCTCGCTTGATGGTGTTTTCCACGAGCTGCGAGGAATCGCCCCAGCGGAAGTTGAACGGCACCTTGATCTCCTCGGCCGCGCGCGCGGCGGCCGCCATGGCGGCAATCGCGACGAGTGCGGCGAAGAAAGCGGGAAAGCGAAAATGGGTCATCGAATGAGCCGCCTTCGATAACAGAAAACCTCGTCCGCGCACGCGCTCATTGCGCCGGGGCGAGCAGGAACGCCCCGGCATCGAAGGCCGCGATCCGATCCAGATTTTTCAAGGCGAACTCTTCGACGACGCAATCGTTGCCTTGATAAAGCGTGGCCTCTCCGGGCCGGGCACCCGCCACCATCGCAAATCGGAACCAGCCTCCCTTCGAGGAAACCGAAATCAACCGCAGCCCGTCGAGGGAGCTCAGCGCGCTGCCTCCGCCGGTCCCGACGGCCTCGAGCTTCAACTCGTTCTCGCGGGGCTCCAACACGTTTTCCGTCAGCCGCACGGTGATTTCATTGGCCGGCTGGCGGGCGGGACCGCCATCGGCGACGAGCTTTCCGCCCACGACGTCGAAGTTCCGGCAATGTTCCAGCGACCGCTCGAAAACGACCTCCCAGTCCGCCGCCGACCGGCCGTCCTGATCCGGAGCGGCGTTGCCGGCCCGACGAAGCATGCGCACGCGTTGAACCGCGTCGTCGGGGGATTTTTCCTTCACCAGGATGAGGTCCTCCGCGGGGCTGGCCAGGATCTGGGAAGGCTGGGGCTCGTCGGCTGGCACCCGCAACTCGCGCAGAACCTCCCCGTCGGGCGCGAACTGTCTCACCACGTTCCGCCCGTCGATCTCGACGATGCCCCAGAGCGTTTCATCCCGCCCGTTCACGGCCGCGAGGAGTTCCCCCTCCAGATGCGGCGGAGCCTTCGCCGCCCGGGCCGGGCCGGAAATCTTTCCCTTCTTCGACGGGTCGCCGTCGGCCCAGGACGCGTCCGGCGGATATCTCCCGGCGTCGAGATCCCGGCGAACCGGCTCGCGCGTGGGCGGGGGACGTCGATCCCACCGGAGGGTTCCGTCCGGCTGCGGCAAGGCGGTGAGCGGCCCGGGGTCCGCCCCGCGAGGGGGCTCGTGGTTCGGGGCCACCTGGATCGCCAGTTCGGGCGCCGGCCCGTCCGGCGGGAGCGAGACGCTGGAAGCAGCCACGTTGTCCTGCGCGTACCAGTCGTTGAAGTGGAAGGCCACTCCCTCCACGGAAACCGCCGCGTCGACCATGTAGCCGCGCGCGGAGTAGCGCCCGGCCGCGCAGGGCCGGCCTTGGTCGTCGCGGCCGTCCCAGCTCGCGATATAACCGTTCGTGTCGATCTTCAGCCCTGCCGCGCCAGGCTCGAAGCGCATCGCGCGCACGAGCTTCCCGGCGGCGTCGTAAATGCCCAGCACGATGTCGCCTTCGAGGTCGGGCGGCGTGAAGGTGAGCGCGACCGGGGGCTTCGAGACGTGCTCGGCGGGGACCGGCTCGTCCTGCGCGGACGCGACGGCAAGGGTGAGCGCGAGGCCCGCGGCGACGAGCGCAGTCATGCGTAGTAGCGCCATTGCACGTCAGAAAAAATGGTGTCCCGCTCCTCGCAGAATCTCACGAAAGCCTGGTCGGCCTCGCCGGCGACGAGCTTTTCGTAAAGCCGCGTGAAGCGCAGCAGGTGGTCCTTCGTGCGCTGCGTCGCGTATTCGCGCGCGGTGCCGGTCTTCATGAGAAAAGCCCAGTCGCTCGCCTGCGCCAGCAGGAGCTCCCGCGCCATCTGCCGCAGCACCCGCTCGACGGGCGGCTCGGGGTTCACCGCGAAGAGCCGGGCGCACTCCGTCATGCGTCGGGCGGCCGCGTGGAGATGCGGATAGATCCAGGCGTTGCATTGGTCGAGCCACACCTCCCAGTAGCCCTTGTTGCCCCAGCTCGACGCGGCGGGGGCGACGAGCTGCTGCGTGGGATGAAGGCGCAGGTAATCGCTCGGCGTGGCCAGCCGGAAGGCCTGTTGGTCGAACGCGGCTTTCCGCAAAAACAAATTCAAAAACCGCGGCCCCTCGAACCACCAGTGCCCGAAGAGCTCCGCGTCGAAGGGGCTCAGCACGACCGGCTCGATCGGCAGGACGCGGCCGAGGTGCTCGAATTGCTTGACCCGGCTTTCGAGGAAATGCCCGGCGTGCGAGTCGGCGGCGGCGGCGGCCCAGGCAAGGTTGTAGACCTCCTTGTCCCGTTGCCCCTGGCCGGTGATGCGATGGTATTTGATGCCCGTGTAGCGGCGGTGGCCGTCGCGCAAGAACCGGCCGAGGTACTCGAGCGGCAGATCCTGCCCGATATCGCGGTAGAAATCCCGATAAGCGGGATCGCCCGGGTAGCCCTCCCGCTGGCTCCAGACCTGCCGACTCGAGTCGCGGTCGCGCCCGAAGATCGCCGGGCCCGCCGGCGTGAAATAAGGCGAATAGATGGCGAAACGCGGCTTGGGCTGGCCGAACATGAGCCCATGCGCGTCGACCACGAACCAGCGGATGTTCGCCTCCTGCAGGATGCGCCCGACGGCCGGCACGTAGGCGCACTCCGGCAGCCAGATGCCCGCGGGAGGGCGGCCGAAGCACTCCACGTAGGAGTCCCGGCCGATCAAAATCTGCGCCCGCATCGCCTCGGGATGCCCCTCCATCAAGGGCAGGAAGCCATGCGTCGCCGCGCAGGTGATGATCTCGATCACGCCATCGACCTGGAGTTGCGCGAAGGCGCCGACGATGTCGCGGTTCAGATCCTTCGTGTAAAACGCCCGCGCGTCCGAAAACCGCCGCAGATAAAATCGCGCCAGCTCGTTGAGCGCGGCATCGCCCGCCGTGCGCTCCACCTCCGCGCGGGAAATCTCCTCGCCGCGCGCCAGGTAGCGCTCCGCGCGCCCCTGCAAGAGCGGGTCGCGCAGCATCTCGCACAAGGTCGGCGTGAGCGTGAAGGTCAGGCGCACGGGCATGCGTTCCGCCGCCATCTGCCGGAGCATGCGCAGAAGCGGCAGGTAGGTCTCGACGATCGCCTCGTAGAGCCAGTCCTCCTCGAGGAAGTCCTCGTGCTCCGGGTGCCGCACGAACGGCAGGTGCGCGTGCAAAATAAGGGCGAGAGAGCCTTTCGACATCGGGAGGGACAAACTACGCGGCGGCTCGACCGCATGCCAGCAAGTTTGAGTTGCCCGGCCCCGAAGCTCGCCGCTACCTTGGCGGACGCTCCATGCGCCGCCTGCTCCCGTATTTTCTCACCCTCGCCTCCGCCCTCGCCGCGCCTCCGCCGGGAGAGGCGGACCGCGAAGCCGCGTTCGCCCGTCTCACCGCCGAAGCCCGGGTGACCACCCTGCTCGACCAGTCCGCGGCCGACATCAAAGACCGCCGCTACGAGCTCGCGTTGCAGCGGGCGGATGCCGCCCTCGCCCTCAGCCCGGGCAACCCGATCGCGCTGAACACCCGCGGCGCGGCTTTGACGGAATTGGGGCGTTACGACGAGGCCCGCCGGACCCTCGACGAAGCCATCAAGGCCAGCCCCGACGCCTTTCCCCCCCGGTTCAACCAGGGCGAGGTGATTTTTCTGGAAAAGAAATACCTCGAAGCCGCCGGGCATTTCGCCGATCTGGAAACGCGTATCGGTCCCGCGCCGATCCTCAAGTACAAGCTCTACGTCTGCTACGCCCTCGCCGGCAAAACCGATCTCGCCGCCCAGATGCTCGGCCGGATGCGTTACCCCGAGGACGGCGCGGCGTGGTATTTTGCCTTCGCCGTCGACCGCCTCCGGTCCGGCCGCGCCGCCGACGCGAACGAGCTCATCCGGGCCGCCGAGGCGATCCACCCGAAAGATTCGAGCACCTACCGCGACACGCTCGTGGAGAGCGGCCTCCTCAAATAACCCATGGCTCGCAAGAAGAAAAAAAAACGCACCCTCGTCACCGGCGCCGCCGGCTTCATCGGCAGCGCCCTCGTGCACGAGCTCAACCGGCGCGGCGTCGAAGACATCCTCGTCACCGACGTGCTCGGATCGGACGAAAGATGGCGCAACCTCTCCGCGCTCCGGTTCGACGACTACCTCCAGGCCGACGAGCTGCTCGACGCCCTGGACTTCGGCGATCTCGGCGCCGTCGACACGATCTTCCACCTCGGAGCGTGCTCCGCGACGACGGAAAAAAACGGCGATTACCTCATCGCGAACAACTACCGCTACACGCAGCGGCTGGCCGAATGGGCCCTGGCGAACGGCGCCCGCTTCGTCCACGCCTCCTCCGCCGCGACCTACGGCGACGGTGCAAGCGGCATGGACGACCGCGACGAGGATCTCGCGAAGTTCCGCCCGCTGAACCTCTACGGCTACTCGAAGCACCTCTTCGACCTGCACGCCCAGCGCCGCGGCTATCTCGGGGACATCGTCGGAATCAAATATTTCAATGTTTTCGGCCCCAACGAATGGCACAAGGCCGAGATGCGCAGCCTCGTCTGCAAGGCCTACGAGCAAATCGTCGACACCGGAAAGATCCGCCTCTTCAAGAGCTACCGCCCGGAATACCGAGACGGCGAGCAGACGCGCGATTTCGTCTACGTGAAGGACGCCGTCGCCATGACGCTGCACCTCGCCGGCGCGAAAAAGGCCGGCGGCCTCTACAACGTCGGCTCGGGCGTCGCCCGCACCTGGGTGGACCTCGGCACGGCCATTTTCACCGCGCTCGGCCGCACGCCCGAGATCGAGTTCATCGAGATGCCCGAAAGCATCCGCGGCCAATACCAATACCATACCTGCGCCGACATCGCGAAGGTCCGCGCCACCGGCTACGACGCCGCGACGATCCCGCTCGAGGACGCCGTCCGCGACTACGTGACGCACTACCTCGTGCCCCACCGCCATCTCGGCGACGAGCATTAAGCAACCAACTCGCGTGCGCGACAACCGCCCCGAAGCGCCCGGCGCTCACTTTGGGGCGCCCAACGTTCACCTTGGAGCGCCCGATGACCACCTTTCCCACCCAAACTTCTGCCATGCCTGAATCCCGCACGCCCGTCACCATCCTCACCGGCTACCTCGGCGCGGGAAAGACCACCCTGCTCAACCGCATCCTCACCGAAAATCACGGCCGGCGGATCGCCGTGATCGAAAATGAATTCGGCGAGATCGGCATCGATCACGAGCTCGTCGTGCAGAGCGACGAGGAGATCTTCGAGATGAACAACGGCTGCATCTGCTGCACCGTGCGCGGCGACCTCATCCGCATCCTCGGCCGCCTGCTCAAGCGCCGCGACCGCTTCGACCGCGTGCTCATCGAGACCACCGGACTCGCCGATCCCGGCCCCGTCGTGCAGACCTTTTTCATGGACGACGACATGAAGGAAAATTTCGTCGTCGACGCCGTCGTCACCGTCGTGGACGCGAAGCACGTTCTCCTTCATCTCGACGACGGCGCCGAAGCGAAGGAACAGGTCGCGTTCGCCGACGTGCTGCTGCTCAACAAGAGCGACCTCGTCGAGCCCGCCGACCTCGCGGCCCTCGAGCGCCGGCTGCGCGGCATCAACGCGCTCGCAAAGATCCATCGCACCGTCGCCGGCGAAATCGATCTCGCGAAAGTGCTCGCCGTCGGCGGGTTCAACCTCGACCACGCGATGGAGGTCGACCCGCATTTCCTCCACGACGCGGAGCACGGCCACGGCGCCCACCACCATCACGACGAGGAGGTCGCCAGCGTCGGAATCGAGGCGAAAGGCGATTGCGACGGGCGGCGGTTGAACGACTGGCTCTCCGAGCTCGTCCGCGGGCAGGGGCGGGATATCTTTCGAACCAAGGGCGTGTTCGCCCTCGCGGGCAATCCCGACCGCATCATTTTCCAGGGCGTTCACATGCTGATCGACGGCGCGAACGGCGGCCCCTGGGGCGATCGCCCGCGCACGAACAAGCTCGTCTTCATCGGCCGCAACCTCGACCGCGAAGCCCTCGACCGGGGCTTCCGCGCATGTCTCGTATGATTCTCCCGCGGAGGCGCGGAGAGAAATGAAACTGGAAGAGCTTTCCGCCCTTCCCGCGGGCGATCACATCCTCGGCCTCTCTTGGTCGCGAGAGGGCGAGACCCTCGCCATCACGCCGGCCCGCGGGCCGATCATCGTCCGCGCCGGTCCGACCGTGACCGAGCTTCCCGACCACGGCCTCGGCAACGGCGCCGCCGTCTTCCATCCCGCAAAAAACCTCCTCGCCACCTGCGGCACCGACGGAAAGCTGCGCCTCTTCGCAACCCTTCGCGCCTCCGCGCCTCCGCGGGAAATCCTCCTCGGCCGCGGCTGGCTCGAGCGCCTCGCGTGGAGTCCCGATGGCGCGCACCTCGCCACCGCCCTCGGCCGGCGCCTCCTCGTCCTGAACGAAGCCGGCGAGATCGCGCACGAGTTTGCCGGGCACAAGAGCACCGTCGCCGACTTCGCGTGGAATCCGCGCAACCCCGCCGAGATCGCGAGCGTGGCCGACGGTGGCGCAACGATGTGGCGCCTCGGCGAAAGCGAGCCCTTCGCCCGCTTCGACTGGGGCGGCGCGAGCCTGCTCGCCCGCTGGAGCCCCGACGGACGCTGGCTCGTGACGGGCGACCAGACCCCCAGCGTGCATCTTTACGATTTCACCCGCGACGCTCCCTTGCACATCCAGGGCTACGAAACGAAGGTCAAGGCGCTCTCCTTCAATGGCGCCTCCCGCCGCCTTGCCACCGGCGGCGGCTCGCTCGTCACGGTCTGGACCTGCACCGGCAAAACCGGCCCGGAAGGGTCGACCCCCCGGCAACTCCAGGGCCATACCGGCGACTCCCTCGCCCTCGCCTATCGACCCGGCGGCGACTGGCTCGCCTCCGGCGGGTCGGATGGCCGACTGATCCTCTTCGAGCCCGACCACTCGGCGTCGCCGCGCGCCAGTCTGCGCCTCGACTCCGCCGTCACCTCCCTCGCCTGGCATCCCGGCGATCCCCTGCTCGCCGCCGGCACCGAATCCGGCCTCGTCCAAATCTTCCGGGTTTCCTGATCCCGTCCTTCGGCTATTCTTTCCTCCATGCCCGGCACCATTCTCGTCACCGGAGCGAACCGCGGAATCGGGCTCGCTCTGAGCATCGCCTTTGCCAAGGCAGCTTGGGCCGTTTTCGCCGGCGCGAGGAATCCCGGCACGCCGGCGCTCGAGAACGCGGCCCGGGCATTCTCGAACCTTCGCCCCGTCGCCCTCGACGTGCTCGACGACGTCACCGTCGGCCATGCCGCCGACCTCGTCGCGCGCGGCGCCGGCTCGCTGGACGTGCTCGTGAACAACGCCGCCATCTTTCCCGGCGACGGCGACGAGCGCCTCGAGGATCTCGACCTGGATTGGTTCAACGAAGCCGTCGCGACGAACGTCACCGGCGTCGCCCGGGTGACCCGCGCGTTCCTCCCCGCCCTGCGCCGGGGCGCGCGGCCGCGCATCGTGAATATCTCCTCGGGCGCCGGCTCGATCTCCGACAAGGATGACCATAAATATTATCCCTACTCGGTCTCCAAGGCGGGCCTGAACATGCTCACGCGCGCGATGGCCGCGGAGTTCCGGCCCGAAGGAATCATCGTCGCGGCCATCAGCCCGGGCTGGGTCAAAACCGAGATGGGCGGCGAGAACGCGACGATCGGCGCCGACGAGTCGGCCGCCAGCCTTCTTGCCACGATCGGCCGCCTCACCCCCGAGGACTCCGGCACGTTCATGGGCCGCGACGGCGGCACCGCCGACTACGCCTGGTAGCGGGGGACCGAGTTCACGCGCAACCGGAACAAACCTCGCTCACATCCCGCGCTGGCTCTTCACCAGCTCGATCGATTCGCGAAAAAGCCGGTCCGCCCGCGCGAGTTCCGCGTCGAGCCCGGCGACGCGGCCGGCCTTCGCCTCCGTCTCGATCCGCGCCATCGTCGCGCTGAACCCCGTAAATCCGAAGTTCGCCGCGCTCCCCTTGGCCTGATGAGCCGAGCGCGCGAGCAGATTCGCGTCGTCCGCCGCGCAGGCCGCCGTCGCCTCCCGCAGAATGCGCGGCAGATCCACTTCGAACTCCCGGTAGATCTCGACGAAATCCGGGGTGAATCCGTCGGCGATCATGTCCAGCTGTTCCCAGTCGACGTCGGGGGCGTCACTCATGCCGGAAGTCTGCCGTCGCGCTCCGTCGATTGGCAACGGGAAAGCCGACAAAAATCACGCGACCCCGCCCGGGCTCCTCATCTGAAAGACCGCCTCTCGACCCACGGCCTCGGTCAGCTGCGCGAGATAGCGCGCGCGGGGGATTTCCCGGGCGCCGAACTGCGCGAGATGCGGCGTGTTCCATTGCGTGTCGAGCAACGTGAAGCCGCCCGCCCGGAGGATGCGCACGAGCCCGACCAGCGCGATCTTCGACGCGTCCGTCCGCCGGTGAAACATCGATTCGCCGAAAAACGCCCCGCCGATCTTCACGCCGTACAGGCCGCCGACCAGCTCCCCGTCCCGCCAGGTCTCGACGGAATGCGCGTGGCCGAGCTCGTGCAGCTTTTCGTAGCTCCGACGGATCACGGGGTCGATCCACGTCTCCTCGCGCTCGGCGCAGCCCCGCATCACGCCGGCGAAATCCCCGTCCACCCGCAGTTCCCACGCCGGCTCCCGCAGCGTCCGGCGCAAACCATGCGGCACGTGAAAGTCGTCGATCGGCAGGATCCCCCGGCGCGCCGGACTGAACCATCGGATCTCGCCCGGCGCGACCGCCATGGGGAAGGCGCCCTGCCGATATGCGTCCAGCAGCAGATCGGGCGGAATGAGGGTTGCCATGAAGCGTTCATTTTCTATGCTGTCGCGGTGAAAATCGCCTTCATTCTTTGCGGAGTTTGCCTGTGCGCGCTGGTGGCTGGTTGCGCGGTCGCGGAGACCGACGGCAGCGAGGTCGGCACGCAGTTCCAACGCGGCCTTCAGGGCCAGGGCCAGGTTGTTCCGAACTCCCCCACCGCCGACTCCTTCGGCCCGGAATACCGCTGACCCCGCCCGCGGGCTCGCGCCGATCACCGCCGATTTGCCAAATTCGACCCGACCTGCCGCGGATCCCAGAAATCCCATGCCCGACGCCCTCTCGCCCGCGTCGAAGATCGTCATTCTCGACTTCGGCTCCCAATACACCCAGGTCATCGCCCGCCGCGTGCGCGAGTGCCTCGTCTATTCGGAAATCCGGCCGCACACCACGACCGCCGCGGAGCTTCGCTCGCTGGGCGCCAACGGCATCATTCTCTCCGGGGGGCCGTCGAGCGTCTACGCCAAGGGCGCGCCAAAGCTCGATAAAAAGATCCTCGGGCTCGGCCTGCCCGTGCTGGGCATCTGCTACGGCCTGCAGCTCATCGCGCACCATCTCGGCGGCCGGGTCGAGCGCTCCGCGCACCGCGAATACGGCCCCGGCACCCTCACCGCAAGCAAGGGCTGCGCGCTCTTCACGAAGCTGCCGGCCAAGCTCGAGGTCTGGAACAGCCACGGCGACAAGCTCACCGCGCTGCCGACGGGCTTCACGCCCATGGGCACGACCGAGAACTCGCCCCACGCGGTCATCGGCGATCCCACCCGCCACATCTACGGGCTGCAATTTCACCCCGAGGTCGTGCACACGCCCCGCGGCAAGGACATCCTCGCGAACTTCGTCCACCGCGTCTGCGGCGCGAGACCGGATTGGACGATGGGCTCGTTCATCGAGCGATCCTGCGAAGCCATCCGCGCGCAGGTCGGCGAGGACCGCGTGATCCTCGGCCTCAGCGGCGGAGTCGATTCCTCCGTCGCCGCCGCGCTTCTGCATCGGGCGATCGGCCGGCAGCTCACCTGCATCTTCGTCGACAACGGCCTCATCCGCAAAGGCGAGCGCGAGGCGGTGGAAAAACTCTTCGCCGGCCACTTCAAGATCAAGCTGCGGGTCGTCGACGCCGCGAAGCGCTTTCTCACCCGGCTCAAGGGCGTCACCGATCCGGAAAAGAAACGCAAGATCATCGGCGCCGAGTTCATCAAGGTCTTCGAGCAAAGCGCCCGCGAGCTCAAGGCCTCGGTCAAGGGCGGGCCCGGCTACAAATTTCTCGCCCAGGGCACGCTCTACCCCGACGTCATCGAGTCCGTCGCCATCGGCGGCAACCCCGCCGCGCTCATCAAGAGCCACCACAACGTCGGCGGCCTGCCCGAGCGCATGAAATTCCAGCTCGTCGAGCCTCTCCGCCAGCTCTTCAAGGACGAGGTCCGCGAGGTCGGCGTCGAGCTCGGCCTCCCTCGCGAGCTCGTGGGCCGGCAGCCGTTCCCCGGCCCCGGCCTCGCCGTGCGGGTCATCGGCGAGCTCACGCCCGAGCGGCTGCGCATCGTCCGCGACGCCGACGTGATCGTCATCGAGGAAATGAAGGCCGCCGGCTGGTATTACCGGGTCTGGCAATCCTTCGCCGTGCTCCTGCCCGTGCGCAGCGTCGGCGTGATGGGTGACGAGCGGACCTACGACGACACGATCGCGCTCCGCATCGTGGAGAGCCAGGACGGCATGACCGCGAACTGGGTGCGCGTGCCCCATGACCTGCTGGCGCGCATTTCCAGCCGCATCATCAACGAAGTCAAAGGCGTCAACCGCGTCGTCTACGACATCTCGAGCAAGCCCCCCGCCACGATCGAGTGGGAGTGAACCATGCGTCGGGCGGGTTGCCCCAATTTCGAGGGGTAGGGAATCTCGAATCGCGCGCCGAAAGGCGGTTGACCCGCCTCCCCGCCTCGTTTCCGTCGTCGTCCTCCCTCTTCGTGAATACGACCGGACACGTCTTTGTCGCCACGGCGCTCCGTCGCCAGGCCGCGCAAGGTGACGCGATTCCCCCGCGCCCCGGCGGAGCGGGGCGGCTACAACCCGGCTTTTCATCGCGTCGATTCCTCCGCGATCGAACCCTCCCCCGGGAGCAATCGGAGGCCGCGGCGGCGTGCCGCCCTCCCCTGAAGTCAGGCCGCGCGCCGGGCGACTGAGTTCGGCCCATGGATCTCCCGCCTTGGTCCGGCGCACGCCTCCCGCTCGACGGGCTCTACACCCGGCTCGAGCCGCTCGATCTCCGCCGCCATGGCCCGGACCTGCTCGCGTCGGCCCGGGGAGCCCGGCGCCGGGGAGCGCTTTCGTTATCTTCTCGAGGAGCCCCCGACCGGATCGGACGCATGGGCTCCCTGGCTCGAAAGAGCCGCCCGCTCGAGCGATCCGTTGTTTTTCGCCGTGATCGATCGAACAACCGGCCGAGCGCAAGGACGCCAGGCCCTGAGGCGGATCGATCCCGTTCACGGCCTCATCGAGATCGGCAGCATCCTCTGGGGACCGGTGATCGCCCGCGCCCGCGTCACGACGGAAGCGCTCTCCCTCTTCGCCCGCCATGCCCTCGCCGCGCTCGGCCACCGGCGTCTCGAATGGAAGTGCGACGACCTCAACGAGCCCTCGAAGCGCGCGGCCCGGCGCTTCGGCTTCACCTTCGAAGGCACGTTCCGCCAGCCCATGGTCGTGAAGGGCCGGAACCGCGACACCGCGTGGTTCGCGATCATCGACGGAGACGGGCCGCGCCTGAAAGCCGATACGAAAGGTGGCTGCGGCCGGAAAATTTCGACGGGGCCGGACGCCAGCGGGAGAAATTGAGATTCTGACCCGCCGGTGAATTTGGTGGCGTCCGCCGTCCAAAATCCACAGGGTGGGCACTCTTTTGGAATGGGAGTCAAGCGCGCCATCTACCCCGGAAGTTTCGATCCGATCACGCTCGGGCACCTCGACGTGATCCTCCGCGCCAGCGCCATCTTCAGCGACCTCATCGTCGCGGTGGCTTCGAGCGAGCCGAAGGGGCCCGCCTTCCCCGCCGAAAAACGGGCCGAACTCATCCGCGAATCGCTGACGGGCCGGACGGGCATCCGCGTGGAAACCTTCGATGGCCTGCTCGTGGACTTCGCGCGCGAACAGGAGACCTTCGTCGTGATCCGCGGGCTGCGCGCGATCTCGGACTTCGAGTTCGAGTTCCAAATGGCGCTCATGAACCGCCGCCTCGAGCCCAGGCTCGAGACCATTTTTCTGACCCCCCAGGAAGAGTTCACCTTCCTCAGTTCCCGCATCGTGAAGGAAGTCGCCCGGCTGGGCGGCGACGTCTCGCCCTTCGTCCCGCCCCACGTCGCGGAGTCCCTGCGCCGAAAATTCCGACCGGTGGAATAAGGGAAGCCGGAGGCCGGAAAAATTCCCAAACTTCCTGTTTTCCTGTTTTCCTCATTTATATTCTCTTCATCGTGAAGATTCACCTCCGCCAGATTCCGCAGGGTGACACCGTTCATCTCGATCAGGACGTCGATCCCGCGTTCCTTGAATTGGAAGCCACCGGAGCGGAGGCCGCCTCGCCCGTTCATTGCTCCCTCGACGTGGGTCTCGCCGGCTCGGGACTCTTCGTCACCGGCCGGGTGTCCGTCGAGGTGCGCCAGAGCTGCGTGAAGTGCCTTCGCCCCTTCGAATCGACGATCGCGATCCCGGATTTCGCGACCCAGATCGAGCTCGACGGACGTGAATCCGTGGACTTGACCCCGGAGATTCGCGAGGATATTCTCCTCGTCCTGTCGTCCCATCCCCGATGCGATGCCGACGACTCGACGACTTGTCCCGCCACGTTCCGGAGCGCGCCCAGCGCGCCCTCGACCGAAGAAACGGATCACTCCGCCTGGGACGCGCTCGACCAATTCAAACCCAAGAAATAACCCAACCGCTTTCCAGTCATGGGAGTCCCGAAACGCAAAACCTCGAAAATGCGCCTGCGCACCCGCAAGGCCGCCAACCGCTGGCACGCCGCCAAGCTTTCCAAATGCACGCAGTGCGGAGCCGCCGTGCTCAGCCACACCGCCTGCCCCGCGTGCGGTTACTACAAGGGCCGCCAGGTTCTCACCATCGAGGCGCACTAAACCTCCGTTGGTTTTCGTTTCCCGTCGATGAGGGTCGCCCTCGATGCCATGGGGGGAGATTTCGCCCCGAAGAATGCCGTGGCCGGCGCCGTCCTGGCGCTGCGTGAGCTGGGGGGCCTCAAGAAACTTTACCTCACCGGCGACGAGGCCCAGCTCGCGAGGGAGCTCGCGGCCAACGGCTGCAACGACGGCCGCATCGAGATCGTCCACACCACGCAGGTCGTGGAAATGAGCGATCACGCCGTCGAAGCCGTCCGCCGCAAGAAGGATTCCTCCGTCAACCGCGCCGTCGATCTCGTCCGGAACGGCAGCGCCGACGCGGTCGTCAGCGCGGGCCACACCGGTGCGATGGTCGCCGCCACCACCATCAAGCTCCGCACCCTGCCCGGCGTCGAGCGGCCCGGCATCGCCAGCTACCTGCCGACCGAGCACAACGTCTGCGTGCTCATCGACGCCGGCGCGAACGTCGACGCCCGGCCCATCCACATGCTCCAATACGCGATCATGGGCACCGTCGTCTCCCAGCAGGTGCTCGGCTTCGCGAATCCCACCGTCGGCCTCATGTCCATCGGCGGCGAGGACCAGAAGGGCAGCGAGTTCACCAAGGAAATCTTCAAGCTCCTCCGCGCCAGCCGCCTGAACTTCCGCGGCAACGTCGAGGGCCACGATCTCTTCGAGAACCCCGTCGAGGTGGTCCTTTGCGACGGCTTCGTCGGCAACGTCGTCCTGAAGACCTGCGAGGCCACCGCCAGCGCCGTCTTCCGCTGGCTCAAGCGCGAGCTCACCGCGAATCCCAAACGCAAGGCCGGCGCCCTGCTCGCGCAGAACGCGTTCCGCGCCATCCGCAACAAAACCAATTACGAGACCTACGGCGGCAGCCCGCTCGTGGGCGTCGACGGCGTCGCCATCATCGCCCACGGCGCCAGCAGCCCCCTCGCGATCAAGAACGCCATCCGCGTCGGCTGCGAGCTCATCGAGCGGAAAATCAATCCCCGCATCGTCGAGGCGATCCAGCAGTTCAATGAAAAAGTCCCCGCGAGCGCGGTCCAGCCAGCCTAACCGGGCCGTCTCCATCATCGGCACCGGCAGCTACGTGCCCGAGCGCGTGCTCACCAACGCGGACCTCGAGAAACTCGTCGAGACCAGCGACGAATGGATCGTCACCCGCACCGGCATCAAGGAGCGTCGGATCGCCGCCGAGGGCGAGCACACCAGCCACATGGCCGCCAAGGCCGCGGAACGCGCCCTGGAGCAGGCCGGCGTCGCCGCCGACGAAATCGACCTCATCATCGTCGGCACGATCACGCCGGACAATCTCACGCCCGCCACCGCCTGCCACGTGCAGCGAATCCTCGGCGCGAAAAAAGCCGCCTGCTTCGACCTCTCGGCCGCCTGCTCCGGCTTCCTCTACGCCGTCGAGGTCGCCCAGCAATTCATCGCGAATCACACCTATAACACCGTCCTCGTCATCGGCGCCGACAAGCTCAGCTCCATCATGGACTGGCAGGACCGCAACACCTGCGTGCTCTTCGGCGACGGCGCCGGCGCCGCCATCCTGCGCTACCGCGCCGGCTCCCACGGCGTCATTACCACCTACATGGGCAGCGACGGCGCCTACGGCGACATTCTCTACGTCCCGGGCGGCGGGTGCGCCATTCCGACCACGAGCGAAAACGCCGCGGAAAAACTCAACACGCTCAAGATGAACGGCCGCGAGACCTTCAAGCAGGCCGTGCTCTCCATGGGCGCCGCCGCGACCACCGCGCTCGCCCAGGCCGGCCTCACCACCGACGACCTCACCTGCATCATCCCGCACCAGGCGAACATGCGCATCATCGAAGCCCTCGCCGATCGCATGAGAATCCCGATCGAAAAATTCCACGTCAACCTCGACCGCTACGGCAACACCTCCGCCGCCGCCGTCGCCATCGCGCTCGACGAAGCGAACCGCGCCGGCCGCTTCGAGGTCGGCGACTACATCCTCCTCGTCGTCTTCGGCGGCGGCCTGACCTACGCCAGCAGCGTGATCCAATGGTAGCGGAGCGAGTCCTTTCCGCCCCTTGCGTTTCGCGCGGTCCGGGATATTTTTTCGCCATCGTATGAAGACCAAGCTCGCCCTCGTGTTCAGCGTCCTTCTCCTGGCTCTCGCCTCGACCTCCCAGGCCGGCTGGGGGCGCGGTTGCGGATGGGGCGGTGGATGGGGCGGCCCGCGCTTCTACGGTGGCGGCTGGGGCGGCGGTTACTGCGGCCCGCGCTTCTACGGTGGCGGCTGGGGCGGGGGCTTTTACGGTCCCTCCGTCGGCATCGCCATCGCGCCGCCGGTCACGGTCTATCGGCCGGTTTACTACGCCTCGCCGGCCCCGGCTTATTACCCCGCCACGCGCGTTGTCTCCTCCGTTCGCTCCAGCCAGACCGCTCTCGTTCAAGCGCAGGCGCAGCTTGCCCGCCTCGGCTATTATCGCGGCCAGGTGGACGGATCCTTCGGCCCGCTCACGAGTCGCGCGCTGACTTTGTTCCAGGCGGATAACGGCCTCCGCGTCACCGGGCGCCTCGACTCGGCCACCTTGGACAGCCTCGGTTCCTGAGCGCGGTGACGGTTTACACCCACGCCGGGTGCGATAGCTGCCGGAAGGCGGTGAAATTCCTCCGCGCGAACGAGATCGCGTTCACCGAGCGGGCCATTCGCGAAACGCCGCCTTCCGCGTGGGAACTGCGCGCCACGCTCGTCGCGCAGGGCGGAAAAATCCGTCGGCTCTTCAACGTCGCGGGCCGGGACTACCGCGCGCTCCGCCTCGCGACGAAGCTTGACGCGCTGTCCGAGGACGACGCGATCGATCTGCTCGCGGCCAACGGAAACCTCGTGAAACGGCCCTTCGCCGTCGGCGAATCCATCCACCTCGTCGGCTTCGACGAGGCGACGTGGCGCGCGGCCCTGCGCTAAATTCCTCTTCGCGTCCGGGCGGCTTTTGCGGGAGATTTGCTCATGCTCATCGACACCCACGCCCATCTCGATTACCCGGATTTCGCCGACGACCTCGATGGCGTGATCGCCCGCGCCGCGGACGCCGGGGTGACCCGCATCATCACCATCGGCACCGGCCTCGAAAGCAGCCGCCGCGCGCTCGCCCTCGCGGAACGCTTCCCCAACGTCTTTGCGGTCGTCGGCGTGCATCCCACGAACGTGATGGAGGAGCCCGCGGAATTTCTGCCCGCGCTGCGCGAGCTCGCCCGTCATCCCAAGGTCGCCGCCATCGGCGAGGCCGGCCTCGATTACCATCGGCTTCCCAGCGAGGCGCTGCCCGGCTCGCCCGCGATGGCCGCGCTGCAGGCCGAGACGCCGGAGGACGCCCGATCCGCGGTGATCGACGGCGCCTACAAGGCCGCCCAGGCCGACGCCTTCCGCCTGCAGCTCGACCTCGCCGCCGAGTTCCGGCTGAACGTCGTCATCCACCAGCGAAGCGCGTGGGACGACACGATCGACCTGCTGCGGCCCTACACCGGCCAGCTCCGCGCGGTGTTCCATTGTTTTGGCAATCTGCCCGAACAGGCGGCCGAGATCGCCGCCATGGGTCATCTCGTGTCCTTCACCGGCATCATCACTTTCAAGAACGCGCCGCTCACGCGCGAAGTTGCCGCGCAGGCGGCCGAAGACGGTTACATGGTCGAGACCGATTGCCCCTATCTCGCGCCGGCGCCGCATCGCGGCCAGCGCTGCGAACCGGCGCACACCCGCCTCGTCGCGGAAAAAATCGCCGATCTCCGCGGCGTCTCGCTCGCGGAAATCGCCGCCTCGACGAGCGCGACGGCCGAGCGTTTCTTCCGCCTCGGCTGACCGCGAAAGCGCGCTACATCTTGCTTTCAAGCGGAACGGCGGCGCGTTACGATGGACGCGAGGCCGCTTCCCATGCACTGGACCATCAGTAAAAAAATTCTCGCCGGCTACGGCGTCTCGCTTCTCCTCGTGCTTACGATCTGCGTGAGCGTCTACGGGAATCTGGAGGCGCTGCGCGGCGAATTCGACCAGCGGACCAAGGCTCGCGACAAGCTCGATACGCTCGCCCGGCTCCAGATCGCCATTCGCGACGCCGAAACCGGCCAGCGGGGATTCGTGCTCACCGGCGACGAATCCTACCTCGAGCCCAACTCGGCGGCGCGGGCGCAGCTCCCGGGGATCCTGGATCGATTGACCGAGCTTTTTTCCGACGCGCTTTCGACCACCGGTGCCATCGTCACCCTGCGGCAGAATGTCAAAACGAAGCTGGATGAACTCGCGGCCACGGTGGACCTGCGCCGCCGACAAGGCCTCGAAGCCGCCCTGTCCGTCGTGAAGACCAATCAAGGCAAGCAGGTCATGGACGATATCCAACGGACCGTGGCGGATATCCGCGACTCGGAAGACAAGATCGCGAAAGAAGCCCTCGCCCGCGTCGACGACCGCATCGAGCGTCTCACGCTGGGCCTGGCGATCGCCGCCCCGCTCGCCCTGCTGCTCATGCTCACCATCGGCATCCTCACCGCCCGCAGCATTTCCCGTCCGCTCGAGGTGATCACCCGCTCCGCGCGCCAGATCGCCCGTGGCGACGTGCAGGTCGCCATCCCGCCCGCGCGCGGCGAGGACGAGGTCAGCCAGCTCGCGCGCAGCTTCGAGCAGATGGTCGGCACGTTGAAGGGCTCCGCCGCCACGAGCTCGCGCATCGCGGCCGGCGACCTCACCGTGCAGGTCACGCCGCAGGGCGAGGCCGATCTCGTCGGCCGCAGCCAGGCGGACATGATCGCGCAACTGTCCGCGTTGATCGGCCAGGTGCAGCAGTCCGGCGTGCAGGTGAATTCTTCCGCCGTCGAGATCGCCGCCGTCGCCAAGCAGCAGCAGGCCACGGCCAACGAGGTCGCCTCCACCACGACCGAGATCAGCTCGACCGCCCGGGAGATGTCCGCGACCTCGACCGAGCTGCTCAAGACCGCCGATCAGGTGAGTCTCGTGGCCGCCGAGACCGCCCATCTTGCCACTCAAGGCAAGGCGGGGCTGAACCGCATGGAGGCGACCATCCGGCAGATCAACGAAGCTTCCGGCACCGTCACGAACCGCCTCGGCGTCATGAACGAAAAAGCCGGAAACATCAACACCGTGATCACCACGATCACGAAGGTCGCCGACCAGACGAACCTGCTTTCCCTGAACGCCGCCATCGAGGCCGAGAAGGCCGGCGAATACGGCAAGGGATTCTCCGTCGTCGCCACGGAGATCCGACGCCTCGCCGACCAGACCGCGGCCAGCTCGAGCGACATCGAGCGCATCGTGAAGGAACTCGTCTCCGCCGTTTCCGCCGGCGTGATGGGCATGGACAAATTCGCCGAGGAGGTGCGTCGCGGCGCCGGTGAGATCGGGGACACCCGCCGCCAGCTCGACGAGGTCATCCTCCAGGTGCAATCGCTCGCCCCGAACGTCGAGTCCCTCCACGAAGGCATGCGGGCCCAATCCCAGGGCGCCGAGCAGATCAGCGACGCCCTTTCGCAGCTGGGCGAGTCCGCCCGCCAGACCGCCGATTCCACCCGTGACTCGAGCCGCGCGGTGGACCAACTCAACGATGCCTCGCGCGGTTTGCAGGGATCCATCAGCCGGTTCAAGATTCGCGCCTAGCCGAGGTCCGGCCATGCTTTATCTCCTCGTCCGGCTGGGAAACGACGCCTACGCGATCGAGGCAAAAACCATCCTGCGGGTCGTGCCCTTTGCCCGGTTGAAGTCCCTGCCCTCCGCCGCCGCCGGGATCGCGGGCGTGCTGAACTACCATGGTCGGCCGGTGCCGGTGATCGATCTCACCCGTCTGCTCACCGGAGTCCCTTCGCGTGAAAGACTCGCCACCCGCATCGTTCTCGCCCACGTGAATCTCCCGCCCGCCGGAGATCGGACGCTGGGCCTTCTGGTCGACGAGGCCCAGGCCGTCGCACGCCTCGATCCGACGACCTTCCGATCCGCGGGCGTTCGTCCGGACGGCGCCCCTTGGCTCGGGCCGGTCGTCGACCACGAGCGCCAGCTCGTCCAGCGCATCGATGTCGGCAAGCTTCTCCCGCCCGAAATTCTTGTCGCGTTGATCCAGGATGGCGAAGCCGCTCTTTCCGCATGACCCCCAGCGAACACATCCTCCAGCAGTTGCAGGCGGACCTCGGATTCGCGGTTCGTCTCGTGGGCGGAGCAAAAGCCGTCCTCGCGCAAATCGATCGTTTTTTGGAGACGCACGCGGTGGCCGCCGCCGGGGATCTCGCCGCGGATCCCGTCCTGTGGAATCGCCTTGTCGCGGAGGTCATCGTCCCCGAGACGTCCTTCTTCCGCTACCCGGAATCCTTCGCCGCCCTGCGGGAATGGGCTGCGCCGCGGACTCGTCGTCCCGCGCAAATCCTTTGTCTGCCTTGCTCCACGGGCGAGGAGACATGGTCGATCGCCATCACCCTGGCCGAAACCGGGACCACCAATTTTCACGTCGACGCCCTTGATGTCTCGTCTCGATCGATCGTTCACGCCGGCCGCGGAACGTACGCCGAGCATTCCGCGCGGGGACTTCCTGCCATCCAGAAGGAGCGATGGTTCGAACGGTCCGGTGGCGCCATCTCGGTCGTTCCGGCCCTGCGAAGCTTCGTCGGGTTTCGCGTCGCGAACGCCTTTTCGCTCGACGCGGAGCCGCGGAGTTACGACGTGATCTTCTGCCGGAATCTGCTCATCTATTTCGACGCGCAGAACCAGCGGCGGCTCTTCGAACGGCTCGCCGGGTGGCTCCGTCCGGACGGCATTCTTTTTCTCGGCCCGGGCGAGGCCACCGTCGCCTCCGCCCACGGCTGGAGAAGCACCGGGCTCCCGATGTCGTTCAGCTTCGTTCGCGCGGCCACGTCGGCGCCGGCGAAGAAAGCCACCGCCCCGACGCCGGCGATTCGGCCTCGACCGACCCCGGAGGTCGCCCGCGTTCCCCCCGTCGAGAAACCGTCCGAGCCCGACTGGATGGACCGCGCCGCCGCCCTGGCAGATGCCGGGAAGCTCGCCGAAGCCGGCGATGCGCTGGAGAAATTTCATGACCGCCACCGAGGGACGGCGACGAGCTTTCTTCTGCGCGGCATCCTCGACGAGGCGGGCGGACGACGCGCGGAGGCCGAGTCCCATTATCGCAAGGCGCTTTACCTCGAGCCAAATCACGTCGACGCGCTGATGCACCTGAGCCTTTTGCTCGAGAACGACGGCCGCCATTCCGCCGCCCGACCGTTCCGCCGTCGTCTGGATCGCCTCGCCCCCACGCCATGAGTCCGTCGACGAATCTTCCGGAAAATTGGCGCGACGAATGGGCCCGTGAGCTCGCCGAGCCGCCGACCGAGAGCCACCGAGGAACGGAATTCTCCGTTCTCGTCTTCCGACTCGGGGACGAGTGGTTTTCCGTCCTCTCCTCCTCGGTGGTCGAAGTCACCCCCATCCCCGCGATCCATCGCGTGCCTCATCGCGGCGCCGGCCTCGTGAACGTGCGCGGGCGGGTGACGGTCTGCGCCGATCTAGGCGACCTTCTCGGCCCGCTGGGCGGATCCGCCAAGCCGGAGCCACGGCTCGTCGTGCTCCGCCATGGCAATTGGAATTTCGCGACCGTCGTGGATGCCGTGGATGGCGTCCACCGCATTTCCTCCGCCGATCTCGCCCCTCCCCCCCCGCCGAATGCGGCCCGTCATTTCACCGTCGACCTTTGGTTCCTCGGCGGCCGTTCCGTCGCCCGGCTGGACGAGTCGCGGCTGTTTTCCGCCGTGAAGGACTCCCTCGCATGAGCGCGGATCTCAGCGGGTTTTCGATGGAGCAACTCTTCGCCATGGAGGCGGAGACGCAATGCACCGCGCTTTCCGACGGTCTCGTCGCGTTGGAAGCAAACCCCGCCGCCCCCGAGATCCTCGCCTCGCTCATGCGCGCGGCCCACTCGTTGAAGGGTGCGGCCCGCATCGTCGGCCACGACGACGCCGTCAAGATCGCGCACGCGATGGAGGACTGCTTCGTGCTCGCCCAAAAAGGATCGCTGATCCTTTCCGCCGGCTGCATCGACCTCCTGCTTCGAGGCGTCGACCTGCTCAAGAACTCCGCCCCGGGCGGCGCCGCCGAGTCCGGCGAGATCGCTCGTTTCCTGGCGGGCTGCGCGGCGACCGCCGCCCTCCCGCCACCCCTCGCCAACCCCGTCGCAACGCCCAATCCCCCGGAGCCGGAATTTTCCGCCGAACGAGGAGGGCAGACCCTGCGGGTCGACGCCGAACGTCTCGACCACGTGCTCGGATTCGCGGGCGAAGGCCTTGTCGCGGCCCGGCAGCTCGAGTCGTTCCTCGCGGATTTTCGGCGGATCGGCGACCTCGCGCAGATTGCCGCCGCGCGCCTCCCCTCCGCGCCGGACGCCGCCGTCGATGGCGACGCCCGCCTGCGGGAGTGCCGCGCCGACCTGGCGAAGCTTCAGGCGGATCTGCGGGACCAATCCTCGGCCTTCGACACTTTTTCGCGCCGGTGGAATTTGCAGGCCGACCGGTTGTATCAGGAAGCGCTGGCCTGCCGCATGCGCCCGTTGGGCGACATCATGCCCGGTCTGCGTCGCCTCGTCCGCGACCTCTCTCGCGAGCTGGATCGGCCCGCGACGCTCGAGGTGATCGGCGAGGACACGCCCGTCGACCGGGAAATTCTCGAACGCCTCGAGGTTCCGCTCACCCACCTGCTGCGCAACGCCCTGGACCACGGCCTGGAATCCGTCGCCGAGCGCGTCGCCGCGGGTAAAACGGAGCGTGGTCGCATCGTCGTCGAGGCCCGTCACATGGGAGGCCAGCTCGCGATCACGGTGAGCGACGACGGCCGCGGCATCGATCTTGCCGCCCTGCGCCGGCGCATCGTCGCCCGCGCGTTCGCGACGACGGAGACCGTCGCTTCCATGACCGAGTCGGAGACGGTGGATTTTCTTTTTCTGCCCGGATTTTCCATGCGCGACAAGGTGACGGAAATCTCCGGCCGCGGCGTGGGTCTGGACATCGTGCAGTCGATGGCCCGCGCCGCCCGCGGCTCGGTGCGGGCCGTCCCGCACGCCGCCCGCGGCCTCGCCTTCGAGCTGCGCCTGCCGATCTCGCTCTCCGTGCTGCGCTCGCTTCTCGTGCGAATCGCCGGCGAACCATATGCCTTCCCCCTCGCGCATCTCGAACGCGCGATGAAGATTCCCCTCGCCTCGGTCGAGTCGGCGGAAGGCCGCCAATTTTTCCGCCGAGACGAGACCCGGGTCTCCCTTGCCAGCGCCGCGCAGATCCTGGATCTCGGCGAACCCTCGCCCGCCGGCGACGACCTCTGCGTGCTTCTTCTCGGAAGTCCGCCGCGCGTTTTCGGCGTGATCGTCGACGCGTTCCTCGGCGAGCACGACCTCGTCATCCAGCCGCTGGACGCGGCGCTGGGGAAAATCCCCGGCATCTTTTCGGCGAGCCTCACCGCCGCGGGAGATCCCCTTCTCGTCGCCGACGCCGGCGATTTCGCGATGGCGATGGAACGCTTCGCCGCCGCCGGCACGATGAGGGCCGTGCATCCCGGCCCCAAGGCCGCCGCCGGCCGGCGGCGGCGCGTTCTGGTCGTCGAGGATTCGCTCACCGTGCGCGAACTGGAGCGCAAGCTCCTCCTCGAACGCGGTTACGACGTCGACGTGGCTTTCGACGGCATGGATGGCTGGACCGCCCTGCGCGGAGGCGGCTTCGATCTCGTGCTCACCGACGTCGACATGCCGCGCATGGACGGCATCGAGCTCACCCGGCTCGTGAAGAACGATGTCCGCCTCCGCGACACGCCGGTGATGATCGTCTCCTACAAGGACCGCGAGGAAGACCGCCGCCGCGGGCTGGATGCCGGCGCGGACTATTACCTCACGAAAGGCAGCTTCCAGGACCGCACGCTCATCAATGCCGTGCACGACCTCATCGGAGATCCCGAATGAAAATCGCGATCGTCAACGACTCTGTCATCGCGATCGAGGCGATCCGGCGCGTCGTCGCCTCCACGTCGCGGCACGACGTGGTGTGGACCGCTCGAGATGGACGGGAAGCCGTCGAACGCTGCGCCCAGTTGCCGCCGGACTTGATCCTCATGGACATGATCATGCCAAACGTCGATGGCATCGAGGCGACGCGCCGGATCATGCGCAGCCACCCCTGCCCGATCCTGGTGGTCACCGCTTCCGTGCACGGAAATTGCGGCCGCGTCTTCGAGGCCATGGGCGCGGGCGCGCTCGACGTCGTCGCCACACCCTCCCTCGACGACGAAGCCGGCCGCTCCGCCCTGCTCGCCAAGATCGACCTGCTCGAGCAATTTACCACGCCGCTCGAATCGCCGGGGGCGGCCCCGCGGTCCGGGCGCCGGAGCCGCGCGCCGGGCGCGGTGCTCATCGGTTCCTCCGCCGGCGGTCCGGCCGCGCTGGCGGAGATCCTCGGCGCCCTTCCGGCGGATTTCCCGGCGGGCATCGTCATCGTCCAGCACGTCGACGAGCGGTTCGCGCCCGAGCTGGCCGCCTGGTTGAACACGCGCAGCACCCTGCCCGTGCGCGGCGCGGCCGAAGGCGACGCGCCCGCCGCGGGCGAAGTCCTCCTCGCGGTGAGCTCCGATCATCTGATCTTCCGGCCCGATGGGCGGCTCGGCTACACCGCGCATCCCGAAGCCGCGCATTACCGGCCCTCGGTGGACCGGTTCTTCCAGAGCGCGCTCATTGGCTGGACAAAGCCGCTCGTGGGCGTTCTTCTGACCGGCATGGGCCGGGACGGCGCAAAAGGTCTGAAGGAACTGCGCGAAGCCGGACATTTCACGATCGCGCAGGACGAGGCCACGAGCGCGCTCTACGGCATGCCGAAGGCCGCCGCCGCGATCGATGCGGCTTGCGAAATTCTTCCGCTGAACCGCATCGCCGCCCGGGTCGCCGCCCGAATCGCCGTCTTTTCATGAAACCAGACGCACCTTTGAAACCCACGCCGCGGGTGATGCTGCTCCTCGTGGACGACCAGGCCTTCATCGGCGAAGCGGTGCGTCGCGCGGTCGCGAACGAGCCGGACATCGATTTCCATTTCTGCGCGCACGCGCCGGAGGCGCTGTCCCTGGCCGAGAACATCCGGCCGACCGTGATCCTCCAGGACCTGGTGATGCCGGGCGCGGACGGCCTGGATCTCGTGCGCCGGTATCGCAAGTCTTCCGTGGTGGGCAAGACGCCGGTGATCGTCCTGTCGGTGCGCGACGAGGCCGCCACCAAGAGCGAGGCGTTCTTCGCCGGTGCGAACGACTACCTCGTCAAGCTGCCCGACCGCGTCGAGCTGCTGGCCCGCGTGCGTTACCACAGCGGCGCCTACATCACGCAGCTGGAACGCGACGAGGCCATGCGCGCCCTGCGCGAGAGCCAGCAGAAGCTCATGGCGACCAACACCTCGCTCATTTCCCTCAACCAACGGCTCGAGGAGGCCACGAAGGCCAAATCGGAATTCCTCGCGATGATGAGCCACGAGGTGCGCACTCCTCTCAACGGCGTGCTGGGATTCTCCGATCTGTTGCTCGAATCCACCCTCTCCCCGGAACAGCGCTCCTACGCCGAAACGATCAGCACCAGCGGCCGCGCGCTGCTTACCGTGCTCAACGACATCCTGGACTTCTCGAAGATCGAAGCCGGCAAGCTCGAGCTCGAATCGGAAGCGTTCGACCTCTCCCGCTGCATCCGAAGCATCTGCGACCTGTTCGAGCCCCGCGCGAGGGAAAACGGAACCGCGATTTCCGTGCGCCTCGCGGAGAACCTGCCGGCGCACGTGGTCGGCGACGAGATCCGCGTGCAGCAGGTGCTCGGCAACCTCGTCTCGAATGCCGTCAAGTTCACGACCAACGGCCATATCGCGGTCACCGTGGAGACCGGGAGCCGTGACGAGCTCGGGGCGCACCGCGAGACGCCGCCGTCGGAAAGTTCCCCGGAGGAGGGCCTGATCCTGCGCATCGGCGTCCGCGACAGCGGCGCGGGGGTTCCCGAGGAAAAACGGGAGCTGCTCTTCCGGTCCTTCAGCCAGCTCAGCGTCTCGCAGGCACGCACGCATGGCGGGACCGGCCTCGGCCTGGCGATCTGCCGCCGGTTGACCCAACTCATGGGCGGAGAGATCTGGTTCCAGGCTCCCGCCGACGGGGGAAGTGAATTCGTCTTCGCCGTGCGGGTGTTTCCCGCCCTGGCGACGTCCAGTCGCCCGGACTCCCGCGGTTCTCTCTCGGCCGAATTCACGGCGGACCGCGAGCTTCTCAACCGGGCCCGCGTGCTCGTGGCCGAAGACAACAAGGTGAACGCCATGCTGATCCTCACGCTCCTGAACAAGAACGGCATCCGCGCCCAGCACGTGAAGGATGGCGCCCTGGCCTGCGAAGCGGCGAGCCAGGACGGCGGCTTCGATTTGATTTTCATGGACGTGCAGATGCCCGGCATGGACGGCCTCGAAGCCACGCAAAAAATCCGGCAGCTGGAAACCGGCGGCCGACGCGCCAGTTACATCGTCGCCCTCACGGCGGAGGCGATGGCCGGAGACCGGGAAAAATGCGAGGCCGCGGGCATGAACGACTATCTCACCAAGCCGCTCCGGCCGACGGAATTGCTGGCCGCGCTGCAACGATTCATTCAAACCAAGACATCATGACGATCCTCGGCATCGACATCGGCGGCACCGGCATCAAAGGCGCCCCGGTGGACGTGGAAACCGGCACCCTCCTCGCGGAACGCTTCCGCATCCCCACCCCGCAGCCGTCCCTGCCGAACGCGGTCGCCGACGTCGTGGGCGAGATCGCCCGGCACTTCGACTACGCGGGGCCGACCGGAGTGACCTTCCCCGCGATCGTGAAAAAAGGCGTCATTTTCTCGGCTGCGAACGTGGATAAATCCTGGGTCGGCACGAACGGAAACGACCTTTTCGCCTCGCACGTCGGCGGAGCGGTCGAGGTCGTCAACGACGCGGATGCGGCCGGCATCGCGGAGATGCGCTTCGGCGCCGGGCAGGGACGCGATGGCGTCGTCATCCTGATCACGCTCGGCACGGGCATCGGCACGGCCATTTTCCTGGACGGCAAGCTCCTGCCGAACACGGAATTCGGCCACCTCAAGATCCGCGGGAAGGACGCCGAGAAACGGGCGTCGGAAAAAGTGCGCGAGGATCGGGATCTCTCGTGGAAGGATTGGTCCCCGCACCTCAGCGAATTTCTCGGCGAGCTCGAGCGGCTGTTTTCCCCGGATCTGTTCATCATCGGTGGCGGCGCGAGCAAGAAAGCCGCGAAGTTCCTGCCCTATCTCACGACCAGGACCGAGGTGGTGATCGTGCCGGCGCAGATGCAAAACGAAGCCGGCATCATCGGCGCGGCGTATCTCGCCAAGCACCTGGCGACCGGAGTCGGATGAACGAATCGGGAAACCAGGAAGCGAGGAAAAATAAATCCGACCTTTCCTGGCTTCCTGGTTTCCTGGTTCGTCTTCGATTTCTCGCGACTTGATGAGTTCAGCGCGGGAAAGAGGGAAAGGGGGAAGAAGTGAATTTTCTCCTTTTTCCCTTTTCCGGCGTTAACGTTTTTTTCATGCCCTCATTCGACGTCGTTTCCGAGGTGGACCGCATGGAAGTCAAGAATGCGGTCGATCACGCGACCCGCGAGCTGGTGAACCGGTTCGATTTCAAAGGGTCCAAATCCACCATCGAGATCGATGCGAAGACCGGCGCCATCCAGCTCACGACGGACGACGGCGAGCTCATGAAGGCGCTGCGCCAGATCGCGCTCGAGAAGCTCGCCAAGCGCGGGATCGACCTTCGAAACGTCGAGACGAAGGACGCGAACATTTCCCCGCTCGGCCATTCGCGCCAGGAGCTGGCGATCAAGCAAGGCCTCGACGGCGACAAGGCCCGGGAGATCACGAGGGCGATCAAGGACCAGGGATGGAAGGTGCAGGCGTCCCTGCAGGACCGGCAGATCCGCGTGACCGGAGCCAAACGCGACGACCTTCAGAAGGCGATCGCGTTTCTGCGCGCCGGAAATTTCGGCGTCGCGCTGGGCTTCGCGAATTTTCGCGATTGATCCGCGGCCCGGGTCAGCTTTCCAGCGGCTTGCGCTCGGCCGAGATCGCGCGGCCGCGCCGCCTTGGCGCGGCGGGGGCGAAGGCGTAGCCGATGGCGCTGACGTGGCTGTTGATGCGCCGGAAGCCTTCGAAGAGGTCCAGAAAATAGGCGCTCGACGCGAGCGTTCCGACGCCCTGTCGCAGGCGATCGTAGTGGGCGCGCTGGGCCTGGCGGCACCAGTCGTTAAGGCTCTCCTTGCCGGCGACGAAGGCCCTCGTCTGGTTGCCGCCGCGGTTCGCGAGCAGGGACTGGGCGACGTTGAAGCGGCCGAGGACGCGCTCGTAGAGCTCCTGGAGCGCGAAGTAGTCCGGGTCGGGCAGGAAGGTGCCGTCCGCGGTTTGCTTGCGCAGGAGGTCGCAGAGACTTTTCTCGATGAGGTCGCCGACGGATTCGAGCTCGTTCGAGAACGTGAGCAGCGCGAATTGCCAGCGGGTTTCCTCCTCGCTCATGCCCTCGTGGATGCGGCTGAGGTAATCCTTGATGCCGCGGTAGGACCGGTCCACCCGGTCGTCCTCCTGCTGCACCCGCTGCATGAGCTGCAGGTCGCGCACCGAATACCCCTTCCAAAAATATTGGAGCATCGCCTTCACGCCGTCCGCCATGCCGAGCGTCTCCCGGGTGGCGTTCGCGAGCGCGAGCGACGGGCTTTCCAAGGCCAGCGGATCGAGGTAGGTGGCAACGACGGGCAGCCCGGTGGTCGGGGCTTCCCGCGGGACGATCATCGCCGAGACGAGGCGTGTGAGCGGGCCGATGAAGGGAAGCGCCAGCACGCCCACGGCCAGGTTGAAGGCGGTATGAAAAGTGGCGAGCTCACGCGAGGGCGTGCCGGGAAGGGCGGCGACGATGAACGCGGACGCCGCGGGCAGGAAGAGGATGGGGAGGGCGACGGCGGCACGCACCAGCAGGTTCGCCATGGCGAGACGGCGGCCCTCGAGAGTGGTCCAGCCGGCGGCGAGGCCGGTGAGCGAAATGCCGATGTTCGTGCCGAGCACCCAGGGCACGAGCAGCTCGGGGCCGAAAAGCCCGCCGGCGCCGATCGCGATGGCGAAGCCGATGCTGGCGGTCGAGCTCTGCACGCACACGGTGAGACCGGCGACGAAGATGAAGGTGAGGAGAGGATGCCCCTCGAAGAGCCGGATCCATTGCTCGCTCGCGGGGTCGGCGCCGAGCGCGGCGGCGCCCTGGCCGATGAGCTGCATCGCGAGGAACACGAACCCGAGCGAGAGCAGGCACTGGCCGACGCCGCGCAGGAGCTCGCGGTTGAGGAATTGAAACCCGAGGACGCCGAGCACGATGAACGCCGCGGCGAAATCCTGCGCGTGGAAGGCCAGCAGCTGGACCATCACGGTCATGCCCACGTTCGCCCCGAGCAGCACCGCGAGCATGCGCTGGGTCGTGAGCTGGCCGGTGTTCATCATCTGCATCGTGATGAGCGAAAGCGCGGTCGAGGACGGGGCGAGCGTGCCGACGACGATGCCCGCGCCGAAGGCCCGCCAGCGGCGCTCGGTCATGCGGGCGATCCACGCCACGAGACGACCGCCGAACAGGCGGTCGAGCCCCTTGCGCAGGAAACGAATCCCGAAAAGGATGAGCGCGACGCCGCCCGCGATCTCGAGGGCGACGCTCATGTCACGGACGCGATTGTGACGATTTCGTCACATGGCGAGGGTTCCCCTTTTCCCATCGAAGCAAGGCGCGGGTCAGGCCGCGAGGCGATCGCCGGACGGGGCGATCTCACGGAAGCGGAACCGCTCGTGGTATTTGCCGCCGTTGTGTTTGCGGCAGCACTTGATGCAGGCGACGCGCGATTTCACCGCTCGCACGCGGGCCATGACGGTGTTGCATTCCGGGCACTGGTAAAAATGGCGGCGGGCCAGCCGGCGGGACTTGAAGGGCAGCTCGTGGCACCGCTTCTCGTCGGGAATGCCGAGGTCGGCGCAGGCCTGGAGCCACTCGACGCCGTGGGCGGCGACGCGGCGGCGGCCGGCGCGGGCTTGGGCGACGAGGTGGGCGAGCTCATGGCGCAGCGTGCGCTGCACCTCGCTGGCGGAGATTTCCACGAGCTTCGGGTTGAGGATGACCTGCTTGCGCCGATAACACGCAAGGCCGGCCGTGGTGCGCATGCGGGGATTCCACGAGACGCTGATTTCCCGGGCGAGCCGGCGGCAGCCGACCTGCGCGACGAGCACGCGGGCGACCTCTTCGAGGATCGGGTCGCGGCGGAGGTTCGTCTTCGAGCGGTGACGCGGGGACGCGGCGGCGGGCGGCGAGAACCGATTGATCTGCCGCAGGAGATTGCGGCCGAAATTGAAAACAAGTTGGCTGGTGGCCTGGCTCATGGGTCGAAGGTGAAGTTCTGGCGCGCGAGAACGTGGTCGAGCGCGGTCAGCGCCGATTCAATCTCGCCCCCGGAGGTGAGTTTGCCCAACGAAAATCTTACCGTGGCCTGCGCGACCTGCTTCGACACTCCCATCGCCATCAGGACGTGGGAGGCCTGCACCGAGCCAACCATGCAGGCGGATCCGCTCGACGCGCTGATGCCCTCCAGGTCCAACCCGATGAGCAACGTCTCGCCGTCGGCTCCCGGAAAACTGACGTTCAGCGTATTAGCCAACGTATTTTCTGGGTCACCGTTACGAACGGCGGTGGGAAACTGCTCCTGGATGCCTTCCCAGAGCCAGTCCCGCAGACCTCGTTGGCGGGTGCGTTCGACTTGGATCTCTTCGTGGGCGGCCTCGGCGGCGGCGGCCAGGCCAACGATGGCGGCGACGTTTTCGGTGCCCGGCCGGCGCTGATTCTCATGGGCGCCGCCATGATGAAGGGTGACGAGCGGAACGCCCGCCTCCAAAAACAACGCGCCGGCTCCTTTCGGGCCATAAAACTTGTGGGCCGCCAGGGAAAAAGCCGTCAACCCGCGCCGGCGGGGAAGGACGGATTCCTTGCCGAAAGATTGAACCATGTCGCTGTGGAAGAGCACGTCGCGTTCCCGGCAGATTGTCGCGAGGTCTTCGATCGGCTGGATCGTGCCGGTTTCGTTGTTGGCCGACATGATGGAAACCAGGGTCGTGCCCGGGCGGATCGCGGCCGCGAGGGTCTCCGGGTCGACGCGCCCCAGCGGATCCACCGGCAGGATCGTCACGTCGAAGCCGTGGCGCTCGCGCAGAAAATCCACGGCGTGCAGCACGGCGTGATGCTCGGTGGCGGCCGTGACGACGTGCCGGCCGTCGGCGGCGCGGCCCAGCGCCATGCCGATGACGCCGAGGTTCGCGGACTCCGTGCCGCCGCCCGTAAAGATGATCTCGTGCGGCCGGGCGTCGATGAGGGCCGCCAGCCGGTCCCGGGCATCGTCGATGGCCGCCCGCGCCCTGCGACCCGTCGCATGAATGCTCGAAGGATTGCCAAATTCCTCGCGCAAATAAGGCAGCATCGCCTGCAGGGCCTCCGGCGCGAGCGGGGTGGTGGCGTTGTAATCTAGATAACCCATTCGAGTGCGGTCACCTGGGGCGGCGCGCCACGCTTCGGCACGACCTTGAGTTGCGTCTCTTCGTAATAAACGAGGGACTGCGCCGGAACGCTCTGCATGAGAAACACGTTGGCGCCGATGGTCGAGCGCGCGCCGATCACGGTCTCGCCCCCGAGCACGGTGGAGTTCGGGTAAATGGTCACGCCGTCCTCGACATCCGGGTGGCGTTTGCCGCCCTTGACGAGCTTGCCCTCGGTGTCCTTTTGAAAGCTGCGGGCGCCGAGCGTGACGCCATGGTAGAGCTTGACGCGGTTGCCGATGCGGCACGTCTCGCCGATCACGACCCCGGTGCCGTGGTCGATGAAGAAATGCGGGCCGATCCGGGCCCCGGGGTGAATGTCGATCCCCGAACGCGCGTGCGCCCATTCCGTCATCATGCGGGGAAGTAACGGCAACCCGGCGCGATACAGCCGATTCGCGGAGCGCTGGATCGCGATGGTTTCCACGAAGGGATAGGAAAGCACGATTTCCTCGTTGCTGAGCGCGGCGGGATCCCCCTCGTAGGCGGCCTCGATATCCGTGCGGAGCAATTCGCGAATCTCCGGCAACGCGTGCAGGAAAGCCTCGAGGATCCCGCGGGCGCGTTCCCCCGGGCAATCCGGCTCGGTCGTGCGAAGGCTGCGGCAGATTTGATCCTCGAGCCGCCCGGCCAGGCTGGTGATGCGCGTTTCCGTCAGGGTTGCGAGGAAGCCGCCATCGACGGGCTCCTCGTCGTGAAAACCCGGAAAGAGCACCTCGAGAAGGTCCTCGCAGATGGACGCGATCGCCCGGGTCGAGGGCAGATTGAGCCCGTCCGTGTTGTTCAGGCCGCCGACTTGCTCATAAGAAGCGAGCAATTCCGCGACCACCCGCTTGAGAGTGCTTTCCATTCCCGGCCAAAATACGGGCCGGCGCGCCGGCTTGTCGAGGGTCAGCTGTCGGCGACCGCGCCGTCGCCGATGTGGCAGCGGGTGGCGCGCGTCGCGACGCCGCTGCGTTCGAAGTAGGCGGTCAGGATCGCGTCCTCGACCGGTTCGAGTTTTTCCGAATCGACCGCCGCGACGATTGCGCCGCCGAAGCCACCGCCGGTGAGGCGGGCGCCGTGCACGCCCGGCCGGGTCATCGCGATCTCGACCAGCAGATCGAGCTCGGGCGTGCTGTTCTCGAAATTCAGGCGGGAACTCTCGTGCGAGGCGGCCATCAATTTCCCGAAACCGGCAATTTCCCCGGCGCGCAGCAAATCCACCGCGGCGAAGACGCGTTCGTTTTCCCCCGTGACGTGGAGCGCCCGGCGGCGCACCAGGTCCGGGAGATCACCGGCTTCCACCTGCGCGGTCGTGACATCCCGCAGGGCCGGCACGCCCAGGCTCTTCGCGGCCTCGAAGCACCGCGCCCGGCGCTCGTCGTATTCGCCGCCCGTGAGCGCGTGGGCGACGCCCGACTGCACGACGAGAAGATCGACGCCGGAGGGAAAAGGGATCCGTTCCACGCTCTCCGCCCGGCAATCCAGATAAATCGCGTGCTGGCGCCGACCGAACACGGAGGAAACCTGGTCGAGCAGCCCGCAGCCGACGCCGACGAACTCGTTCTCCGCCCGCCGTCCGAGCTTCGCGATCTCGAGCGCGTTCATGTTCAGGCCAAACAGATCCCGCAGAAAAACCGCGGTGGCCACCTCCATCGCGGCCGAGCTCGAAAGACCCGTGCCGACGGGAAGCGTCGAGGAAAACTCCGCGTGGAAACCGCCGACTTCCACGCCCTCGTCGCGCAGCGTCGCGACGATCCCCAGCGGGTAATCGGTCCATGAGCCGGTTCGTTGCAGGACCTCTCCGCCGGTCATTTTCACCGGCTCGAAACCTTCGCTCGTCAGCGAAATCTCCCCGTTTTTCGAGCGCTCCCCCCGGATCGTCACGCCGAGATCGATGGCCGCCGAGAGCACCACTCCGTCGTTGTAGTCCGTGTGATTGCCGAGGAGTTCGATCCGTCCGGGGGCGAAAGCAGAAATCATGCGGCGAGATCATTAATGCAACGTTCCCCGCGCGGCCAAGCCGCATTCCAAAAAACTCGATCTTTCTTGCGACGAGGCAACCGCTTTGCAAGCCTGCTGCGAATCCCACTTCGAAAGCCAATCACCATGTCGGAAACCAACCTTGATCCCACGTCGGAGCCTTCGAGCGCCGCAAACGAAAAATTCGAAAGCGGCACCGCGCACGCGAAAGCCGCCCTCGAGGAAACCACCACCGCCGCCAAGGACGTCTACGCGGCCGGCAAGCAGCGCGCGCAGAGCGCCATCGCTTCCAGCAAGGATCATCTCTCCCAGGCCGCCAAGGATCTGACCCACGCCGCCACGGCGAAATACGAGGACGTCCGTTCGCAGGCGACCGCGAAGGCCGAAGCCTACAAGGGTCGCGCCCAGGAGGCCTTTGGCACCGCGACCAGCAAGGCGCAGGACTTTCAGGGCGACGCGGAGGATTTCATCCGCGAGAAACCGCTCCAGGCCGTTGGGATCGCCGCGGCTGCCGGGTTCGTCATCGGCTTGATCATGCGGCGCTGAGGCGCGGTATTTCCACCTCTTCGCCCGGATGACCGAATTCACCGCCTCCGGCCCCTTCGACCCGGCGCGACGCGGCATTTCCGCCGAGGCGCTGCGGCTGTTCAGCTCGCTCACGCGGCACCTGCAAACCCTCGTCGCCCTGGCGGGCCTTGAGGGCAGGCAGATCGCCGGCGTCTATCTGCACGGGGCCATCGCCGTGGGAGCGGCCTTGTTCTTCGCCGCCTTCGGCTACATCTTCACGCTTCTCTTCGTGGCGTTCGCGCTGGACCGGTTTTTGCACGTAGAGTGGATCTGGATCGCCCTCGGGTTCGCCGTTCTCCATTTCATCGGCGCGATCGCGGGAGCCTTTTACGGAAAGGCGAAATTTTCCCAGCCGTTGTTTCATGGCACGGCGGAGGAAATCCGACGCGATCTGGCCGCCCTGCGCGGTGGCGGCGATGCCCCTTCGATGTAACTCTATGACCTCCGACGAACTCCGCCGCGAACTTGCCGCCACCCGGCAGGCCATTCATCAGGATTACACCGCCCTCCGCGGCGAACTCGACATCATCGGAAACACCAAGCGGGCCGTCGTCCAGCGGCCCGTGAAATGGCTCGGCGGAGCCGCGTTTGTGGGCTATCTCCTGGCGGGGCGCCGGAAGGTGAAAACCGCCAAGGTCGACCGTCCGGGAAAATCCGTCTCCCAGCCGGAGAAAAGGCTGACGCTTTTCAGCCTTTTGTTCATGGCGATCCGCCTGCTTCTCCCCGTTGCCCGGCCGGCCCTCACGGCCTTTGCGACCCGCAAGCTCGAAGACTTCACGGCCGGTCGCGCTCAGGGTCCCCGAGTTCGCCGGGGGACGGCCCCCGGCTTGTAGCCGGCGTCCCACGCTTTTTCCCAGAAAAGGACCTTGGGCCGCGGGTCGCCCGCGAAGTCCAATTCGGCGGCTCCCGCCGGAAGATGAATCCTCTTCATCGGCGCTCCCTCGCTCAGCAGCAGATAATCTCCCGACACCGGAACGTCGGCCTGAGCCGCCCATCGGGCGCCTTGCCAGGTGGGAGTCAAATTGCACCCCGGCACCCGCAGGTTTCCCGCACCCGCGCGGAGGTAGCGATCCTTCAACCATGCTTTCATGACGGGGGTGAATCCGGGGTTGCCGCCGATCACGGCGGCGGTCCCTTTCGCGGACAATTGCGCGGGATCCGGCTCGGCCAGGCGCCCTTCGTCGATCGCCCGCACGGTCGCATGCTGGTAGACGAGGAAAACGGGCCTTCGCCGAAAAATCGTTTCGCCCTTCAAGTCCAGCAGCGAGTCGCCGGGGCGCGTGAGCGCGAGCGCGTCGCCCAGCAGGTCGCGGTGCGCCCGCAATCCGTCCCGCCACGGCGGACTCTCGATCAGCAGGTGAGTCAATGCCCCCGCCACCGCGAGCAGTCCGGCGATTGGGACGAGCGCCGGCCGCCAGCGGCGGAAAACGCCAAATCCGATAAAGCAGGCGAAAAAGATCAGCAGCGGATAAACCGGCAGGAACGTTTGCTTGCGCAGCTCCGGGCTGAAACCGATGAGCGCGGTCGCGTCCGCCGCCACGCTCAGGAAAATCGCCCCTCGGATGGCGCTCGCGAGATTCCCCCGGCGGACGAGAGTCCACGCGATCGCCGCCGCGACCGGGGCGAGCACGAGGCACAAGGCCACGCGCCCAGCCTCGAACGGCGCGCGGTTCGCTTCGAAAAGACAGAACTTCAATCGCTCGAGGGACGTTCCCGCCAGGAGGAACCCGCCGAACACCAGCGCGGGCACGATCGCGAAACCGACCGCCGCCGCGAGCAGGAAGCCCACGATTTTTTTCCGGGGATACACCGCCCGGAAATCCGCGGACGCCAGCCAGACACCGGCCCATCCCGCCAGGAGCGCGGGAGCGAGAAAGGTCGTCTTGATCGAGGCGCAAAGGGCGGCGCCAAGCGCCAGGCCCGCGAGCAGGAAGGCGATCGCGGAGGGGCGGTCCGCGCGACGCACCAGGATCCAGAGCGCCAGGAACCAGAGCGCCGCCCACAGGACATCGGGGCGGAACTCGATCGACTTCATCGACCAGTCCGCCAGCGAGAGCGTGATCGCCACGGTCCATCGCGCCGTCTCGCGATCCGCCAGCCGGCGGGCGATCAGGTAGATCAAGCCGAGCATGGCCGCGCTTACGGGGAAAATGGCCAGCCGCGCGAGCAGCACGATTTGCGGCGTCTCACCCGCCAGCGCCGCCAATGGCAGGAAGAGCAGGTAGAGCAGCGGCGTGTGGTTGTCGAAGCGGTCGCGGTAGGGCCACTCGCCGGAAATCCACCCGTAGATCATGTGCAGGTGCTGGCCTTCGTCGGAGTCGAACGGGTGATGGAACACCGCGATCACGCGGACGATCAGCAGCAGCGCGATCACGAGGACGGGAATCAACCCGGGGCGACTTCGCACGGCGGCCATCATGGCAGGAAATGCCGGGCTCCCGCGACGATCCCCCAGGTGCACGCCCCCGCGTAGAGGCCCGCCAGCAGGTCGTCCCAGACGATCGTGCCGCGCCAGGCGGCGCGCTCGACCCATTCGATGCCCGGCTTCAGCACGTCGAAAAACCGGAAGGCGACCAGCGCGACGCCGACGCCCCAGGGCCAGCCCGCCGCCGGCACGAACAGCAACGCCGCCGCCATGCCCGCCACTTCGTCGAGCACGAACTCACGCGGATCGTCCGTCAAGAAATGCCGCGCCGCCGGCCGCTCGACGAGCACGCTGGCAATCGTGGCGATCGCCACGACGGCGGCCATGAGCAGGCGCACCTCATCCCAGGCCATCGCGAGACCCAGCCCGGACGCCAGCGCGGCCGTGACGGCGGAGGCCATCGTCGCGCCGATGACGGGCAGGTAGCCGATGCCGCCCGCCGTGATCCAAACTCGCGCGAGGAGCGGCGCCTCGGCCGGCTCGGCGCTTCCGAGATCCGCGGTGCGCACCCAGCATTGCTCGCGCCATCCCTCCGCCGGCCGCGCGCACAACCGCGCGCCGACATGATGGAAGATCTTCCCCGGCTCGAAGGGCCGGCCGAGGGCGGGATGTCCTTTCGCGAGCACGAGGTGAAGCGGAACCTGCCGGTGGTGGCTTCGGTCGGCGACCTTCGTAAAGCCGGGAAGGGGCGGGCCGTCGACCCGGCGCACCGCGCAGATCACGGCGGCCTCCGCGGGAGCCGGCCCGGTTTCGCCCGCCAGAAAAACGGCGGCCGGCCGCCCAGGCAGGACGAGTTCCGCGCGCCGCCGCAATCGCCGACGCGCTTCCGTCTCGTCGGGGTGCGTCCCGTCAGCCACCTTTGATCAAGCGGAAGAGGTGGAGCGGCGCGGTGAGGTCGCCGGGATACCAGGTGAGGAAACCCGCGAGGATCACGCTCACGAGCGTGCAGGCGATCAGTTTCGGATTCCGCATGAGCTGCTCCGGCTCGAGCCGGGCGCCCTCCGTGGTCATGGCCTGGTTGAAATAAACGATCAGCGCGACGACGAGGAGCGGAAAGATGAAGACGAGATTCGGCCGATACGTCGCGACCGCCGCGCCGCCGCAGAAGCAGAAGAAGTTCGCGTAGGTGATCATGGAAATCACGAGCGAGTTCGCGGTGTAGGTGCCGAAGGATTTCCGGTAGCTCGCGCTGCGGGCCGCGTCGTCGATGAAGCGGAACTCGGCGTAGCGCTTGCCGGCCATGAGCAGCGCGCCGAACATCCACCACGCGATCACGACCGACAGCGGCGGAAACGTCGTCACCGGCGCGACGGCGTACCAGCCGAGCCAGAGGCGGATCGGGTTGTTGAAGGACTCGGCGATCACGTCGAGAAACGCGCGGTCCTTCAGCCGCAGCGGCGGCACGTTGTAGACGATGCCGCTGAGGAGGAGCAGGCCCAGCGCCGCGGTGTAGCCAGGATTGAAGACCGCGAGCGACATCGCGAAGGCCGCCGCGAGCAGGCCGGCGGCGATGGCCCACAGGACCGGCACGCTCACCCGGCCGGCGGGAACGGCGCGGAATTGCTTCGTGGGATGCCGCCGGTCGAACGGGGCGTCGAGGATTTCGTTGATGATGTAATTCACCGACGCGACGAGGCAGGCGGGAACCAGCGACCACGCGGCGAACTCGAGCAGGCGCGGCGTGACCGCGAGCCCGAGCAGCGCGACGGCCGCGGCGTGGCCGAAAAGAATGAAAATATTTTTCAGCCAATGGTCGGGCCGAATGACGCTGAGGTAATGCTTCATGCAGGAACGGCGAAGATTGCCGGGAACTTCCCGCTCGGCGCAAGCACGCGCGGGGCTTGACGCTGCGGCAGCCGCAAAGTATCAGGCCAGACCTCCCTTGAACGACGCGATTCCCGACCCGGCGAGAATTTCGTTTGTCCGTTCGTAAACCCCGCTTTATTTGATCTCCCTACCGTGAGCGACTCTCCCCAAACGACCCACCCGCTGCTCGAGCACGTCGACCTTTATCTCGGTGTCGGCAAGGAGCACGATGCGTCCGACGTTCATCTCAGCGTCAATTCTCCGCCGATGTGGCGCCGTTACGGCGTGCTGCAGCCGATCTGGAACGACGCGCCGCCCCTCACCGCCCACGACACGGAAAAGCTCGCGATGGGCTTCCTCACGCCCGCGCAGAAGCACCATCTCTCCGACATCGGCGACGTCGATTTCGCCTACGAAAACGCATTGGGCCGTTTCCGCACGAGCGTCGTCCGCCAGCGGCTCGGTCTCGACCTGACCTTCCGCATCATCTCGACGAACCTGCGGACGATGGACCAGCTCGGCCTCCCGCAGGCGCTCAAGCTCCTCACCCAATACCATAACGGCCTCGTCCTCGTGACCGGCGCCGTCGGCAGCGGCAAATCGACGACTCTCGCCGCGCTCGTGGACGAGATCAATCACGTCCGCCACGACCATATCATCACGCTCGAGGACCCGATCGAATACGTGATCCCCTCGCAGAGCTGCCACGTGACCCAGCGCGAGGTCCACACGCATACGAAGTCCTTCGCGAACGCCCTCCGCGGCGCGCTGCGCGAGGATCCCGACATCATCATGGTCGGGGAAATGCGCGACCTCGAGACGATCTCGCTCGCCATCACCGCGTCGGAAACCGGCCACCTCGTGCTCGGCACCCTGCACACGGCGAACTCCGCCCGCACGCTCGACCGCGTGCTCGACGTCTTTCCCGTCGACCAGCGCGACCAGATCCGCATCATGGTCAGCGAGTCGCTGCGCGGCATCGTCTCGCAGCAGCTCGTCCCGCGCGCCGACGGCCAGGGCCGCGCCCTCGCGCTGGAGATCCTGATGAACAGCCCCGCGGTCGCGAACCTCATCCGCGAGGCGAAGACCTTCATGCTTCCCGGCGTCATTCAGACCGGAAAGCGCCTCGGCATGAAGCTCATGGACGATTCCCTGATCGATCTTTTCCACGCCGGCACGATCACCGGCGAAGAGGCCGTCTCCCGCGCGGAGCAAAAGGCCGCGATGCGCGAAATCACCGGGCTTCAATAACTCCCCCCCTCCCCATGGCTTACATCGATCAATTCTTCCAGGTGCTCATCGACGCCGGCGCCTCCGACCTGCATCTCGCGGAAGGGCAACCGCCGAAAATCCGCCGTCACGGCGAGATCGTCCCGATCCGCGAGGAATTCCTCGGCCGCGACGAGGCCACCCACATGCTGAGCGAGATCTGCTCGCCGAAGCGCTGGGAACTTTTCGAGCAGACCGGCGACCTCGACTTCGCCTACGAAATGAACGCGGACGCGCGTTTCCGCTGCAACTTCCTCAAGCAGGCCCACGGCTACGGCGCGGTCTTTCGTTTGATCCCGACCAAGATCGCGACCCTCGAGCAGCTCAAAGTGCCCGACGTCATCAAGCATTTCGGCCAGATGCGCGGCGGCCTCGTGCTCGTCACCGGCCCCACCGGCTCCGGCAAATCCACCACGCTGGCGGCCCTCATCGACTACATCAACTCGAACTACGCGCGCCACATCGTGACGGTCGAGGAGCCGATCGAATTCGTGCACCGCAACAAGCGCAGCATCATCACGCAGCGCGAAGTGCCCGAGCATGCGAAGTCCTTCCCCACCGGCCTGAAGGCCGCGCTGCGCGAGGACGCCGACATCGTGCTCGTGGGCGAAATGCGCGACCTCGAGACCATTTCCCTCGCCCTCACCGCCGCCGAGACCGGCATGCTCGTCTTCGGCACGCTGCACACGAACAACGCCCGCAAGACCGTCGACCGCATGATCGACGTCTTCCCGGCCGATCAGCAGGCGCAGGTGCGCACGATGCTTTCCGCCTCGCTGCGCGGCGTCATCGCCCAGCTGCTCATGAAAAAATCCGATGGCTCCGGCCGCGTGGCCGTGAACGAGATCCTCGTGGTCAACAGCGCCGCGGCGGCCATCATCCGCGAAGGCGCGACGCAGAAGCTGCAGGACGTCATCGTCGGCGGGCGCGCGGAGGGCATGCAATTCATGGATGACGCGATCTGGGCGCAGCTTCAGCAGGACGTCGTCTCCCCGCACGAAGCCTACATGAAGGCCATCGACAAGGGCCGCTTCAAGAACTTCCTGCCGCCCGAAGAGGCCGAACTCGGCAACTCCGCCGGCGCCAGCGACTCCGACGCGCCCGCGCCGAAAAAAGCGCCGCCCCCGCCGCCGCAGCGCGGCTACCGCCCGCCCGGCGCGTGATCGGACTCGTCGAAACGATGGCTCGTCCCCGCGGGTTTCGACGATGTCCAACCTCGTTTTTCCATTCTCAGAACGCACGATCTTGGCGGAGGAAGGGGCCGTCGGGAAAGATCACGCCAAAGCAAGGATCGTCGTCTCTTCCGGAAACGAGCACTCCGCCAAGGTTGTGACCCCGGGAAGTGATCCCATCACCGACGTCATCGGCAAAAATGGCCACGGCGTAATCACCACCACCAATGTGAATGGAACCGGCTATTCCCATCCGACCTATTATGAATAAGCTTGGCGCGTCTTATTTTTCTAAGCTGATCGTTACCTTCGTGGCGACGGCCTGGACCTTTGCCATGACCTCCCCGACTCGCGCCGCCGAAAGCTATCGCTGGCCGTTAAACGAGACCCTCACTTCGGACCTGATCGTCGACCGCGGTCAAATCCGATTTCGGATCACCAATGAAAGTTCGAAGCCGGTGGCGATCCAAACCCTTCTTTCCGACGCGGAATACCTCAAGGATAGTATCTTGAAGATCCAGTTCTCAGATTCAAACGCCATCGGGAAGCTTATCCCACGTTCAAGCTATCGGGCACCGGAATTCCCGGGATGGGATCCCGATTCTTTTTGCTGAAGCAAGGGGAATTGGCCGCCGGAGAAAGCACGGAAGCCCGCCTTGGACTCCTTGAAGCGCTCAAGGCCATCAACAACCCCGCCTGGCCAAACAGCTCGCAAAGCCCCCGCCCGTCTTTCGCATCGTCGCATCCATCGACCGGCAAATTCTCAACCCACCCCAGAAAGGCTTCCTCCAGTTCGTCTCCCCCTGGCTCGACCGTTGGTGACCCGTCATTCGTAATTGGCAGCGACGGCGCTCCGAAGCCGTCCGTGGCTGTTTCCGAAAAGTTCCTCGCGGACCCTCCATTCCCCCCGTGCTTTCGCCTCGCCGAAAGAATCCCCGCAGCCCTAAATGCCCGGCGTGCGCCTGCTCGTCATTGACATCAGCAACTCGTTCACGAAGTTCGCGGTCGCCCGCCTCGGCCGCCTCGGCCGCATCCATCGGCTCCCCACGAACGAACTTTCCGCCTCCCGTTTCGCCTCGGAAACGAAATCCCTCCGCTTCGACGCCGCCATCCTTGGCTCCGTCGTTCCGTTCCGCCGTGCCGCCATTCACCGCGCACTTGCCGTCCCCATCCACGATTTCGACCACCGCAGCCCGCTCGGCATCGGCATCGACTATCCGCGGCCGGCCAGCATCGGCGCTGACCGCCTCGCCAACGCCGTCGCGTGCGACGCGCTTTATGGCCGGCCCGCGATCGTGGTCGACTTCGGCACGGCGGTGACCTTCGACGTGATCTCCGCGGCCGGCGACTACGTCGGGGGCGTGATCGCGCCCGGCCTGAGCGCGATGACGGATTATCTCCACTCCCGCACCGCGCTGCTCCCTCGCATCCGGCTCGTCGAGCCCCGTCGCGCGGTCGGCAAATCCACGCGTGAGGCGATGCTGTCGGGCGCGGTGCACGGCTACCGCGGCCTCATCGCGGAGATCATCCGCCGCGTGAGCGCCGAGGCTTTTCCACGCGCCCGGCCGACGATCGTCGCCACGGGGGGCGACGCCGCGTTGATCGCCCGCGGAGTTCCGCTCTTCTCCGCCGTGGACCCCCGGCTCACGCTGCATGGCCTGCGCATCGTCGGTGAACGCGCCTTCGGCCCCTGAAAGACTCTCCCGTCCTTCGCCTCATCGCCCTGCCAAAGCCATTATCGTGGAAAGACGCCTGGGCATTGTTGTCGCCGCGCCGCGCGAGGTCACGCGCCTCCCCTGGGCGCCCCGTTCCTGTCGCCACGGCGCTCCGTCGCCGTGCCGCGCAAGATGACGCGCCCCCGTGAGATCACCCGCCTCCCGGGGCCCCGACGAAGCGGGGCGACGACAAGGGCCTACCTCGGCGATTCGCCCAGGATTTCACGCCTCCGCCTGGCCTATTGCTCCGACTGCTGGTAGGCGTATTGGATCGGGAACGACACCACGTCCAGCGGGAACGCCAGCGGCACGAGCAGGTAATACCCCGGCTGCGGCACGAATTGCGCGTTGGGCGGATCGGCGGGAAGCGGGCGGCCCTCCGCGCGCGCGAGCAGGTTCGTGGTCATGCAGGAAGTCTGGAGCGCCGCGCATCCGACCGCTAAAAGGATCACCGAAAGCATTCTCATGGTGCGGAAGCTTCGGCGGCGCGCCCCTCCCGTTCAAGGGCGAGTTTGCCGGCCGTTTGGCTTGACACGAAAAACCCAGCCGTTACCTTCTCGCCCCCCGACCTATTTAAAGGAGCGCACCATGGCCCACACCGAAGTTATTCTCACCACCAATCTCCCGCCCCTCGGCGCCGAGGCGGATATCGTCCGCGTCCGCCGCGGCTACGCCCGCAACTTTCTCGTGCCGCAAGGCAAGGCCCTCGAAGTCTCCAAGGGCGCGCTCCGCTCGTTGAACCACCTCAAGCAAAAACGCGCCGAGCGCGAAGCCCGCGAGGTCACCGCCGCCGAGGAGCTCGCCTCCCGCATCAACAAGCTGCGCCTCACCCTCACGCTCGAGACCGGCGAGACCGGCAAGGCCTTCGGCTCCATCACCGCGAAGGATCTCACCGAAAAAGTCGAGGCCGAGCTCAAGGACGTCACGCTGCCCCGCCACGCGATCAGCCTCGACAAGGGCATCAAGGAAAGCGGTGAGCACGAGATCGCCGTCAAGCTGCACCCCGACGTCACCGCGAAGCTCAAGGTCAAGATCGCCGCTTCGAATCCCCCGCCCGAAGAAGCCGCCCAGGAAGAAGACGAGGACGCGCCCCGGAAGCGCCCGTCCCGCGGCTAACGCATCATGCCTCCCGATTCTCAGGCAAGCCTGCCGGAGAATCCCCCGGCGCTCGACGGGGAGTCGAAGTCCGGCCGACGCGGCCGCAAAGGGGATTATCCCCAAAAACGGCCGGGTTATTTACCAGATATTCACCGGGCGCTCCCGCAGAGCCTCGACGCCGAAAAGGGCGTGCTCTGCTCCGCCCTGCTCTCCCCCGGGAACGTCCTCGGGGAATGCATCGAGCGGCTGAGCGAAAACCACTTCTACCAGCCGGCGCACCAGATCATCTACCGCGAGATGATCTCGCTGCAAAACGCCGCGAAACCGGTGGATTTCATCTCGCTCACGCAGATGCTCAAGGACAAGGGCGAGCTCGACAAAGCCGGCGGCGCGGCCGCGATCTCCGAGTTGTTCACATTCGTTCCCACCGCGAGCAACGCCGACTATTACATCGACATCGTTCGCGAGAAATTTCTCCTCCGCCAGCTCATCCAGACCTGCACGGAGTTCGCCGGTCGCGCCTACGACGAACAGGGCGAGGTGAAGTCCCTGCTCGACGAGGCCGAGTCGAAGGTCATGCAAATCGGCGAGGAACGCTTCAAGGGCGTCTTCGCCGACATGCGCACCGAGGTGATGAACGCCATCGAGGCGATCGAAAAACTCTACAAGAATCGCGGCGGCCTCTCCGGCCTGTCGACCGGATTCAAGAAACTCGACGAAATGACGAGCGGCCTGCACGGCTCGGAAATGTTCGTCGTCGCCGCACGCCCCTCCATGGGCAAGACCGCCTTCGCCATGAACATCGCGGAGCACGTCGCGGTGAACGTCGGCAAAGCCGTCGGCGTATTCAGCCTGGAAATGAGCAGCAACCAGCTCGTCCAGCGCCTGCTCTGCTCGCATGCCCGCGTGAATCTCAGCCACGTGCGCGATGGATTCCTTTCGCAGCAGGACGTCGGCAAGATCACCAAAAGCGCGTCGATTCTCTCGAAGAGCCAGATCTTCATCGACGACACCGCCGGCATCAGCATCCTGGAACTGCGCGCGAAGGCCCGCCGCATGCGCGAGCGTCACGCCGTCGAGCTCATCATCATCGATTACCTCCAGCTCCTGCGCTCGCCCTCGAAACGAGGCCAGGACAACCGCCAGATCGAAATCGCGGAAATCTCGAACGGCATCAAGGCCCTCGCCAAGGAGCTCGACATCCCCATCATCGTCCTCGCCCAGCTCAATCGTAACCCGGAATCCCGCACCGGCGCCGCCAAGGGCAAGCCCCGCATGGGCGACCTTCGGGAATCGGGATCCATCGAGCAGGACGCCGATGTCGTCTGCCTGCTGGTCCGTTCGGAAGTCTACGAGGACGACGACGACGAAAAGAAAGAAAAGGCCGGCCTCGCCGAACTCATCATCGCCAAGCAGCGCAACGGTCCCACGGGCGACGTCCCACTCACGTTCCTCAAGCAATTCACCCGCTTCGAGGACCGCGCGGAAACCCGCGAGGAAGCCGGGTAAAAGCCCGCGGCCCCGGCTTCCCGCCGACGGACCACTCCTCCCTTAAAACCCGAAATACCGCTCCAGCGCCGCGACCGTCCGCTCGACCGGCAAACCGACGACGTTCGAAAACGAGCCCTCCACGCACTCGATGATCCGCCCCTCGTCGTGCTGCGCCGCGTAGGCGCCCGCCTTGTCGAGCGGGTCGATGGACCGCAGATACTCCCGAATCCGCGCCGGCGATAATTCGCGAAATTTCACCCGCGTCGATTCGCTGAACTTCACGACCGCGCGCCTTTTCCAGGCCACCAGGCACACGCCGGTGATCACCTCGTGCGTGCGACCAGCGAGCCGCGCAAGCATTTCCTCCGCGTGGGAAAGATCCCGCGGCTTGCCAAAAATCCCCCCGTCGAGCGCCACGATCGTATCCGCGCCGAGCACCACCTCGTCGGGCCGCGCGAGGGCGATCGGCATGGCCTTGAGCTCCGCGTTCGCGATGGCCAGGGCCGCGGGCGGGCCGTCGACCTCCGTCAATTCCTCGGCGTCCGACGGCGCGCCTACGCTGAGGATTCCCGCCTGCGCAAGCAAGTCACGGCGCCGCGGCGAACGCGATGCCAGCACGAGGACGCGGCTCAAGCGAGCTCGTCGTCGCTGGCGAATCCGACATCCTCGCGGATCGAGTCCAGCCGGCGGCGCATGCCGCGCTCGGAGGCCTCGCGATGCGCGACTCGGTTGTAGATCCCGGCCGCGAACGGGATGACGGCCGCGGCGCCCGCGCCGATCAGCACGATGGCCGTCCGCTGGCGCGCGGTGATGTTCATCTTGTCCGCCACCAGCAGCCCCACGCCGAAGCCGACCGCCACCTGCGAGAGCGCCCCGATGCCGGTCACGGGAAGGTTCTGGCCGAACTTGGAAATGGGGAGCGTCGCCATACGCTTTGCAACGTAGGAGCGGCCTGTGTCATTTTCAATGGAAATGAAACGCGTGCTCGGCATCGATTACGGCGACGTCCGCGTGGGCGTCGCCATCAGCGACGAACTGGGTTTTCTCGCCCATCCCCTCGAGACCATCGACGTGCGCCGCGTCCCTCCCGCCGAGCGCATCCGCGAGCTCGCCGTCGCCCGCGACGTGGAGACCATCGTGGTCGGCCAGCCCCGCAACATGGACGGCTCGCAGGGCGCCTCCGCCGAGAAGGCCGCCGCGCTCGCCGGCGAAATCCGCGCGAAGCTGCCCGGCTGCAAGGTCGTCACCTGGGACGAGCGGTTGACCACGGTCTCGGCCCAGCGCTCGCTGCGCGCCGCCGGCCGCAGCGCGAAGGAGCAGCGCCACATCATCGACCAGGCCGCCGCGCAGGTCATCCTGCAGGGGTGGCTCGACGCGCAGGCGGGCGGACTTTCCACGATCTAGCCGTGCGTGTCCGGCTTACGATCGCCTACGACGGCGCGCCCTTCGCGGGCTGGCAAAGCCAGGCGGCGGGCGACTCCGTGCAGGACGCGATCGAGCGGGCGCTGGCCAAAATCGCGAAGACGAAAATCACGCTGCACGGCGCGGGCCGCACCGACGCGGGCGTGCACGCGCTCGGGCAGAGCGCGCACTTCGACGCGCCGGAGGACGCCCGCCTCACGATCGCGGACTGGCTTCGCGCGCTGAACGGCAATCTTCCCGGCGCCATCCGCATCGTCCGGGCGCGACGGACGAACGAGGATTTTCACGCCCGCTTCTCCGCCCGCGGGAAGCTTTATCGCTACGAGATTCGCACCGGCGCCACGCTGCCCCCGCACGAGTTCCGGCGCGCCTGGCACGTCCCGCGCGATCTCGACGTGGCGCGGTTGCGCGAGACGGTGGCCATTTTCAGCGGCCCGCACGATTTTCACGCCTTCTCCGCCAATCGCGGCTCGCCGCCGAAATCCACCGTGCGCCGCATCGCCACGGCGCGCGTCCGCCAGGTTGGAACGCGCGTCGCGATCACCTTCGAAGGCGACGGATTCCTCTACAAAATGGTCCGCATGCTCGTCGGCGCGGGCGTTCGCGTCGCCCGGGGACGGGAGCCGCTCGCGCGGGTGCGCGCCTTGTTGGACGACCCCTCTTCGGGCCGGTGGACCTACGTCGCGCCCGCCGACGGGCTGCACCTCGTGCGGGTCCTTTATTGAGCGGCGGCGGCCGCGGGAAGGCTCAGCACGATGGCGTGGGCCTGGTATTCCAGCTTGAGTCCCGCGGCCTGCGAAACGTAATCGAGCACGCTCGCCATCGGCACCCCGGATAGCTCCAGCGTGATCGTTTTCTGCTGGCCGTATTCCGCGGGAAACATCCGCACGAGATTCAGCGCGACCTTGCCGCCGCTCTCCTTCGCCGCCAGCTTCGGCAGGTAATCGAGCACGGTCGCGAGCGACGTGTCGCGGAACGCGATCTTCGAAACGACGAGCGCGCCCATCTGTCCGCGAATGTCCACCGGCGCCGGCTTCGCGGCCTTCATGCTGCGAAGATACGCCGCCGCGGAGGCGTTCGCGGGATCCGCGGCCATGACCTGCCGAAACAACGCCCGGGCCGCCTCCATGTTTCCCCCCGTGTAGGCGCGCACGCCGCGCGCGTAGACCTCCTGGACCGTCTCGGCCCGGCAAAACGAGACTCCGAGCGTTGCGAAAACGACGACGAGGGGAAACCACCGCTTCATGCGATCACGTTACGCCCGCGGCGGGAGAATTGCCAAGCGCCGCCGCTTGAATGCCCGACGCAATTTGTTAGCCTCCGCCCGTGCGCAAGCTGCTTCCCGCCGGCCTTCTCCTTCTCGCCGCGGTTTCGTTCCTTCCGCCCCGCGCGCACTCCGAGCTCACCGACGAGCAGAAGCGCAGCCTGTTTCTCCACTCGCGCGAGGAAATCCGTCCCGTGCCGCGCGCCTCGGCCACCCCGCGCCCCCGCCCCACCCCGGCATCGACCCCGAGGCCAAAGCCCCGCCCCCCGAAGCCGCGGCCAACGCCGGAAGAAGAACCGGAGCCCACCCCGCCCGAGCCCACGCCTCGCGAGAACAAACCGGAGCCGGAGCGCACCCCGAAGCCCGCCCCCGAGCCGACGTCGGCCCCGGAGGCAACCCCCCGCCCCACGGCCGAGCCAAAGCCGAAGCCCTCCCGCGAGGCGCCGATCGTCATCGAAAAATCCGGCGTCGCCGAGGACGAGGGCGACATGCCCCCGCCGAAAAAACGCGGCTGGTCGCTCTTCGGCGGCGGCGAGAAATTCACCTACCTCACGGCGTCCATCCGCGCCGCCATCGACAACGCCAAGGTCAAAAAAGGCCGCTGGAAATACATCGTCGTCCACAACAGCGGCACCCGGCAGGGCAACGCCCGCGCCTTCGACATCTACCACCGCAACGTCCGCCACATGCAGAACGGCCTCGCCTACCATTTCGTGATCGGGAACGGCCATTCCTCCGGCGACGGCGAGATCGAGATCGGCAACCGCTGGACGCGCCAGATCAACGGCGGCCACGTGGCGAGCGATTACCTCAACAACATCGCCCTCGGCATCTGCCTCGTCGGCGACTTCAACCGCGACGTGCCGACGAAGACCCAGACCGCCGCGCTCGAGGAACTCATCAATTACCTCCGGCGCCGCTGCGGCCGCGTGAAGGGCCGGGACATCGTCGTCTACGGCCACAAGCAGATCAACCCGAAGCCGACCGACTGCCCGGGCGACCGCTTCCCGCTCAAGTGGCTCAACCGCGAGTTCCCCATCCCCAATAAAGGCGGCTGACCGCGCCACTCGTGACGTATCCTCTCGCATGATTATCGGCATCACCGGCGCCCGCGGATTCATCGGCTCCCACTTCGCCCGCCTCGCGCGCGCGAGCGGCCACGAGCTCGTCGCCTTTTCGCGCCGGCCGCAACCCACGCCCGGATTCGTGGAATCCCGGACCTTCTCGCTCGAGGCCGCGCCCGACGTCTCCAGGCTCGACGCCGTCGTCCATCTCGCCGGCGAGACGATCATGGGGCTCTGGACTCCCGCCAAGAAGCGCCGCATCCGGGAGAGCCGGGTGCAGGGCACCCGCCGCATCGTCGAGGCGCTCAACGCCTCGCCCGATGCGCCGCGCATCTTCGTCTCGGGCTCGGCCATCGGTTTCTACGGCGACACGGGCGAGCGCGAGGTCGATGAATCCAGCCCCGCCGGCGGCGGATTCCTCGCCGAGGTTTGCGTCGCCTGGGAAGCCGAAGCCGCCCGGGCGGAAAACGCCCGCACGAGCTTGATTCGCACCGGCTTCGTGCTCGGTCCGGACGGCGGCGCCATGAAGCTCGTCGCCCCCGTCTTCCGCCTTGCCCTCGGCGGCAACCTCGGCTCCGGCCGGCAATGGATGTCCTGCGTGCACGTGGACGACGTCGCCGGGCTCATCCTTCACGCCGTCGAGGGCGACGCGGTGCACGGCCCCCTCAACGCGGTGATCCCCTCCCCGCTTCGCAACGCGGAGTTCACCCGCGCCCTCGGCCGGGCCGTCCGTCGTCCCACGATCCTTCCGGCCCCCGCCTTCGCCCTTAGAATGGGCCTCGGCGAGCTCTCGCATCTCCTGCTCGACAGCCAGCGGGTCGTCCCCTCCGCCCCGCTTTCCGTCGGTTACGGCTTCCGCCACCCGACGATCGAAGCCGCTCTCGCCGCGAGCCTGCGCGCATCGTGAGCCCGCTTTTCCGCACCCTGCTTCGCGAGCACGCGCTGCCCGCCAGCTGGGTCGCGGCGCTGCTCGCCTTCACCCTCGGCCCGCAAATCCCGCCGCCGGTTCTGGCCCTGCTCCTTTTCGCCGTGATCATCTGGGCGGCCTTCGCCGTCCTTCGCCACGCGGAGGCCGTCGGCCACCGCCTGGGCGAGCCCTTCGGCACGCTCGTCCTCACGCTCGCCGTGACCTGCATCGAGGTCAGCATCATCACGGCGGTGATGTTTTCCGGCGAAGCCGGCGCGGGATTCGCCCGCGACACGATGTTCGCGGTGGTGATGATCGTCATGAACGGATTGCTCGGCCTCGCGCTGCTCGTCGGCGGATTGCGCCACCGGGAACAAGCCCTGCAACTGCAGAGCGCGCAGTCCTACCTCGGGGTGATCGTCCCGCTCGCCGTCGGCACGCTGGTCCTCCCGAACTTCACCCGCTCGATGCCCGACGCCTCGCTGTCGCTCCTGCAATCCATCTTCCTCGCCGGCATGGCGCTCGTGCTCTACGGCGTTTTTCTGTCCATCCAGACGTCGAGCCACCGCGAAATCTTCGAGGAGCTTGCGGAAACGCCGCCCTCCGAAGGCGACACGCTGCGCTACGCGCTCGGCGTGCACGTCGGGCTGCTCGTCGCCTACCTCGTGCCGATCGTCCTGCTGGCGGAAAACCTCGGCCACTCGCTCGCCCCCACGATCAATGACGCGGGTCTACCCGTCGCCCTCGGCGGCACGCTCGTCGCCGTGATGGTGCTCGCCCCGGAAGGGCTCAGCGCGCTGAACGCCGCCCGGCGCAACCGCCTCCAGCGCTCGGTGAACCTGCTGCTCGGCTCGGTGCTCGCGTCCATTGGCCTGACCGTGCCGACCGTCATCGGCATCGCGTTCTTCACCGGCCGCCACCTCACGCTCGGCGTCACGCCCGCGAACATGGTGCTGCTCACGCTCACGCTCGCCAGCAGCGTGCTCACCTTTTTCAGCGGCCGCACGAACGTGCTGCAGGGCGCGATTCACCTCGCGCTTTTCGTCGGGTATTTCGTGCTGATGTTCGACTGAGGGAGATTTTCCGTGCCTTGGCGCGGCAATTGCGGCCACGCTCCGTCCCATGGCCGCTCCGCAGAACATCATCGCGATCGTTTACGATTACGACCAGACCCTCAGCCCGAACTACATGCAGGAGGAGGCGATTTTTCCGCACTTCGGCATCAACTCGAAAAGCTTCTGGGAGCGTTGCGGCGAGCTCGTCGCGCAGGAAGGCTACGACAACGAGCTCGCCTACATGAAGGTGATGCTCGACTGCCTCGACATGGATCGTCCGACGAACGCGCAGCTCCGCGACCTCGGCTCGAAGCTCAATTTCTACCCCGGCCTGCCGGAAATGTTCTCCGAGTTCCAGAGCGGCCTGCTCTCGCCCGAGCACGAGGCGCACGGCATCGCCGTCGAGCATTACATCATTTCCTCGGGCATCAAGGTGCTCATCGAGGGCAGCCGGCTGGCGAAGTTCGTGAAGGCGATCTTCGGCTGCGAGTTCGCCGAGGATTCGAGCGGCCGCATCACGTTTCCCCGGCGCGTGATCAGCCACACGCAGAAGACCCAATACCTCTTCCGCATCAACAAGGGCATGATCGACATGACGCAGGACGTGAACGACCACATGCCCTCGGAGCTGCGCCCCGTGCCCTTCCAGAACATGGTCTACGTCGGCGACGGCCCGACCGATGTGCCGTGCTTCACCGTGATGCGCCGCAACGGCGGCCAGGCCATCGCCGTCTACAACGCCGAGGACCCGACGCGCTCGAGCTTCAAGAAATGTTACCAGCTCTGCGTGCATGCCGATCGCGTGAAGAACATCGCGCCGTCGGATTTCCGCCGCGGCAGCCACCTTCGTTTGCTGCTCGAGGAAATGGTGCACGAGGTCGCGGACCGCATCGTGGCGCGGCGCCGGTCGGACGTCGAAGCCGGCACCGTGCGGGCGCCGAAATACTAGGCTCCGCGCTCCTCGTCGCCGCCCCACTCCGTCGGGGCGCCCGGGGGGAACGCGTCATCCCCGCGCGCGGGGTGGCGCCGGGGCGCCGTGGCGACAAGGAATATCAGCGCGGCTCGGCGGCGAGGCCTTCCAACGCCGCCGCGGGGATCGCGCAAATTTCCGGATCGTCGTTTACCCGCACGTGGATCACGTCGCCCTCGCGACGGCCGATGCGCAGCGTGGCCACGGGACGACGGCCGGCGGTGGTCTCCGGCGTGTTTTCGGAAAGCCAGGCGTCGAACGCGATTTCGTCGCCCGCCCCGTCCCCGTCCAGGCCGGTCCGGCGCAGGTTTTCCGCCGTGAGCGGAAGGTAACGCACCACTTTCGCGCCGGTGAGATTCCTGGTGAGACGCTCGACGTGGTCCGCCGCGATCCGTCCGGCGGGCGACTTCCAGTCCTCGCCCTCGCGCTGGATCGACCAAGCGTCCGCGCCTCGGCGGAAGCGGATGGCGTCGATGGTATCGAGGTTCAGCGGGAGCAGCTGGCGGTCCCGCAATTCGTCGGGCGTGGCCTGCAGCAGCGTCCAGGCTTGCGCCGGGAGATGATAAACGCTGTCCCGCGCGGTGAATTGCGCGAGCACGGATTTTTTTCCGTGATCGTCGACTTCGGCGCCGATTCGCAGCGCGACCGGAGCGGGCTCGCCCTCGACCTGCAGGGAGAGCTCGACGCGCGGCTCACCGAGGCCGTAGGCGCCGAGTTCGTCGGAACCGTCGGCGACGAAATCCAGAATCTCGAGGCCGAGCACGCCGGCGAGAAGGCGATCCACGGCGGCGGCGTCCGCGCGCGCGCGCAGCGGGCTTACGATGCTCCAACCCAGGTCGTCGTGCTGGAGCGTCATTTCGCCGGGGCCGCGCTTGATCGTGAATTTCGTGACCTGGGCGGGCGCGAGGTTCGTGAGGCGGCGGTCGCGAAACTCCGCGGCGTTACGAAACGCCCGCCGCTGCAGGTCGTCGTCGACCACGTAGATCTCGTTCGCGTCGGCCTTGCGCACGTAGATGCGCCCGTCGCCGGCGGCGTCCTTCCCGAAGTAAAGCGATGGGTCGCGGTCGCCGACGAAATCGATCTGGCTCTTGGGCTTCGCGAGGCCGAAGTCATCGAGGCCGTGGCCGGCGGGCAGCTCGTCGACGCGCAGGATGTCATACACCCGCAGGCCGGCGGCGGTCTTGAGCAGGTCCTCGACGGCCTGGGCGGAGGCGACGTCCCGCGGCTTCGGCCCGACGGCCCAGCCGTTCGGCCGCCGGTCGAGTTCGTAGCCGTCGCGCCCGGCGACGACGCGGACGGCGGTGATCGCGTTGGGATCGAAATCGAAGACGTAGTCCCGCGTGGCGAGCCGCTCGCGGGTGCTTTTCCAACCCGGCTCGAGCAGCCAGAGGAAAAGTCCCGCCCCGACGGCGAGGAGCAGGAGCAAGATGGTGCCGAGGCGGCTCATGCGCGGCGGCGGAAGCCCACGACGAGGCCGAGCAGCGCGACGGCGCCGGGGATGATGAACAGCGCGTAAAGCGCGATGCCGCGCAGTTGCGGGTCCGTGAGGTTCAGCATGTAATTGGTGACGGTGCGCGGCGCGACGCCCAGCAGGGCCTTGCGCTCGAGCATGCGATTGATGACGTTGATCATGAAGTCCAGGTTGCCCTGGGACGCCGCGTCGAGCGAGCGGTCGGCGATGAACCCGGCGTTGCCGACGACGACCAGGCGCGAGCTCGCCACGTCGGTGCGGTCGTCCTGGGCGCCGCCTTTTTCGGCGTAGGCCGCCACGATGACGGGCTGGCCGGCATCCTCGCCCTCGTCGTAACGCACGCCGTCCCGGACATACAAAAAATGGGTCTCGCCCCAGTAACCTTCCGCCGCCTGCACGAGCGGGCGCAGCTGGATGTCCGCCCGGGCGGCGCCGGCGACGTCGAGCAGCAGCGAGAGCGTGCCGCCGACGAAGCGGGCGTTCACCCCGGCGAGGCGCTTGGTGATGACCGAGTTCGGCAGGAACAGGCCGTTGACGATGTCCTTGTTCACGCCGATGACGCCCGGGTTCAGCGGATTTTGAATCACGCACAGCACGCGGTCGGGGCGCGGGTAGACGCAGGCGGAGTTGATGAACTTTCGCAGGTTCGGCGTGCCGGCCATCGACTCCGGGTCGATGAGCACGATCAGCCGGCCGTTCTTTCGCCAGTAGTCGCGGAGGACGTCGATCTCGCGCGGGGAAAAATCGTAGCGGGCGCCGACGATGCAGACGGCGTCGGCCTCCTGGGGGATGGCGTTGGCGGAGGCGAGATTGAGGCCCCAGCTTTCGGCGTTCTGCCGGGCGATGGCATCCTGAAGCCGCTGGAGGTCGGTCGACGGAGTTTCGCCGTGGCCCTGCACGAAATACACGCGGGCGCGGTCGGGGCTGAGCAGCTCGACGAATGCCGCCGTGAGCACGGCCTCGCCGATGAAGGCCTGCAGCCGCGCGGGCTCGCCGACCGCGACGCCGCTCATGTCGTAGTCGCCGAGATCGAGGATCGGCACGAGCTTCACGCGGCCGCCGTAGTCGAGCACGACGAGGTTCTGCGTGCCGTCGAACTTGTATTTTTCCTGGAGCTCGTTGCCGCGGCTGACGTCGCGCACGGGGTCGACCCATTCGATGGAAAGCTTGTCGCGGGCGGCGAATTTCAGCTCGGCGAGCAGGTTCTGCACGTCGCCGTAGAGCGCGGAGTCGAGGCCGAGATTCGTCGGCGAGAAATACACGGTCATCTTGAGCGGCGGCTGGAATTGCCGAAGCGCCTGCCGGGTCTGGTCGGCGAGCGTGAAGCGCTGCGAGCGGGAGAAATCCCAGCGCTGGAAATAATTGAAGCCGACGTAGTTCGCGGCCATGACGAGGAAAAGCACGCAGGCCGACTGGACGAGCACGCCGAAGCCGATGCCCGCGCGCGAGAAGCTGGCCTTCGTTTTCGGGGTGGGTTTGTTGCTGGACTTGGCCATGGGTCAGACCTTCCAGCGGCGGTATTGGAACACCTGGAACGTGAGGAAAAGCACCAGGCCCGTGAGGCTGAGGTAGAGCACGACGGGGCGCGTGTCGAAGAGCCCCTGCGAGAAAAGAGCCATGTGCTGAAGCGGCGAGAAGTAGTCGGAAAAATCCCGCAGGACCTGGCTCACGTTGGGAAACAGCCGCATGAGGAAGCCCCAGGAAAACAGCAGGACGATCGTCGCGAAGGAGATGATCGCGGCGACGACCTGGTTGCGCGTGAGGGCGGAGGCGAGGCAGCCGATGGCGATGTAGAAGAGGCCGATGAGCAGCAGCATCGTGTAGGCGCCGACGATCGACCCGGCGGAGGAGGCGGCCGGCAGGCGCGTCTGCCATTGGAAGATCAGGAAATAAAGCACCGTCGGCAGCCAGAGCGCGGCGTAGAAAAACACGGCGCTGAAGTATTTCGCGAGCAGCACCTGGAGGTCGCGGACGGGGGCGGTCATGAGCGGCTCGATCGTGCCGAGCTTATATTCCTCGGAGAAGAGGCGCATCGTGATGAGCGGGAACGGCAGCACGAAGCCGAACCAGAAGAAGACGGTGTTGAAATAGGCCTCGACGACGGAGACCGTGCTCGGGCTGGTGTTCATCGCGGTGAGCACGGACCAGAAGTTGAACCCGGTGAGCAGGAGAAAGAAGAAGAGGATGACGTAGGCGGTGGGCGAGCGGAAGTAGACCGCCACCTCGCGCCGCCACAGAATGAGAAACTTACGCATCGGACGGTGAGCGCGGGAAAAGGGGAAAAGGGGAAGTCATGATTCTTTGTCCGGGAGTTCTCCGGAAATTCGTCGAATCGTCAGCGGAACGGTAGCAAAATTCAGAATCAAGGCGTCATCCAGATCAAGGGCCTTGAGGTAGGATCGCACGACCGCGAAATGAAGGGACTCGATTGCTTTTGCGGACTTCAGTTCGACAATGACGAGATCACCGACGAGCAGGTCGAGACGATGACGCCCGATCAGCCGGCCGCGGTAATGAACGGGAAGAGACATCTGGCGACCGAATTTCAGGCCCTGGAGTTCCAGCTCCACGCAAAGGGCGCTTTCATAGATGGATTCCAGAAATCCCGGACCAAGCACGCGATGCACTTCAATCGCGGCGCCGATGATGCGGCCGGTCAAACCAGAAACATCAGCGTTTTTCATTTCCCCTTTTCCCCTTTTCCCGCGTTCGAACCCCTACTCATCCGGGTGCGTGATGTCCGTGAAGACGTCCTCGAGCGTCACGCGGTCGCGGCTCAGCTCCCGCACCGCCCAGTTCCGCCGTCCCGCCAATTCCCAGATCGCTTCGCGCGGGTCCGCGCCGGGGTCGATCCCGAGCTCGAAGAGCGCCCACCCGCCTTCGTCGCCGGCGACGGCGCTTTTCACGCCCGCCACCGACAGCAGCTCCGCCCGCGCTTCTTCCCGGTCGGGCACGCGCGCCTCGAAGCGCACGTCGCCGGTCGCCCGCAGGCGCGCCCGCAGGTTCTCCGGCGCGTCGGAGGCCTCGATGCGGCCGCGGTTGATGATGAGCACGCGCGAGCACGTCAGCTCGACCTCCGGCAGGATGTGCGTGGAAATGAGGATCGTGTGGTGCCGGCCGAGGTTCTTGATGAGTTCGCGCACCTGGCGGATCTGGTTCGGGTCGAGCCCGATCGTCGGCTCGTCGAGGATGAGCAGGTCCGGTTCGTGCACCATGGCGTCGGCCAGGCCCACCCGCTGGCGGTAGCCCTTCGAGAGATTGCCCACGAGCTTGCGCTCGACGTCCTTGAGCGCGCAGAGGTCCATCACGTCGCCGACGCGCTCGTTCATGCGGCGCCCGCGCACGCCCTTCAGCGCGGCGCGGTACTTGAGGTACTCCACGACGCGCATGTCGTTGTAGAGCGGCACGTGCTCGGGCATGTAGCCGATGCGCTCACGGGCGCGGAGCGAGTCCCGGAAGACGTCGAAGCCCGCGATCTCGGCCCGCCCGCTCGTCGGCGGGAGGTAGCACGAGAGCATGCGCATCGTCGTGGATTTGCCGGCGCCGTTCGGACCGAGAAACCCGACGATTTCTCCCTTGCCCACTTCGAAACTGATGCCGTCGACCGCCGTGTGGCCGGCGAAGCGCTTGGTGAGGTTCTCGACTTTGATCATGCGGGGAACCCGGAACTAATCAGGATTCCCGGATATTTTCCAATCAATCGAGCGCGAGGTCAGGGCCGTCCGGCGATCAGACGGGCTTTGTCACGGGCGGGGGCGGAACGGACCCGGGGGCGTCGGCTGACTCCGCCCGCTCGAGCGGAGCCTGCTTCGAGGGGACCGCGACCACCCGGGCGGCCGGAGCGTGGATCTGTTCCTGGAATTCGTCCTTGGCCTTCTGGAATTCCTTGAGGCTTTGGCCGAGGCCGCGGGCGAGCTCCGGCAGTTTTTTCGGCCCGAAGAAAACGAGCGCGATGACGCCGATGAGAAGAAGCTCGGGCAGGCCGGGCAGGCCGAGCGCAAAAAGTGGGTGCATCTTTCGAAGGGGAGGTTTCCCGGGGGGTCCGCGCCGTCCCAGGGGGAGGGGCGGCGCGGAGCCCGGGAAATTGGCTTACTTGATCGCGCCGTTCAGGCCGGCGGGGAAGAACAGGCCGCGGCGGGCGTTGGTCTTGCCGTAGACGATATTGAGCACCTGGCGCGTGTTGCGGCGGAAGGCGAGGCTGTTCGCATCCGTGGGGATGATGTTCGCGACGCCGCCGAATTCGATGCCTTGATCGCGGCCTCCGCCCAGCGAGGCGCGGACCCGCGAGATCTTGTTCGCGAGATCCTGCACCTGGGCGCCGAGGCCGTAGAGAACGGTGCGCACCGAGCCGGCGTGGTAGGCCTCGACGGCGAGGATGCTGGCCGCCGCGGAGAGGACCGCCTTGTTGTCGAGAAGGGCCGCCGCGCCGCCATAGGCGGTGACCCCGACGTCCTCGAAGACGAAGGAACCGAGGAGGAAATTCACCTCGCTGGCGAACGGGTCGAAGCCCGGGGCGCCGATGAGCGAGCCCAGGCCGGCAAAGCTGGCCTGCAGGTCGAGGCGGGGCTTGGCGACGGGCGTGCCGCCGAGGCTCTTGATGGTCGCGCGGAGGGCCTTGACGTGGTTGAGCTCATCGCGGGCGGTTTCCACCGCATATTGCTGGAACGCCGCCGTCTGGAACGGGACCGTGGCGCCGGCTTTCACCGACGTGGCGCCCCGCAGGCCGCTGCCGGTCGTGAATTGCGTCGGGAGGCCGGAGCCCTGCGTGGCGTAGAGATAATACTCGGCCTCGAGATACTCGAGGTTGAGCGCAAAGTTGAGAACCGCGAGATCCTGCTCCGGGCTGGTGGCGGCGCGGGCCGAACGGGAAGTCATGAGCAACGCAGCCGGCGACAGGGCGGCGAGGGCGCCGAACATCGAGGCTTTGGAAAGGAAGGATCGTCGACCGAGCGACGCGGCGGGGGTTTCTTCGGTGGAATCTTCGGAATCGGTTTTCATGTGCGGTTTTTTGATTTGTGGAATGGATCTTTGGGTCGCAGGTGTGTTCGCCGGGCCGCTCACGACGGTGTCGCGAAATCTCCCGGCCCCCGCGAGATCAGGGATTTCCCCCATTCTCGGGCCGCCGGACCTACTTCGGCCGCAACGCCCAACCGAGCAGGAGCAGACCCAGGGCGGCGATCCAGCTCCCGAGGACGCGCGCGACGACGCGGGTCCACGGCCCGCGCAGCGAGACGACGAGCGCGGCGGCGAGGGCGACCAGGACGAAGGTCGCGGCCGCGATGCCGATCAACGCGAGCATTCCCGCGCCGGGCCCGGCCTCGCGCTGCGTGAGCCCGTTCAAAAAGCCGTGCAGGCTCGCCGAGGCGATCATGACCGATGTCGGCAGCCATCGGCAGCGGCGAAGATCCGCGGCGACGAGCAGGCCCGGGATCAGGAGGGTCATCGCGACGGCCGCGGTGGTTCCCGGCGCCGGAAGCACGGTGGGCGCGCCCGGCAGCCACCCCGCCAAGCCGCCGGCGAGCCACCCGACGGGAACGAGCCACAACGCGAGCCGGCTGGCCGCGGGGCCGCGCAGGCCCGCCAGAAGCGCCAGCGCGAATACGGCGACGATGTCCTCCGGGCGGAGAAAAAAATGCCCGATGCCGTCGTAGACCGGGCCGAGACCGCTCGTGACGAGGTGCGCCGAAGCGGCCGGCGCCGCGCCGAGCAGCAGCGCGAGGGCCGATCCCGCGCGGCTACGCGGCCGCATGGATCGCCGGGCGAACGACCGCGTGCGAGGCCGGCTCCGCGGGCTCGGGCTGGAAGGCCTGGTAAAGAAAGTAACCGCCCCCGAGGGCGATGGCCGCGCCGACGCCGCGCAGCACCATCCGGCCGGCCGGCCATTCGTGGATGAGGCCCATCGAGACGCCGAGGCCGTGCAGCAGGCCCGTGGCGATGACGAAGCCCATGCTGTAGAGCAGCGCGTTCTCGCCCGCGGGCAGTTCCGCGCCGTGGGCGTAGCCGTGGCAAAGGCCAAAGAATCCGACCATGATCGCGGCGACCGCCAGCGGCGGGCGAAAGGCGCCGAGGACCATGGTTCCAAGCAGGATTGCCGAGGCGGCGATCCCGATCTCGATCCCCGGAAGGTGGAACCCGACGAGCCCGAGAAAGCCGCCGAAGGCCATCACGACGGGGAAGGTGACGGGCAGCAGCCAGATCGCCGGCCGGCCGAGCTGCGCGCCCCAGATGCCGACGGCGATCATCGCGATGACGTGATCCCAGCCCGAGACGGGATGCGCGAACCCGCGGCCGAACCCGACGGCCTCCCCGTGCAGGATGTGCGCCGAGGCGGAGCCGGGCCCGGCGAGGGAGAGGGCGACGACGACGAGCCAGAGCGCGCGGCGGAGGGAGCGGGCGTGGTTTTTCATGGAGGATTCAAGGAGATCGGCGACGGAAGCGTTGCGCGCTCACCGGGCCGGCGCAAGGAGGATCCAGCATCGCTCGAGGGTCCAGAAGGCGCCGAGCAGGCCGACCGTCCCCGCGGGCAGGAAGCCGACCCAGCGCGCCCAATGGATCTCGAGCGCGCGGAAGGAGCGTTGCAGCGCAAGGACGAGGGCGACGAAGGCGAGCTGGCCGATTTCGACGCCCACGTTGAAGAGCAGGAGCGCGAAGGGAATCTGCGCCCGCGGGAGGCCGAGATCGAGCAGCCCGGAGGCGAACCCGAAGCCGTGCAGCAGGCCGAAGGCGAAGGCGACGACCCAGGGGTGCCGCAGCATGAAGCTCGTGCCGCCGCGGCGGGCGCGGAGGATCTCGGGCGCGAGAAGGAAGAGGGAGAACGCGATGGCGGCGTTCAGCGGCGCGGCGGGGATGTGCGCGTAGCCCAGGGTGGCGAGCGCGAGCGTGATGCTGTGGGCGACGGTGAAGGCGGTGATCGTCTTCAGCCGCATCCAGCCGTCGCGGACGATGAGAACGAGCGCCAGGACGAAGAGCAAATGGTCGAGCCCGGTGAGGATGTGCCCGACGCCGAGGAGGATGAAGCTGCCCACCGGCCTCGCCCGAGCCGCGGGGACGGCCGCAGACGCGGGGGCGGCCGGGGCCGGCGGCTCGATCTCGATCGAGGCGGCGTCGGCCTCGAGCAGTTTTTCGGCGAGGAGTCGGCCGGTGGTGTCGAGCACCGAGGCGTATTGCCGATGGCCCGGGGGGAAGCTCCCGATCAGCGAGGAGCGCAGCGTCCATTTGCCGGCGGTTCCGGCGATCGGGTAAATGAAATGGAAGCCGACGTCCTTGCGGCCCGCGTCCAGGTCCGCGTCGATCGCGGACGGCGCGACGGGGCGCCCGGCCGAGGTGGCGGCGACGACGTCGGGCGCGATCGAGAGGAGCCGCTCGCGGTCCAGCGCGGCGGGCCCGGTCGCGAGCAGGCCCGCGACGTCGGCCCGGGAAAAAGTCGCCACGACCTCGACGAACGGAGGCCGCAGGGTCACGACCATCCCGCTCAGGCCCGGGTCGTGCGCGAAGACGACGCCGACCCCGGCAAGCAGGAAAACGAGGAAAGCGGCGAGGAGGCGAAGGGCGCGGGACGATGACATAAGACGTCGCCACGAGGCATACACGAAAAGCCGGCCCGCGGCATCTCTCGCCTGGGGGGACGCGCCTTCTCACGCCACACGGCGACGGAGCGCCGTGGCGACAAGGAGACGCGCTCAGGGGCCCCGCCCGGTGAACCCGGCGCTCGGCCCTTGTCGCCGCCCCGCTCCGTCGGGGCGCCGGGGGGACGCGTGATCTCACGCCACACGGCGACGGAGCGCCGTGGCTACAAGGAGACGCTCGCCGGGGGTGCGCTTCGCCTTCGGGCGAACCCCCGCGGTCCGATGGCCCTTGTCGCCGCCCCGCGCCGTCGGGGCGCCGGTGAGGACGCGCCCCCTTGCGCCACACGGCGACGGAGCGCCGTGGCGACAAGGAGACGCGCCCAGGGGCGCGCTTCGCCTTCGGGCGGATCGTCGCGGTCCGATGGCCCTTGTCGCCGCCCCGCTCCGTCGGGGCGCCGGGGGGACGCGTGATCTCGCGCCACACGGCGACGGAGCGCCGTGGCTACAAGGACACGCGCTCAGGGGCGCGCTTCGCCTTCGGGCGGATCGCCGCCGACCGGCCGGGGAACGTCGTTTCCCCGCACGAGTTTCTTCGCCGCGTGCCGCGCGTCGGCACCCCGACTAGACGTCATCGAGTCCGACCCCTCGATCTTCGCGCCCTCGATCTTCGCGCCGGGGCTCGGTTGGCGGGGCCCGCTGGCCCCCCCGGAACGACGAAGGCCCGGGCCGAAGCCCGGGCCTTGTCATTGCGGTGGCGGGGAATTCTAGGGAAGCAGCACGGCGTCGACCACGTGGATCACGCCGTTGGATTGCATCACGTCGGCGATGGTCACCTTCGCCTTGCCGCCCTTCCTGTCGGTGAGGACGATCTCGCCGGCCATCGGGGAGGTGGCCGTGAGGGTCTCGCCGTTCACGGTCCGGAGCGTGGCCGTGCCGCCGCCCTTCTCGATCTTTTTGGCCAGGGCCTTGGCGCTGACTTTGCCGGCGACGACGTGGTAGGTGAGCACGGCGGCGAGCTTGGCCTTGTTCTCGGGCTTGAGCAGGGTGTCGACCGTGCCCGCGGGCAGCGCGGCGAAGGCCTCGTTCGTCGGCGCGAAGACCGTGAACGGCCCGGGGCCGCTGAGCGTCTCGACCAGGCCGGCGGCCTTCACGGCGGCGACCAGGGTCGTGTGGTCCTTCGAGTTCACGGCGTTTTCGACGATGTTCTTCGTGGGAGACATGGCGGCGCCTCCGACCGTGGGATTTTCTTTTGCGGGAAGGGTGGCGGTGGCGGCCACGATAAGCAGCGAGGCGACGAGGGTGAGGGAGCGTTTCATTGGGTGTTTCGATTTTAGATTTTGGCGACCGACGGAATGTCGGCCCACCCATGTATTCGCTCCCGGGGCCCGAGCCGTGTCAAAAAATCGTCGCCGAAGCTCCGTCGCCGGGTGGCGTGAGGTCACGCGTGCCCTGCGCTCCCGCGCGCAGTTGTAGCCACGGCGCTCTGTCGCCGGGCGGCGTGAGGTCACGGGCTCCCCGCGCTTCCGCGCGCAGTTGTCGCCACGGCGCTCTGTCGCCGGGTGGCGTGAGGTCACGGGCTCCCCGCGCTCCCGCGCGCAGTTGTAGCCACGGCGCTCTGTCGCCGGACGGCGTGAGGTCACGCGTGCCCCGCGCAGTTGTCGCGATAGGGCGCTCCATCGCCGGCTGGCGTGAGGTCACGCGCTCCCCGCGCCCCGACGGAGCGGGGCGGCTACAACGTTGAGCGTTCGGACGACGGACGCACGCATTTGGATGCGCCGATCTGCGACTTGGAGGTGATGTCCACGCATTCGGATGCGCTGATCTGCGACTTGGAGGTGACGCCCACGCATTCAGATGCGCTGATCTGTGATCTGGAGGTGACGCCCACGCATTCGGATGCGCTGATCTGTGATCCAGAGGTGATGCCCACGCATTCGGATGCGCTGATCTGCGATTCGGAGGTGATTCCCACGCATTCGAATGCGCTGATCTATGATCCAGAGGTGATTCCCACGCATCCGAATGCGCCGATCTGTGACTTGGAGGCGATGTCCACGCATTCGGATGCGGTGATTGGTCCTTTTCGAGTGGTATCCGCGCATTTAGGTGCTGGCTTCGAACGAAAAGAATCGGTAAGCATCCGGGCGATGAACGATCCGATCCTTCCTGCCCCTCCGTTGCCGGCGGCATCGGTTTTTTTCGCCTTGGACGACCCCACTCGCTGGCAGATGGTGCGCGCGCTGGCGGGCGGCGCCAGGATGTCCATCGTCGAGCTGGCAAAAATCGCCGGCACTCCGCCCGACCAGGCCGCGAAACACCTCGCCCGCCTCCGCGACGCCGGCGTTCTCGTTCGCACCCGGCGCGAGGCGGACACCCGGCAATGGGACCACGAGATTCCCGCGGCCTACCGCCAGGCCGATGCCGCCGGCCGCCTCGCGCTCGACTTCGGCTCGGTCCTGCTGCGACTTTGACCCGGATGATTTTCCAGCGCGGGAAAAGGGGAAAAGGGGAAGGCGTCCCGCTCGTCGCTTCATCCCTCCTTCGATTTCGTTTTCCCCTTTTCCCCTTTTCCCGCGTTTAAATCCCCCATGCCCGTCCCGCGTCCCTCCGCCTCCGCCCGCGGCCTACCGCCAGGCCGATGCCGCCGGCCGCCTCGCGCTCGACTTCGGCTCGGTCCTGCTGCGACTTTGACCCGGATGATTTTCCAGCGCGGGAAAAGGGGAAAAGGGGAAGGCGTCCCGCTCGTCGCTTCATCCCTCCTTCGATTTCGTTTTCCCCTTTTCCCCTTTTCCCGCGTTTAAATCCCCCATGCCCGTCCCGCGTCCCTCCGCCTCCGCCGCCTCCAGCCGGTTCGCGTGGTTCGTCGTCGCCGCGGGCCTCCTCAGCGCCGGCGCCCTCGCGTTCTACGGGTTCTGGCATGGCGGCTACGGCCGCGACACCCACTCCGAGTGGCTGAAGCTCGCCGAGGAATTGCGGAAAAACGGCGAGCCCCTCACCTTCGCCGACGTCCGGCCCGCCGAGCTCCCCGCCGAACAGAATTTTTTCCTCGCCGACGTCTTCGCCGGCCTGCCCGACGACGCGCCCCGCGACCCGCTCCTGCGGCGCGCCGCCGATCCCGGCCGCGGACTCGCCGTCACCGACCTGCTCGCCGCCGCGACCAAGGGCAGCGGCGCGAGCCTCGAGGCCATCGCCGCGACCATGCAGAAGGCCGGCGTCGTGCGCGCCAAAACCGACTTCCTCCTGGCCGGCGACCGCGTGCGCGCCGGCATCCGCGCCATCGGGCTCGATTTCGCCCCGCTCGCCGCCGCGGCCGACCGGCCCGCCGCCCGCTTCCCCATCGACTACGCCCATCCCTTCCCCCGCCTCCCCCACCTGCGCTACCTCGAGGCGCTCGGCGATTGGCTGGCCATCCGCGCCATCGCCGAGCTCTCCACGGGCGACAGCGACGCCGCCGCCCTCGACCTGCTCCTCGTCGCCCGCCTGGCGGACTCCCTCGCGCCCGAGCCCTTCCTCGCCTCGCAGCGCACCCGCCGCCTGCTGCTCGGCCTGCTCGCCGGCTGCGCGCGCGTCGGCATCGGCTGGGACGCGTGGACCGACGAGCAGCTTGGCCGCTTCGGCGAGGCCTTCGAAAAAGCGCGCCTCGTCACCGACCTCGCCTGGGCCGTGCGCGGCGAGCGGGCGCAGTTGAACTCCGCCATCAATCTCGCGCTCAACGGCGAGCGCCCCTCCGCCACCGACGCCCTGCAGGGCTGGCTCGGCGCCGACCTCGTGCGCCTCGACCAGCGGGGCCTCCGCGCCCGCGAGGTCGCGATCAATCGCGCGCTGCAGGCCTTCCTCGACGCCTTGAACCGCCCCGGCGGCATCGACCCCGCGGCCCTTGCCCCCGGGGAAAACTCCGGTCTTCCCGGGTCCGCCCGCGCGGAGATGAAGACGCTCGACGCCGAGGCCCGCGCCACCGCGCAGCTCCAGACCTACCTTGCCCAGGCCCAGACCGCCTGCGCGCTCGAGCGCTTCCGCTTCGCTCACGGCGCCTGGCCCGCGAAGCTCGACGCCCTCGTCCCCGATCTGCTTTCCTCCCTGCCCGCCGACCCGATCACCGCCCGGCCCCTCGCCTACGAGCTCCCCGCCAAGGGCGGTGGCTACGCCCTCACCGGCGCGGGTTGGACCGCGGCCGACCCCTGGATCTGGCGCCGGGAGTGACAATAAGTGGCGTCGGCTTCCCGCCGATGATCGTCCACCCACCGGGGCGGGCAGCCCGTCCCCTCCCCCGAATCGTCACTTGCCCGGCGGGCAACATTCGCTCACTGTGTCGTCCCGCGACCCCGGCTCCTCCCTTGGCCCGGGGTCTTCCTCTCTCTCTCACCTTCCACCATTGTTAATGAACAATTCTTTTACCGCCCGTTGGAACGAGGCGTTGCTCGACGACAACTACGAAATCTGGCGCCGGAACCCCCGGGGCGTCACCGCGGACTGGGCCGCCTTTTTCGAGGGCTTCGAGCTCGGCTGCGCCAAACCCGCCAAAAATGGCGCCGCCCCCGCCTCCAACGGCAGCGTCTCCGCCGCGGAACTCACCGGCACCGGCATCGCGAACACCTCGTTCGACACCCGCGTGGAAGGCCTCGTCTACGCCTACCGCACCCTCGGCCACTCGATCGCCCGCCTCGACCCGCTCGCCGAATCCGACCGCCGGAACCCGCTCCTCACCCTCGAGGAGCTCGGCTTCACCGAGGCCGACCTCGACCGCCCCGCCAGCTCCCGCTTCTTCCGCGACGGCCGCCGGATGAAGCTCCGTGAAATGATCGCCGAGCTGCGCGACATCTACTCCGACACGATCGGCGCGGAATTCATGCACATCCAGAACCCGCGCATCCGCAACTGGGTGCGCGACCGCCTGGAGAACCGCAGCGACTGGGCGAAGCACGACGCCCCCGTCCAGCGCGACGTCTACCGCAAGATCCTCGAGTCCGAGGAGTTCGAGCGTTTCCTGCACACGAAATACCAGGGCAACAAGCGCTTCTCCCTCGAGGGTGGCGAAGGCCTCATCGTCGCGCTCGACGCCGTCCTGCAGAACTGCCCCCGCCACGGCATCAAGGAAATCGTCATGGGCATGGCCCACCGCGGCCGCCTCAACGTGCTCGTCAACTTCCTCAACAAGCCCCTCGCGATGGTCTTCAACGAGTTCTCCGAGAACTACGTCCCGAAATCCGTCGGCGGCAGCGGCGACGTGAAATACCACCTCGGCTACCAGACCACCCGCAACCTCGCCGACGGCTACTCGGTCGACATCCACCTCGCCGCGAACCCGAGCCACCTCGAGGCCGTCGGCCCCGTCGTCGAGGGCAAGGCCCGCGCCCGCCAGCGCGCGCTCGGCGACACCGAGGCGCGCCGCGCCGTCCTCCCCGTGCTCGTGCACGGCGACGCCGCCTTCATCGGCCAGGGCGTCGTCGCGGAGATCTTCAACCTCTCCCAGCTCCCCGGCTACCGCACCGGCGGCACCGTCCACATCGTCGTGAACAACCAGATCGGCTTCACGACCCTGCCCGAGGACGGCCGCTCCACCGCCTATTGCACCGACATGGCCAAGATGGTCGAGGCCCCCGTCTTCCACGTCAACGGCGAGGACCCGCTCGCCATCATCCAGGTCGCCGCCTTCGCCGCGGAGTTCCGCCAGGAATTCGGCCGCGACGTCGTCATCGACATCTACTGCTACCGCCGCCACGGCCACAACGAGCTCGACGAGCCCACGTTCACGCAGCCGAACCTCTACCGGAAAATCACCGCGCACCCGCTGCTGAGCGACATCTTCGCCGGCGAGATGCACCAGCTCGGCGCCGTCTCCGACGACGAGGTCGCCCAGATCAAGGCCGAGACGCTCGCCGAGCTCGAGACCGCGCTCGCCGAGGTCAAGGCCAAGCAGAACGAGCCCCGGCCCGCCGACGACAAGAAGGAGCTCGCCGGCTCGACCGCCATTTTCCAGCCGCCCTACTCGCACGAGCCGATCGACACCGCCATCAGCGACGCGATGCTCGGCCGCATCGTCGAGTCCATCACCACCGTGCCGGAAAAATTCCGCGTGCTCACGAAGCTCAAGCGCATCGTCATCGAGCGCCGCAAGAAGGTCTGGAAGGACGGCGGCCCCTACGACTGGTCCTTCGCCGAGGCCCTCGCCTTCGGCTCCCTGCTCCTCGAGGGCACGCCCGTCCGCCTCTCCGGGCAGGACAGCCGCCGCGGCACGTTCAGCCACCGCCTCAGCGTCATCTACGACGAGGTCACCCGCGACCGCCACATCCCGCTCAACCACCTCTCGCCCGACCAGGCGAAGTTCTGCGTCTACAACAGCCCGCTCTCCGAATACGCCGTGCTCGGCTTCGACTACGGCTACTCGATGGACTTCCCCTCCATGCTCTGCCTGTGGGAGGCGCAATTCGGCGACTTCGTCAACGGCGCGCAGATCATCATCGACCAGTTCATCGCCTCCGCCGAGTCGAAGTGGCAGCGGCCCAGCTCCATCGTCATGCTCCTCCCGCACGGCTACGAAGGCCAGGGCCCCGAGCACTCTAGCGGCCGGCTCGAGCGCATGCTCCAGCTCTGCGCCGAGGAAAACCTCCAGGTCTGCAACGTGACCACCCCCGCGCAATACTTCCACGTCCTCCGCCGCCAGATCCACCGCGGCTACCGCAAGCCCCTCGTCATCATGACGCCCAAGAGCCTGCTGCGCCTCGAGTCCGCCGTCTCCACCGCCGAGGACTTCACGAACTCGCGCTTCTACGAAATCCTCGAAGGCCCCGCCGCCGCCGACCCGAAGAAAGTCGAGCGCGTCATCCTCTGCTCCGGCAAGGTCTACTACGACCTCCAGAAATACCGCGAGGACAACCGCCTCGACGACGCCGCCGCCCTCGTCCGCGTCGAACAGCTCTACCCCCTCTACGGCGAGAAACTGAAGCGCGTCGTCGGCGCCTACGAGAACGCGAAGACCATCGTCTGGTGCCAGGAGGAGCCGCAGAACATGGGCGCCTGGTTCTTCCTCGCCTACCAGCTCGCCGACCTCCTCGGCACGGCGATCACCTACGCCGGCCGCCGCCCCGCCGCCAGCCCCGCCGCCGGCTCCATCGCCGTCCACAAGCAGGAACAGGCCGCGCTGGTCAAAGCCGCGTTCACGCTGTAAGTGTCCCCCACCCGCGCATGAGCAACGAAGTCAAAGTTCCCGCCGTCGGCGAATCCATCACCACCGGCCTCCTTTCCGTCTGGCACAAAAAGGACGGCGACGCCGTCGCCGCCGGCGAGATTCTCTTCACCCTCGAGACCGACAAGGTCTCCACCGAGGTCAACGCCACCGAGTCCGGCACGCTGAGGATTTCCGTCCCCGAGGGCGAGGAAGTCAAAATCGGCCAGGTCGTCGCGACCCTCGACGCCGCCGGCGCCGAGCCCGCCCCGAAGAAGGCGCCCAAGGCCGGAAAAAAACCCGCCCCGGTCGAAGCCGAGCCGGGCGCCGAGCCCTCCGCCCTCCAGCCCGCGATCCAGACCGCCCCCGCCGAGGCCCCCGCGCCGGAGCCCGCGCCGGAGCCGGCCGCCCCCCGGCCGTCCGACGACGCCCGCGTGACGCGCAAAAAACTCTCCCCGCTCCGCCGCAAGATCGCCACGCAGCTCGTCGCCGCGCAGCAGAACGCCGCCATCCTCACGACCTTCAACGAGTGCGACATGGGCGCCGTCGTCCAGCTCCGCCGGGACATGCAGGAGGACTTCCAGAAGCGCCACGGCATTAAGCTCGGCTTCATGTCCTTCTTCATCAAGGCGGCCGTCGACGCGCTCAAGGCGAACCCCGCCATCAACTCCCGCCTCGACGGCGACGAGCTCGTCACCGCGAACTCCTTCGACATCGGCGTGGCCGTCGGCACCGAGAAGGGCCTCATCGTTCCCGTCATCCGCGACGCGGACCAGAAGTCCTTCGCCGGGATCGAGAAGGACCTCGTCGACTACGCGCAGAAGGCCCGCGAAGGCAAGATCGGCCTCGAAGACCTGCAGGGCGGCTCGTTCACGATCTCGAACGGCGGCGTTTACGGCTCGCTCCTGAGCACGCCGATCCTCAATCCGCCCCAGAGCGGCATCCTTGGCATGCACAAGACCCAGGACCGCCCCGTCGCCGTAAAAGGCCAGGTCGTCATCCGCCCGATGATGTATCTCGCCCTCAGCTACGACCACCGCGTCGTGGACGGCAAGGAAGCCGTCACCTTCCTCGTGCGCGTGAAGGACTGCATCGAAAACCCGATGCGCCTCCTGCTCGGCGCCTGAGGCGACGGATCGAGCGGAGAGGAACGATCCGAAGCACGCTCGAACGGAGCCGCAAAGAAAATCGCCGCCCTTGTCGCCGCCCCGCTCCGTCGAAGCGCCAGGGGGCGCGTCACCTCGCGCCGCACGGCGACAGAG
>CAXTSM010000003.1:74291-81460 GCA_964247025.1 uncultured Chthoniobacterales bacterium
CCGCCCCGCTCCGTCGGGGCGCCGGGGGGCGCGTCCCCTCCCGCCACACGGCGACAGAGCGCCGTGGCGACAAGGAACGCCGCGCAGAAGTTCGCCCTTGTCGCCGCCCGCTCCGTCGAAGCGCCAGGGGGCGCGTCACCTCGCGCCGCACGGCGACAGAGCGCCGTGGCTACAAAGAACGCCGCGCAGAAATTCACCTGTAGCCGCCCCGCTCCGTCGGGGCGCCGGGGGGCGCGTCCCCTCCCGCCACACGGCGACGGAACGCCGCGGCGACAAGGAACGCCTTGGTCGATCCTTAAATCGAAGATCTCTAAAGTCGTTGCGGATCGCGACCGGAAGTGACATAGGTTCCCCCCATGGCGGACAAGACGACAAGAATCTTTCTCCACGTCAAAGTGTCGGGCGGAATCCAAAGCACCTTCACTCGGGAAGAAATTCGGACGGCCGTGGGCGCAGTCGAAAACACGCCGCCGCCCGCCCGCAGGGCCGTTTTTGCTCACTCCTGAAGCTGGATGAGCAGGGCCAATCGGGCGCGCCCGATCTCTACCAATCGCCCGCTGGACACCACCTGCCAGCCGATCTCCCGGGTGATCCGGTTCGGCGTTTGCGCGCTCGGCTTCCGATCCGAAGCGTCCGCCCCGGCCCGCTGGACCGAAGGCCCGGGAAAATGAAAACGCATCTGGTCTTCGCCCTCATGACGATCTCGCTCCTGGCGCTCGTCATCAGCCAGGACCGCCGCAAGACCGTCACCTTCGACACCATCGTCGGAGTTGCCGCCCGGCTCAGCCGCGAGCCTTACTCGCCGCCGAGGCCCGCCCCCACCGCGCTCCGCGCCCTCAGCTACGACCAGGTCCGCGACATCCGCTTCCGGGAGGAAGACACGCTCTGGCGCCACGAGGGGCTTCCCTTCCAGGCGCGATTTTTCTTCGGCGCGGGCGAGCACAACTCCACTCCCGTCACGATTTTTCAGGTCAACCGCGACGGCGCGGGCCAGCTGCGCTTCGACCCGCGGCAATTCGACTTCGGCCCGCTCGTGAAGCTCCCGCCGGCCGACCAGGCCATCGGCGCCTATTCGGGCTTTCGCCTCTATTATCCGCTCAAAAAGCCGGACCAGCTCGACGAGGTCCTCGTCTTCCAGGGCGCGAGTTACTTCCGCCCGCTGGCCAAGAGCGTCGAGTGGGGCCTCTCCGCCCGCGGCATCGCCGTCGACCCGCTCGGGAAGGAGGACTTCCCCGCCTTCACCACGTTCTGGCTCGTCCAACCTTCGCCGAACGCCGCCGAGATGATCGTCTACGCGCTGCTGGAGGGCCGCGATCTCACCGGCGCCTACGAGTTCCGCATCCAGCCCGGCGAATCGACCCGCATCCACGTCCGCGCCGCCCTTTTCGCCCGCGACCTCCGGCGGCCCGGCCGCGCCCCGCCGCCGCGGGCGCCGTCGCGTTCCTTCGGCGTCGCCCCGCTCACGACGATGTTTTGGTACGGCGAAAACACGAGCAACACGTTCGGCGACTGGCGGCCCGAGGTCCACGACTCCGACGGACTGCAAATCCATCGCGCCGACGGCGAATGGATCTGGCACCCGCTCTCGTGGGCGAAGCAGCGCCAGGTGAACGTCTTCGCCGACGCCGGCACCCGCGGCTTCGGCCTCTTCCAGCGCGACCGCGATTTCACCCACTACCAGGACCTCGAGGCAAAATACCATCTCCGCCCGAGCGCCTGGGTCGAGCCGGATGGGGACTGGGGCAAGGGCTCCGTCGTGCTCATGCAAAACGCCACCGGCGACGAGTTCGCGGACAACGTCGTCGCCTACTGGGCGCCGGATCGCGCCCTCGCCGCGGGCGAGCGGCGGGACTTCGCCTATGCCCTGGTCGTCTTCTCGAAGAACGCCGCCCTCCCCCCGGTCGCGACCTGCGTTTCCACGCGCATCGACTACCAGGACAAGCCGAACTTTCGCCAGATCGTCCTCACTTTTTCCGGCGGGTCCCTCGACGGCCTGCCCGCGGACGCCCGCCCGCAGATCGACGTGTGGGTGGATCGAGCCGGCATTCTTTCGGACGTGCAATGCCAGAAAATTCCCGGCACCGGCAGCTGGCAGGCCAGCTTCGGCGTGACCGCGTCCGACGTCGGCAACCCCGTGGAAATGCGCTGCTCGCTGTCGCAAAACGGCCGGCCCGTGACCGAGACCTGGACCTACACGTGGGTGAAATGAGCGTCGAAGCCTGGAACATCGCCGCCCTCCGGCTCGAGGATTATCTCCGGGCCCATCGCGTCCACGACCGCGAGCACCGGCTGCGCCTGAACCTCGCCCTGCTCGAGGAATCCCACCGCCGCCACTCCGCGCAACCCGCGTCCACGCCGCTCGACGTCACGATGAAGCTCGTCACCGCGCGGACCGAGGAATGGTTCGCGCGCCTCGCCGACGACACCGCGCCGCCCGATCCCCGGCTCGCCGCGCGCGGCCGCGCCGCGTGGTTCGCCAGCGGCCTGCATCGCCGCTGGCCTTCGGCGTTCCTGGATCCCTCGCCCCCGCCCGATCTCCTCGCCGCCATCCGCTCCGCGTCATTGCAGGCCGGACCCGCGCTGGAATTCAGCAGCCTCACGCGCGCCGAGGTCGACTACGGCGCGCTCGAGGACATCGCCGAGGGAACCTGGCAGCAATTCTCGTGGAACCACGTCCTGCGCGCCTTCGTCCTCTGGGTCGTCATCTTCTTCGCCGCCTACGGCGCCTACCTCCACTTCTTTCAAACGCCGTGAACTTCCGCCGCGCCGCCGATCTTCCCCGCGAGGCCGTCTCGCTGCGCCAGGCGCTTTTCCTCGCGACCGGCGGCGGCATCACCATCGCCGGCGCATGGCTGCTGTTCGACGCCTTCCGGCGCGACGGCGTCACCTGGCTCGAGGGCTTCCTGCTCGCGCTCTTCGTCGTGCTCTTCGGCCAGATCGCCTTCGGCTTCTCCATCGCGTTCTGGGGATTCGTGATCCGCCTCCGGAGCGAGCGCTTCCAGATCATGCGCACGATCGAGGACGTCGATCCCGCCGCACCCGGGGGGAACGGCGACGGACCCGCGCCTGCGGGGAGCGGCGACGGACCCGCGCCTGCGGGGAACGGCGACGGACCCGCGCCTGCGGGGAACGGCGACGGACCCGCGCCTGCGGGGAACGGCGACGGACCCGCGCCATTGGGCTCCACCGCGATCGTCATGCCGGTCTACAACGAGGACCCCGCCCGCATCTTTCGCGCCCTCGAGAACATGCTTCTCTCGCTGCGCGCCACCGGCCGGGCGGAGGCGTTCGACTTCTTCATCCTCAGCGACTCGAACCAGCCCGACAACTGGATCGACGAGGAATGTGCCTGGGTCAGCCTCTGCTCGCGGCTCGAGGCCTACGGCCGCGTCTTCTACCGCAAGCGCCGCGTCTCGCTCAACGGCAAGAGCGGCAACATCGCCGACTTCTGCCGCCGCTGGGGCCGGCGCTACCGCTACCTCGTCATCCTCGACGCCGACAGCGTGATGGCCGGCGGCACGCTCGTGCGCCTCGCCCGCGCGATGGACGCGAACCCCCGCGTCGGCCTCATCCAGACCGCGCCGCAAATCGTGCGCGGCACCTCGATGTTCCAACGCCTCGTGCAATTCTCCACCCACACGCTCGGCCCGATCTTCGCCGCCGGCTCGAATTTCTGGCATCTCGCCGGCGCGAACTACTGGGGCCACAACGCCATCATCCGCCTCCAGCCATTCATGGAACACTGCGTGCTGCCCGAGCTGCCCGGCCGCAGCGCCGCGGACCGCCACATCCTCAGCCACGACACCGTCGAGGCCGCGCTCATGCAGCAGGCGGGCTACCAGGTCTGGTTCGCCTACGAGGAACCCGGCAGCTACGAGGAGGGCCCGCCGAACCTCACGGAAAGCCTGAAGCGCGACCGCCGCTGGGCGCAGGGCAACCTGCAGCACTTCTGGTTCTTGTTCGCCCCGCGCACCGGCTTCACGAACCGCATCCACATTTTCTTCGGGCTCATGGCCTACCTCAGCGCCCCGCTGCTCGGGTTGTTCATCGCGCTCAGCGCCGTGGATTTCTACGCCAAGCAGAAGTTCGCCGTCCTCTCCGCCCAGCTCTCCGGCGCCGCCGACGCGTGGTGGACCAGCCTCCTTCTCCTCGGCCTCACGCTCGTCCTGCTCTTCGCCTCGAAATTCTTCGGACTCTTCTCCACGCTGCCGCGCGCCCGCCATTTCGGCGGCGTTCGCGCCGTGCTCGTCGGCGGCCTGCTCGAGACCACCTGCTCCGTCCTGCTCGCGCCGATCATGCTGTATTTCTACACGAAGTTCGTCGTGCTCACGCTCCTCGGGCTGAAGGTCACCTGGAAAACGCAGAACCGCAGCGGCTCCGCCATCCCCCTCGGCGCCGCCGTGCGCGACTACGGCATCCTCCCGCTGCTCGGCGCCGCCGTCACCGCCGCGACCCTCTCCGCCGCCCCCGTCCTCACGCTCTGGCTTTCCCCCCTCCTCCTCGGGTGGCTGCTCGCCGTGCCCTTCGTGATGCTCACGAGCTCGGATGGCGCCGGCCAATGGCTCCGCCGCCGCGGCCTCCTTCTCATCCCCGAGGAGATCGAGACGACCGACATTCTCCGCGACCTCGACGAGCCGCCCCCCGCGCTCGTGCGGCCGCCCACGCTCGCCGCCGTGCCCCATTACGGCTTGATGCAGGCCCTGCTCGCACCGTTCGCGAACGCCGTCCACGTCTCGCTCCTGCGTCGCTCGCGGGTGAAGGCGAAGCACCGGGAGGATTACCTCGACGCCCTCGCCGAGCGCCTCCTCGCCGAGGGCCCCGACGCCCTCACCCGCCGCGAAACCCTCGCCCTGCTGTGGAGCGCCGATGCGCTCACCGCGATGCATCGCCGCATCTGGCAGGCCGGCGAGAACGAACTTCACCCCTGGTGGCGCTTCGCCATGCACCACTACAACGAAGCCCAGTCCTCCCGGCGCGACCCCTGACGCCCATGCCCAACCTCCTCTCCGCCGCCACCTCGCCGTATCTCCTCCAGCACGCGCGCAATCCCGTGCACTGGCACGAATGGAACGAGGCCGCGTTCGAACGGGCCCGCCGCGAGAACAAGCCCATTTTTCTCTCGGTCGGTTATTCCACGTGCCACTGGTGCCACGTCATGGCGCACGAGTCGTTCGAGGACCCCGACGTGGCCGCCGTGCTCAACGAATTCTACGTGAGCATCAAGGTGGACCGCGAGGAGCGCCCCGACATCGACCGGCTCTACATGGCCTTCGTCCAGGCCACGACCGGCAGCGGCGGCTGGCCGATGAGCGCGTGGCTCACGCCCGGCGCCGAGCCGTTTTTCGGCGGCACGTATTTTCCGCCCACCGATCGCCCTGGCCGCCCCGGCTTCGTCACCGTGCTCGAGCGCATCGCCGAGCTTTGGGCCCGGGAACCCGCCCGCGTCCTCGCGCAAGGCGCGGAAGTTCTCGCCGCCCTGCGCGAAACGTCCACGCCACCCGCCGGCCCGGACACGATCGACTCCGCGCCGCTTAAGGCGGGCCTGGACGCATTCGCCGCCAGCTACGACCCGACCCACGGCGGCTTCGGCCGCGGCCCGAAGTTTCCCCGGCCGTCCGTCTTCGATTTCCTCCTTCGCGTTCCCGGACCCGCCGGCCTCGAAATGACGCGGCACACGCTGCGCCGCATGGCGGCCGGCGGGATGCGCGACCACCTGGGCGGCGGCTTCCACCGCTACTCGGTGGACGGCGAGTGGCACGTCCCGCACTTCGAAAAGATGCTCTACGATCAGGCGCAGCTCGTGAATTCCCTCGTGGACGCCTGGCGCCTCACGGGCGACGCGGACTTCGCGGCGATCGCCCGCGAGACGCTCGCCTACGTCGCCCGCGACCTCGCCCATCCCGCGGGCGGCTTCTTCTCGGCCGAGGATGCCGACAGTTTTCTGGAGCACGGACAGCCCGCGCACGCCGAGGGCGCGTTCTACGTCTGGCCGCACGCGGAAATCACCCGCCTCCTCGATCCCGGCGACGCCGCCATCTTCAACCGCCATTACGGCGTCGAGCCCCGCGGCAACGTCGATCCCGCCGCCGATCCGCATCACGAATTCACGGGCAAAAACATCCTCGTCGAACGCGGCCCGGCCGAGCCCGCCGACCTCGCCTCGCTCGCGCGATCGCGCGCGACCCTGTTCGACGCGAGGGCGCGCCGACCGCGGCCGCATCTCGACGACAAGGTTCTCACCGCGTGGAACGGCCTCGTGATTTCCGCGTTCGCCCGCGCCGGCGCCGCCCTCGACGACGCCGCGTTCCTCGCGGCGGCCGCTCGCGCGGCCGCATTCATTCGCTCGGAAATGTTCGACGCGGACGCCGGCGAGTTGTTCCGAACGTGGCGCGACGGCCGCGCCGCGATCCGCGGATTCACCGAGGACTACGCCTTTCTCATCCAGGGGCTCCTCGACCTTTACGAGTCCACCTTCGACCCCGGGTGGCTCGCCTGGGCCGAGGAGCTCCAGTCGAAGCAGGATGCCCTCTTCTTCGACGACGCGACCGGATCCTACCTCGGCAGCGCCGCAGGCGACCCGCTCCTGCCGTTGCGCCTCCGCGACGACTACGATGGCGCGGAGCCATCGGCGAATTCCGTGAGCGCGCGAAATCTTCTCCGGCTCGCCTGGATGCATCACGACGAGGCATTCTCCCGCCGCGCGGGCCGGGTCGTGGGTTCGTTCGAGACGATTCTCCGCCGCATGCCCTCCGCGGTGCCGCAGATGCTCGGAGCCCTCGACATGTGGCTGACCCCGCCGCGCCAATGCGTCATCGCCGGTGCCCGCGACGCCGCGGATACCAGTGCGCTTCGGCGCGCGCTGCACCGCCGTTTCGAACCCAACCGGGTGCTCGTGTTCGCAGGCGACACCGCCGCCTCGGCCGGCATGACGCCGCTCGAGGGCCGCGCCGCGCTCTACGTCTGCGAGAACTTCACCTGCCACGCGCCCGTCATCGATCCAAACGCCGCGTCGGACAAACCCTTGTAGCCGCCCCGCTCCGTCGGGGCGTCCCCGCGCGCCGTCGTTCAAGCCCGCCTCCTCGCATTGATCGCGTGCCGTGGTTCACCCTCCGCCTTCGGCGGCACGGCGACAAAGCGCCGTGGCGACAACGAAACACAGCGACGAAACG
>CAXTSM010000003.1:81560-126839 GCA_964247025.1 uncultured Chthoniobacterales bacterium
CCGCCGCGTCGGACAAACCCCTGTAGCCGCCCCGCTCCGTCGGGGCGTCCCCGCGCGCCGTCGTTCGAGCCCGCCCTCCTCGCGTTGATCGCGTGCCGTGGTTCACCCTCCGCCTTCGGCGGCACGGCGACAGAGCGCCGTGGCGACAACGAAACACAGCGACGAAACGCCGCCGCGTCGGACAAACCCCTGTAGCCGCCCCGCTCCGTCGGGGCGTCCCCGCGTGCCGTCTTTCAAGCCCGCCCTCCTCGCGTCGATCGCGTGCCGTGGTTCACCCTCCGCCTTCGGCGGCACGGCGACGGAGCGCCGTGGCGACAACGAAACACGGCGACGGAGCGCCGTGGCTACAGGCCGCCCGCCGCGTTTTCCGTCGCGGTCAGCATTGCCGCGCCGAATACTCCGGCACTGTCGCCGAGTTCCGGCTTCAGCAGCGCGGCCTCGAAGGTCGGCGCGAAGATTCGCTCCGAGATTCGGGCGCGCATCGCGTCGGTGTAGAGCACGCCGAGGTTTCCCACGCCACCCCCGATCACCAGCGCATGCGGGTCGAAGGTGTCGACGATGAAGGCGAGCGATCTGGAAAAATATTCCTGCAGTCGCTCGATCGTGGCCGCGGCCGCGACGTCGTCGCCCGTGCGTCCGGCGATTTCCCGCAACGACCGCGGCGTCCCCGTCTCGGCCTCGTAGAATCTCTCGAGGTAGGGCCCCGCGATGTAGGCCTCGACGATGCCCTTCGTTCCGTAGCCGGAGAGCTGGCCGCCGGGCTCCACCACGAGCTGCCCCCATTCGCCGGCGATTCCGTGGCAACCGTGAAGCACCCGCCCGTGCACCACGTAGCCGCCGCCGCAGCCGGTGCCCATGATGATGCCGAACACGGTCTCGTAGCCGCGCCCGGCCCCGAGCGTCGCCTCCGCCAGCGCGAAGCAATTCGCGTCGTTCTCGATCTCGACGCGCAGGCCCAGCCGCCGCTCGAGGTCGTCCTTGAGCGGCCGGCCGTTCAGGCATTGCGTGTTCGATCCGCGCAGGAGGCCGTTTTTCGGATCGAGCGTGCCCGGGGTGCCAATGCCGATCGCCCGGGGAAAGGCCCCCGCGTAGGCCGTTCGGAGGTCGGCGACGACTTTCTCGATCTGGCCGAGGATGTGGTCGTAACCATGCGCCGCCTCCGTGGGATGACGCAGCCGCGCGAGCGGTTCGGCGACGCGCGCGGGATCGATGATGACCCCCTCGACTTTCGTGCCGCCGAGATCGATTCCAACGAGATGCATATTCAACGGGGGTTAATAGGATTTTGCAAAAACGACGCGCTGGCGACTCGGCTCACCCGAAAAGATGCAGACGCCGGGCTCCGGATTTTCTTCGATCGGGATGCAGCGGATGGTGACCTTGAGGTCCTCCTTGATCTTCGCCTCGGTCTCCGCGCGGCCGTTCCAATGCGCGAACGCGAAGCCGCCGTGGGCCTCGGGTCGGTCGGCGTTCCGGGCCGTGAAATATTCGTAGAATTCCTCCTTCGACCCGATCACGCGCGTCTGGGCAACGCGAAAAGTCGTCGCGCGGGCGAGCAGGTTCGCCTGGATTTCCTCGAGCATGGCGGGGATCCGCCCGAGCGCGTCGATCTGCGCGAGGAATTCCTTCTGCTTCGGCGGCTGGTCGCGCCGGGAGACCGCCGCCGTGCCGGCCTCGAGGTCGCGGGGACCGATTTCCAGGCGGATCGGCGCGCCGCGTTTGATCCACTCCCAGCTCTTGGTCCCGCCACCGATGTCGCGCGCGTCGATTTCCACCCGCAGCGGATCGCCGGCGTAGCTTTGGGTGCCGAGGTCGAGGGCCAGCTTCCTGGCGGCGGCGAGCACGGCGTCGCGGGTCTCGGGCTTGGGCGTGATCGGAATGATGACCACCTGGGACGGCGCGATGCGCGGCGGCAGGATCACGCCGTCGTCGTCGCCGTGCGCCATGATCAGCGTGCCGATGAGGCGCGTGCTGACGCCCCAGCTCGTCGTCCAGGCGTGCTCCACCCGGCCCTCGCGGCCCTGGAATCGGATGCCCGCCGCCTTGGCAAAATTCTGCCCGAGGAAATGCGACGTGCCGGCCTGGATGGCCTTGCGATCCTGCACCATGGCCTCGATGCAATAGGTGCGGACGGCGCCGGGAAACCGCTCGCTTTCGCTTTTTTCGCCCGTGAGCACGGGGATCGCAAGGTATTCCCGCGCGAAGGTCTCGTACACGCCGAGCATTTTTTCCGTCTCCTCGATGGCTTCGCCCTCGGTCTCGTGCGCGGTGTGCCCTTCCTGCCAGAGGAACTCCGCCGTGCGCAGGAACAGCCGGGGCCGCATTTCCCAGCGCACGACGTTCGCCCATTGGTTGATGAGGATCGGCAGGTCGCGGTAGGAGCTCACCCACTTCGCGTAGGTCGCGCCGATGATCGTCTCCGACGTCGGCCGCACGATGAGCGGCTCGGTGAGCGGACCGGCTGGCACGAGCTTGCCTTCGGCGTTTTTTTCGAGCCGGTGATGCGTGACCACCGCGCATTCCGTCGCGAATCCCGCGACGTGATCCGCCTCCTTCTGCAGGTGGCCGAGGGGAATGAAGAGGGGAAAATACGCGTTCTTGTGCCCGGTGGCCTTGAACATCCCGTCGAGCACGGCCTGCATGCGCTCCCACAGCGCGTAGCCCCAGGGTTTGATGACCATGCAGCCGCGCACCTCGGAGTTCTCGGCGAGATCGGCGGCGCGCACGACCTGTTGATACCACTCGGGGAAATCTTCTTCGCGGCGCGGGGAGATTGCGGACTTATCGCTCATATCGGAACCGCCGAGAGTCGTAAAAAACCGGAAGCGGCGTCCATAGATTTCGCTCGAAGGGCCGCCATCGCGCCCGCATGGGGAAGCGAGGAGTCGGGCGTTTCGGGAACAAGCGCGTCGCCGCCGAAGTGCTTCCCCGATCTCCGGGGAAACGCGACCGGCGCGACGCCGCCCGCCCTCCGCCGCGTCCGACTTTAACGCCTCCGCAGAACGACCAATGCCTGCTCGAGACGCGAGTAGTCGTCGATGAAATCCACGACTTCGAAATCTCGTCCCCACGCCCGCTCGACGAATTCCCGGCCAAGATACGCCCAACCGTAATCGTACACCCGGTAGTTTCCAGCGACCCCGATGTAATACATCATCTCGCCGAGATCCAGGATTCGCTCGACTTCGCGGAAACCGCCCACGTCGATGATTCTCTCTTTTTGCGTGACGTGGTTTTTCGGCAATTCGTGGCTGGTTTCGAGATATTTCAAATGCCCTCGGCTGTATGTCGTGAGGAAAGCCAGCCCGCCGGGCCGCATCAATCTCGCAAATTCATCGATCCAGCGAGTGTTCTGAATCGCACTGAAGTGCGAAAAAACCGAGTAGGCGGTGATGACGTCCAGGCTTCCCGTCGGGAGGGAAATCGGCGGGCGATCCGGGATGACTTCGAAGTGGTAGTCCTTGAAATCCCGTCGGCAGATCTCCACGAGATCGGGGACGCAATCGACCCCGATGGCCTGCGCCTGGTCGAAGTTCCTCACGAACATCCGAAAGATGCGGCCCGCGCCGCACCCGAAATCCAGGTAGGAACACTCGCGTTGCCGAAGAAGCTCCGCGAGGAACGGCTTGCACAGTTTGTAGAGATTGTAGGCTTCGCAAACGCCGGTTGCCGCATCCTTCGAGCCCAGGAACTGCTTGTGCGTGTATTTGGGAAACTCCGCCCCGTTCAGATTGCTCTCGGAGATCGATCTGAGAACGAGTTCTTTCCACTCTTCATCCGGGACGGAGGCAAACTGACGCAAATCCGTGGCAAGCATGTTCCCGCTATCGAAGGCGCTTCATGTCACCGAAGGAACCCGGCCTACTGCGCGGTGGGCTTCACCTTCGGGGCGCTCGCGTTGAGCTTCGAGATGATGTCCTTGCTGAAGTCCATGTCGTCCCGGGAATAGACCACCATCGGGATCTGGCCCATGCTCAGGCCGGACTTGTCGAACACGAGATCGTAACCGGCTTCGGTCACGCGGGCGGTCACGATTTTCATGATGTCGTCGATGATGTCCTTGCGCATGCGGAGGAACTGGTCCTGCAGCTGGCGCTCGCGCGTGCCCTTGAACTCGTTGACTTCCTTGTCGAGGGCGCGGGCTTCGTTGACCTTCGTTTCGCGGTCCTTGAGCTTGGCGTCCTTGGCGTCCTTGCTGAGCTCCGGCTTCTCGATGTCGGCGTTGAGCTTGTTGATTTCCTCCATGCTCTTCTTGAGCGTCTCGATGCGGTCGTCGAATTCCTTCTTCGCCACGGCGCGCTGGTCGTTGAGCTTCGACTCCGCGTCCTTCGTCTTGTAATAGGAGGTGAACACCGAGTTCATGTCGATGATGCCGACCTTCATCTGGGCCTGGGCGCGCGGGGCGACGGCGCAAAGCGAGCCGACGAGAAGGAGGGAGAGGATGGTTTTCTGGATCATGTGGGTTGGGTGTGGAATCGAGTTGGTGAAGATAGAAATTTCCAGCGCCGAAGGGAACTGAATTTCAGATGAGACCCGCGAGCGGGCCGGTCGTTCAAAATTGGTAGCCGACGTTGAAGTTAAATTTCCCGGAGCCGCCGTTGTATTGGTCGTGGATGACCGGGATGCCGTAGTCCACGCGGATCGGCCCGATGGGCAGCTCGACGCGCACGCCGACGCCGATGTCGGCGTTGACGTTTTCGGTCGAGAAATCGCCGGTCGCGGAGTTCACGAAGCCGAAGTCGGAGAAGAGGGAGCCGCGGATGCGGGTGATGATGGGGAAGCTGTATTCGATGGTGCCGTAGGCGAGCGTGTTGCCGCCGATGGGGTTGCCGTCATCGTCCTTCGGACCGACGTCGCGGTAGTCGAAGCCGCGCATGTTGTTCGCGCCGCCGAGGTAGAGACGGTCGAAGATCGGCACGCCGAGATCGTCGTTCGTCGCGCCGCCCCAGGTGTCGACGACGCCGATCTGGCCTTTGAGCGTCAGGATCGTGTCCCATGGCAGCAGGATGTATTTCGCCGCGTCGAGGGTGATGCCGACGTCCTGGACCGTGCCGCCGAGGAAGCCGCCGGCAAGGAAACCGCCGAGGCGCACGTATTCCCCCTTGCGGACGAGTTTCAGGTCGTCGCGGCTGTCGTAGACGAGGCCGGTCGCGACGGCGCTCCGCGTGTAGGTGCCGGCGGAGTCCTCGATGAACTGCCCGACATTGTCGGTGTCGACGTCGTAGATGCGAATCTGCTCGATGCGGTATTCGGCGTCGGCGGAGATGAAGTTCGTGATCGGCTTGCGGAAGTTGAAGGCCGCGCCCAGGTTCGACTGGTTGTAGACGGTGGAAAGAAAGTTCGCCTGGCGGTAGTAGCCCTCGACGCCGGCGGAGAGCTTGTAGCCGAGAAACCATGGCTCGGTGAGCGAGATGACGTAGTCCTGGCGCTGCAGGCCGTATTGCAGGCGGATGCGGAACCGCTGGCCGCCGCCGACGAAATTCGGCCAGTCGAAGAGGTCGAAGTTCGTCTGCTGCAACTCGGCGAAGCCGATGAGGCTGTCGATGGTGCTGAAGCCGGCGCCGAAGTTGAAGGAGCCGGTGCGCTTCTCTTCGAGGATGACGTTCAGGTCCTTGCGGCCGGGGATGACCGTGTCGCCCGGCGTCATCGAGATGTTGGAAAAGTATTGGAGGTTGTCGAGGCGCGACTTGCTTACGTCGACGAGGGTGGTGTCGTAGACTTCGCCGGGTTTGATCGCGAGCTCGCGGCGGATGACCTTGTCCTTCGTGCGGGAATTGCCCTGGATGTTGATGAGGTTCACGTAGGACTGCACGCCTTCGTCGATCTTGTAGCCGATGTCGACCGCGCCCTGCCCGGCGGGGGTGACCTGCGGAATGGGCTGGGCCTCGATGTAACCCTGCTGGCCGTAGAATCGGCGCACCGCGTTGAGATCCCCGGCGAGTCCCGCGGGGGTGAAGAGCGATCCTTCCTTCATCTTGAGGATGCCGAGGATCTCGTCCTTGGGCGCGATGTTCACGCCGTCGAGCGTGACGGAGTTCACGCGATACTGGATGCCCTCCTGAACGGTCACCACGATCTCCACGCCGTCCTTGCGGTCGTCGAAGGGCTGCGTCGAGATATCCGCGATGTCGACGTCCGCGAAGCCGCGATTTTGGTAGACCAGGCGCAGGGCCGCGCGGTCGTCCTCGAGCTGGGTGCTGGTCAGCCGGCCGCTTTTGTCGAAGTAATAAAGAAGGCCGCGGACCTTCGTCTTCATCGCGGCTTTCAGGTCCTTTTCCTTGACCGAGTAGTTGCCGATGAAGGTGATCTTCTTGACGATGAGCTTGGGTCCCTCGGTGATCGAGAAGATGACGCGCGCCTTGTTTTCGGGCAGGTCCTCGATCTTGTATTGGATGTCGACGTCGGAGTAGTTGCGGTCCTGGTAGAGCTTGAGGATCTTTCGCCGGTCGTCCTCGATGGCCTCCTCGCTCAGGCTCGCGCCGGGCTTGACCGAGACTTCCCGCCGCACGCGGGTCTGGCTGATCTGCGCGGTGCCGTCGATGAGCACCTCCGAGACGATCGGCCGGCCCTGCAGGAGCACCGTGACTTTCACGCCGTCCTGGAACGGCTCGCCGAACATGCGCACGTTCGCGAGCGTGCCCGTCGCGTAGAGGCTCTGGATATCCTGCTCGACGGCCTGCTCGCTGTACGGCTGGCCGACCTGCGTGGCGAGATTCGCGAGCACGCGCTCCTTGGAAAGGCTCTCCACCCCGACGAATTGCACGTCGATCTGCTTGACGATCGGCCCCTGGGTCGGAGCCTGTTGGGCGGCGGCGGAAAAAACCAGCGCGAGCAGCGCGAGGACGGCAAAAGAGGGAAGTCGAAGAACGCGATTCATTGAAGGGTCGGAGCAGCCGCGCGAGCGGGCGAACGCGGAGTAAAGACGACAATGCCCGGGAAAGGTCAAGCGGCGAATGGCGCGTCCGCCGACCCGCCGGCGCGAGCCCTTCGCGCTCTTCGATCTAGGGAGCCAGCCGCTCGATGATCCATCCGCCGCCGGCTTCGCGACGATACCGGAACCGGTCGTGCAGGCGGCTGCGGCGCCCCTGCCAGAATTCGAAGATTTCCGGCCGCACGACGTAGCCGCCCCAATCCGACGGCATCGGCACCGGTCCGTCGCCGAATTTTGCCTCGTGCGCGGCGAAGCTCGCCTCGAGCCCGGCGCGATCCGCGACGACGCGGCTTTGCGCCGACGCCCACGCGCCGGTCCGGCTCGCCCGCGGGCGGCTCTGGAAATAGGCGTCGGACTCCGCGGGCGGGATTTTCTCCGCCGCGCCCTCGACGCGCACCTGCCGCTCGAGCGCATGCCAGTGGAACGTCAGCGCGACGCGGGCATTCGCGGCGATCTCGCGCCCCTTGTCGCTTTCGTAGTTCGTAAAAAATCGCAGCCCCCGCGCGTCGCAATCCTTGAGCAGCACGATGCGCGCGTGCGGCTGCCCGGCGGCATCCACGGTGGCCAGCGTCATCGCGTTCGCCTCGATCACGTCGGCCGCGCCGAGCGCGTCGGCGAACCACCGCTCGAACTGCGCGAGCGGCTCCGGCTCGAGTTCCGCGCGGTGCAGCCCGCCCGCCGTGTAATCCCGTCGCATGTCGTTCGTTTGCATCGCCGCATGGTGCCCGCAATCTCCCGCGCATCCCAATCGAAAATCCAGGATCCGAAATCGAAAATTGGCTTTGACACCCCTTGCCCGGCGATTATCCTGCCGGTTCAATTTTCGCCGAAAGGTCGCAAGGTCAACGCCGTTCCCGAGCGGGAAGCGGGCGGGGCCTTTCACCCTTTTGACGGAGATCGAATAAAGATCCGCGCGCAGATTCGAAAGAACTCACACGGCCGAAAAGCCCCGATGCCCACATAGCTCAGTTGGTAGAGCACGTCCTTGGTAAGGACGAGGTCACCGGTTCAAGCCCGGTTGTGGGCTCCAAGATTTTCGCGCAGCGTTTCAACCCGACAAACCCTACACGACAACAAGATGGCTAAAGACACCTTCAAGCGAGAGAAACCCCACGTAAACATCGGAACGATCGGTCACGTGGACCACGGCAAGACCACGCTCACCGCCGCGATCACGACCGTGCTCGCGAAGAGCGGTGGAGCCGTTGCCCGGAAATACGAGGACATCGACAACGCGCCCGAAGAAAAAGAGCGCGGCATCACGATCAACACCTCCCACCAGGAATACGAGACCGCCAATCGCCACTACGCCCACGTCGACTGCCCCGGTCACGCCGACTACGTCAAGAACATGATCACCGGCGCCGCGCAGATGGACGGCGCCATCCTCGTCGTCAGCGCCGCGGACGGCCCGATGCCCCAGACCCGCGAGCACATCCTGCTCTCCCGGCAGGTCGGCGTGCCCTCCATGGTCGTGTTCCTCAACAAGGTGGACATGGTCGACGACCCCGAGCTCCTCGAGCTCGTCGAGATGGAAGTCCGCGAGCTCCTCTCCAGCTACGACTTCCCCGGCGACGACATCCCGATCGTCAAGGGCAGCGCCACGAAGGCCCTCGCCGGCGACGCCGAATACGAGAAGGCCATCGTCCAGCTCATGCAGGCCGTCGACGACTACATCCCGCTCCCCGAGCGCCCCGTCGACCAGCCCTTCCTCATGCCGATCGAAGACGTGTTCAACATCGAAGGCCGCGGCACCGTCGCCACCGGTCGCGTCGAGCGCGGCATCCTCAAGAAAATGGACGAAGTCGAGCTCGTCGGCATCCGCCCGACCGCCAAGACGACCGTCACCGACATCGAAATGTTCCGCAAGCTCCTCGACGAGGCGCGCGCCGGCGACAACGTCGGCCTGCTCCTCCGCGGCACGAAGAAGGACGACATCGAGCGCGGCATGGTCATCGCCAAGCCCGGCACGATCAAGCCCCACAAGAAATTCAAGGCCGAGATCTACGTCCTTTCGAAGGAGGAAGGCGGCCGCCACACGCCGTTCTTCTCGAACTATCGCCCCCAGTTCTACTTCCGCACCACGGACGTGACCGGGTCCATCAAGCTGCCGGAAGGCGTCGAGATGGTCATGCCCGGCGATAACGTCGCGATCGAAGTCGAGCTCATCACGCCCATCGCCATGGAGAAAACCATCCGCTTCGCAATCCGCGAGGGTGGCCGCACCGTGGGCGCCGGCCGCGTCGCCGACATCAGCGAATAACGCCGCTCTCGTTCATAGGCCAGTAGCTCAATTGGTAGAGTAGCGGTCTCCAAAACCGTTTGTTGGGGGTTCGAGTCCCTCCTGGCCTGTTTCAAAACATTCATCCGACGACGCCGTCGATTCACCAGATTGATCCCACCGAAATTCCGGCCCTTCGATCTGCGTAAATCGGCGAATCGGCGGGCCATCTTCCTTCCGCGAAATCATGTTTGGTAAAGTAGGACGCTTCCTCTCCGAAGTCCGCGCCGAATTGGCCAAGGCCACCTGGCCCTGGGATCCCACCGAAAAGGGGTTCAAGCGCTACAAGGAACTTTGGGACTCCACCGTCGTCGTGCTCATCGCCATGATGATCATCGGCGGCTACATCGCCTTTTTCGACGTCATCCTCGTAAACATCGTCAACTACCTGACGCGCGCATCCTAGTTTGTACCCATGAGTTTAGCCCCACGCGATCAATGGTTCGTCGTGCACGTCCTCTCCGGCCAGGAGAATAAAGTGCTCGAAAACATCAAAAAGCGCATCAAGAGCGAAGAGATGGAAGACGTCGTCTTCGAAGCGCTCATCCCCACCGAACGCGTGCAGGAGATCAAGCGCGGCAAGAAGACCGAGACCACCCGGAAATTCTTTCCCGGCTACATCATCGTCAACATGCACCTCCTCGACGAGAACAACCAGCTCGTGGACCGCACCTGGTATTTCATCCGCGAGACCACCGGCGTCATCGGATTTGCCGGCGCCAAGGACCGCCCGATTCCCATGCGGAAAAAGGAAGTCGACGGCATGCTCGCGCAGATGCAGGAGCGCGAAGACCACGTCAAGCCGAAGATCGAGTTCGAAGTCGGCGACAAGGTCAAGGTGGCCGACGGCCCCTTCCAGAACCAGAACGGCATCGTCGAGGAGATCGACCCCGAGCGCGGCAAGCTCCGCGTCTCGGTCAGCATCTTCGGCCGCGACACGCCCGTGGAGCTGGAATACTGGCAGGTCGAGCGCGCCTGACGCCTCGCCCGCCCCGCTTTTGTCGCATTCCGAAAGCCCCGGTTCGTCCGGGGCTTTTTCATGTTCGCCCACCCATCAACCCTGGCCTGCCGATGGCCTCAACGGAGCCGGAATCGCGCGATCCGGATTCAAGCGCGCCGGGATTTTTCCCCGCAGCTTCGGAAGAATCGCCTTTCGCGACGCGTCGAGCAGATTGTGCTCCGCGAGATAAGCGGAAAGCACCGCCGCCACTTCGTAGGCCGTGCGGTCCAGGTCATCGGTCAACCCAGGCATCAACCCGCCCGCCGCTCCCACCGCGAGACCCGCCGCTCCCATCGGCGTCACCGCCGTCGCGGCGCTGAACACGACGCCCGGCATCTTCCCGCTGCCGCCGTCCGTGTCGAACGCCAGCAACGGCACCAATTGCCCGCCCGCCACCGCGTAGACGCCGACCGCCGTCGTCACGTTCGATTCCCCCGCCCCGAACCCAATGCCGGCCCGCAGCGCGCGGCTCCCCTGGTCGACCTTCGTGAACATGCCCGCGACCACCCACGCCCCCGGCTGCACCTGCCCCGCGGAATAAAGCGCGTAGGCCGGTCCCGCGTATCGCGCGACCTGCCCGACGATTCGCTTCTGCAACTCCGCGCCGATGTGCATGCGCGTCTGGTCGAACTCGTCCGGCGAACGGCCCCCCAAGGCAAAGACGTTCGGCGGCGCGGTGAATGGCGCCACAAAAATGCCGCGCGGCGGCGCAATCGGCGTCACGTTGCGGTTCTGGTCCATGCGATCGACGCTCACCGAAGCGCATCCCGAGAACCCGACGACGAATCCGAGGCACCCGAGGGAAAGCAAACGCATCCCGCCAGTCTTCGGCTAATCCGCTCGCCAGCGTCAAATCTTCTCCTATCGTCGAGGGTCGCCTCGTGACGCCATTTACCGATCCCTCGTTCAAGGGCTGGACCAAGCCCGGCCCGATTCCACCCGGAGCTCGGGGCGAAGGCCCCGCGCTCGAGGCCGGGGAAACCCTCGACGCCATCAGCGGATATTTCCGCTTGTTTCAACTAAAAAACGGCCACCGCTTTTCGACGGACGACGTGCTCACCGCTTGGTATGGCACGAGCGTCTGCCCGACCGCGCACACCGCGCTCGATCTCGGCAGCGGCGTCGGCACCGTCGGGATGATCGCCGCCTGGCGTTTGCCCGGCGCCCGTCTGGTCGCCGTCGAGGCGCAGGAAGAAAGCGTGCGCCTCGCCCGCAAGTCCGCGGCGTGGAACGGCCTCACGGATCGCTACGAAATCCGGGCCGGCGACTTTCGCGATCGCGGCGTCCTCGGCGCGGAAGAACGCTTCGACCTCGTGCTCGGGAGCCCGCCCTACTTTCCGCTCGGGAGCGGTGGGCAAAGCGACCATCCGCAAAAGCTCGCCTGCCGTTTCGAAATGCGCGGAAACGTCGCCGACTACTGCGCCCTTGCCGCCCGGCATCTCGCCCCGGGCGGCATATTCGCGTGTGTCTTTCCGATCGATCCTCCCTCCCAGCTCGATCGAGTCACCGACGGGGCAACGAGCGCCGGTCTCGCGATCATCCGCTCGCGACGCGTCATTTTCCGCGAGGGCGCGCCGCCGCTTCTCGCGTTGTACGCGATGATGAGGTCCGTGGATCTTCCTCCCGACGGCCAAGGAACCTGGCACGAGTCCCCGCTCGTCATCCGGGACGCCCAAGGCAAGGTGCATCCGGAATATATCGCCGTGAAGCTCTCCTTCGGGTTCCCGCCCTGAGGCGGGTTCGTCCCGCTCCGGTCACTTCCCGAAGACCTTTTTCACGTCGCCGACCTTGCTTTGGACCTTGCCGCCCGCGTTTTCCACCGTCCCCCGGTCCCGCATCTCGGGATCGTTCATCGCCTCGCCGACCTTCTCCTTCACCTTCCCGGTAACTTGCGTGGCCGCTCCTTCGATCTTGTCTTGTTTGCTTGTTTTCATCCCCGTGGATCGCAACTGACCGCCCGCGCGCGCGGGCGGCGTCATTTTTTGAAATCCGCGTCGATTTTTGTGGGCCGACAAAGTTGAATCGCGGGAAATGAGCCAAATTCGCGTCATCGCCCGCGCCGTCGCCAAAGCCGGGAAAGAAGCCGACCTTCACGACCTGCTTCGCGGCATGCTCATTCCCACCCGCGCGGAGCCCGGCTGCGAATTTTACGAGCTCTACCAGTCCCACGAGCCAGAGCGCTTCTACTTCCACGAACTCTGGGCGGATCGGGAGGCCTTCGATCGCCACCTGGAAACGTCGCATTTCCGGCACCTCGTCGCCTCCGCCGCCGGCCTGATCGCCGCGCCTTTGGAGGTCAACTTCGTGCAAGCCGTTCCCGCCTGACACCCGCGAAGGCTCCATGACGCGGAAATCCGGAGTCTCGCCGAAGGAGCATTATCGGCGGCTCCGGATCCGCTCGTGCGAAGATTTGTGGCGCGAAGACGTCGCTGCCTTCGATCGGGCCGACGCTCGCGAGCGCATGAAAACCGTCGCGGTGATCCGCGCGGTGGGCGTCGTCTTTTCCGAATCCGGCACGGCCGGCCAACGCGAGCGGGCCCGCGGATGGCTGCGCTCCCTGCTGGGGGACCCCGAGGAGAAAGTGCGTCGCTACGCGATCGCGGCGCTGCCGAAAATCGGCTCGGAGATTCCGGAGGAGACCACCCTGCTCGACCTGCTCGATCAAACCTCCTCGGAACGGGAAAAAAAATCTCTCGGCCGCGCGCTGGAAAAAATCGGCGCCGCCGCCACGCTGGAACGCGCCGCCGCCGGCCGGCTGGAATCAATCGCGCGAACCGCCCAAAAAGCCGCGGGAAATCTCGCCCGCCAGCGGGCGCCCGGCTTCGTCCGGCTCGACGCGGAGTTCGTCCCCCGCGCGCCGCTCGCGATCCATCTCCGCGGGCGTCGCGGGTCGGAATGCCTGATCGAGAGGGAAATCCGCGAGCAATCCCCGGTCGACGCCCATTTTCGCATCCGCCGCGTCGAGCCCGGGCTCGTCATCGTCGAGCCGGAGAAGGCGTTCGCAATCGAGGATCTCCTTGCCCTGCGGTGCTTCGGTCACGCGAGCTTTGCGCTCGGGACCGTCCCGACCCGGGGCGACCTCGAGGCGCTCGCCGCGATCATTGCCTCTCCGCTCGCCCGATCTTTGTTCGAGGCCTTTACGGATGGCCCGCTCCGCTACCGGCTCGAGTTCGTCGGCCCGGGCCATCGACGCAGCGCCGTCCGGCAGCTCGGCGACCGCGTTTACGCGCTGGCCCCGGACCTCATCAACGACTCCCGCGACGCGCCGTGGCAGATCGACATCCATCGAAGCCCGACTGGTGACTCCGTCGAACTCTCGCCCCGCCTGCGGCCCGATCCCCGATTCGCCTACCGACTCCGCGACGTGCCCGCCGCCTCCCATCCGCCGCTCGCCGCGGGCCTGGCGCGTCTCGCCGGCCCCTTCGCGAACGAGATCGTGTGGGATCCCTTCTGTGGATCGGGCCTGGAACTGATCGAGTCCGCGCGACGCGGCCACGTCAGCGAAATCTTCGGCTCCGATCGCAGCGGCGAAGCCATCGAGATCGCCCGGGCGAACTTCGGCTCCGCCTTGACCGATCCCGTGCGATCGACCTTCGCGATCTCGGATTTCCGCGACCACGCCGCCATCCCCGACTTTCCAGCCGGCGACGTATCGCTCGTCATCACCAATCCCCCGCTCGGCCGCCGCGTGCCCGTGCCCGATCTTCGCGGCCTAATCTCGGCCCTCTTCGCCGCGGCCGACGCCGTGTTGCGGCCCGGCGGTCGGCTGGTTCTCGTGAATCCTCTCCCGGTCCGGCCGGACGATTGTTCCCTCGCGCTCGATTTCCGCCAGAAGATCGATCTCGGCGGTTTCCACGCCCACCTCGAAAAATACGTCAAGGCCCGCCCGTCCCGCGGGCGAACCCGTTCGATTGCAGGCTCGCCGAAACCGGAAAAATCCGTTAAACGCCCCGGATGATGAGCATCCCTGGACGCAAGGTGACGGATCACCAATCGCGCCTGGAAAAATTGATCGCGCTCGGCATCGCCCTGACCTCCGAGCGAGATCTCGACCGCCTGTTCGACCGCATCCTGGAGGAAGCCCGCGGTTTTACCGGCGCGGAAGCGGGCACCCTCTACGTCGTCGAAAAAGGCGCGAAACTTCGTTTCTGCACCGTGCAGAACGACATCATGCCGGCCGCCCACGTCCAGTCCATGGTCGCCCCGACGGGCGGCGGGCTGATCGACATCACCCGCACGAGCATCGCCGGCTACGTCGCTTCCACCGGCCGGCTCCTCAACCTCCGCGATGTCTACGACTTGCCCGCCGGCGCGGAATACCGGTTCAACGACTGGTTCGACCGCCGCACGAACTACCGCACGCGCTCCATGCTCGCGGTGCCGCTCAAAACCCCCGCGGGAGAAGTCATCGGGGTGCTCCAGCTGATCAACGGCCGCGACGGCGACTTCGACGCCGAGATCGAAGAGCTCGTGACGGCGTTGGCATCCCAGGCCGCCGTCGCGTTGGAGAACGCCCAGCTCACCGCGGAACTCGATGCCGCCTACCAGGAAACCATTTTCCGGCTCGCCCGCGCGGCGGAGTTTCGCGACACGGACACCGGCCAGCACATTCATCGCGTGAGCCATTACGCCGCCGAGATCGCCCGTGAGCTCGGCTTCGGCGCCGGCGCGATTCACGACCTGATCCTCGCCGTCTCCATGCACGACATCGGCAAGATCGGTCTGTCCGACGGCATTCTCCGCAAGCCCGCCGGCCTCACCCCCGAGGAGCGCAAGGACATGGAAAACCACACCACCTACGGCGCGGAGATCCTTTCCGGGAGCGACATTCCCATCCTCATGATGTCCCGCGAGATCGCCCTGGCTCACCACGAGAAATGGGACGGCACCGGCTATCCGCAAAGGCTCGCGGGCGAGAGCATTCCGATCACCGGCCGGATCTGCGCGCTCGCCGACGTCTACGACGCCCTCACCACGAAGCGCTGCTACAAGGAAGCGATGCCGCTCGAACAGGCTTGTGAAATCATCCGCAAAGGCGCCGGATCCCATTTCGATCCGGTCGTGACCGAAGCGTTCTTCCGGGTCGTCCCGCGCCTGGTGAAGATCGGCGAGGCGTATTCGCGATAGGCCTCAAAGGCTCGCCGCGAACTGGCCGTGGGCGCGAATCCCCCGCTCGAAATCCTCCCGGCCGCCCTCCGGAATCTCCCCCGGATATTTCGCGGCGGAGCGGTCCCATTTTTGCAGCCACTCTCCGTCGAGCAAGTCCCGCCCACCCGCGGGCGGGCGGCGAAAAGCCGCGGGCGTCAGCGCGATCGTCGTCTCGTGCTTCTCCCCCGTGCTCCGGCCCCGCGCCACGTAAAAACCCGCCCGAAGCAACGCGACCCGGGCCGCCGTCGAAACCGTGTAGGTGAACAATTCCGCCGCGGCGTCCCCGCAGGCCGCGAGCAGGCGGCGGAATGTCTCCAGCGACCACGGCCCCTCGTTGGTCCGGCTCGAAAACAGGTCGTAAAAAATAATCTCCGGCGGCCCCGCGGCCTCCGCCATCGTTTCCGCGAAATCCCCCGGCACGAGCTCCCAGCTCAATCCCGCATGCTCCCGCGATTGCCAGCGGCCCTGCTTCAGGATTCCCGCCGGACCGCCGTGGCGCAGATAGGGGAAGAGCGGATCGTTCGCGAAGGCGAGCCGAAGCGAATCGAGATCGTTCTCGAAGCTGACGATGCGCAGCGGACGCGCCCGGCCGGCCGCCGCCCGCGCTTCGTAGCACCGGATCGCCGCCATCGCGTTCGCCGCCGCCCCCAGCCCCACGTCCCACAGCACCAGCGGGGCCGCCATCTCGGATCGCAGGCGCATCGAAAGTCCCGACTGGTCGACGTAGAGCCGCTGCGCCTCCTCCATCGGCGGCGTGCGCGAGTGCATGATCTCGCCGCTCGTCCGGTGCCGGATGCTCGCAAAACCCTCGCGCGCGACGTGCACCTCGTAGGCACCCAGCGCAAGGCGCCTCTTCGGCTTCGGCCCCGGATCGTTGACCGGATTGTCGAGATCGTCCTCGTGCAGAAAGATCCGCTTTTCCTCGTAGAGCCTGAGAAACCGGCCTTCCAGGATGCTCGAGCGAATTTCGCGCATGAGCTGGTGATAGAAATGGATGTTGTGCTTGCCGAGCAACTGCCAGCCGAGCGTCTCCTTCGTCTTGGTCAGGTGATGCAGGTAGGCGCGGGAATAACGCGCGCACGTCGGGCAGCCGCACGTCGGGTCGAGTTTTTCCTCCGAGAATTTGTAGACTCCGCGACGCAACTGCAGAAATCCCCGCGACGTGAACGCCCCGCCCCGCTGCGCGACCTGCGTGGGAATGATGCAGTCGAACATATCCACGCCGCGATGCACCGCCTCGAGGATGTCGAGCGGCGTGCCGACCCCCATGAGATAACGCGGCTTCTCCCGCGGCAACAGCTCCGCCGAGAGCGCGCACATGTCCTCGCGCTCGCTCCGGCCCTCCCCCACGGCCAGGCCGCCGATCGCGAACCCATCGAACGACATTTCCGTCAGCCCCGCCGCGCTCGCGCGCCGAAGCCCGGGGTAGAGCGCGCCTTGAACGATCGCGAACATCGACTGCGGCGAATCCCCCCGCGCCGCCAGGCTGCGGGCCGCCCAGCGCTGCGTCAGCTCGACCGCCGCGCGCGAGGTCGCCTCGTCGGCGGTGGAGGCGACGCATTGGTCGAGGGCCATCATGATGTCGCTGCCGATCGCCATCTGCGTCCCGACGCTCAGCTCCGGGCTCAGCAGGATCGTGCGCCCGTCGATGTAACTTTGAAACACCGCGCCGGCCTCGGTCATCGAGCGCGCGTGCGGGAGGGAGAAGATCTGGAATCCGCCCGAGTCCGTGAGCACCGAGCGTTTCCAGCTCATGAATCCGTGGATGCCCCCCACCCGGCGAAACACCTCCGCCCCGGGCCGCAGCAGCAGGTGGTAGGTATTCGCAAGGAGGATCTGCGAGCCCGCGTCCTCCAGCGATTGCGGCAGTTGCGCCTTCACCGTCGCCTGCGTGCCGACCGGCATGAAGAGCGGCGTGAGCACCTCGTTGTGCAGCGTGCGGAACGTCGCCGCCCGCGCCCGGGATCCCTCCGCCTCGGCCTCGATCCGGAAATCCAATCGCGACGGCGTCATTTCAATCCACGCGAAAATCGCGCTCCAGCCTTTGCTCCAGCGCGTTCATCGCGGCCTCGAGTTCCGCGCGGACGGGCGCGGCGTCGGGCGGTGCGTCGGTCATGGCGTTCGCGTAACGCTGAGCCAGGGCGCGCCGGGGGTTCGTCTCGACGATGCGGTCCATCAGCGCCCGCACCCGGGCGACTTCCCGCCGCGCCGCGCCCACCCGCGCGAAGGCGGCCTCCTCGCTCGTCTCGCCCGCGGTCATTTCCCGCAGCTGCCGGCACGCGAACGCCCGGCACCGCTCCGGCCTCTCGTCGTAGATGACGCAGCTCGACCGTTGATGCGCCGCGCAGGGCTGCCGAAAGAAACGGCCGTCGCCATCGCGCTTCACCTTCAATCCCAGCGCCGCGATGGCGCGGCGCGAGTCGCCGGGCTGCAGGACCACGGCGTGAAACAGGACGCCGTCGCAGCACATTCCGCACGCCGCGCAGAGGCGGGCGGCGGCGGTCTCGGGTTCGGCGTTCATCCGCCGGAAGAATGCGCCCGCTCGCCGGACGGATCAATCTCCACGTGGCTTGGACGGCGCGTTTCGGTATGAAGAGGCCATGGAAAACGCCCCCCAGCCGATCACGGTCGACCACGTGCCCATCGAACTCTGCCAATTTCTGAAGTTCGGGGGACTCACGGCCACCGGCGGCGAAGCGAAGCGCGCCATCGGCCAGGGCCTCGTGACGGTGAACGGCTCGCCCGAGACGCGCAAACGCCGGAAATTGACGGGCGGCGAGATCGTGGAATTCACCGGTCACCGTTTCGTGGTCTTGACGGACCCTCGACGCTTTTCGCCCGGCTCTTGATTCACGCTCCCGCGGCCCGCGTGCCCCCGTGGTGGCGTGATGGCAGCCCGCCCTTCGTCCGGGAGCGGACGGCGCGGGAAACTCATTCGCTCGTGATCTCTCCGCCTGTCTCCGCCAACGGCGTTGTCCCATCCCGCTTCGGCTTGTTCGTGGCGCGGTAAATTGCCGCGCCCGCCGCGATCGCAACGATGACCAGCAGGGTCAGCGAAGTGAGGGATGACACGATCCAGCCCCGCCATCCCGCCTCGGCCGGATGGCCGAAGGTCCGAACACTAACCCAGGCGATCACCGCGAAGGTCAAAACGACCCCGGCCCCAAGGGCCGCGAACTTGATCAGCCCCGCGGCAAAGGAAACCACCGTCAGGGCCGCGGAAGGCGTTTCGTCCCGCAGATAAAGCGACACGAACCGCAGACGCGTCCCATCTTCCGCATAATTGAAGGAGGCGGCGCCGGCGGGAAATATCCACCACCACTGGCTCAACCACCCCCAGCCGAACTGCGTCGCGGCAAACCACGATCCGAAGCCCGCAATCGCGGTATGAAGAGGAATGAACCCGATCAGGTCGCGCCAGATCGATTCATGGACGGGCTCGAGGGCCGACCTCCGGGCCTCGCCCCGCAGACCGTCATTTCGGCCTTGCAGCGACGTGAGCCATTGGTCCAGGCGGAGCTTGACGTGCCGGGGGGCCACGCAAAGTTGAAATTCGATCGTCGAACCAAGGTTGGCCTCCCGCATCGGTTTGCCGACCCACGAGAACGCCTGAAGAAAATAGATCACCCCGACCTGCGCGAGCAGCGCCAGCCCCGCCGCCCGCATGGCGTCGCCCGGACCGCCCGGACCGCCCGGGAGCGGGGCAATGCCCGGCGCGCCCGCCCAAAAAAGGATCCAGGGAAGCCCGCCTACCCCAAGCACGAACAAGAGGCACCCGAGCGCGCGCAGCCAGTAGAGGCCGGCCTTCGCGGATCTCCGGCCGGCCCCGCCGCCGCGGAGCGCCAGCGCAAAACCCATCCTGCTCTCACCGAAATCGATTGCGACGAATCCGACCGCCGCACCCGCGACGGTCGCCCACGAGAAAACCTCGCCCGGCCACAGCAGGAACAGCCGATTCGCGACCATCAAGCCCGCCGCGGCGAGCCCCGCCCAAAGCAAAACCGCGACGGCGCCAAACACCCCTTCCTCCGGCCAGCGGTGGGAAGGAACGCGCTGCGCGAGAGCGCTCAACTTTTCGCGATAACCACCCTTCGCCAGCTCCTTCTTACGCGTTGCGTATTCGATCAAGTTCGGCGGCGGCTTCGAATCCTCGGCGTGATAATAAGTGAAAACGGATTCATCCAGACCTTCGTTGATGTGTTTCAACGCGAAGCCCGGCTTGCCGGCATTGTTTTTCGCGGCCGCGCGACGCACGGGTGAGGGATCGATGACCCGATAGTTCCGCTTCGCGCGCAGAATCATCGTCCAAAGCGGGCGCATGAACTCCGCGTACGAGTCGCGGGGGGGCGAATCGGCGAACTCGGGTTGGATCGTGGGCTCCCGCAAAGCCTGGCAGACAAGACCCGCGTCGGCGGCGCCCTCCAGGATCCATTTCAGCGGACGCTGGGCGAGCACGTTGTCGGGATAGCCGCCCCCGAGGTTCGAGTGGGCGCCAACAAACCATCGCTGGCGGATTTTCCAGTTCCACATCGCCTCGAGGTTGAAACGCGGCCGACCGCCCCTGGGCGATTCGGTGGGACTTTGACCGCGAACGGCTTCGCCTCTGCTCTGGTTGTCCCCGAGAAAGGCGATGAACGGCGTATGCCGGAAGCTGCTGCGATGCTCCTGGATCGCGAGGGCATGCCGACACTTCTGGATCAATGTCGTTGGCCTCATGTTATGATGCAGGGCGAGCTTGCTCCTCAAGCCGGGAATGGCCATCGCGTCCCAGCCAATCGCTCCCACGGTCTCGTAGATCCCCAGGTACGTGATCTTCACCCGCCGCGACCACTCGACCAGCAGTTCCTCCGATCGGCCTTCCGCCTTCGCCGGCGATCGCGTCCCCGGGAGAAGCCAGGGATCGATCACCAAGGTCGAAATCTGCCGTGGAACGTTTTCCTTTTTGGCGAAAAGGCGGTCCCACGGCCCGTTGCGATTTTCCCGCCGACGGCCGAGAATACAATAGTTTTCCCAAAGCTGACCGACGCTCAAGGGAGCGCCGCGGCGGAGCAGCCCGTATGTGCCGATGAATCCGACCAGCGATCGGGCGGTATAGGCTCCCCGGCTGAAACCAAAGATATAGATCTCGTCGACCGGATCGCTCTCCTCGTAATGCTCGACCAGCCAGTTGTAGGCGTCCCGCACGTTCTGCTCGAGCCCGAAGCCGAAGCCCCCGCCCGTGATCCGGTCCAGCGGGCCGGTGCCCACGCCCCGGAAATAATGCTTCTTTTGGGTCGTGCTCCGGTCGCCTGTTCCGACCTCTCCCTCCACGACGAGGTTGTAATGGTGGAGGACGTTCGTGGAATCGTCCTCGTTGTTCCAGGTGCCATCCAGACACACGATCAATCGACGGAGATTTTTCACGCGCACGCCCCCGGGCTTCCCAAGAGGGGGGCGCCGACGGAATCGTCAGGATGAAAACGCGACTCCGGCGGTCGCCCTCCGGTCACGGGAAGAATATCATCCCCACTTTCCGGGGCATCCCTCGCCACGACGGCAATCACGGCACCCTCCCTGCGCTGGCAACCCTCATGACTTCAGCTGAATAGCCGGAAATGGCAGGATTTCGATTGTTTTCGTTCCGCGACGGCAAATATCGCCGGGAGCCCCGGGGGCGGGGCACTCACGGATTCAGCGAATGAGAGGCAACAAAATGTCAAGGGCCTTATCGACGGCGTCCGCGGCGTGGTCGGGGGCTTTTTCGATCAAATCGACGCCGGTGTCGACGGCCCGCTCGCCGAGCGCGCGAGCTAGGCGCCCGGAGAGATTTTCGGTCGGCTGCTCGAGCGTGCCGCCGACCTCGATGTCCGTCCAGAGGTAGCCGGCGCCGCCGGTGACGAAGACTTTCTCCTGCGAGCCGGGCAGCCACTGGAGCGACTGCGAGGTGACGCCGACCCGGAACGAGCCGCGGAGCGCGCCGTCCGCGCCGATCCGGCATCCGCCCTCGATCCGGAGCAGGCCGGGCGACTCGAGCACGAAATTGCGCACGGTGGTCGTGGCGTCGTCGATCGTGAAGTCGCCGGAGACCTCGCGGAGCGGCATGCGCTCGAATTGCGGCGAGCGGGTGAAGTTCGCGATCTGCTTCTGCACCGGCAGGCCCTCGAGCGTGCCGTCGGCGAGAAAGAACTTCCCGGTGGTCAGCGGAGATCGACCGGCCCGGCCCAGGCGGTCGGCGGATCCGGAGACCGTGCCGCCGACCCGCGATCTCCAGGTGGCGTCGAGCACGTCGGCGGCGGCGACGTTCCGCCATTCGAAGTGAAGGTCATACGGCCCGCGCGAGCCGCCGACCTCGCCGGAGGCCGCCACCGTGCCGCCCGCGCCGAGCCGCAGCGCCGCGTCGGTGAGGTAGACGACGTTTTGCTGGAGCCGGACGCGAAAGGAGTCGATCGCGAGGGAAGGGCGCGCGGGGAGCTCGACCTTGCCGCCGCGTCCGTCGAAGATCCAGCCGTTGCCCTCCGGCTGCACGGTGAGGGGGACGTTGCGCAATCGGCCGAAGGCGCCAAGGTCGGCGTTGGCGTCCTGCACCGAAATGCGGTCGAGCACGAAGCGATGGGGAATGAAGCTGCGCGGGGGCGGCGGCGCGTCGGGCCCGGGACCGGGCTCCGTGGCGGTGGCCGCCCGCCGGCGGTCGGTGCGCACCTTCACGTCGAGCCGGACGATGTCCATGTGATCGATCCGCCACGCACCGTCGAAAATCGCGCGCCAGTCCACGTTTGCCCGCACCTGCTCGGCGTCGAGCGTCTCCAGCGGCGCGCCCGGCTCGCCGCGCGCGGTGAGGGCGCCGCTGAACACCGAGGACCCGCTCCAGTCGAGCGGCTGGCAATCGGCATCCGCGCGCAGGGCCTCGCCGGCCTTGGCCGTCACGAGGCGCCGAAATGCCTCGCTCCGCAGGTAGGAATTCACCCAGAGATTCAGCCCGAGGATGGCGGCCACGAGGGCCACCGCAACTATCCCCAGCCCGATCCAGAAACGACGCATGGCGCGAAGCTAGTGGGCCCGACGCCCGCGCGAAAGCGGGAAAATGGCGTCCATATCCGCTTGAATGACGAACCCATGGGGACCAAACAATCTTCGTTTCCGCCAAACAACGACCGCCGCCCCTTCGATGGATCTCCCTCCCGCCAGCCAACGTCTGCGTCGCGAACTCACGCAGAGCGCGCTGGAGGGCGCCCTGGCCGGCGGCGTGGTGTTCGCGGCGTGGTTCGTGGGACTCAGCCTGTTCATGGACGAGATTCTCGGCTCCCGGCCCGGCCTCGATTGGCTGATGATGCCGGCCTTCGACCATGGGCTGCTCCTCGGCGGCGGCGCGGCGGCGATCATCGCCGCGGCCTTCATCGGCGTGCGCATGCAGGCGTTCGTCCAGATGCGCGTCAACCCCGAGCGCATGGCGCTCTTCGACAAACTTACCGCCGACCTTCCGGTGATGCTCTACCAATTCCGCCAATGGCCGACCGGGTTCGGCTCCGTGACCTACGCCACGAACGCGATCCGGTCCATCTATGGCCTCACGCCCGAAGACGTCCGGAAAAATGGCAACCAGATCCTCTCCCTCGTGCATCGGGACGACTACGACCGCGTGTTCGAAAGCCTGCTTCGCTCGCATCAGCGCCTGACGCCGTGGCAGGAGGAATATCGCGTCGTCCTTCCCAAGGCCGGCGTGCAATGGCGGATGGGCCGCGCGCGGGTCGAGCGCCTGCCCGACGGCGGCACGCTCTGGCATGGGTTCGTCATCGACATCACGGCGGAAAAACAGACCGAGATCGAGCTGGCCGAAGCGAAGGAAAGCGCGGAGACCGCCAACCGCGCGAAAAGCCGGTTCCTCGCGATGATGAGTCACGACATTCGCACGCCCATGAACGGCATGATCGGCTTTGCCGGCCTCTTGAAGGACTCGCCGCTGAGCGCCGAACAGCGCGAGCACGTCGACGCCATCGAGCGATGCGGGGAAAATCTGCTGGGCCTCGTGAACGACATCCTCGATCTGTCCAAGATCGAGGCCGGGCACATGTCGATCGAGCCGCGGGTCTTCGACCTCCGGGCGTGCGTGGAGGAGATCGCCGGGATCGTCGGCGTCCGCGCCCGGGCTCGCGCCATCGACCTGCAGGTGGAGATCGGCCCGGAACTGCCCCCGGGCATCGCGACGGATCGCACCCGCCTCGTGCAGGTGCTGACGAACCTGCTCGGCAACGCGGTGAAGTTCACGGAGTTCGGCGGCGTCACCCTGCGCGTGGAATGCTCCGCCACCGCGCCGGACCCCGCGGCGGTCTGGACCTTCGCCGTCACCGACACCGGTCCCGGCATACCCGAGAAAGAGCAGCCGTCCGTGTTCACCGCCTTCCACCAGCTGGGCGGCCCGCGGCGCGAGGAAGGCTCCGGCCTGGGCCTGGCGATCACCCGCCAGATCTGCCGACGGCTCGGCGGCGACGTCAAGCTGCGGAGCGAGCCGGGCCGCGGCTCCACCTTCACCGCCACGCTCGTCGCGCCCGCGCTCGCCGCGCCGGCGGCGACGCCGGAGCCCGCGGGCGATTTTGCCGGGAAATTTCCCGACCTTCGCGTCCTCCTCGTCGAGGACAACCTGATCAACGCCAAGCTCGCCCTGCTCATGCTCAAACGGCTGGACTGCTCGCCCGATCACGCGGTCAGCGCCAGCGAGGCGCTTTTCGCCTGCCGGCGCGAGTGGTTCGACGTCGTTTTGATGGACATCCAGATGCCCGGCATGAACGGTCTCGAAGCGGCCCGCGAGATCCGAGCCCTCGAACGCGCCGGGGAACTGCCGGGCCGCCGGCCGCTGCTCGTGGTGGCATTGACCGCGAACGCCATGCCCGAGGATCGCGCGGCCGCCCTCGAAGCCGGGATGGACGACTATCTCACCAAGCCCATTCGCGAGGCGGAATTCCGCCGGGTGCTGGCCGGCGCCCGCCCCGGGTGAATCTGTTGCAAAGGGAGGCCCGCGACCTACCCTTGTATCTCCGATGACGTCCTGCTGCCAATGCGCGGCCCCGCCCGCCGAATCGCCCGCGAAATCCCGCTCCCGCTCCGCCGATCGGGTGCGCGTCGCGTTCGCCGCCGCGGTGGCCGCCCAGTCGATGATCTTCAGCCTCGCGGTCAATCTCTCGCCGCCCGCCGGGACGCCGCGCCTCGTGATCCACGCGGCGCTGGCGCTCTCCGCCCTCGTCGTGTTCGCGCTCGTCGGCGGCCCGCTGCTGCGCGCCGCCATCCGGCCACGCATCGTCTTCGAGCAGCTCTTCCTCGCGGGAATCTTGAGCGCTTTCGCGGCATCGCTCGTCTCGACCTTCACGGGGATCGGCCATGTCTATTATGAGATCGTCGCCCTCCTTCTGGCCATCCACACCTTCGGGCGACTTATCGGGGACGGCCGGAGACGCGCCGCCCTGGACGCCGCGCGCCTCCTCGGCGCGGAGTTCGCATCCGGCGAGCGCTGCACGGCGAATGGCGCCACCGTCATCGTCCCGGTCGCGGATATCCGGGCCGGCGATCTCGTGCACGTGCCCGCGGGCGGAGGCATCCCGGTCGACGGCGCCGTGGCGGAGGGCATCGCGCTCGTGAACGAAGCGACGCTCACCGGGCAGCCTTTTCCCGTGGTCCGCCGGCCGGGCGACGCGGTTCTCGCGGGCAGCCGCCTGGTCGATGGCCCGCTGCGCGTGCGGGCGTCCGGCGCGGGCGGGACTCGTTTGCTGGACGCGCTGTTCGCGCGCGTGCGCTCCGCCCGGGCCCGGCCGTCGCGCCTCGAGCGCGAGGCGGATCGCGTGGTGGCATGGTTTCTCCCCGCCGTGATCCTGGTCGCCGGAGGGACCTTCGTTTTCTGGGCCGGCCGCGACGGCTGGGCGGTGGGAATGTTCAACGCTCTTGCGGTTCTTTTGGTCGCCTGCCCGTGCTCGATGGGCCTGGCGACGCCGATCGGCGTCTGGTCGGCGCTCGGCGATCTCACGCGGAAGGGCATCGTGCCCGCGACCAGCGACCTCGTCGAGCGAATGGCCGCCGTTCGGCAGGTCGTCTTCGACAAAACCGGCACCCTCGGCGAGGAACGCCTCGAGATCGTGGACCTGGTCTGCGCCCCGGGCATCCCGCGATCCGCGCTGCTCGACGAAGTTGCCGCGATCGAGGCCGCCAGCAGCCACCCCGTGGCCCGGTCCTTCCGCCGGGCGGTCCCCTTCGAGGCCGAGAACCTGGAAAATATCGCCGGCGTTGGCGTGGAGGGTCGCGTGAACGGCGTCCGTCTGCGGGTTGGAAATGCCTCCGTCCTCGCGCCGGACCACGAAGCCCCGGCCGCCGCCCTGCGCCCGGCGCTCGTCGCCACCGCGGCCACGCGCGAGATCTACATCGTTCGCGAGGGCGCCCTCGCCGGTATCGCGTTGCTCCGGGAACGCCTGCGCGAGGCCACCCGCGGGGTCATCGCGGACCTGGAAGACGCCGGCGTGCGCTGCATCGTGCTGACCGGCGACGCCACGGCCCACGATCTCGCCCGCGCCGAGACCGGCCTGTCCCCGCTGGAAAAGGCCGCCCGCGTCCGCGCGCTCGCGGACGACGGGCCCGTGTTGTTCGTCGGCGACGGGGTGAACGACGCCGCCGCGATGGCGGAATCGCACGTCTCGCTCGCCATGGCCGACGGCAGCGCCTGCGCGCGGGAAATCGCGTCGGGGGAAATCCGCGACCTCCGCGCCATCCCGTACGGCCTCGCCCGGAGCCGGCACGCCGTCCGCACGATCCGGCGGAACCTGCTTTTCGCCGCCGCCTACAACATCGTCGGCATCGCGCTGGCCGCAGCCGGCATCCTCCACCCCATCGCCGCGGCCCTGCTCATGCTCGCGTCGAGCTTCACCGTGAGCTGGCGCGCGCTGCGCCGTTCCGAATGCGCGCTGGCGGCGGCCCCGGGACCCATTGGCGCCTCGCCTTCCCGACGGGACGACCTTAGTTTCACGCCCGCATGACGACCGCCGCCCCGCCCGCGCCCATGACGCGCCGCGATTTCATCACCCAGCGCCGGAGGCGCTCCGCGACCTGGCGCTTCATCCATGCCCTCGGCTCGCTCAAGCTCGCCCTGCTCCTGCTCGCGACGATCGCCCTCGCCTGCGCGATCGCCACCTTCGCCGAGAGCCGCTTCGACACCAGGGTCGCCCAGGCCTACATTTACCGCGCCCCCTGGTTCCTCGTCTGGCTCGGCGTGCTTTGCGCGAACCTTTTCGCCGTCACGCTCACCCGCTGGCCCTGGCAGCGCCAGCATCTCGGCTTCGTCGTCACCCACTACGGCATCATCACGCTGCTCGCCGGCGCGATCATCGGCTCGCGCCTCGGGTTCGAAGGCAACGTCACCCTTCATCGCGGCGCGCCGCCCACCGATTGCATCACGACCAGCCGAAGCCTCCTCCAGATCCGGAACCCCGCCTCGCCCGATGGCCTCGTGGCGCCCTTCGACGCCGCGCTCGTCCGGCCGACGGAATCCCGGCCGCGCGCCTTTTCCGTGCCTGGCTCGGATCTCCGGCTCGTCGTCGACGCCCAGGACGAAAACCTCGGCTGGACCCAGCGCCTCGTTCCCGACGCCTCGCCGGCCGCCCAGCCCGGCATCACGATGAACTTCGACACCCGGATGATGGGGCAGCACCTCGTGATGCCGTTCACCCTCATCGAAGGCACCGAAATGAAGCGCGACTTCGCCGGCCTCGCGACGACCGTCTTCGCCCCCGCCCTGCCCGCGCCGGGCCGGAACCTCATCGCGGAATCCCAGATCGTCTTCGCGAAATTCCGCCCCGTCGTGCAAAGCGAGAGCGACGTCGCGACCGGCGTCCGGCTATCGCTCGACGCCGCCGGAAAGAAACTCACCGTCCTCCTTCCCAACGAAAAAACCGTCGACCTCGACCCCGCCGCCATTCTCCGCCAACCCCAAAAGATCGGCCCCGCCTCGCTCACCGTCCTGGAATACTGGCCCGACTTCGTGCTCGTGAACGGCAAGCCCGCCACCGCCAGCCCGCTCCCGAACAATCCCGCCGTCCTCGTCCGCGTTCTCGCCCCGCATCCGCCCCGCGACGGCGAGGACCTCCGTCCTCGGTTGACGATCGCGCCCGCCGCCGACGGCATCGTCTACCAGCTCTCGCGGGGCGACACCGAGCTCTCCCGCGGCTCGGCAAAAGTCGGCGGGACCTTTCCGCTCGGCTGGGCCGACTGGCGCGCGACCCTCGTCGAATCCCTCCCCCGCGCCCGCCTCGAGTCGCGCCGCACCCCGGCGGGAAACGCCGGTCCGCCCGGCGAGCCCGGCTTTCGCGCTCACCTTCTCGCGCCGGACGGCCGGAGCGGAGCGTCCGCCTGGGTCGCTTCGGGCGAAACCGTCCGTCTCACGCTGGACGGCTCGGCGATGCAAATCAGCTACGGCCTGGAATCCCGGCCCGTGCCCTTCGAAATGCGGCTGAAAAGTTTCGAGGTTCCCCGCCTCGAAGGCACCGAGACGCCCGCGAACTTCATCGCCACCGTCGAGTTCCGCGACGCGAAGGGCGGCCCGTGGCGGGAGGACGTCGCGCAGATGAACCAGCCCGCCAGCTGGCCGGGCGGCGCCTTTGCGCTGGCGACCGGCTTGAACTACAAGTTCTCGCAGGCGAGCTGGAACCCGCGCGACCTGGGCGAAACCACGCTCCAGGTGCTCTACGACCCCGGCTGGCTCTTCAAGTGGACCGGCTCCCTCGCCATCTGCGCCGGCATCTTCACCATGTTCTACCTCCGTCCGAAAAAATCATGAGGCCTCTTCTCCTCCTCTGCCTCCTTCTTTTCGCCGGACCCCTCCACGCCCTGGACTTCAGCCCGCTCGACGCCATCCCCGTGCAGGAGGGCGGCCGCAAGAAACCCTTCCTCGTCTTCGCCCAGGAATCCCTTCTCGCGCTCAGCGGCCGCACCGCCATCACGCTGGACGGCCGCCCGCAAACCGCCTCCGAGATCCTCGCCGCCCTGTGGCTCCAGCCCGGCGACTGGGACGCGAAACCCCTCCTCCTCATCAACAATCTTCCGCTCAAGGAAGCCGCCCGCCTCGAGTCCGGGAGAAAACTGTTCTCGCGCGCCGAGCTCGCGGCGAATCCCGCCTTCGTCGCCCTCCTCCGTCGCGCCGAGGCCGCCCGCGACGCCGCGCGCGACGGCAAGCTCGCCGGCCTCGACAAGGCCGCCGCGCAGGTCGGCGAACGCATCATGAGCCTCGACGAGCTCCGGACCGGCGAGCCGTTCCGCCTGGTCGCCAACCCCGCCGGCGCCACCGCCACCTGGTCGTCCCTGCCCGCTGCCGACCCCGCCATCGCCGCGCTGCGCGCCGCGTTCGCCCGCCGGGATCAGGCCGCGTTCACGAAGGCCGCGGACGCCCTGCGCCTCCGGCTCGCCGGCATCGCCCCGGCCATGCAGCCGCCCGCGTGGAAAATCGCGCTCGAGGTCGCCTACCAGAAGATCCACCCGTTTCGCTGGGCCTGGATTCTTTACCTCGGCGCCGGGCTGACGCTCGCGCTCACCTCCCTGCGCGCCCGCCGCACCGGCTACGCCCTGGCCTGGGTCCTGGCGGTCGCCGGCGCGCTCTTCCAGATCGCCGGCTTCGCGAGCCGAGTCGCCATCGCCGGCCGCCCGCCCGTCTCGAACATGTATGAATCGGTCATCTGGGTCGCGTTCGGCGCGGTGTTTTTCGCGCTCGTCTTCGAGGCCATCTTCCGCGGCCGTTATTTTCTGCTCGGCGCGACGTTCGCCGCGGTGATCCCGCTCTTGCTGGCGGATACGCAGCCGCTCGCCCTCGACCGCTCGATCCAGCCGCTCACGCCCATTTTGCAGAGCAACTTCTGGCTCGCGACGCATGTGCTCGTCATCACGCTCAGCTACGCCGCCTTCCTGCTCGCGCTCGGCGTCGGCCACATCGCGCTCGGCAAGATCATCCTCGGCCGCCGGCCCTCCGCCGCGCTCTATAACTACGTCTACCGCACCCTCCAGGTCGGCGTGCTGCTGCTCGCGGTCGGCACGATCCTCGGCGCGGTCTGGGCGAATTATTCCTGGGGCCGTTTTTGGGACTGGGACCCGAAGGAAACCTGGGCCCTCATCGCGCTGCTCGGTTACCTCTTCGTCCTCCACGGCCGCATCGCCGGAGCCTGGGGCGGCTTCGGCCTCTCGCTCGGCGCCGTGCTTGCCTTCCAATCCGTCGTCATGGCCTGGTATGGCGTGAATTTCGTGCTCGGGGTCGGCCTGCACAGCTACGGATTCGGGTCCGGCGGGTTTGGCTACGCCATCACGTTCGTCGCGTGCGAGCTCACCTTCGCCCTCGCCGCGTTCCTGCGTCACCGCCGGCAGAACCCGACCGCCCGACCCGCCCTCGCCGCCGCCTAGCCCTTGGCGCTCCGCTAGCCGTAAAGCGCCTCGACCAGCGCCAGCGCCCGCCGCTTCGGCAGCACGCCCATCTCCATCTGGTTCATCACGTAGGCGAATCCCACCCCCGCGTCCGGGTCCGCAAAAGCCAGGCTTCCGCCCGCCCCGGGGTGCCCGAACGCCCGCGCCGACGGCCCGAACGCCGCCCGCCGCTTGTGCCCCGCGTCGTCGACCGGATCGCGCATGAACCCCGCCGAAAACGCCGTCTCGAGGCGCAGCACCCGGTCGTAGCCCTGCGCCAGCGTGCGCGTCATGTGCCGCGCCGAATGCGCGTCGAAGTAACGCGTGCCCTCCCACGCGCCGCCCGCCGCCAGCATCGCGTAAAACTTCGCCAGCGCCGAAGCCGAGCCAATGCCGCCGATCGAGGGAATCGACGCCCCCCGCACCGCCGGCGAATTCATCGCCGAAGCGCCGGGCAGCCCGCCCGGCGAGGCGAACGCGCGGCGGGTCAGCGACCCCGGATCCGCCATCGCCTCGGAAAATGCATCCTCCGGCTCGACGCATCCGCCGGCCCTCGGCGCGAGCATTTGCGCCACGCGCCCGTGATGCTCCGCCGGCAACCCGATCCAGAGGTCCAGCCCGAGCGGTTCGCCGAACCGCGCGCGAAAATACTCGCCGAGCGTCACGCCGCCCGCGAGCCGGCGCACCATCTCGTCCGCGACGAACCCGAACGTGCGCGGCCCGTAGCCATGGCCTTCGGTCCACTGCGGCGTCTGCCGCTCGATCGCGCGCGCCACGCCATCGTGGTCCAGCACCGAGAGATTCTGCGCGTCCAGCGCGCCCAGCCCCGCCCGATGCGACAGCACCTGCCCGACCGTGATCGATTCCTTGCCGCATTGGCCGAACTCGGTCCAGAACTCCGCCACCCGCGCCTCCAGCGGCAACCCGGCTCGCTCCAGCGCGTGCAGCACGCACGCGCTCGCGAGACCCTTGGTCGCCGACCAGATCAGCACGAGCGTCTCCGGCTCCCACGGCCGCGTCCGCGCCGCGTCGCTCCAGCCGCCCGCCAGCGAGATCTCCTCCCGCCCGTCCCGCCACACCGAGACGGCCGCCCCGACCTCCGCGCCCCGGGCGAAATTCGCCTCGAATGCCGCGCGCACCCGCTCGACCGCGCCCCCGCTCACAGGCTGCTCATCACCTCGCGAAGATCCGGATCGTATTTCGCGATCTCGCGGAACTTGTCGTCCATCTTGAAGCTGATCTCGATCGCGTGCTGCGCGTCCTCGATGTTGCCGAGCACCGCGTCGTAGCAGCCGAGGTTGTAATAATAGGTCGCCTCGCGCAGCAGGGAAGCCGGGCCCCGGAGCAGCAGATCCTTCGCCGCGCGGGTCTGCCCGAGCTCGTGCAGGCAGAACGCGCCGTGGATGAATCCCGTGGTCTGCTGCGGATCCGCCGCGCGCAGCCGATCGCAGATCTCCATCGCCTCCCGCCACCGACGGCCGCGCATGAAGACGAACAGCCGCACCTGCAGCACCTCCGGCGCGCCCTGGTCCGCGGGCGACAACTCATCCAGCTCCCGCAGCGCCTCGTCGGCCATGTCGAGCTCGATGTAACCCTGCGCGGCCAGCAGCCTGCGTTCAATCGCCATGCCCCAAGCATTGCGCCCGCGCGCGGAAAGATCAATCCCGCCTCGGAGGTTGCGGCGGCCGGTGGTTTCCGCCACCAATGCGCGGTGCGCGCGCCGAAGACCGCCTTCCTCGTCATCCTGATCGTTGCGTCGATCCTCGTGGCGGCCAGCCTTTGGAAGCGCGCGTTTCCCATCGCCGCGGTCGATTTCGCGCTATCGCAAACCGAGGTCCGCGCCCGCATGGACGCCTTCCTGGAGTCGGTCGGCGCCCATCCGCGCGGGGACGATTCCGTCGTCACGTTCGGCGAATCCTCCGAGGACAAGAACTTCGTGGAGCTCGAGTACGGCGCCCGCCGCCTCGAGGAGCTCGGCCGCTCCGGTCTGGCCGTTTGGTATTGGGCCGGTCGCTGGTTCCGCCCCGAGCGCCTCGAGGAATCCGGCGTGTGGCTGAGTCCCCGCGGCGACCTGGTCGGATACTGGCGCACCATCGACGACGCGGAAAAAATTCCCTCGCTCGCCCCGGCCCCCGCCCGCGCCCTCGCCGAGCGATTCCTCCGGGAGCACGCCGCCCAGCACCCCGCCGGCCGGCTCGAGTTCACCGGCGACAGCTTCGAGCGCCGGCCGAATCGCGTCGACTACACGTTCACGTGGGAACGCCGGGACCTCCGCCTCGGCGCCGCGCCCTACGAGCTCACCGTCACCGTCCAGGGCGACACCGTCGGCGGCTACGGGGAAGGCCTCACCGTGCCCGATTGGTGGCGGCGGAAATTCGCCCGGCAGCGGCAGGTCAACGAGCTCTGCGAGCAGATCGCCACCTATGCGCTGATGGCGCTGCTCGTCGGCCTGCTCGTGGTCTTCGTGCGCGCCCTCGCCCGCGGCGACGTGCGGTGGCGCGGGGCCGCGCCGTGGGTCTGGCCGGTCGCTTTCGGGCTCGTCGAACTGGCCGCGCAGCTGAACGCCCTGCCTTCGGCGCTGTTCGACTACGACACCACGCAGAGCTGGTCCGCCTTCCTCGGCGCCTACGGCTTCGACGCCCTTCGCGCCATCCTCGCCGCCGCCGCGGGAGCGTGGCTGCTGCTCGTGATGATCGACCCGATCTACCGCGCGCGTTTCCCGGGCGCGCCGTCGCTGTCGGGCGTCCTCGGGCCGGACGCGCTGCGCCGCTCCACGACGGTCCGCGCGCTCGGCGCCGGCATCGTGGCGGCGGTGGTTTCGCTCGCCTACGTTTCCTTTTTTTACGTGGTCAGCCGCCATTTCGGCGCGTGGTGCCCGGTGGACATCGACGCCTCGAAAACCCTCAGCGGGTGGCTGCCGTGGATCGAATCGATGCAGGTCGGGCTTTCCGCCGCGTTCGACGAGGAGCTCCTCTTCCGGGTTGCGGCCATCCTGCTCATCTGGCGGGTCGTCCGGGTGCGGTGGGTCGCCGTCGTCCTGGCGGCCATGCTCTGGGCGTTCCTGCACAGCAATTACCCGCAGCAGCCCGGTTACATCCGCGGCGTCGAGCTGACGATCGTCGGCATCGCGTGGGGCGCGCTTTTTCTGCGCTACGGCCTCGTGGCGACGCTCACCGCGCATTACCTCTACGACTGCTGGCTCGGCGGCTTCGTCGTCTTCGCCTCCGGCTCGCCCGGGAATCAAATCGGCGCCGTGGCCGTCTCCGCCTGGCCCATCGTGCTCTGGGCGTGGCTCGCCCGACGCCGGCTCGCCGGCGGGCCGGAGCCCCTCGCGGAGCCGGAAACCATCGTCGTGCGTCCGCCCGCGGTCGGGCGGGAGCCCTTGAGTCTCCCCGCGCCGCTTCGGCTGGGCGGACGCTCCGCCGCCGCCATCCTCTCGGGCATCGCGCTCGCGCTCGCGGCCATGCATTGGATCCCGCAGAAGCAGGCGGCCTTCCGCAAATTCGGAAAGCTCGACTTCTCCCGCGAGGCCATCTCGCTCGCCGCCGACCGCATCCTGCGCGAGCGGGGGCAGGATCCCGCCCGCTTCCGCCGGGTGGTGACTTCCGGAAGCGCCGGCGTGCCGTCACCGGCCTACCTGCTGGAATTCGGTTCCCTCGACCGGCTGGCCGGACTTTTCCAGGCGAACTGGCCCGACGTCACCTGGCACGTGCGGTATTTCCGCGTCCTCGAGCCCGAGGAATTCCACCTCGTCCTGGATAAATCGGGCCGCCTCCTCGACTGGCGCCGCGACATCCCCCGCGAGGCGCCCGGCGCCAGCCTCGACCGGGCCGCGGCGCGGGCGGTCGCGGAGAGGGCCCTCGCGCAAGACGGCGTCCGCCTCGACCGCGAGAAACTCGTGAGCGACGACCTCACGCCGGAGGCGAAGCGACGCGACTACCGGCTCGTCTTCGAGCGAAAGGATTTCGATTGGGGCGAGGCCCGGCTGCGCACGGCCATCCGCGTGCAGGGCGACGAGCCGGAGGGTTTCTCCCGCTCGATCCGCGTGCCGGAGAAATGGACCCGCGACAACCAGAAATCCGGCTGGCAAAAACTCGTGACCGGCGAACTGAAAAGCTGGACTCTCCTCGCCATTGGCCTCGCCGTGGTCATCGCCCTCGGGCTGCTCATCCGGCGCGGCCACATCCCGTGGCGGACGGCGTTTTTGATCGCCCTCTACAAGCCGGCGCTCGATCTCGCCGGCATGCTCAACGAACTGCCGTGGTTTTTTTCCGGTTACTCCACGACGGAATCGCTGGCCCATCATTATTTCACCTCGATCTCCGGCGACATCGTCCGCTTGATCTTCGGTTACCTTGGCGCGGCGGTCCGCGTCGGCGTCGCCCTCGGGCTCGTCCGCTGGGTCTTCGGGGTCGGTCTCCGCGACCTGGCGCCCGGATTCCCCTCCGCCCGCGAACGCCGGCGCTGGCTCGCGCAGACGCTCCTGCTGGCGGCCGCGTCGGTGACGGCCTTTGCGGCGCTGGACTTCCTGCGGCAGACCGTCGCCGGCCATCTCCTGCCGGCCGGCGCCGTTCACTTTTCCTTTCCAGACGTGAACGAATCTTTGCCGTGGCTCGGCATCCTCACGGGCTCGATCAGCGCCGGCATCGACGGCGTCCTGCGCGTCGCCATGGTCGTCGCCGTCCTCGGGCTCGTCGTCCGTCGGTTTCCCCGCGCGAGCTGGGCGCTCCTCTTCGCGTATCCTCTGCTCACCGCGTCGGGCCAGCAAAGCGGGACGGAGTTCTGGTTCACGCTCGTCTTCGAGGAGCTGGAGCTTGGCCTGATGGTCCTCCTCGTGACCCGCGTCTGGCGCGCCGACATCGGCCTCGTTTTCGCCGCCTACGCGCTGTCCCACCTGCTGTTCCTCCTCCTGCCGCTGTGGCTCAAGGGCGGCCCGGCCTACCAATGGCAGATCCTGCCGCCGCTGGTGGCGCTGGCGGTCGTCGTGGCCGGCGTTGCCTGGGCGCGGATTCCCGCGCGCCCGTCGTGACCGCTTCGCATCGCCATTGTCATTGATTTCCCGCGGTCCTAATCTCCCGCCGATGGAGCGCAGGTGGATATTGCCCGGAGCCGTCGACGGACGCGCCGCCGAGACCCTCGCCCGCGCGCACGGCGTCCCGCGTTTCGTCGCCGACCTCCTGCTCAACGCCGGCCTCCCCTCGCCCGCGGCCATCGAAACCTTTCTCCAGCCGCGGCTTCGCTCGCTTTCCGATCCGAATCTCCTGCCCGGGATGCCCGCCGCCGTCACCCGCCTCGACGCCGCCCTGCGCGGCAACCAGCGCATCGTGCTCTACGGCGATTACGACGTCGACGGCGTCGCCTCGCTCGCCCTTCTCCACGACGTGCTGCGGGCCTGCGGCGGCCGCGTGGAATGTTTCCTGCCCCTCCGCGCCGGCGAAGGTTACGGCCTCAGCGCCCCCGGCGTGGAACGCTGCGTGGAGGAACACGCGCCCGACCTGCTCGTCGCCGTCGATTGCGGCACGAACTCCGTCCCCGAAATCGCCGCCCTGCGCGCCCGCGGCATCGACGTCATCGTGATCGACCACCACGAGCCCGCCGCGGACCTTCCCGCCTGCGCCGCGCTGGTGAACCCCAAGCTCGGCGACGGCGCGTTTGCGTATCTGTGCAGCGTCGGCGTGGGCTTCAAGGTCGCCCACGCGTTGTTGAAGGCCTCGCCGCACCCCGACGTCGACCTTCGCGAATTTCTCGACCTCGTCGCCCTGGCCACGCTCTGCGACCTCGTGCCGCTCGTCGGGGAAAACCGCGTCCTCGTCCGCGCCGGCCTCGCGCAAATGGCCCGCACGCGCCGCCCGGGCCTCGCGGCGCTCCTCGCCATCTCGGGCGTGGGCGCCGACGGCGCGCCCATTTCCGCCCCGGACGTGGGGTTCCGCCTGGGCCCGCGCATCAACGCCGCCGGCCGTCTCGGCACCGCGCAGGCCGCGCTGCGCCTCCTGCTCACCCGGGATCCCGCCGAGGCCGCGCGCCTGGCCGCCGGGCTCGACGCGCAGAACCGCGAGCGCCAGGCCGTGGAACGCGCCGTCGCGGTCGAAGTGGAACGCTGGGTCGAGGCCCATTACGATTTCAGCCGCGACGCCAGCATCGTCGCCGGCGCCCGCGACTGGCACCAAGGCGTGCTCGGCATCGTCGCGTCCCGCGTCAGCCGCCGGCACCACCGGCCCGCCCTCATCGTTGGCTTCGACGAAACCGGCCAGGGCAAGGGCAGCGGTCGCAGCATCGAGGGCCTCTCGCTCGTCGAGGCCCTGCGCCGATGCGAGACGCACCTCGAAAATTTCGGCGGGCACGAGATGGCCGCGGGACTCAACGTCCACGAGGCCGCGTTTCCCGATTTCCGCGCCGCCTTCGAGCGCGCCGCCCGCGCCCTCCTCACGGACGAGATGCTCGTGCCCCGCCTCCATCTCGACGCCGTGGTGCCACTCGCGGCTTTTGGGGACGACCTGCTCGCCGCGCAGGAAATGCTCGCGCCCTTCGGCAACGGGAACCGCCAGCCGCTGCTCCTCGCCCGCGGCGTCACGCCGGTCGCCGAGCCGCGCGTGCTCAAGGAAAAACACCTCCGCATCGGCTTCCCCGGCGCTCCGCGCCAGACCGTGAACGCCATCTTTTTCAGCGGCGCCGGGCAGCCCCTCCCGCGTCCGCCGTGGGACGTGGCGTTCCACCTCGAGCGCAACGTCTGGAACGGCCGCGTCGAGGCGCAGATGAACGTCGTCGCCATCCGTCCCGCCGCGTGAACCCGCTCGATCCCGCCACCCCGCTCGGCCAGTGCGGGTGGATCCCCGCGAGCCGCGTCCCAAACCTCCGCCGGCTCGGCCTGCGCACCCTCGGCGACCTCGCGGTGCACTACCCGCGCCGCCACGAGGACCGCCGGCACTTCGCGCCCTTCCCGGATGCCGCCGGCGACCAGCCGCTCTTGCTCTGCGGCCTGGTCGTGAAGGCCGGCCACCTGCCCTACGGCCGCTGGCGGCGTGGTTACGAGGCCACGATCGAGGAGCCGGGCGGGGGCGCGCTCGCGCGGCGGATTTCCTGCCGCTGGTTCAACATGCCCTACGTCGGCAAGCTCGTCGTGACCGGCCTGTCGATGGTCGTCCACGGCCGGCCGAAGCTCCGCGGCAAGCGCCTGTTCATCGACTTCCCCGAGTTCGAGATGATCGAGGAGGAAGGCGACGCGCTCGTCCACCTGCATCGCATCACCCCCGTCCATCCCGCCGGCGAGGGGGTGACGCCGCGCCGGCTTCGCGAATGGATTTTCCGCGCGCTCGAAGCCACCGACCTCGCGAGGATCCCGAGCCTCCTTCCCGGCGCGGAGGCGGAGGAAAATCAGGCCGCCCGCGCGGCCGCCCTGCGGGCCATCCATTTCCCCCCCTCCTTCGAGGCTCTCGCAACCGCCCGCGGGCGGCTCGTGCGCGAGGAATTCTTCGCCATGCAGGCGCTCATCGCCTCCCGCCGCGCGCGGGTCGCGGCCCTGCCGGGCAAACCCAAGCCGGCCGCCGGCCGGCTGCTGGCGCGGCTCCTCGCCGACCTTCCCTTCGCGCCCACCGGCGCGCAGCGGCGGGCCATCGGGATCATCCGCGCCGACCTCGCCTCGGACCGCCGCATGAACCGCCTGCTGCAGGGAGACGTCGGCTCCGGCAAGACGCTCGTCGCCCTCTCCGCCGCGCTGCTCGCGATCGAGTCCGGCTACCAGGCCGCGATCATGGCGCCGACGCAGCTCCTCGCCGAGCAGCACTACGCAAATTTCCGCCGCCTGCTCGAGCCGCTCGGCCTGCGCGTCGCCCTGCGCACCGGCTCGCGCCGGGAGGACCACGCGCCGCTTCCGTTGTTCAAGGGGAGCGCACCGGGGAGCATGGGCTTCCAGCCCCTGCCTTCCGGCATCCTGCCGGAAGGATCCGACGAGCAGGTTCGTGACTCGCGGCGCAACCTTCCCCATTTCGAACGGCCCGGGGCGAAATACGCGATCACCTTCGCCACGCACGGAAAACGCCTTCTTTCCAACGAGGCGCGCCGGATCGTGATCGAATCGATCCTGCATGAAAAAGAACGCGGCCGGTTCGAACTTTACGCGGCGTGCGTGATGCCGGACCACGTCCACCTTCTCATCGAGCCCGGCATCGAATCGAACGCGGGCGGAAAGCCCGTCTTCTACGCTCTCTCCCGCATCCTTCATTCGATCAAATCGTTCACGGCCAGCTGCATCAACCATCTCGAGAAATCGAAGGACGTGGTTTGGGCGCAGGAATCCTTCGATCGTCTTATCCGGTCGGAATCCGACCTTCGGGAAAAGTTCCGCTCCATCACGCGCAATCCCTGGGACGCCGGGATCGTGCCCGCCGAAGAGGATTACCCGCACGTCTGGTGGCCGGGGAAAACGGCGACGCCCTTTCGACCGGAGGCCGAAAGGGACGGGCGGGAAACCCATGCTCCCCAGCTCCTCGTCGGCACGCACGCGCTGCTTTTCGAGCCCGACGAGTTGCGGAATCCCGGGCTCATCGTCATCGACGAGCAGCACAAGTTCGGCGTGATGCAGCGGGCGCAGCTCATCCTTCGCGCCGACGCCCCCGACGTCCTCGTGATGACCGCCACGCCCATCCCCCGCACGCTCGCGCAGACCGCCTACGGCGACCTCGACGTGACCGCCATCGACGAAATGCCCGCGAATCGCGGCCGGGTCATCACCGGCATCCGCGACCCGAAAAAACTGCCCGAGGCGGCGGCCTTCATCCGCGGGCAGATCGAGGCCGGGCGGCAGGCCTACATCGTCTATCCGCTCGTCGAGCAGTCCGAGAAGCTCGAGGCGAAATCCGCCATCGCCGAGTTCGAGAAATGGCAACCCCTGCTCGCCCCGCACGCCTGCGGGCTTCTCCACGGCCGCATGAAGCCCGCGGAAAAGGAAGCCGCCATGCGGGCGTTCGTCGCCGGGGAAACCAAGGCCCTCATCGCCACGACCGTGATCGAAGTCGGCATCGACGTGCCGAACGCAAGCGTGCTGCTCGTCGAGAACGCCGAGCGATTCGGCCTCGCCCAACTCCACCAGCTCCGCGGCCGCATCGGCCGGGGCGCGCACACGTCCTATTGCATCCTGATGCCCGGCGAGGACACGCCCGAAGCTCGCGAAAAACTCGGGGTCCTCGAAAAAACGCGCGACGGCTTCGCCGTGGCCGAGGCCGACCTGCGCCTGCGCGGCCCCGGCGACCTGCTCGGGACCGCGCAGACCGGGCTGCCCCCGCTCCGGCTGGGCGATCTTTACCGCGACGCCGCGATCCTCGACGAAGCCCGGCAGCTCGCGGCGGAAATTTTTCGCGTCGACCCGAAGCTCGCCCGCCCGGAACATGCTTCGCTGCGGGAGTGGGTCGGCCGACAGGACGCGACCGCGCTGGCGGGCTAGGAACGATCCCCGGAAACCAGCCGCGCTCCCGGGGCCAACGATCCGGGACGGAAACTCTCTCCCCCGCGTTCATCCCTCGATCCTGGCGCGGCCTTGGGGCGCCGACCCGCCGGCCGTCGGCCCATTCACGGCCTTGACGAAGCGGCGAAAGACTCCCCCGCCCTCCGACGGAGAAAGGCCCGGGCCATCGTCGATGACCGCGACCCGGCAGCCGAAGTCGCGGACGCAGACCCGCACCGTCGCGCCCCCCTCCCGTTCGAGACGAGCGCCTTCCTGCGATGGAACGTTTCCGGGCCGTAACGCGCTTGCGCTTTCGCCGGGAACGCACCACCGTGCGTCAGAATGGCGCGCTCCCAACCCATCGTTCTTCTCGTCGACGACGAAAAGAACACCCGGGAAGGGCTTCGGGACGCCCTGGACGACAGCTTCGAAGTTTACATCGCCGCCGATGCCGAGGGAGCGCTCGCCACGCTGGAGTCCGAATCCGTCGACGTCATGATCACCGATCTCCGGCTCGGCGCGGACGACGGCATGCAACTCCTCGAACGCACCCTGAAGCGCCCCCGGCCCCCCGTCTGCATCATGATGACCGCCTATGGATCCGTGGACACCGCCGTCGAGGCGATGAAGCGCGGCGCCTACGACTTCGTCACGAAACCCGTGAACATTGATCGCCTCGAGATGCTCATCCGCCGCGCGCTGCGCGAGCGCGACACCGTCCGCGAGAACGCGGAGCTCAAGGAGCGCGTGCAGCGCGACGAGTCGCTCGACGCGATGATCGGCCGCTCGCCCGGCATGGTGCAGGTCTTCGACACGATCAAGCAGGTCGCCCCGTCCCGGGCCACCGTGCTCATCCAGGGCGAAAGCGGCACCGGCAAGGAGCTCGCCGCCCATGCCGTCCACCACCTCAGCCCCCGCGCCGGCCGGAAATTCCTCCCCGTCCACTGCATGGCCCTCTCGCCGCAGCTCCTGGAAAGCGAGCTCTTCGGCCACGAGCGCGGCGCGTTCACCGGCGCCTCGGAGCGGCGCGTCGGGCGCTTCGAACAGGCGAACGGCGGCACGCTTTTCCTCGACGAGATCGGCGAGATCGACCCGGCCGTGCAGGTAAAAATCCTCCGCGTGCTCGGCGAGCGCGCCTTCGAGCGCGTCGGCGGCAACCAGACCATCGCGACGGACGTGCGCGTGGTCGCCGCGACCAACAAGGATCTCGCGAAGCTCGTCGCCGAGGGCAAATTCCGCGACGACCTGTTCTTCCGCCTCAACGTCGTGCCGATCACCCTTCCGCCGCTCCGCACCCGCAAGGAGGACATCCCCCTGCTCGTGCAGGCGTTTCTCCGGGACGCCGCCCGGGAGAACGAAAAGCCGCCGCGCGAGCTCACCCCCGAGGCGATGGCCTGCATCCTCGACTACGACTGGCCCGGCAACGTCCGGGAGCTTCGCACCGCCGTCGAACACGGCGTCGTCATGTGCAGCGCCCCCCGCATCGGCGTGCGGGACCTTCCGGCCGGCGTGCGGGCCGCCGTCCCGGGTTCGTCCGGCCGCGCGGAGGGAGAATCTTCCGTCGCGCCGGATGCTTTGGATTTGCACCACGCCGAGCGCGTCCTTATCTTTCGCGCGCTGGAAGAGAGCGACGGCAACCGTTCCGCCGCCGCCGAGCGGCTCGGAATCAGCCGCCGCACCCTGCACCGCCGGCTCAAGGAACTGAACATCACCAAACGCTAGCCGCCCGCCCTCCCACCATGCTCGAAACCTCCGGCTCCGGCTTCCAGAACTTCATCCACTCCATCGAGCAAGGCAGATTCGCCCCGCTCCTGCGCGCCCTCGCCGGCATCGCAACCCTGCTCGCCATCGCGCTGCTTTACCTCTTCGTCCAGTTCAATGGCTTCGAGGCCCCCGCCGCGATGGAACAGGGCCAGATCGCCCGCTCCCTCGCGACCGGCGAGGGTTTCTCGACGAAATCCATCCGCCCCCTCGCGCTCTGGCAGTTCCACCGCGCGGAAAAACCCATTCCCGTCGGCAACCTTCCCGACATCTCCCATCCGCCGCTTTCTCCCCTCGTGAACATGGTCCCCCTGCTGCTCTCGAAGTCGCATTGGAAGATGTCCCCGAAGGAAATCATCTCCGCCAGCGAACGGGCCATCGCGACCCTTTCCATCCTGCTGTTCCTCGCCGCCGTGGTCGTCGCCTATTTCGTGGCCCGGCGGCTCTTCGACCCGTCGCTGGCCTTCCTCGCCTGCCTTCTCATCCTCGTGACCGATCTGCTGTGGAAGTTTTCCATCTCCGGCCTGCCGCAGATGCTCGTCCTGCTGCTGCTCATGCTCACGAGCGGGATGATCGTGCGCGCGATGGACGAACAACTCGACGCCCCGGCCGCGCCCCCGCTCAAGAAATGGCTTCTCCAGGCCGGCATCGGGCTCGGCTTCGCGCTCATGACGCTCTCGCACTGGCTCGCCTGCTGGCTGTTCTTCGGCTACCTGTTTTTCGCGTTCTTCCATTTCCGCCCCCGCTTCCTCCCCCTTGCCGCGCTGGCGACGTTCGCCCTCGCGCTCACCCCCTGGATCGTTCGCAACGTCGCCGTCTGCGGCCATCCCTTCGGCATCGCGATCTACCCGCTGCTCGGACAGGAAACCCTCCTCCGCTCCCTCGATCCCGACTTCAGCGACCTGTTCTACGGCTTCAAGATGAAGGTCCGCCTCGGCATCCTCGACCAGGTCGGCCACCTGATCGCCTACCTTGGGCTCAACCTTGTCGCCGGCGCGTTCTTCCTCGCGCTCTTCCATCCCTTCAAGCACCCCACCGCCGCGAAATTCCGCTGGTGCGTGCTCGCGATGTGGGTGGCCGCCGTCCTGGGCATGGCCGCCTACGGACCGATCAGCGGCCCCGTCGGCGAGCTCCAGCTCCACGCCATCTTCATTCCGCTGATGGTTTTTTACGGCCTCGCCTTCCTGCTCGTGCTGTGGAACCGCCTCGGCTTCCAGCATTCGCTCATGCGACTCGTCTTCAACGTGCTCATCATCTTTCTCGCCGCGATTCCGATGCTGCTCACGCTTTTTTCCGGCGGCGGCCGATCCGTCAACTGGCCACCCTACGTTCCCCCCTACATCGCCGTCCTCGGCGATTGGTATAAACCCGACGAAGGCCTCTGCTCCGACATGCCGTGGGCCGTCGCCTGGTATGCGGATCGCAAATGCCTCCTGCTCCCCGATTCGCCGAAAACCATGTCCCAAATCAGCGACTACGACATCATGGGCGTTCCCATCCGCGGCCTTTATCTCACCCCGGTCAGCGGCGACGCCCGCTTCCTGGCCGACATCGCCTTCGGCGACTACAAGCAGTGGTCCGGCCTCATCATCCGCAACCCCAAGGCGATCCAGGCCTTCCCGCTTCACGCCGTCACCGGCTTCATGGACGGCAAACTCCTCATCTTTTCCGACACGGACCGCTGGTCGTCTGCGTCCAAGCAACCATGAGCGCCCCGGAGAAATCCGGGGCCGCCGCCGGGCCGCCCGCCCTCTCGCTCGAGGCGGCGCTCGAGCGACTCGACGCCATCGTCCGTGAAATGGAAGCCGGCGAACTGCCGCTGGAATCCCTCATCGCCCGATACGAGGAAGGCATCGCCCTCTCCACGCTGGCACGGGAAAAGCTCGACGGAGCCGAGGCGCGCATCCTGAAGATCACGCGCGATGCCTCCGGAAACCCCGCCCTCGAGGAATTTGATGCCCACACCGAAGAATAAACCAATGCCGCCGCTCCTGCCGCGAATCCACACCCCGGCCGACGTCAAGGCGCTGCCCGCCTCCGACCTCCCCCAACTCGCCGCGGAAGTGCGGGGCGAACTCATCCGCGTGCTCTCGCAAACCGGCGGCCACCTCGGGCCGAACCTCGGCGTCGTCGAGCTCACCATCGCGCTGCACCGCGTCTTCCATACGCCCGGGGATAAATTTGTCTTCGACGTCAGCCACCAAGGCTACGTCCACAAGCTGCTCACCGGCCGCTTCGACCGCTTCGACTCCATCCGCCAATACGGTGGCCTCAACGGCTTCCTCCTCCGCACCGAAAGCGAGCACGACTGCTACGGCGCGGGCCACGCCGGCACCGCCCTCAGCGCCGCGCTCGGCATGGCCGTCGGCCGCGACCTCCGTGGTGGGAAGGAGCACGTCGTCTGCGTGGCCGGCGACGCCGCCTTCACCTGCGGCGTCACCTTCGAGGCGCTCAACAACATCGCGAACACCACCGAGCGCCTCATCGTCGTGCTCAACGACAACGAATGGTCCATCGCGAAAAACGTCGGCGCCATCGCGGAGTACCTCAACCGCATCGTCGCGAATCCCGCCTACGCCCACCTCCACGAGAAAGCCGCGCAATTCGTGGAAAAACTCGCCGGCAAATCCGCCCGCATCCTCGCCGGCAAGCTCGAGGCCGGCATGAAGAACCTCATCGCGCCCTCCGTGATCTTCGAGGACCTCGGCCTGCGTTACTACGGCCCCATCGACGGCCACGACGTCGACCTCCTCACCCAGACCTTCGAGTTCCTCAAGACCCAGACCGAGCCCGTCATCCTCCACATCCTCACGAAGAAAGGCAAAGGCTACGCGCCCGCCCTCGCCAAGCCGGACAAATTCCACGGCCTCGGCAAATTCTCCGCCGACACCGGCGAGACCGTCGCCGCCGCCACGCCCACCTACTCCGAGCTGCTCGGCCGCACGCTCGCCGACTTCGCCGACCGCGACAACCGCATCTGCGCCATCACCGCCGCCATGCCCACCGGCACCGGCCTCTTCAGCTTCGCCGGCCGCCACCCGAAGCGCTTCTTCGACGTCGGCATCGCCGAGGAGCACGCCGCCCTCTTCGCCTGCGGCCTCGCCGCCCAGGGCATGAAGCCCTTCCTCGCGATCTACTCGACCTTCATGCAGCGCGCCTACGACATGATCATCCACGACATCGCGCTGCAAAACCTCGACGTCGCGCTCTGCATGGACCGCGCCGGCCTCAGCGGCGACGACGGCCCCACGCACCACGGCCTCTTCGACATCGGCTACCTGCGGCCCGTGCCCGGCCTCGTCCACATGCAGCCGAAGGACGAGGACGAATTCGCCGACATGCTCTGGACGATGGCCCACTACAAGGGTCCCATCGCGATCCGCTACCCGCGCGGAGCCGGCACTGGCGCCGTGCCGAAAAAACAGCCCAAGCTCCTCGAGATCGGCAAGGCCGAGGTCGTGCGCCACGGTAAGCAGGTCGCGCTTTTCGGCCTCGGCAACATGTGCGAGGTCGCCCTCGAAGCCGCCGACCTGCTCAAGGCCCAGGGCATCGACGCCGCCGTCATCAACCCCCGCTGGATCAAGCCGCTCGACACCGCGACGATCGAGTTCTTCGCCCGCGGCAGCGAGGTCCTCTGCACCCTCGAGGACCACGTCCTGCCCAACGGCTTCGGCTGCGCCATCCTCGAGCACCTCTCCGACCAGGGCATCGCCACCCCCGTCGTCCGCATCGGCTGGCCCGACGAATTCATCGAGCACGGCGGCCAGCCGGTCCTCCGCGAAAAACACGGCCTCACCGCCCGGGCCGCGGTCGAGAAAATCCTCGCCGCCCTGCCCGCGCGTCGCGCGACCGCCGTCACCGCCGCGTAGGAACGCGGCAAGGAGACCGGCGCGAAGCCGCGAAGGGAAAACGAACTCACGCGGAGACGCGGAGACGCAGAGAAAGAAAATCCCCGGCTTCTTCTTCGCATTTCTCCGCGCCTCCGCGCCTCTGCGTGAGATTTCCCTCCTGCCTTCCTCGCGCCTTCGCGCCTTCGCGTGAGGCACCCACGGCTCGACTTCCGGTCGCGGCCTCGGCTCCCGTGCAGGGCGTGCGCTCATTCGCTCCCTGCGCGGGGACTCCGTGCGCGCAAGGCGGGAGTTTGGGCGGAGGTTTCCGCGGCCCGTGCTCCTGCTCTGCCGATCCGTGCACGTGTCGAGGCGGTCCGTGCCGTTGCGGTGAGCGAGGGTGCGAGGATTCGTGCCGTCCGCGCAGCGTGTTTTGCGGTCCGCGCAGGGTGTTTTGCGGTCCGCGCAGGGTGTTTTGCGGTCCGCGCAGGGTGTTTTGCGGTC
>CAXTSM010000003.1:126939-177595 GCA_964247025.1 uncultured Chthoniobacterales bacterium
CGCGCAGCGTGATTTGCGGTCCGCGCAGCGTGTTTTGCGGTCCGCGCAGGCGTTTTGCGGTCCGCGCAGGCGTTTTGCGGTCCGCGCAGGCGTTTTACGGTCCGTGCAGGTGTTTGGGGCGGTTCGTGCCGGGGGAACGACGAGGATGCCGGGCTGGGCGGCCAGGTGGGCGGCACGGCAAATCTCGCCGAGCTCGGGGCCGGCCGGCGACGGACGGCGGCGGCGCGGCGTCCGACCGGGGAATCGCCGCTTTTCGCCGATGGGGACGCACCCGCTGGCGGTTGCCCTTCCGTTTCGCCGGCGCGCCGCTACCATGCGAGCCCACATGCCGCGCCCGTTGGGATTTTTCGCCGTTCTCTTCCTGGCTTCCAGTGCGTCCGGGCTGGCCGCCGCCGCTTCCCTGGCCGCCTTCCCGCCGCCGATCTCCAGCTATGCCGACGCGGGGGCCGCGCTCGGGCCGACGCTCGTCGCGCGCATCGCGGCGCAGCCGTTCAACCTCGTCGCCACGCTCCTCTTCCTGCTCGCCATCGTGCACACGTTCATGGCCTCGAAGTTTCTCGCCGTCAGCCACGGGTTCGATCACGAGTTCGACGCGTTGGACGATCGGGCGGCCGAGCCGGCCATCGCCCGGCGCCGCGACCGGCTGCGTTTCCAATCGACGCTCTTTCATTTCCTGGGCGAGGTGGAGGCGGTCTTCGGCCTCTGGGTCATCCCGCTGGCGATCGCGATCGTGGGTTTCGCCGGCTGGGGCACGATGGTCCGTTACATCGACGGCGTGAACTACACCGAGCCCGTCTTCGTCTTCGTCGTCATGGCCATCGCGAGCACGCGGCCCGTGCTCCGCTTCGCCGAGCGCTGCCTTTCGTTCTTCGCCGGCCTCGGCGGCGGCGCGCCGGCCGCGTGGTGGCTCTCGATCCTCACCGTCGGCCCGCTGCTTGGCTCGTTCATCACCGAGCCCGCCGCGATGACGATCTGCGCGCTGCTCCTGCGGGAGCGGTTCTACGCGTTGCAACCGTCGACGACGCTGCGCTACGCCACGCTCGGCCTGCTCTTCGTGAACATTTCCGTCGGCGGCACGCTCACGCATTTCGCCGCGCCGCCGGTCGTGATGGTGGCCGCCAAGTGGGGCTGGGGCTCCGCGCACATGCTGGGCGAGTTCGGCTGGAAGGCGGCCGTCGGCATCGTGGCCACGAACGCCCTTTTCTTCACCGCCTTTCGCCGCGAGCTGCTCGCGCTGAAGCCCCGCGCCGAGCGCGCCGCCGAGCGGGACGTCCCGCCCGCCGTCACGGCCGTCCACCTCGCGGCCATCGCCTGGACCGTGCTCAACGCCCACCACATGGCGCTCGCGCTGCTCGGCCTCCTGTTTTTCCTCGCCTTCACCGTCGCGACGCGTCCCCACCAATCCGCCCTGAACCTGCGCAGCCCCCTGCTCGTGGGCTTTTTCCTCGCCGCGCTCGTCATCCATGGCGGCTGCCAGCAATGGTGGATCGCTCCCGTCCTCGGCGGCCTCGGCCGCTGGTCGCTCATGCTCGGCTCGACCGCGCTCACGGCCTTCAACGACAACGCCGCGATCACCTACCTCGCCACGCTCGTTCCCGGCTTCACCGACGAATTGAAGCACGCCGTCGTCGCGGGCGCGGTGGCGGGCGGCGGGCTCACCGTCATCGCAAACGCCCCGAATCCCGCCGGCCAATCCCTGCTTCAGTCGCAGTTCGGCCTGGACGGCATCAAGCCGCTCGGGCTCTTCCTCGCGGCGCTGATTCCCACGGTCATCATGGGCGCGGCGCTGATGCTGCTGCCCTGAGCGCCCAAGGACGAGTTCCCCGTCGACGAATTCAAGACGTGTCGCCGCCCGCTCCGCCGGAGCGCGGGGGGGACGGGGGACACGCGCGGGGGACTCGGGTCCTTGTCGCCGCCCCGCTCCGTCGGGGCGCGGGGGACGGGGGGAACGCACCGGGCGGCGCCACACGGCGACAGAGCGCCGTGGCTACAAGGAAGAGGAAGGGCCGCGCGGAGGGGGCGGGCCCTTGTAGCCGCCCCGCTCCGTCGGGGCGCCGGGGGACGGGGGAACGCACGGGGCGGCGCCACACGGCGACAGAGCGCCGGGGCGACAAGGAAGAGGAAGGGCCGCGCGGAGGGGGCGGGCCCTTGTAGCCGCCCCGCTCCGTCGGGGCGCCGGGGGACGGGGGAACGCACGGGGCGGCGCCACACGGCGACAGAGCGCCGGGGCGACAAGGAAGAGGAAGGGCCGCGCGGGGAGCGGGCCCTTGTCGCCGCCCCGCTCCGTCGGGGCGCGGGGGGGGCGGGGGAACGCACCGGGCGGCGCCATCCGGCGACAGAGCGCCGGGGCGACAAGGCCCCCCCCCGGGCGGGGCTCCGCGCGGGGACTTGGCGGGTTTGATCGCCCTTCTAATGGTGAGCTTTCGCCTCGATGGCGGATTTCGTCGTGATCCGGTCCGTCCACGCCAGCAAAAGCGCCGAGACGACGAACGTGAGATGCACCACGACCTGCCAGAGAATCAATTCGTTCGGCGAAAGGCCGGGGAGCATCCCCTCCGGAAGGGCCTTGATCGGGCTCGGGCCCAGCTCGATGAACGACCGCAGGAGGTGGATGGAGGAAATGCCGATGAGCGCCGTGGCCAGCTTCACCTTCAACGCCCCGGCGTTCACGTGCGACAGCCACTCCGGTTCGTCCCGATGCCCCCGAAGATTCAACCGGGAGACGAAAGTCTCGTAACCGCCGACGATGACCATCACCAGCAGGTTCGCGACCATGACCACGTCGATCATGCCGAGCACCAGGATCATGATGTCCTGCTCGGTGAACTTCGCCATCCCGCCGGTCGCGGGATCCAGGATCGGAAAGAACAGCCCGTGCACGAGATGCGCGAGTTCCTTGAAGAACTGAACGACGTAGACCGCCTGCGCGACGATCAGCCCGAGATAAAGCGGCGCCTGCAGCCAGCGGCTGAAAAAGATCAGGCTGCCGAGACCGCGGAGATAGACGGGTTGCGGAGGAGGACGATCGATCATGGTGGAATGGGCGCAAGCGGATAACACGCGGGCGCGGCCCGCGCAACCGGCGTTATTTTCCCTTCGCGCCGCCCGGCGGTTTCGTGGTTAAGTGCGCGTCCCTTATGTCCAAAGACGCGAACGCCCAACGGATGGAAAAAATCGTCAGCCTGTGCAAGCGGCGCGGCTTCATTTTCCAGTCGAGCGAAATCTACGGCGGCCTGAACGGCTTCTGGGACTACGGTCCGCTGGGCGTGGAGCTGAAGCGGAACCTGAAGGATTTCTGGTGGCGCCGGAACGTGCGCGAGCGCGACGACATGGTCGGCCTGGACGGCTCGATCATCATGAACCGCGCGGTCTGGCGGGCGAGCGGCCACGAGGCGACGTTCTGCGACCCCATGGTGGATTGCCTGCTCACGAAGTCCCGTTTCCGCGCCGACCAGGTGCCCGCTCAATCCGGCACCGTCTGGTGGTTCGCCGGCGCGCGATCGACGAGCGGCAAATCCGATAAAGCCTTTGCGGTGCTGATGAAACCCAACGAGGGCGTCGAACGCGCCCGCAAGATCGCCCGCCAATTCTACAGCCTCGGCGAGGGCGAAATCGAACTGCTCGGCGAACGCAGCGAGGAAGTCGCGGACTCGAAGCAATTCAACCCCGAGAACGGCGCCCTGCTCACCGAGCCGCGCGACTTCAACCTCATGTTCAAGTCGCACGCCAGTCCCGTCGAAAGCGACGAGACGATGGTCTACCTGCGGCCCGAGACCGCGCAGGCCATCTTCGTGAACTTCCGCAACGTGCTCGATACCTCGCGGAAAAAGCTCCCCTTCGGCATCGCCCAGATCGGCAAGGCCTTTCGAAACGAGATCAATCCCCGCAACTACATCTTCCGCTCCCGCGAGTTCGAGCAGATGGAGATCGAATATTTCTGCCGCGCCGAGGACGGCCTCGCCCTCACCGATTACTGGCTCGAGCAGCGGCTGAAATTCTACGAGGACATCGGAATTCCCCGCGCGAAGATTCACGTCGTCGACATCCCGGACGGCGACCGCGCGTTCTATTCGAAGAAGACCTACGACCTCGAATACGAGTTCCCCTTCGGCATCAGCGAACTCGAGGGCATCGCCTATCGCACCGACTACGACCTCTCCGCGCACATCGCGGCCAGCGGCAAGCCGCTCGACTATTTCGACGAGGCCACGAAGGAGAAATTCGTGCCCCACGTCGTCGAGCCCAGCGCCGGCGTCGACCGCACCACCCTCGCGCTCATCTGCGAGGCCTTCGCCGAGGAAACCGTCACCGACGAGAAGGGCAACGCCGAGACGCGCATCGTCCTGCGTTTCCACCCCCGCATGGCGCCGGTGAAGGCCGGCGTCTTCCCGCTGCTGAAAAACAAGCCAGAACTCGTCGCGAAAGCCCGGGAAGTCGTCGAGTTGCTCCGCCCGCACATGATGGTGCAATACGACGAAGCCGGCGCGATCGGCCGCCGCTACCGCCGGCAGGACGAGGCGGGCACCCCGTTTTGCGTCACGATCGACTTCGACACGATCGGCGAAAACGGCCCGGAAAAGACCGGCACCGTCACGTTGCGGCACCGCGATTCCATGCGCCAGGACCGGATGGCGATTTCTGATCTGAAAACCTGGCTGCTGGAACAAATCACGTAGCTTCTGCGCGCTTCGTTCCGCGGGAAAATCGAAGAAAACCGATTGCGCGCGCGAAAAAGCCACGTTACGGTCTGGAATCGATGGTTAAGGGACCGTTTATCCTTCAGCCCTCCGTTCCAAACCCGACTCCCTTCATGCATCATCCCCCCCTGTTTCGTACCCTCGTCGCCACGGTTGCCCTGGGCTTGGGCGCCGTCTCGGCCCCGGCGGTTTTCGCCCAAAACACCGTGCCCGTCGGCTTTCTTCGCTGGTCGCTTCCCGCCACCACCAGCGCGGAGGTCCGCACCACGCTGAACTTTCCTCTCGCCAATCCCGCCGTCTACGCCGGTCCGGTGGCCAGCTCGACCGCCAACACCCTCACCGTGGCCGGCACCCCGTTCACCGCCTCCGCGTTGGTCACCAGCCCGTCGTTCGTGCGCTTTCTCAGCGGAGCCCAGGCGGGTCGGACCCTCCGGGTCACCGCGAACACGTCGAACACCCTCACCCTCGACACGACGGACAACAGCTCGCAGACGGTCGCCTTGAACACGGCCGGCTTCACCGTGGCGGCCACCGACCGCTTCGAGGTCATCCCGGCTAACACCATCGGCTCCGTTTTTGGCGGAATCACCGGAAAACCCCTCCTGCTCGTCGGGAATGCCAATGAAGCCGCCTCCGACGAAGTCGGCCTCTACAATCCCCGCACCCTCGCCTGGGACTATTACTTCTACAACTCGAGCCAGAGCCGCTGGGTTCGCTCCGGCACGACGGCGGACGCAAGCGGCACGGTGGTGCAGCCCGACGATTCCGTGCTGATCGTGCGGCGGACCAATCGGGCCGCGGTCGACCTTGTTACGGTGGGCGTCGTCCCGACCGTGTCGCCGCGCACGAAAGTCATCAGCAACCAGGCGAAATACACCTCCACCCGATTCCCCGTGCCGGTCACTTTCGCCCAACTCGACTTCGGCGCGGACTGGGTGCGCAGCACCGCCGCCGTGAAAGCCGACACCCTGGCCCTTTGGAACGATGCCTTGCAGAAGTGGGATTCCTACTTCCGGCAGCCGGCGGGAACCTGGCGCAAATCCGGCGATGCCGCCACCGATCAATCCAACGTCGTCATTCCGGCCGGCACGGTGGTGGGCGTCCTGAAGCGCACCACGGCGACCACGACCGCATCCTTCGTCTCTTCTCCCCTGCCCTATACCCTCTAACCGACCATGAGAATCCCCTTCACCCTTTTCGCTCTCGCCCTTTCCGCCACCGCGCTTCAAGCCCAGACCACGTGGACCGACGGGGCTCAGGACACCTTCTGGACCACGAGCGCGAACTGGTCGGCCGGGGTGCCGACCACGACCTCGGTCGTGACGATCGGCACCCAGCCGACCGAGGACGTGATCGATGTCAACACCGACGGAAATCCGACCGTCGTGGCGGGTTTCATCTTCGCGGCGACCCTCACGAATTCCGTCGATGTCGCCGCGGATTTTTCCGAGACCCTTCAGGTCAACGGCGCGATCACCAATAACGACAACAACGAGCACGTCTTCAGCCTTCCGGTTTTTGCCGGAGCCAACGCGACCTATGCGGGCGGCAGCGCCGGTCTCTCGTTTGACACATTGATCGTCGGGACCAATCTGATTTCCACCACCGGGACGATCAACATCTTCACCCAACTCTCCTTCAACCTGAACTCGACGAGCGCCTACGGCCGGATCGGGGCCGTCGTTGTCGATGGAGCGGCGATTCAGATCAATGTCGGTCCCGGCTACGTGGCTCACAGCGGCGACACCTTCGACTTTGCGCCCACCGCATTCTCGAACGCATTCACCGGGGCCACTTTCGATCCGGCCACGTTGCCCGCGCTGGGCGGCGGCATGAGCTGGGATACCTCCAATCTTCTCTCCCAAGGAACCTTGACGGTCGTGCCGGAGCCGGCCACGTGGGGTCTTTTTATCGTCGGACTTTTCTCTCTTCTGATCTTTCGTCGCGCCCGCAGCCAGGCGCTTCGGTCCTGCCCGATCCGCGCCCGCCGCTAAGCTGGATCGGCATCGAGCCGCTTTCGTTGACGCTGCCCGTGGCGGTGATCCACGAACGCGGAGACCGCATGAAGGGCAGAGTCTGTGCCGTCTTACGAGTCGCTGGATTTTGATTCAGCGTTAGAGATCACTTGTCGCCGCGGCGCTCTGTCTTCGTGCGGCGTGGGATCACGCGCACCCTTGCGCCCCAGCCCCCCGGCGCCCCGACGGAGCGGGGCGGCGACAACGAGCCCTTGACCACGTCGATTCGCTCGGATTTTACCGCCCTCCGCCAAGCCGGCGGCTCGGTCCGGGCCACCCGCGCGCCCGTCGAAAAGGGGAACTTTCTTCTCTTCAGGTAAGGACCGCCGCCTCATGTCCCGGGTGGCTCGAGCCGATGGAGGCCCTCGACCTGGGCTACGCCCGCACTTTTGTAGCCACGGCGCTCCGTCGCCGTGCGGCGTGAGATCACGCGCCCCCGGCGCCCCGACGGAGCGGGGCGGCTACAACGAGCCCTTGACCACGTCGATTCGCTCGGATTTTCCGCCCTCCACCGAGCCGGCGGCTCGGTCTTGGCCGCCTGGGCGTCCGTCGAGGGAAGAACTTTCTTCAGGTAAGAACCGCCGCCTCTCGCTTCGGCTGGCTCGAGCCGATGGAGGCCCTCGTCGCGGGATACGCCCGCACTTTTGTCGCCACGGCGCTCCGTCGCCGTGCGGCGTGAGATCACGCGCCCCCCGACGCCCCGACGGAGCGGGGCGGCGACAACGAGCCCTTGACCACGTCGATTCGCTCGGATTTTGCCGCCCTCCGCCAAGCCGACGGCTCGGTCCGAGCCACCCGCGCGCCCACTGGAGGAAACTTTCCTCAGATAAGAACCGCCGCCTCCCGCTTCGCCTGGCTCGAGCCGATGGAGGCTCTCGTCGCGGGATACGCCCGCACGTTTGTCGCCACGGCGCTCCGTCGCCGTGCGGCGTGAGATCACGCGCCCCCCGACGCCCCGACGGAGCGGGGCGGCTACAACGAGCCCTTGACCACGTCGATTCGCTCGGATTTTCCGGCCCTCCACCGAGCCAACGGTTCGGTCTTGGCCGCCGCGCACTCGTCGAGGGTGAACTTTCTTTTCTCCAGGTAAGGACCGCGCCTCATGTCCCGGGTGGCTCGAGCCGGCAGAAGCCGCTGATTTCCCGTTCCCGTTACTCGACGGTCACGCTTTTGGCGAGATTGCGCGGCTTGTCGACGTCGCAGCCGCGCTCGACGGCAATGTGGTAGGCAAGCAGCTGCAAGGGAAGCACCGTAAGGATCGGCATCAGGAAATCCGGCGCGTCCGGCACGAGGATGACATCGTCGGCCACGCGCGCGAGTCGCTGGTCGCCCTCGGTGCCGATGGCGATGACGGGCCCCTTTCGCGCCTTGACCTCCTCGATGTTGCTGAGGTTTTTTTCGAAGACCGCATCCCGCGGCGCGATGAAGACGGACGGCGTCTTCTCGTCGATCAACGCGATGACCCCATGCTTGAGCTCGGCGCTCGGATGGCCGGAGGCCGCGATGTAGCTCGTCTCCTTGAGCTTGAGCGCGCCCTCGAGGGCGACGGGATAGTTGAACTGCCGGCCCATGAAAAGCATCACGTCGGAATGGGCGTATTTTCTGGCGATGCGTTGGATCTCGTCGTTGAGCTCCAGCGCGCGCGCGACCTTGTCCGGCAGCGCCTCGAGCTCGCGGATGATATTGAGGCCCTCGCTGTGCGACAGATGCGTGATGCGGCCGAGCAGCAGCGCCACGAGCGATTGCACCACGAGCTGGGAGGTGAAGGATTTCGTGGCGGCGACGCCGATTTCCGGCCCCGCGTGCATGTAGACGCCGCCGTCGCTTTCGCGGGCGATCGTGGACCCGACGTTGTTGCAGATGCCGAGCGTGCGGTGGCCCTTGCGGCGGCTTTCGCGAAGGGCGGCGAGCGTGTCCGCCGTCTCGCCGCTCTGGCTGATGACAAAAACAAGCGTGTCCTTGGGCAGGGGAAGATTGCGGTAGCGCAGCTCGCTCGAGAATTCGCACTCGACCGGGATGTGGGCCAGCGTCTCGATCATGTATTCGCCGACCATGCCGGCGTGCAGGGCCGTTCCGCAGCCGGCGATCACCACCCTCTCGACGTCGCGCAATTCCGCGTTCGACATGTCGAGGCCGCCGAGCTTCGCGGTGGCCTCCTCGGGCGTGAGCCGCCCGCGCATGGCATCGCGCACGGTGCGCGGCTGCTCGAAGATTTCCTTGAGCATGTAGTGCGGGTAGTCGCCCTTGCTGACGTCCTTTTCGGTGAACTCGACCTGGCTGATCTCGTAGCCGACGCCGTCGCCCTGGAGGGTCGTGATTTGAAATCCCTCGGCGTCGAGCGCCACGAGTTCGTAGTCCTTCAAATAGACCACGTCGCGCGTGTGGCTCACCATGGCGGCGGCGTCGCTGGCGATGAGATTCTCCTCCCGGCCGATCCCGACCACGAGGGGGCTGCCGCGCCGAGCGCCGATGAGCACGCCGGGCACGTCCTGATGAATCAAGGCGATCCCGTAGGTGCCGATCACGTGCGAAAGAGCCACGCGGAGGGCCTCGACGAGCGCGCCTTTCGTGTGCGCGCGATGGCGGTCGAATTCCCTGCCGACGAGGTGCGCCAGCGCGGCGGTATCCGTCTGGGAGTCGAAGGAATGGCCCTCCGCTTCGAGTTCGGCGCGCAACTCGAGGTAGTTTTCGATGACGCCATTGTGGACGAGGGCGAGCCGGCCGGAGCGGTCGAAGTGCGGGTGGGCGTTCTCCTTCGTGACCGCGCCGTGCGTCGCCCAGCGGGTGTGACAGATTCCCGTGGTGCCATGGATCGGCTGCTCGGCCACCATGCGCTCCAATTCGGCGATGCGGCCCACCGATTTTCGGACGGCGATGCCTTCCCCGTTCAGGGTGGCGATGCCCGCCGAGTCGTAGCCGCGATATTCCAATCGTCTCAGGCCTTGGAGAAGGGCGGCGGGCGCTTCGGCTTTACCTACGTATCCAACGATTCCACACATGCAGCCGCCGATGATCCACGGATTTTGCCGTTTGACACAGATTAAAATGCCCGCGGGAAGGGCCTGGTTCCCGCCGAGAATTGCTGACAAAGCCCCGAAGCGCGCGCAAGATCGGTCTCCTCCCACCTCCGCCTCCCATGCCCACGAGCACGCCCTTGATTCCCCCCGCCAGCCGCACTCTCGCCATCATCATGGGCGGCGGCGCGGGCACCCGTCTGTTTCCGCTCACCAAGGAGCGCGCGAAGCCCGCCGTCCCGCTGGGCGGCAAATACCGGCTCGTCGACATCCCGATCAGCAATTGCCTGAACTCCGGCCTGCGCGGCATGTATGTGCTCACGCAGTTCAACAGCACGTCGCTCCACAGCCACATCAACGCGACCTACAAGTTCGACCATTTCTCGCCGAGCTTCGTCGAGATTCTCGCCGCCCAGCAGACGCCCGAGGGCTCGCATTGGTATCAGGGCACCGCCGACGCGGTGCGCCAGAACATGCGCTACTTCCTGCAGAAGCCGTATGACTACTACATCATCCTGAGCGGCGATCAGCTCTACCGGATGGATTATCGCGACATCCTCCGCCAGCACATCGAGGCCGGGACGGATCTCACGATCGCGACCATTCCCGTCAACCGCGCCGCCTCCCGCGACTTCGGCATCATGCAGACCGACGAGGATCGCCGCATCGTCCGCTTCGTCGAGAAGCCGACCGCTCCCGCCGTGCAGGACACCCTGCGCATTCCCGGTCATCTGCTGGAAAGCATCGGCCACGCGCCCACCGAGGAGCTCTTCCAGGCTTCGATGGGCATCTACGTCTTCAACCGCGACGTCCTCATCGACTGCCTCGACAACGATCTGGTCGACTTCGGCAAACACGTCATCCCCGGCGCCATCGAGCGGCTCAAGGTGGACGCCTACATCTTCCAGGGTTACTGGGAGGACATCGGGACGATCCGCGCGTTTTTCGACGCGAATCTCAACCTCGCCGAAACCAACCCCGCCTATAAATTCTACGTGGCCGGCCGCCCCACCTACACGCAGCCGCGTTTCCTCCCCGCCAGCCTCATCCGCGGCAGCACGATCGACCGCACGATCGTTTCCGACGGCAGTCACATCCTTGACTCGAAGCTCGATCGGTGCGTCGTCGGCATCCGCAGCATCATCCGGCCCGGCTCGACCGTGAGAAACACCATCCTCATGGGCGCCGACTATTACGACGACGACGTGCACGATGCCCCCGTGGGCGCCCCGCCGATCGGCATCGGCAAAAATTGCATCATCGATCACGCGATCATCGATAAGAACGCGCGCATCGGCGACGGCGTCGTGATCACGCCCGAAGGCAAATCCCAGGATTTCGACGGCATCGGCTACTACGTCCGCGACGGGATCGTGGTCGTCCCGAAGAACTCCGTGATTGCGCCGGGCACCTGGATTTGACGACAGTGCTCGCGACTTCCGGCCCGCCCGGCGTCCTCTCGACCATGACCCGATTCCGTCCCCTGCTCGCGCCGCTCCTGCTCGTCCTCCTGCCCCTCGCCCTCGGCGGTTGCCTCTTCGATCATCCGCTCACCAGCCCGACCGGGCTGACTTCCCCGAACCTGGATTCCAGGTTCGCCGGCGTCTTCGAATTCCGCGAGATCAAGGAAAAGCCCGGGGCGAAACCCGGTGAGAACGCCAAGCCGAACGACGCCAAACCCGGCGCGGACGCGAAGCCCGAGGACGTCACGATCCACCGCCTGGCCGTGCTCCCGCTCGGCGCGAACCACTACGTCGTTTATTACCGGAACTTCGGGAAAAAACCGGCGCGCACCATGAAGTTCCTCGGCTGGGTCTCGCGCGTGGACACGAAATACTATTTTTCGTTTCAGGACGAGACCGACGGCGAGCCGAGCAAGGGGCGATACGGCTTCTTCCGGTTCGTGTGGCGGTTCCCCGGCGACTTCACGCTCTACGCGCCGGACGCAAAGGAATTCGAGTCCGCCACGTCTTCCTACCAGATGCGGAAGATCCTCCGCGCCAAGCTCAAGGCCGAAACCGCGTTCCCCTACGAAGGGACCGCGTGGAAAAAAATCGCTCGCGTCTGGTGGGATCCCGCCGGCGCCGGATCCGGCGCCACCATTCCGCCGGAATTCGAAAAAGGCACGAAGCTCGAGAATCCCGCCTTTTGAGCGGACCCCGGCGGGAGCATGGGCTTTCCGCCCGTGCCGCCCGGCATCCCGCCGGGCGGTTCCCCGGCTCACGCCCCTTCCAACGCGAGAATCTCGGTCGCACCCCAGCGGTGCCGCCGCTCGATCGCCCGGGTGATGAAACCTTTCGCCGCCCCCACCGCCTCGCCCAGCGAGGCCCCGCGCGCGAGCCCCGTCGCGATCGCGGCCGAATACGCGCAGCCCGTCCCATGCGGGTCAACGCCGCGAATGAACGGCGCCGCGAACCGCTCCCGCCGCCCGCCCGGCTCCACCAGCACGTCCACCGCCTCCCGGCCGCGCAGATGGCCGCCCTTAAGCAGGAACGCCACGCCGCACTCCGCCGCCAGCGCCGACCCGGCGGCTTCCATTTCCTTCCGGTTGGTCACGCGCCGGCCGGACAGCACCGCCAGCTCGTCGAGGTTCGGCGTCACCAGCGTGGCCAGCGGAATGAGCATGCGCCGGCAGGCGTTCACCGCCTCCGGTCGGAGCAGGGAATCCCCGCTCGATGCGACCATCACCGGGTCGACCACGAGAGGGGGCTTCGCCGCCCGATCGGCGGTCGCCGCCCGCAGCGCCTCGACCACCGCCTCGATGATCGCGCGGGAAAAGAGCATTCCGGTCTTCACCGCCCCCACCGGAAATGCCTCGAAGGAAAGCCTCACCTGCTCCGCCACCACGCCCGCGCGCACCGGCTGGACCATCGAGACCGCGCCCGGCACCTCGGCCACCACGCACGTCACCGCGGTCAACGCGTATCCGCCGAGCGCGGCGATCGTCTTGGCATCCGCCTGCAGTCCCGCCCCGGCCGAGTTGTCGGAACCGGCGATGGTCAGGACGACCGGGGGCGCCGCCGCCCGGCTCACCGGCGATTGCCGAGCAGGATGAACACCCAGTAAAGAAGCTGGCCGAGCGCCGCGGCAAAGGCGGCGACGTAAGTCAGCGCGGCGGAGTCGAGCACGTTGTTGACCCCGCGCGCCTCCTCGCCGGGCTGGATCAGGCCCATCTGGCCGAGGATGATTTTCGCCCGGCGCGAGGCGTCGAATTCCACCGGCAGCGTAATCAATTGAAACACCGCCAGCACTCCGTAGCAGACCGCGACGATCATGATGATCTGCATCGTGAAGACGCCCGGGAGATGAAGCACCGCGGGGAGAAACAATCCCGCGAGGATCAGCACGGGCAGGACCTTCGACACCGCCATCGTCGCCGGGACCACCGCCATGCGCCACTTGAGCGGGGCGTAGGCCTTCGCGTGCTGGATGGCGTGGCCCACCTCATGCGCCGCGATGCCCAGCGCCGCGACCGACGGCGTGTTGTAGACGTCCGAAGAGAGGCAGAGCCGCTTCTGCGTCGGGTCGTAATGGTCGCCGAGCATGTCGTTGATCTCGACCACGTCGACGTCGCCGATGTTCGCCGCGCGCAGGATCTGCCGCGCCGCCTCGGCCCCCGTCACGTTCGAGGTCGCCCGCACGTTTTTCCACTTGTTGAAGGCGGACGACACCTTCGCCTGGGCGATCAAGCCGATCACCAGCGGGATTCCGATCAAAACAATCCAGAGCATCATAAACTTCGATTCTAAAAAGGGTTCGCGAACTCAGACAAGCTGCCGCGTCCGGCGTTCAACGCAAGTCAATCCTCCTCCGCTCAAATCTCGAGCGGCTTGGGCAGCCGGCTCAACGAACGATGGCCGCGTTCCGTGATGAGCACGACGTCCTCGTGCCGCACGCCGCCGACTCCCGGCACGTAGATCCCCGGCTCCACCGTGAAGACCTGTCCCGGCCGCAGGGTCGTGCGCGCGATCCTCGGCTCCTCGTGGACCTCCAGCCCGAGTCCGTGCCCGAGCCCGTGGAAAAATCCCCGCCAGCGCCCGTTTTTCTGCTCGGTCGGATACCCGCTAGCCGTAAAAAAATCCCGCACGTCGTCCTGGATCGCCCGGCCCGACGCGCCCGGCCGCAATGCCCGCAGAGCCCGCCGCTGCCCCTCGAGGCACGTCTCCCAGAGCCGCCGCTGGGCGGCGCCCGCCCGCCCTCGCACGACGGTCCGCGTAAGGTCGCCGTGGAATCCGCTCGTCGCCTCGCGCGGAAAGATGTCGAGGATGATCAACTCGTCCGCCTTGAGCGGACCGTGCCCGCGCTCGTGCGGGTCGCAGGCCTGCCCGCCGCCGGCGACGATGGAGTTGTTCAACGAAAAACCGCCCGCGAAAAGGATCGCCGACTCGAGTTCCGCCCGCAGTCGCCCGGCCGTGAGCACGACCCCGTTCCAGTCCAGGCGGCGATCCTTCCGGATCCGGCTCGCCCGGAGGATGTCGATCGCGCGGGTCATGCCGAGCTCGGTGATCCGCGTCGCCGCGGTCATCGCGCGGATTTCCGCCGGCGTCTTGATCTCGCGCCGCGGCCAGAAGTGCCCCTCGACCGCCCGCACCGTGACGCCCGCCGCGGCCAGCGCCGTGGCCAGGCCGAGGGGAAAATCCGCCGGCACGAGCGGCCTCGCGGCGCCATGTTTTTTCGCGAATGCCGCCACCACCTCCGCGAAGGTCGGCTCGGCTTTTTTCCGGCGGCGCACGAGCGCCTCGTAATCCGAAAACGCCTCGACCACGTCCACCTTCGCCTGCCGGCGCCCGCGATCGACCTCCAGCGCGCTCAGCAGGATGGCGGTGCGTCCGCCCGACTCGACGAACGCGAACGGGTCCGGCACGTGGAAACCGGTGGCATGGAGTTGATCGGGGTTCGTCTCGCTCGCGGCGACGATCAGGCGGCTGGGATTGCTTCGTGGCACGCCGCTTGTTTTACCATGACCGGCATGAAGCGCATGAAGAATCCCGCGACCGCCATTTGGCGCTGGTCGCGCATGACCTCGGAAAAATGGGAGGACGCCTGGAACGAGCGCCTGCGATTCCTCGGCCCCGGCCGCGCCGCCTTCATCGGCTGGCCCGGCTCGCGCAGCGTGCGCATCGAGGCCTTCGTCGACGGGCGCGCCGCGCGCCGGCTCTTGAAGGAATTCGGCGGCAAGGTCGCGAAGGCCCGCGATTGGATCGTCAATCCCGCGATCCCCCGGAAGCCGCTGCAAATCCGCGGGCGCCTCACCGTGCACGGCGACGAGAAGAGCTTTGCCGCGCGCCGCTCGCGCGCGAACCACGCCGACATCCTGGTGCCGGCCGGCATGGCCTTCGGCACGGGCGACCACGCGACGACCGCGAGCGTGTTGCGCCTGTTGTGCGATCTCGAGCCGGAGCTGCCGGTCGGATGGCGCGCCATCGACGCGGGTTGCGGCTCGGGCATTTTGGCCATCGCGGCGGCCGCGCTCGGGGCCGCGCAGGTCGAGGCATTCGACTACGATCCCGCCAGCGTGCGGATCACGAAGGCGAACATCCGGACCAATCGCGCGCGGAGCGTCGCCGTCGAGGCGGCGGACGTTCTTGGATGGAAGCCCGCCGCGCCCGTCGAGATCGTGATGGCGAACCTTTTCAGCGACCTGCTCATCGAGGCCGCGCCCGCCCTGAAGCGCGCGACGAAACGCGGCGGGTGGCTGCTTTTTTCCGGCGTGCTGCGGACGCAGCTCGCGGTCGTGCTCGCCGCGTTCGAGGGACGCGGCTTCGTCGTCGAGCGGACGGTCCTTCGCGGCAAGTGGTCGGCGGGAAAACTTCGGCGAACCTGATTTTCGGACGCGCTGGAGGAACGGACGACGATATCGTTTCGGAATCTGAACTGGTCTGGTCATCCCGCTCGACCATGTCGATCCGGTGGGGGGGATGCCCTGGCCGACCATGACGCCCGGGGAATCGTGGGACGACCACGTCCGCCGGCGGCGGCATGACTTAAGCTGGAAATTTTTTACCAACCCTTCCAGCTCTGCGTCCGCTGACTTTGCGCGAGCCAGGAGGCCGATTCTGCGGAAAGCTGGTATTTCGAGCGTCCATCCATCAGCTCTCCATCGAACCAAAGTTCATGATCACCCGTCGCACCGCCCTTCGCACCGCCCTCGCCGCGGGCGCCACTCTCGCCATTCCTGCTTTCGTCGGCCGCGCGGCGGAACCCACCGCCACTCCGGCGGCCTCTCCGCCCGCGCCCACCGGCCCCTACAAGTTGCCGCCGCTGCCCTACGAGTTCGACGCGCTCGAGCCGCACATCGACGCGCGCACGATGCAGATTCATCATGACAAGCATCACGGCGGCTACGTGGCGAAATTGAACGCCGCCGTCGTGGATTATCCGGACGTGGGGGCGAAGCCGATCGAGGAATTGATCCGCAACCTCGACGCGGTGCCGGAGAAGATTCGCAAGGCCGTGCGCAACCAGGGCGGCGGGCATTACAATCACTCGATCTGGTGGCCCATGCTGAAAAAGGGCGGCGGCGGCGAACCAGCCGGGGAACTCGCCGACGCGATCGCGAAAAAATTTGGCGGCTTTGCGGAATTCAAGAAGAAATTCTCCGCCGAGGCCGGAGCGGTTTTTGGAAGCGGGTGGGCCTGGCTCGTGATCGGCGATGACGGCCTCGCCATCGAGACGACGTCCAATCAGGACAACCCGATCACGGAAGGCGCGTTTCCCGTCCTCGGAATCGACGTGTGGGAGCACGCCTATTATCTCAAGCAGCAGAACAAACGTCCCGACTACATCGCCGCTTGGTGGAACGTCGTCGACTGGGATCACGCCACCGAGCGTTTCACCAAGAGGGCCTGAGCCGCGCAAAAACCGTTGTGGACCGTCCGCCAGGGTCCTGATTTTCATCGATTGTGCCAGGGAAGAAAAAACTGCCGGTCAATAAGCCAAGCGCCTTGCGCGGCGGGAAGGAGGTCTCCGCGATGGGGTGGACCGAGGACGTCCACGGCGCGGTGCTCCTGGTCAAACAGCTGCGCGGGCGCAAACTCTGGACGCTGCCCGGCGGAAAGGTGCTTCCCTCCGAAAGCGTCGAGGCCGGCCTCAAGCGCGAGATCCGCGAGGAGACCGGCGCACGCGCTCTCTCCGCCACGCAGATCGCCCTGTTCGACCGTCCCGACAAGCGCAACATCACCTTTCTCTATCGCGTGTCGCTGAGTCCCGCGGAAACGCTGCGCCCCCAGCCTCGCGAAATCGAGATCATCGCCTATCACGCCAGGCTTCCGCGCGACTCCTCGCCGTCGCTGAAATATTTCTGGAAGATGCTGCGTCATCCCGGCATCTCCGCCTGGGACCCGGCGGCCGAAAAAGCGAATTGACGCCCTTCGGAACGCGCCGATAGGTTCTCCCTCCGCTCCGGCTGCCACCCGCTTCTGGGCGGGCCCGATATCATGGCCGAAGAGCTCGCATACGTCGTCATCACCCCCTACTCGATCCGGAAATCGCGCACCGGCGGCATTCTCTCCCGGCTTCTTTCCCGCTCCGGCCTCGAACTCGTCGCCGGCCGCATGTTTGCCCCGAGCCGCGAGCTCATCGAGGAATACACGCGATCCATCGTCACCGAGGCGGATCCCCGCCATCGCCGCACGCAGGAGCTCATCCGCGAATACGTCCGCAAAAATCTCGCCCCGAACGCCGACGGCCGGCGCCGCCGCGCGCTCCTGCTGATCCTGCGCGGCGAGGACGCCGTGAACAAGGTCCTCGCCGTCGCCGGCCACATCGTGCACGAGCGCACCGCCGGTGAAACGATCCGCGACACCTACGGCGATTATCTCGCCGACGAGGATCAGACCGCCCCGCTCTATTTCGAACCCGCCGTGCTCTGCGCGCCGAATCGCGAGACCGCGGAAGCCGACCTGCGCCTTTGGGCCGGACATTCCGACGCCGACGGCGGCATCCTCGAGGACATCGTCCCCTACCCGCACGGCGCCGAGGTGCAGAAAACCCTCGTCCTCATCAAGCCGGACAACTTCCGTTTCCCGAACGCCCGCCCTGGCGGCGTGCTCGATCTTTTTTCCCGCACCGGCCTCTCGATCATCGGCTTCAAGGTGCATCACATGAGCGTCGCGCAGGCCGAGGGATTCTACGGCCCCGTGCTCGACGTCCTCGAGGACGTCATGCGCGGCTCCACCGGCCGCCGCGCCCGCCTCGCCGCCGAGGAAGAGCTCGGCTGCCCGCTCGGCGACGAGGCCGAGACGAAGCTCGGCGAGCTCCTCGGCCCGATCGCCGGCCGCGCCCACTGGGAAAGCATCGTGCAATTCATGGCCGGCGCCCGCCCCAGCCAATGCCCGCCCGAGAAACGCGACCTGCCCGGCACCGAGAAATGCGTCGCCGTCGTCTATCAGGGCATCGACGCGGTCCAGAAAATCCGCGCCGTCCTTGGCCCCACCGATCCCTCGAAGGCGCCCGCCGGCACGATCCGCCGCGAGTTCGGCCAGACCATGATGGTCAACGCCGCCCACGCCTCCGATTCACCCGCGAACGCCGCCCGCGAGTTCGCCCTCATCCGCATCGACGAAAACAACCTCCGGTCCCTCGTCGAATCCCATTATGCCACGCCTCCCGCCGAGGCGGCCGCCTTCGCGCGATAGCGGTTGAATCGTCCCCGGCGTCCCGTTAGCCTCCCTGCCACTTTCACCAACGCTCCACATTGAATAGCCTGAAATCCATGCAACTCTCCTCCCGCGTAGAAACCCTCACCCCGTCCCTCACGCTCGCGATCGACAGCAAGGCGAAGGCCATGCGCGCCGAAGGCATCGACGTCTGCGGCTTCGGCGCGGGCGAGCCCGACTTCGACACGCCCGAGCACATCAAGGCCGCCGCCCAGGCCGCCCTGGAGACCGGCTTCACCAAATACACCCCCAGCTCCGGCATGCCCGAGTTGCGCCAGGCCATCTCCGAGAAATTCGCCGCCGACAACAAGCTCACCTACAAGCCGAGCCAGGTCATCGTCAGCAACGGCGCCAAGCAAAGCTGCTACAACGCCATCCTCGCCGTCTGCGAGCCCGGCGACGAGGTCATCATCCCCGCGCCCTACTGGCTGAGCTACCCGGAAATGGTCCGCCTCGCCGGCGCCGAGCCCGTTTTCGTCCCGACCTCGCAGGAGAACGACTGGAAGATCACCGCCGAGCAATTCGAGGACGCGATGACGCCCAAGACGAAGATGATCATCCTCAACACGCCCGGCAATCCGACCGGCTCCGTCTACACCCGCGAGGAGCTTCGCGCGATCAGCGAGGTCGCCGCCGAGGAGGAGATCTACATCCTCTCCGACGAGATCTACGAGAAGCTCGTGTACGACGGCGCCGAGCACGTCAGCATCGCCTCGCTCACGCCGGAAGCCTACGACCTCACCATCACCGTCAACGGCTTCAGCAAGGCCTACGCGATGACCGGCTGGCGGCTCGGTTACCTCGGCGCGCCCGAGGCCATCGCCAAGGCCATCGACTCGCTCCAGAGCCACAGCACATCGAACCCATGCTCCTTCGCGCAGAAAGGTGGCCTCGCCGCGCTCAAGGGCGACCAGCAATGCATCACCGACATGCGGGAGGAGTTCAACCTCCGCCGCGAATACATGTTCGGCCGCCTGAGCACGATCACCGGCATCAGCGCCGTGAAGCCGCTCGGCGCCTTCTACGTGCTCGCGAACGTCAGCGGCCTCGGCCTCAACAGCACGAACTTCGCCGACCGCCTGCTCAGCAAGGCCAACGTCGCCGTCGTTCCCGGCATTGCCTTCGGCGACGACCGCACGATCCGCCTGAGCTACGCGACGAGCCTCGACGTCATCAAAAAAGGCCTCGACCGCATCGAGGAATTCTCGAAGACGCTCTAGGCGTCGCAGACCATTCCCACAAAAAAGCCGCCTCGCAGGAGGCGGTTTTCTTATTTGGTGACACGGTTTTTAGTGCAGTGGCAGGTTGCCACCGGCAACACGGGCTGGGTTGTTCAGCGCATCAAAGTCGAAATCGACGTTCGGAATAAATCTGATAATTCGGTTGTCGATAGCACCGCAATGTCGGGGTATGAATATTGGGAAGCATGGCAAGTCATCAATGGGATGATTTATATTGGGAATAAAAACTCAGGGGGAACCAACTTACACCAAGCCGACACGTTTCGAACAAAGTCGTATGCCGAAACCACCAAAGGCTCATCCTCGATTACCGGTCAGGTTAATTTTTTCGCGGGAATCGATGCATCCGCGTGGACCGGAACCCACCCTACGGCAGGTTCGCTTCAACTCAGCCTGACCACGCCGACCGGCTGGTCCGCGACGGGAGCTTCGGATCACAATCTTTCAATGGTCTGGGAATAACTTGCTTTGAAAATCCATGCGGCCATTTTCGCTCTCGCACTGCAAATGGTTTTTTCAAATGCGGCGACCGGTGCGCCTCAACCAAGGCCGGAATTCTTGATCGCCGAGCTGAACGCCGCACCCTCCTGGGCGCGAATGGGAGAATCGGACGTCACTTCGTCCTCCCCGGCTCTCCTGAAAGCCGTTCAAGGCTTTTCCACCATCGCACCAGCCCAGGCCCGCGCGATGATTGTCAGATTTCTGGACGCCGCCGCCCGCGACACGAATCAGCCCATCGATGCGTGGAGCAAAATTTACGTTCTTAATCGCTTCTATTTCGATGTTCCCGACTCGGAGACTGCTTCCAAGGTGAAATATTTTGGCGGATGGGGAATTCCTCCGCAGGGAAAAGAGCTCGTGAACATTCTCTGGCCTCTTGCGGTCAATGCATCGGGAAAAATCTACCTCAAAGGTGCTTTCGGCGGATATACCGGTGACTCCTACGACGCCTTGGGCGAGTTCGACTACTTTTTGTCCGGTTACGGTTTATGATCGAAACCTTGATCAAGGCCCGCTCCAAAACGTCGCCACCCCCGAGCGCAGAGTTCATCTCGTTTCGCTCAGGCTGTGAAATCGCGGTCCATGCCGATGCGCCGAGTTCCTGACAGTAGACGATGGAAGTTTGGGCCGCACAGATGCCGACTCCCTCCTGCGGGTCGATGGGCCAGTCCTCGGGGTATTGGGACTGCACGATGTCGCGGTCTTCGTTGAAGACCCTCACGTCGCAGTCGACGAATGGCTCGACGGCTCGGTGAGGTCGTAGTTGCGGAGCAGGCAGGCGAAAAGTCGGGGCTTTCGCGCGAAACCGGCGAGGCGTCGTCGAGGATGACCGTGCTCTCTTGGAATCTATCGACGGCAGCAACCGCCGGGCCGACGTTCTGATTTGATCGACGCCGGCCGGCAGAGCTATCGGGCTGGCAATTGAAAGCCGTAGCGATCGAAAATCACCCGGGCCTCGGGGGAACGCAGAAAACCGATGTAGGCAGCCGCCAGCGGGTTCTTCGCGCCCGGGGCGGTGACGACCGCGCCCTGCTCGAGCTTCGGATAAAAATCCGCGGGGATTTCCTTCCATGTGCCGACCTTTGCCAGCGCCGGGGACAACACAAGCGAGAGGGCGACGACGCCCGCCTCCGCGTTGCCGGTCTGCACGAATTGCGCGGTCTGCGCGATGTTTTCGCCGGTGACGAGTTTCTTGGCCGCCGCCTCCCAGAGCCCCGCGTGCTCGAGGGCCGCCTTGGCCGCGCGTCCATAGGGAGCGTGCTCCGGGTTCGCGATGGCGAATTTTTTCACATCCGGATCGTTGACCACGGAGAGACCTTTTTCGACGTCCACCCCGGGGTGATTCGTCCAGAGCACGATGCGGCCGAAGGCGTAGGTCGTGAGACTTCTTTCGTCGGCAAGACCCGCCTTTGCGAGATCCCGCGGAAATTTCAGATCCGCGGAGAGAAAGACATCGAAGGGCGCGCCATGCTGAAGTTGCGTGAAAAAATTCCCCGACGAGCCCGTGGTGATCTTGAGGTCCGCCCCCGGGTGCTGCCGGACGAACTCCCGGTCCAGATCCGCAAGGCAATAAACCAGATCCGCCGCCGCGGCGATGGCGAGAGTCTGGCGGGGGACTTCGGCGCGAAGCGACGGCGCGGCGAACAGGACGACGAGAAGCAGCGCGGATGGTTTCACGCCGGCGAGCTATATATTCCCGGTTATCTAACGAAAGAACAAACCGTTCGCGACCCCGGCGAGGGCGCCATCAAGGCGCGCATGCGCTTTCCGGGCCCCGCCATCGCCTCGAGGCTCGCTTGCTCCATTCACGGCAGATCCCGAGCACGTTGCGGCCGAAATCCGTGGGCCGCGCGCCGCCGCCCTTCGTGCCTCCCCGCTTCGCGACGACCAGGGGGTTCCCGGTGGCAGCGGTTCATGGTCTGGACGAGCTGCGCCACGCGCGCATGGAGGACATCTCCATGAGAGCGGCGGCCTGTCTGAGGCTGCCGGTGGCCGCGAGATGCGCGAGCAGATCCGCCTTGCCGGGCCCGAAAGCAATCTCCTCGCCTCGCCGGATGCGGAGGCGCGGAGCGATCGAGGCGCGTGCCATGCCCGCCATCGTGCGACAAAGAAACGCCGTCGTCACGCCCGCTCGACGAACTCGGCGGCACTTTGCGATTTGCTCCCGCCACGCTTCCCTGTAGCGTCCCGCTGCCGTGACCTTTCTTCGAGAAGCCATCTTTGCCGCCAGCACCACCGGGGCCATCGCGCCCTCCTCGAAGCATCTCGCGCGCGTCATCGTGGAAAAGGCCGACGTGGACGCCGCCGAGCGCATCCTCGAGATCGGTCCCGGCACCGGCGTCTTCACCGAGCGGATCATCGCGCGTAAAAAGGACGACGCCCATTTTGTCGCCCTCGAGCGCAACCCGAATTTCGCGAGCGACCTCCGCGCGAAATTCCCCGCGACGCGCATCGTGCAGGGCTGCGCGACGGAGCTCACCGCGCACGCGACCGAGCACGAATTCCACGAGGCGGATAGCATCGTCTCCGGCCTGCCGTGGACGATCTTCGACCCCAAGCTCCAGCGCACGATCCTTGGCGGGATCCGCGACGTGCTCGGGCCCGGCGGCACCTTCGCGACCTTCGCCTACTTTGGCCCGCATTGGCTGCCCGGCGGACGGAATTTCCGGGCCTTGCTGCGCGGCGTGTTTCCGAACACGCGCACCTCGGCAATCGTCGTGCGGAATTTTCCCCCGGCCTTCGTGTATTACTGCCGGAAATAATCTGACGCGCGGGCGCGGAAATTCTAAAATCTCTCCGCGTTTCCGCGCCTCGGAGCGATAATCGCATTTTCCCATGCCCGCCAAAAACCGCGCCCTCCCCTTCGATCCCATCCCCGATGTCATCGCCGACATTCGCGCCGGAAAAATGGTCATCGTCACCGACGACGCCGACCGCGAGAACGAAGGCGACCTCGTGATGGCTGCCGCGAAGGCCACCCCCGCCGCCGTGAACTTCATGGCGCGTTTCGGCCGCGGCCTCGTTTGCGCGCCGATCACCGAGGAACGAGCCGCGCAGCTCGGTCTCCAACGCATGGTCGCCCATAATCGCGAGATGTATCAGACCGACTTCACGGTCTCGGTCGACGCCGCCGTCAGGATCTCCACCGGCATCAGCGCGACGGATCGCGCCGCGACGATCCGCGTGCTCGCGAATCCGAAATCCGTCCCCGCGGACCTCGTGCAGCCCGGGCATGTTTTCCCGCTCCAGGCGCGCCTCGGCGGCGTGCTGCGCCGGGCGGGCCACACCGAGGCCTCGGTCGATCTCGCCCGCCTCGCCGGCCAGGATCCGTCGGCGGTGATTTGTGAAATCCTCAACGACAACGGCAGCATGGCGCGCCTGCCCGACCTGATTCGCTTCCGGAAAAAACACGGCCTGAAGATCTGCACGATCCAAGACCTCATCGCCTATCGCCGCAAAAGCGAGAAGCTCATCGTCCGCGAGGAAACGATCCAGATGCCGACCGACTACGGCGACTTCGACCTGCATCTCTACCGCTCCGAAATCGACGGGCAGAACCATCTCGCGCTGGTGAAAGGCCGCATCGACGGCGACAAGCCCACCCTCGTCCGCGTGCACAGCGAATGCCTTACCGGCGACGTCTTCGGCTCGCGACGCTGCGATTGCGGCAGTCAGCTCCAAACCGCGCTGGAGCAGATCGAAAAGGCCGGCCATGGCGTGCTCGTCTACATGCGCCAGGAGGGCCGCGGCATCGGCCTGTCCGCAAAGATCCACGCCTACAAACTCCAGGAAGAAGGCCTCGACACCGTCGAGGCGAACGAGAAGCTCGGCTTCGCCCCGGACCTGCGCGACTACGGCCTCGGGGCGCAGATTCTCAGCGATCTCGGCGTGCGCAAGATCCGCCTCATGACGAACAACCCGCGCAAGGTCGTCGGCCTCGAGGGCTACAATCTCGAGATCGTCGAGCAGGTGCCGATCCGCAGCGCGTCGAATCCCCACAACGCGAAATACCTCGCCACGAAAAAGAAAAAACTCGGCCACCTGCTCTAGCCGGCCACGGGCGAGTCAATCCTCCGGCGGCGTGAGGCCGCGCGCGTCGAACCACATCCGCAGGAATTGCAGGTCGCCGCGGTCCTTCTCGCGGTTCGCCCGCCGCTTCATCCGCCAAAGCAGCGCCGGGCTCGCGAAGGGGATCGCGACGCCATCGATCTCGTGCACGATCACGCTCTCCACCGCTTCGGAATAATCGATGCCCGAAGCCCGGGCCATGAGATCCACCAGAATCTCGTCGGCCACGCGCACGACGGTGTGTTTCCCCACCTCGCCCGGCTCCAGTTCCCGGACGCATCCATCAGGAAGGGTCGCCAGAGCGGCAAATACCTTCGCCTCGTTCTCCAGGTCCGGGTCGACGACCAGATCCACGTCGTTGGTCGTGCGGGCGTATCCCGCCGCGCGGATCGCGAAACCTCCCACGACGATGTAGGCCGCCTGCCGCGAGTTGAGCTCGCGGCAAAGCGCCACCAAATCCTCGAGCGAGGGCTCGCGCGGAATCAGTTCTCCCGTGTCCGGGTCATATGGTCCATCAGCCATTGGTCTGCCGCTTCGAAAGAGGTGAATCGATGCACGCCGCGCGGCACGCGAATTCCGAATCCCGCATCACGCCATTGTTGCTTCGAGCGTTTTTCGCCCGGCACGACTCGCAAGGGATCGGGCGCCCGCCGCCGGCCCACCGTTTTCCCCACGGGATCGTCCAGGTTGATGATCGGCTCCACGCCGCGGAAACTAACCCCTCGGAAACGAACATCCAAGCGTCAACTCGGCCATCGACCGGCAAGGCCGCGCGCGGGTTGCCATGCGCTTCGATTCTGCCAAGATCAACCAATGTCGACATCGCTCCCGGCCCGACCCCGCATGGCCTCCCTGGCGAAAAATGCGTTCGCCCTCGTCGTGAGCCGATACAACGGCGAGTTCACCTCCGCGCTGGAACGCGAGGCCCGCGCCGAGCTGCTCGCCATCTACCCCGGCGCCATCGTGAAGACCTTCGAAACCCCCGGCTCCTTCGAGATTCCCCTCGTCACGAAGCTCCTCGCCGAGCGCGGTCGATATGACGCCCTGCTCGCCCTCGGCATCATCCTGAAAGGCGAGACCGCCCACGCCGACCTCATCGCCGCATCCATCACCCACTCACTGCAGCAGATTGCCCTCGACCACCGCGTGCCCGTCGTGCACGAAGTCCTGCTCGTCGCCACCGAGGCCCAGGCCCGCGCCCGCTGCCTCGAGCCCGAAATGAACCGCGGCCGCGAGGCCGCCCGCGCCGCCGCCGTGGCCGCGCAGACCGTGCAGGCGATCACCACCAGCTAATCTATATATTTTTTATGGGAGTCAGACGAGAAGGCCGGGAAGCGGCCGTGCAATTTCTCTACCAGCGCGACCTCAATCCGACCTCCGAGCTCGCCGACCTCCAGGTCTTCTACAAGATGCGCGGCCTCAGCCCGGCCGCGCGGCGTTTCAGCGACGTGCTCGTGCCCGGCGTCCTGGCCAGCCAGGAGCCCATCGACGCCCTCATCAAGGAACACGCGGACAACTACGAACTCCACCGCCTCTCCGCCGTGGACCGCAACATCCTCCGCCTCGCGATCTACGAAATGCTGCACTGCCCCGACGTGCCTCCCGTCGTCTCGATCAACGAAGCCATCGAGATCGCCAAAAAATACAGCACCGACGACTCGGGCCGCTTCGTCAACGGCGTCCTCGACCGCATTCGGCTCAAACTCCCGCGCCCCGCCCGCACCGCCGCGGCAAAATAATCGATCCGGGAAAATCAGGCACCCGGCGGTTGCCCTGGTCGCCTTCTGAGTTCCCGATTTCCCGATTCTCCCATCCAGATGGCCCTCGGCTTCTTCAAATCCCTCGTCGATAAATTCACCGGCCGTCCCGTCGACTGGGACGAGCTCGAGGAAAGCCTCATCCGCGCCGACCTGGGCGTGCCCATGACCCTCCGCATCCTCGCGGCCCTCCGGGCCCGGGACGGCGAACTCACCGCCCGCAGCGTCGTCGAGGTCGCCCGCAACGAGATCCTCCAGGTCCTGCCCATCGGCTCCCCCTCCCTCCGCCCGCTCCCCAATCGACCGAAGGTCGTCATGCTCGTCGGCGTGAACGGCACCGGGAAAACCACCTCCGCCGCCAAGCTCGCCCACGCGTTGAAACACGACCGCCACACGGCCCTGCTCGTCGCGGCCGACACCTTTCGCGCCGCCGCCATCGAGCAGCTCGGCGTCTGGGGCGAGCGCATCGGCGTCGAAGTCATCAAGGGCCAATACAACGGCGACTCCGCCGCCCTCTGCTACGACGCCTACGCCAGCGCCCATCGGCGCAACGTCGAGTTCCTCATCTGCGACACCGCCGGCCGCCTCCACACGAAGAGCAACCTCATGCAGGAACTCTCCAAGGTCACCCGCACGCTCGCGAAGCACGATCCCGATGCGCCGCACGAAAAGCTCCTCGTCGTGGACGCCACCACCGGCACCAACGCGCTCGTGCAGGCCAGGCAATTCCACGAAGCGATCGGCCTCACCGGCATCGTCGTCACGAAGCTCGACGGCAGCGGAAAAGGCGGCGTGGTCGTCGCGATCCAGAACGAACTCGCCCTCACCCCCCGCTACATCGGCACCGGCGAAGGACTCGAGGACTTCGCGCCCTTCGACCGCGAAACCTTCGTCGAGCGAATGCTGTGATTTCCAAGCGCGGGAAAAGGGGAAATAAGGAAATGAGGAGAAAGAGTCCCTCCCCATTTTCCCCTTTCCCCTTTTCCCGCGCCAAAACCGCATATTCCTGGGTTCCTGGGTTCCCGACTCAAAATCCTTTCCGTTCTCGCAACCGCGCCAAACCTTCGCCGGGCAAACGCCGCGCCGTCGCATTTGCATTTTCCTGAGTTCCTGGGTTCCAGATTCGTTTTTTTCCTGTTCTCCTGTCCCGATGCCCGAGTTTTTGCAGAAAGGAGGCCCGCTCATGTGGCTGCTGCTGCTGTGCAGCGTCGTCGCGGTGGCCGTGTTCCTGGAACGCGCCTTCTACCTGCACCGCGCGTCCGTCCGCGTCGGCGAGTTGCTCCGCGGCCTCTCGAACCTGCTCGCCCTCGGCAACGTCGGTGAAGCCGCGCAGGAATGCGCCGCCACGCCCGGCCCCGCCGCCCGCGTGATGCGGGCCGTGCTGCTCAAGTCGGACCTCCCCCGCGCCGAGCTCCGCGCCATCGCGCAGGATGCCGGCCAGCTGGAGGTGCCGAAACTCGAGCGCAACCTCGGCACCCTCGTCGCCATCATCTATCTCGCGCCCCTCATCGGCCTGCTCGGCACCGTCGTCGGGCTCATCGACGCCTTCACCGCCATCAGCGCCGAAGGCGGCTACGCCACGGCCACCCAGATCGGCGCGGGCGTCTATCAAAGCCTGCTCACCACCGCCGGCGGCCTCGCCATCTGCATCCCCGTGCTGCTCGCCTACCAGTTCCTCTCCGCGCGCGTGAACCGCATCATCCACGACATGGAGCGCGCCGGCATCGAAATCGTCAACCTGCTCGCCGACCTGCGCCGGTCGGGCCATCCGTCGGGACCGACCCCCACCGAGCTGTGAAGCTGCGCCGCACGCTCGCGCCGAACTTCGGCCCGCTGCTGTTCGTTCCCTTCGCCGACCTCGCGGCCCTGCTGCTGATCTTCTTTCTGCTCAGCGGCGGATTCCTGCTCCAGCCAGGCGTCGCGGTGAAGGTGCCCGATTCACCCTTCCTGCTCGCCCCGCAGCGTGATCCCCGGGTCGTGAGCATCACCGGCGAGCCGATGCCGGCCATCTATTTCGAAGATCGCCGCGTCGAGGCCCCTGAATTCGAAGCCCGTCTTGCCGCATCCGGCGAAAAATCCCGCACCCTCATCGTCAAGGCCGACCGCCGCGCGCCGGTCGAGCTCCTCGTCCAGGTCACCAACGCGGCCATCACCCAGGGCTTCTCGGTGGTGCTCGCCACCAGCGAAAAAAAATGACCGCGCGCATTCACGGCGATCCCTTGCGCCTGTTGTTCGACTGGGCGCACGAGGACGGCCGGCGCCTCGCGTTCTGGGTCTTCGTCGCCGTGCTCTTGCACGCGGGCGCCTGGCTGCTGTTCCAGGTGCGTTACCCCCCGCCCCAGCCCGCGCGGATCACTGACGCATCGCTCTACGTTCTTCTCCCCGGATCGGCGGAAGCCCGGAGACTCGCGCCGTTCCTCGCCTCGGCCGACCCCTCCCTGCTCGCCCCCGAGCGGGCGGATCGCCTCGGCCTCCCGGCGGCGAAGATCCCCGACTACGTGCCAAGCTACGATGCGGCCGCCCCCGAGCTGGTCATCCTGCCCGATCCGCCGAACCATTTGCTGCCACCGCTGATCCGCGACTTCGGTCCCGTTCCCATGGCCGACGCACCGGCTCCGGCCCCCCCCCTGCCCGCGCCCGTCGCTGACTCGCAAATCGTTTTTTCCGCCTCGCTCCAAAGCCGCGCGCCGACCGAGATTCCCAGAACCGAGTTCACCGCGCGAACCCACGATGTCCTCCCGCCCACCCGCTTCCTTCTCGCCGTCGCTCCGGACGGCCAGGTCCGGCACGTCCTGCGCGAAAGCCCTTCGACCAACGACGCCCTCGAGGACGCTGCCGCGGGATTGTTGATGCGCGTCCGCTTCAAGGACGACCCGGGCTCGGTCCTCGCCTGGGGCACGGCCACGCTCTACTGGGGCCTCGACGTCGAACGCGCGGATTCGCCGGGGAAGCGGCCATGATTCCCCTCAGCCTCGGGCAGATCATCGTCGCCTACGCCGCGACCTTCGTCGTCGCCCTGTTCCTGCTCTCGCTCGTCCGTCACCTCTGGGGACTTCGAATCGAGCGTCGAGCCCGCCGTCGTCAGATCCAGTGCGCGCTTTGCGGCGTGATCTACGAATCCGCGGACTCTTCCGAGGCCCTGCCGCGCTGTCCCGCTTGCGCGCATCCGAACGAGCGGGTGTCCTCTCCCGGCATCTGAAAGGCTATTTCCCGTGAACGGAAATTTGTGGTTGAACGAGGTTGAGGCAGTCGATTGACTGCCGATTCCCCGTTTTGGGCCACCGTCAAAGCATGAGCGAACGCAGAGTAGTAATCACCGGGATTGGAGTCGTCACGCCGATTGGCCTGGACACCGCCACCTTCTGGACAAACCTCAAGGAGGGCGTCAGCGGCGTCAGCCGGTTCAAGGCCTTCGATTCGACGGATTACGACTGCAAGATCGCCGGGGAGATCAAGGAATTCGCCGCCGCCAGCTACTTCAAGAATCCTAAATCGGTCAAGCGCACCGACCGCTTCACCCAATTCGCGATGGCCGCCGCCAAGGAGGCCGTCGAAGACTCGGGCCTCGATCCGTCGAAGGTCGATCCGCACCGCGTCGGCGTCATGATCGGCTCCGGCATCGGCGGCCTCTACAGCATGGAGGAGGAAGCCAAGCGGCTCCAGGCCCGCGGCCCGTCGCGCGTCTCGCCCTTCACCATCGCCATGATGATCAGCAACATGGCCAGCGGGATCGTCTCCATGGAATACGGTTTCAGCGGGCCGAACATGTGCATCGTCACCGCCTGCGCCACGGCCAACAACTCGCTCGGCGAAGCGTGGCGCATCATCAAGTTCGGCGACGCGGATTGCTTCGTCGCCGGTGGCTGCGAAGCGACCATCACCCCGCTCGGCATCGCCGGCTTCGCCTCGATGAAGGCGCTCAGCTGCCGCAACGACGAGCCCGAAAAAGCCTGCCGCCCGTTCGACAAGGACCGCGACGGCTTCATCATGGGCGAAGGCGCCGGCGTCATGGTCCTCGAAGAGCTCGAGCACGCCCGCCGCCGCGGCGCGCCCATCTACTGCGAGCTCTCCGGCTACGGCGCCACCGCCGACGCCTACCACATGACCGCGCCGCTGCCCGATGGCGACGGCGCCGCCCGCGCGATGCAGATCGCCATGCGCCACGCCGGTGTGAACCCATCGGATGTGGATTACATCAACGCCCACGCGACCTCCACGCCCATCGGCGACATCTGCGAGACGAAAGCGATCAAGGCGGCCCTCGGCGAATCCGCGAAAACGATCGCGATCAGCTCCACGAAATCCATGACCGGCCACCTGCTCGGCGCCGCCGGCGGCGTGGAAATGGCCGCCTGCGCGCTCGCGATCCGCGATGGCGTCATCCCGCCCACGATCAACCTCGACGCCCCCGATCCGGAGTGCGACCTCGACTACGTGCCGAACACGGCCCGCGAGAAAAAGGTGCGCGTCGCGATCAACAACTCCTTCGGCTTCGGCGGGCACAACGCCACGCTTGTCGCCCGGGAGTTCGTCGCGTAATCCGTCCGGCGCGGGACCGCATTTCCTGGTTCCCTGATTCCCGGATTCCCTCTTTGCTGGCGGCGTGAGCGACTACCTCCCCTCCCCTTCCCGTTACGAATCCGTCCCCTACCGGCGTTCCGGTCGCAGCGGGCTGAAGCTTCCGGCCCTCTCGCTGGGACTCTGGCACAACTTCGGCGGCGAGGCCTCGTTCGACAACGCCCGCGCCATGGCCCGGCGCGCGTTCGATCTCGGCATCACCCACTTCGACCTCGCGAACAACTACGGCCCGCCGCCCGGGTCCGCCGAGGAAACCTTCGGCCGCCTCCTGCGCGAGGATTTCGCCCGCCACCGCGACGAGTTGATCCTTTCGACCAAGGCCGGCTACACCATGTGGGACGGCCCCTACGGGGATTGGGGCTCGCGGAAATATCTCCTCTCGAGCCTCGACCAAAGCCTCCGTCGCATGGGCGTGGACTACGTCGATATTTTTTATCATCATCGCCCCGACCCCGACACTCCGCTCGAGGAACCGCTCACCGCGCTCGTGGACGCCGTGCGCGCCGGCAAGGCGCTCTACGTCGGCGTGTCGAACTACGACGCCCCCCGCGCCGCCGCCGCCGCCCAGTTTCTCCGCGCCGCGGGCGTTCCCCTGCTCATTCACCAGCCGCGCTACAACCTGCTGCAGCGCCTGCCCGAGACCACCGGCCTGCTCGACACGCTGGACACCGAAGGCGTCGGTTGCATCGCGTTCTGCCCCCTCGCGCAAGGCCTTCTCACCGGGCGCTACCTCGCCGGCGACATTCCCGCCGACTCCCGCGCCGGCCGCGGCTCCGCTTTTCTCACCCCGGATCGCGTCACCCCCGCCACCGTGCTCGTCGCCCGTCGTCTGAACGCGATCGCCGAAAAGCGTGGTCAATCGCTCGCCCAGATGGCGCTCTCCTGGGTGCTTCGCCGATCCACGGTCACCTCCGCCCTCATCGGCGCGAGCCGTCCGCAGCAGATCGAAGAAAACGTCGCCGCCACCACCCGGCTGGATTTTTCCCCCGGAGAACTCGTCGAAATCGACGCGGCGTGCGCTCCCGCCGGAGACTGAACGCCCCCACCGACTTATCCTCGAAAGGATTTCAACCGCCGAGAACGCAGAGGGCGCAGAGACGATTTCCCTCCGTGAACTCTGCGCTCTCCGCGCTCTCGGCGGTTAATCTCCTCCCGTCGCCCCATCAACCAACGCGGCCCGCAGGCCCCTTCCCTCAACTCTCGACCGCCTCTTCGTCGTCGTCGCTCACCACGGGCGCGATCCCCTGCAGCTTCTCGCCGGCGGCGAGCCCGATGACCTTCACGCCCATCGTGTTGCGCCCGGTTTCGCGGATCTCCTTCACCCGCGTGCGGACCATCTGGCCGCCGCTCGTGATGAGCATGATCTCGTCCTTGTCCGTCACGGTGAGCGCGCCGACGACCTTGCCGGTCTTGTCGGCGGTTTTCATCGTGATGATGCCTTTTCCGCCCCGCGACTGCTTGCGGTAATCGTCGAAGGGCGTGCGCTTGCCGATGCCGTTCTCCCCGGCGACGAGGAGCGTGGCGTCGCCCCGCACGAGCGCGCTGCCGATCACGTAATCGCCCTTTTCCGGGCGAATGCCCCACACCCCGACCGTGTTGCGGCCCTGGTCGCGAAGTCCATCCTCGCCGAAACGAATGCTGATGCCTTCGTGGGTGACGAGCACGATGTCGTCCTGGCCCGCGGTCAGCTTCGCGTCGATGAGCACGTCGCCCTCCTCGATCTGGATCGCGATGATGCCGCCCTTCCGGATGTTCGAAAAATCCGCGAGGTTCGATTTCTTCACGATTCCGCTGCGGGTGACGAAGAGCACGTGGAGTTCCTTGTCCCACGTCTCGTCCTTCATCGCGGCGCCGGTGCCGGAGCGCTTGCCCTGGATCCGAAGGGTCGCCGCGATCTGCTCGCCCGATTGGAGCTCGAGCAGGTTTGCGATGGAGCGGCCCTTCGAGGCGCGTCCCATTTCCGGAATTTCGTAGACGCGTTCCACGTAGACGCGGCCGCTCTTCGTGAAGAACATCAGGTAATCGTGCGTGCTCGCGGTGAAGAGATGCTCGACGAAATCGTCCGATTCATCCTCGCTGGCAGCCTCGCGCGTGGTCATTCCGATCACGCCCTTGCCGCCGCGACGCTGGGCGCGATACGCGGAGACGGCGGTGCGCTTCATGAAGCCCTTGTGCGTGATCGTGATGATGCAGCCCTCGTTCGCGATGAGGTCCTCCATGTTCATCTCGCCCTCGTCGGGCACGAGCTGCGTGCGGCGGGCGGTGCCGTGCTTCGTCTGCACGTCGCGCAGTTCGCCCTTGATGATGGAGAGCACGCGCGCCTCCTTCGCGATGATGTCGAGCAGGTCCCGGATCGTGACGAGCAGGTCGTCGTATTCGTTCTTGATGCTGTCACGCTCGAGGCCGGTGAGCTGATACAGGCGCAGGTCGAGGATGTGGCCGACCTGCTTCTCCGTGAACTTGTAGTTGCCTTCCGCGGTCAGCCGCGCGCCGCTGCGGATGAGCAGGCCGAGTTGCTCGACGGTCCTTCGGCTCCAGGAAAGCGCGACGAGCTTGGCCTTCGCATCGTCCCGGTCCGCGGAGTCGCGGATGATCCGGATGAAATCATCGAGATGCGCGAGCGCGATGAGATAGCCTTCGAGCTTCTCCGCCTCGACCTCCGCGGCGGCGAGCAGGAACCGCGTGCGGCGCAGGACGACCTCGCGCCGATGCTCGATGAAGCTCGTGATCGCGTCCTTGAGCGACATCAGCTTCGGCTTGCCGTGGTCGATCGCGAGCATGTTCACGCTGAAGGAAGATTCCAGCGCGGTGTGCTTGTAGAGATTGTTGATGATGACCTTGGGGTTGCCGTCGCGCTTGAGGTCGATGACGACCCGCGTGTCCTCCGCGCTTTCGTCGCGCACGTCGCTGATGCCGGTGATCACCTTTTCGTTCGTGAGGTCGGCGATCCGCTTCACGAGCTCCGCGCGGTTCACGTTGTAGGGAATCTCCGTGATGATGATCTGCTCGCGCCCGCCCTTGACCTCGGCGACGCCCACGCGGCCGCGCACGCGCACCTGCCCGCGGCCGGTCTCGAAATATTGCCGGATTCCGCCCATGCCCTGCAGCAGGCAGCCGGTCGGAAAATCCGGGCCCTTCACGAACTGCATGAGCCCGTCGATCGTGATCTCGGGGTCGTCGATCTGGGCGCAGATGCCGTCGATGCATTCGCTGAGATTGTGCGGCGGAATGTTCGTCGCCATGCCGACCGCGATGCCGGTGCCGCCGTTGACGAGCAGGTTCGGAAACGCCGCGGGGAAAACCGTTGGCTCCTCGCGCGTCTCGTCGTAGTTCGGCACGAAATCCACCGTGCCGCGATCCATGTCCGTCATCAGCGCCGCGCCGAGTTGCTGCAAGCGCGCCTCGGTGTACCGCATGGACGCCGGCGGGTCGCCCTCGAGCGAGCCGAAGTTCCCCTGGCCGTCGACGAGCATTTCGCGCATCGCCCAAGGCTGAGCCATGTGCACGAGCGTCGGGTAGATCGCCTGGTCGCCGTGCGGATGGTAATTTCCCATCGTCTCGCCGACGATCTTCGCGCATTTCAGGTGCTTGCGGGTGGGCATCACGCCGAGTTCGCTCATGGCGAAAAGAATGCGGCGCTGGGAGGGCTTGAGGCCGTCTCGCGCGTCGGGGAGCGCGCGGGAAATGATGACCGACATCGAATAGTCCAGGAAGGACTTCGACATTTCTTCGGCCACGTTGACCTTCTCGACTTTTTCGTTCTGCGTATACATCGGGCGCGGGTGATCGAACTAAACGGGATTTCGAGGATTGACGGGATGGGGCAAAGGGGACGAACGCCTCCGATTCTTGCGACGGAACTCCGAACTTTTCGCGCCGAAGTTGATCCGCCGGTCGTAGCCGGACGTGGTGGCGGTCAGGGAGTTCACGAGTTGCTGCTCGTCCGCTTTGCTGAGGCTCGAAGCGGCTTTGAGTTCCGCGATCAAGAAGCCTTCCCCGATCAGATCGCCAGAAAAGTCGCCCACGACTTCGCCGGCATGGAACACCGGCGAAGGTTTCTCGATTGCGATCCCGAGATCGGCCGATCGCAACTCGAGCGCGAGAGCCCGCTTGTAAACGGACTCCAAAAAACCCGCGCCGAGCGTCCGATGCGCTTTCATCGCGCATCCGATCACCTGCTCCGTCGATCCCTCTGCTTCCAACATCCGGTCAATCCTCAAAATCCCGTTGATTTCGATCACACGTCCAGCCGCGCGTTCAGCGCGTTGTCTTCGATGAATTGGCGGCGCGGCTCGACGACGTCGCCCATCAGGATCGTGAACATGCGGTCCGCCTCCATCGCGTTGTCCTCGTTCAGGTCCACCTTCAGCATCTTGCGCTTCTCGGGGTTCATCGTCGTCTCGTAGAGCTGCTTGGGATTCATTTCCCCCAGGCCCTTGAACCGCTGGATCGACAACCCGCGCTTCCCGATCTCGAGCACGGTCGCGAGGATTTCCGGGATCGCGAAGAGCGGCCGGACCGTCGCCTTCTCGCCTTCACCCTCGATCAGCTCGAAGATCGGCGTGTCGCTGTCGGCGTAGTGCTCGATCTTCAGCCCTTTCTTCGCGAGCTCGTCGATGAGCTTCTGCACCGTCGACGATTCGTGCAGCTCGACGAGCTTGGCGCGCCGCCGCGCGGTGCCGTCGGCCTTCTTCACCTTCGGGACCGGCCCGACCTCGAGCGCGAGCGGCTCGCCCTCGGCGAAATCCGGGGCCGGGTCGTCGAAGATGTTCAGGTCGCGATTCTCCTCGTGGAACGCGCGCACCTCGGCCTCGCCGGGGAAATACGTGGCCCACTCGGTGTTGCCCTCGCGCACCTTGAGGATGTAGGTCGGCAGCAGGCCGGATTTTGGATCGCGCTCGCTGAGATACGTCTCGAAATCTCCGCCGTGGCGCCGGATGGAATCCGAAAACTTCGCGAGCCGCTCGAGCAGCCCGAGCATTTCCTTGAGCTGGCCCGCGGTGAAGACCTTGCCGTCGGCGAGGTTCTTGAGCTTCACTTCGTCCGCGCCGAGCGAGATCAGGATCCGGTTCAGCTGCGCGTCGTCGTCGACGTATTCCTCGCGCTTCTTGCGTTTGATCAGATACAGCGGCGGCTGCGCGATGTAGATCTTTCCCTGCTTCACGAGCTCGGGCATCTGCCGGTAGAAAAACGTGAGCAGCAGCGTGCGAATGTGCGAACCGTCGACGTCGGCGTCCGTCATGATGATGATGCGGCCGTAGCGCAGCTTCTCCATGTTGAACGCGCCTTCCTGGTCGCCCGCGCCGATGCCCGTGCCGATCGCCGTGATCAAGGTCTGCACCTCGGTGTTTTGGAGAACCTTGTCGAGGCGCGCCTTCTCGACGTTGATGATCTTGCCCTTGATCGGCAGGATCGCCTGGTAGCGCCGGTCGCGCCCCTGCTTGGCCGAGCCGCCGGCCGAGTCGCCCTCGACCACGTAGAGCTCCGTCAACTTCGGGTCGCGCTCGGAGCAATCCGCCAGCTTGCCCGGCAGGCCGCCGCCGGTGAGCGCGCCCTTGCGCACCGTCTCGCGGGCCTTCCGCGCGGCCTCGCGGGCGCGGGCGGCCATCAGGCATTTCTCGATGATCTTTTTTCCGACGCCGGGGTTCTGGTCGAAGTGCAGCATCAGGCCCTCGTAGCTCACCGAGCCGACGAGGCTCTCCACCTCGGGGGAAATGAGTTTCACCTTCGTCTGCGACTCGAAGCGCGGGTCGGGATGCTTCACGCTCACCACCGCCGCGATGCCCTCGAGCACGTCGTTGCCGGTGATCGGGGGCTCCTTGTCTTTGATCAGCGAGTTGTTCTTCGCGTATTGGTTGATCGCGCGCGTGAGCGACCCGCGGAAGCCGGTGGAATGCGTGCCGCCGTCCGGGTTCGGCACGGCGTTCGTGTAGCAGAGAAGCTGCTCGTTGTAGGTGTCGGTGTAATGCAGGCCGATCTCGACGATCACGCGGTCGCGCGTGCCTTTGACCAGGATCGGCTTCGGGTGAACGAGCGATTTGTTCTCGACGAGGCGCGCGACGAAATCCTCGATGCCGCGCCGGTGCTGCACCTGCACGGGATGCGCGCCCTCCACGCGCTCGTCGAGGAACGTGAAGCTGAGCGGCGCGTTGATGTAGGCCAGGTCGTTGAGGCGCGTGAGAATGCGGTCCGCCTTGAACTCGATCGTCTCCTGGAAGATCTGCGTGTCCGGCATGAACGTGATCAACGTGCCGGTCTGCTTCTTCGATTTCACCTCCGCGATGACGTGCAGCTGCGTCCGCGTGACACCCCGCTCGAACGCCATCGCGTGGATCTTCGCGTCGCGCGTGACCTCGACCTTGAACCACTCGGAGACCGCGTTCACGCACTTCGCGCCGACGCCGTGCGTCCCGCCGGAATACTCGTAGTTGCCCTGCCCGTACTTGCCGCCGGAGTGCAGCCGCGTGAGCACGAGCTCGACGCCGGGGATGCCTTCCTCCTTGTTGATGTCGACCGGGATGCCGCGGCCGTTGTCGCGGATGGAAATCGAGCCGTCGGCGTGGATCGTCACGTCGATGTGCGTGCAATGGCCGGCGAGAAATTCGTCGACCGAGTTGTCCAGCACCTCGGACACGCAATGGTGCAGCGCCCGCTCGTCCGTGCCGCCGATATACATGCCCGGTTTTTTTCGGACCGCCTCCAGGCCCTTTAACGAACTGAGATCGTCGGCGTTGTATTCGGCTTTTTTCGAGGCGGTCTCGGACGGCGGCGGGTCGATTTCTTCGGACATTACAAGCTGGAAACAAAGGATGCTTTGCGAGAAGAAAGTCTATCCGGGAGCGCGCCGGAGCGACAAGGGTTTTTCCCGGAATTCGCCGCGGGCGCCCACAGGATGTTGTGATGCCCTCCACCGCCCACCACAAGATATGGCCATCGAAGCCCGGCGGGCCGAAAATTTTCGGCCCGCTTGGACTTGCCGCGATCCTCGGGCTTTTCTTGCTCGCGGCGACCGCGCAACGCGACACGGTTTTCGTCGACGGCAAAATCGACTTCGTCGACGCGGATTGCTACTCCCGCATGTCGCGGGCGGCGCAGGTCTTCGCGCATCCGTTTCGTTCGATCCGCCACCACGACTTCGAGAATTTCCCGGCCGGCGTGGACACGCACACGACCGCGCCGCTCGACTGGCTCATCGCGCTGCTCGCCGTCGCGCTCTCGCCATTTTCCCCGCAGGCGCTCGACCTCGCCGGCGCCTGGATCTCGCCGCTCCTCGGCCTCGCCACGCTGCTCCTTTTGTGGCTATGGGCCACCCGCGAGCGCCTGCCTTTTCGCGGCGCCATGGTCCTGCTCGTCGCCGTCTCGCCCGTCGCCGCGCAGGCCTTCCGCCTCGGCCGGCCCGACCACCAGTCCTTATTGATGCTTTTCCTCGCCGCCGGCCTCGCCGCGGAATGGACGCTGTGGACTCGTCCGTCCCGCCGCACCGCGATCGCGTGGGGCGCGACATGGGGATGCGCGCTGTGGACCAGTCTCTACGAACCGCTTGTCCTCTTCGGATTTTTACTCGCGCTGCGAGCAGCCCATTATGCAACGCATCCGGGGAGCGCCCGCGCTCCCTCTCTTTCCGCGCCCCGCTCCGCGGGCTGGATCACGTTCGCCGTTGTCACGCTCACCGCGCTTGCCTTCGACGGCTGGCGCGTCTCGCGTCCGTCGCCGGAAGTTACGGAATATTTCGCGAACTGGTCGAAGGGGATCGCCGAACTCGCTCACCTCTCGCCGCTTTCGATGCAATTCCCCGGCTGGCTTGGCTGGCTCGCGCCGGTTCTTCCCGCGCTTCTCGTCTGGCGTTTCGTCGCCGTCCGCGACGCCCGCATCCTCGCGATCCTCACCCTGCTGCTCGCGACCTCCGCGCTCACCTGCTGGCAAATCCGCTGGGGCTGCTACCTCGCGCTGGTCGCCGCGATCGCGCTTCCGTTCGCGCTCGCGGCGATCCCGTCCCGCGCGCTCGCGTGGACGGCATTTTTCTTCAGCCTTCTTCCGGTCGCGAGCCAATGGGACGCCTTGACGAATCCCGACGCGTCCGCCCGCGCCGCCCTCCAGGAGCAGCGCGCCGACTACGCCCAGCTCCGCGAAATCGCCGCCGCCCTCGTCTCGAACGAACGCACCGGCATCCTCGCTCCCTGGTGGCTCTCGCCGCCGCTCGCCTACTGGTCCGGCCAGCCCTGCGTCGCGGGCAGCTCGCACGAAAGCCTGCCCGGCACCGTGGACGCCGCGCGCTTCTATCTCGCGACCGACGACACGGCCGCGCGCGACATCCTCCGCCGCCGCGGCGTGCGCTACGTCCTCGCCTACGAACCCGCCCGCGTGCTCGGCAATTCCGCCCAGCTCCTCGGCGAACCCATCGAGCCCAACGCGCTCGGGGGGTTGCTTTATCGGGACAACGGGCAAATCGTGCCCGGGCTGACGCGGGTGGCCGCGTGGCCTTGGTATAAAATCTACGAGGTAAAACGTGATGGACTATGATTTCGTGATCATCGGCGGAGGCAGCGCCGGTTACGCCGCCGCGCGCACCGCGGCGGAGCGGGGACTGAAGACGGCGCTCATCGAGGGCGGCGAAAAAATCGGCGGCCTGTGCATCCTGCGCGGCTGCATGCCGAGCAAGACGCTCATCGAATCCGCGAACCGCATGCTCACGCTGCGCCGGGCCGCGGAGTTCGGCCTGCGCGCGAGCGGGCTCGAGGTCCACGCCGACGAGATCATCGCCCGCAAGCGCCGGCTCGTCGGCGGCTTCGCCGACTACCGCCGCGAGCAGATCGAGCACGGGAGATTCGAATTCATCCGCGGCCGCGCGCGGTTCACCGGCCCCCAATCCGTCGAGGTGACCTGGCCCGGCCAGCCGGCGCGCGAGGTCCGCGCGAAGAACTTTCTCATCGCCACAGGTTCCGTCGTGCAGACGCCGCCGCTGCCAGGCTTCGCGGATTGCGGCGCCATCACCACGGACGAGGCGCTGGAGCTCGAGGAGCTGCCGGAGTCGCTCGTCGTGCTCGGCGGCGGACCCGTCGCGCTCGAGTCCGCGCATTACTTCGCCGCGCTCGGCGTCCGCGTCACCGTCGTCCAGCGCGGCCGGCATCTCCTCACCGGCTGCGATCCTGACGTCGCCGACGCCCTGGAAAAAGCGCTTCGCGCCCTCGGCATCGCGGTCTTCACCGGCACGAAGGTCACCGCCATCGAGCACGACGCGTCCGGCGTGTGCGTCCATTTCGAAGGCGCCGACGGCCGGCAATCCGCCCGCGCCTCGCTCGCGCTGAACGCCCTCGGCCGCCGCCCGCACCTCGAGCCGCTCGACCTCGCCGCCGCCGGCGTGGAGCTCGTCCGCGGCCGGCTGGAGCTCAACGTCCATCAGCAGACCAGCCAGCCGCACATCTTCGCGGCGGGCGACTGCTGCGGCCCGCACGAGGTCGTCCACGTGGCCGTGCAGCAGGGGGAGATCGCCGCCCGCAACGCCGCGCACCTGCTCGCCGGCACGCCCGACATGGCGCTGGAATCCAGCGACTACCGGCTCAAGCTCTTCGTCGTTTTCACCGAGCCGGAGGTCGCCATGGTCGGCCTGACGGAAGCGGAGGCGCGCGCCGGCGGGCTCGACGTGCGAGTGGCGACCTATCCCTTCGACGATCACGGCAAGTCCATGGTGATGGGCGAGACGGAAGGCTTCGTCAAACTCGTCGCCGACGCCGCCTCCGGCGAGATCCTCGGCGGCGCGGTCGTCGGTCCGCACGGGAGCGATCTGATCCACGAGATCGCCGTCGCGATGCATTTCCGGGCCACCGCCGCGCAACTCGCCGCCATTCCCCACTACCACCCGACGCTGAGCGAGATTTGGACCTACCCCGCCGAAGAATTGGCCGGCCCCGGGGGAACTTAATTGACACCCCCCGCTCGGGGACTACTTTCCGCAAAGAATCGCATGAACCTCAACAATTTGACCTCTCCAAGACCTATGGCAGAACCAATCCCCGGCGGCGCGGCGAAGAACGTCCTCGCGAACGACGTCGAAATCAAGGGCACGATCAAGTTCGAGAACGAACTCATTTTCGACGGCAAGGTCGAGGGCGAAATCCTCTCCGAGGGCACGCTCGTCATCGGCAAGAACGCCGAAGTCCGCGGTGAAGTGAAGACGAAATCCGTCACCGTCCACGGCACCGTCTTCGGCAACATCACCGTCACCGAGAAGGCCGAACTCAAGGCCAGCTCCCAGCTCACCGGCGACCTGAAGGCCACCCGCATCATCATCGAGGAAGGCGCGACCTTCATCGGCAAGTCCGAGGTCACGCCGAACAAATCCGCCATCAAGCAACCGAGCGGCCCGATTTCCTCGCCGCTCGAGCCGCGCAAGCAGCCGGTCGCGGCCTGACGCCGGGCGCCCCGCGATGAGCGGGCCCTTCTGAGATGTTCGGAAGCGCCACCAGGATTCCCACGACCTGTCCGCACTGCGGCTTCGTTCAACTCGAGCCGCGGGAGCTGATCTCCACGTATTGCCGCGGATGCGGCGATCATTTTCACGTCGCCCGCGCCGCCCCCGCCGCTCCACCTGCCCGCGCGGCCCTGGCGGATCGCCTGCGGGAAAAACTCGTCGTCCAGCGCCGCCGCCGCGCGGTCTGCCACCACTGCCGGCACGCGCAATCCGCGCCCGCCTCGGCCCGCCGCACCAGCTGCGGCGCCTGCGGAGCGACGATCGAGCTTCACGACATCGAGATCGAGGGACATAGCACCCGGATCGTTCAGACGCGCGGCACGGTCCACGTCGGGCGCGATGGCTTCCTCAACTCGACCCGCGTGGATTGCGGGCATGCCTTCGTCGAGGGGCGCATCGCGGGCCGCTTCACCTGCGAAGGCACGCTGCGACTGCGGGGCGAGGGGATTTGCCGCGCGCAGATCCGCACGCACCGCCTCCTCGTCGATCGCGGGACGAACCTGCGATTTTCATCCACGATCTTCGCGGATGAAATTCTTCTGCGCGGGCGGATCGCGGCCGACGTCCATTGCGCCGGGCGCGTGCAGATCGGCCGGCACGGCGGTCTGGAAGGCGACCTGCTCGCGCGCGCGATGCTCGTGGACCGGGGGGGATTCTATGCCGGCGACGTGAAAATCTCCTCCGTCGTCCCGCGCCGCGAGCCCGCCGCGCCGGAACAGCCGGAAGTGCGCGTCATGCCCGCCTGGCAAACGACGCGCCCCGTCTTCGGCTGAGTGGCACGGCCATCCTGGCCGTGGGTCATCATCGATCGCGGGCCGGAGGCCCGCGCCACGTGTAGCCGCCCCGCTCCGTCGGGGCGTCGGCGCGCATTCACTCGCTCCCCGGCACGGCGACGGAGCGCCGTGGCGACAGGGGACTCGTCGCCGCGAAAGCGGCGCTTCAAGTGGCGTTGGCTTCCAGCCGCCGGACCCTTTTGATCACGGGCGGGAGGCCCGTGCCGCTCACTTCTTCGCCGGAGCCGCGAGCGCACCGAGGGCCTGCGCGGTCGGCGCGGCCACCTGGGCGGCGACGCTCGTCGGGAAGGTGCGCTGCAGTTCCCGATAGATCCGGATGGCCGCGTCGCGCTGGCCCTGGGCGGTCTTCGTTTCCGCGGCGATCAGCAGCGCGACCGGCGCGGCGAACGACCGGGCGTCCGACTGCGCCACCGCCTCGAGGGCCTTGGTCGCCTCGTCGATCTTGCCGGCGAGAGCGAGATTTTCGGCCGCGGCGACGCGCGCCAGCGGAGCGAATGGATGCTTCGGCTGCGCCTGCGCGAAGCGGTCGAGCACGGTGTTCGCCTCGTCGTATTTTTTCTCGTCGCGCAGGGACTTCCCGAGAAGGAGCGCCGCGTCGCCGGCCACGGGCTGCGAAGGATATCGGTCGATGACCGCCCGGTAATCCGCGGGTGTTTTCGCGGCGGCGAAGGCGGCCTCGGCGGCGGCCTCGCGGGACGACTCGATGAAATACCAGGCGAACACCGCCACGATCACGACGAGCAGCGCGATGGCGCCGCCGATGATCTTGGTTTTATGCCGCTCCCAGAGGAGCTCGAAAGAATCGATTTCGTATTCCGGCTCGTCGGAAGCGGCCGCGGGAAGGTTCGGTTTGGTGGTCATCGAAAAATCAGGCGCCGACTTCCACGCGGGCCTCTTCGGCGAGCGCGGTGCTGAGGTAGCGTTCCCCGGTCGAGCAGGCAACGGTCACGATGAGCTTGCCGGCGTTTTCGGGCCGCCGCGCGATCTGGATCGCGGCATGCACGTTCGCGCCGGTGCTGATGCCGACGAGCAGGCCTTCCTCCTTCGCGAGGCGGCGGGCCATCGCGAAGGCGTCGTCGTTGCTGACGGTGACGACTTCGTCGATCGCGGCAAGGTGGAGATTGTTGGGCACGAAGCCCGCGCCGGTGCCCTGGATCTTGTGCGGGCCGGGCTTCACCGGCTCGCCGTTGCGGGTCTGCGTGATGACCGGCGAATCCTTCGGCTCGACCGCGATGGCCTGAAAGCCGGGACGGCGCGCCTTAATGACTTCGGCCGTGCCGGTGATCGAGCCACCCGTGCCGACGGCGGCGACGAAGATGTCGATCCGGCCCTCGGTGTCGTCCCAGAGTTCCTCGGCCGTGGTCGCGGCGTGGATCGCGGGATTTGCGGGATTGTTGAATTGCTGCGGCATCCAGGCGTTCGGTGTCTCGGCGACGATCTGCTCGGCCCGGGCGATGGCGCCTTTCATGCCCTCCGCGCCGGGCGTGAGGACCAGCTTTGCGCCGAGCATGGCGAGCAGCGTGCGCCGCTCGAGGCTCATCGTCTCGGGCATGGTGAGGACGAGGCGGTAGCCTTTCGCCGCGGCGACGAACGCGAGCGCGATGCCCGTGTTGCCGCTCGTGGGCTCGACGATGAGGGTGTCCCTGGTGAGCAGCCCCTTTGCTTCGGCGTCCTCGATCATGGCCTTGCCGATGCGGTCCTTCACGCTGCCGAGCGGGTTGAAGAATTCGCACTTCAGGGCGATCGTCGCGGGCAGGCCGGCGGTGACGTGGTTGAGTTTCACGAGCGGCGTGCGCCCGACGGTTTCGACGATGTCGTTGTAAATTTTGCCCATGGGAAAAGGGAGCGGTTGGGGTTGCGGAGGCTACACACGCCGCCTCGCCCGGGCAAAGGCTTTCTTCTACCCTCGGGCATGGCGACACGGCCGTCGGAACCCGGGATCGAAGCGGCGCGGGCGGTCGCGCCGGCCTGGCATCGCGGGGGGAGGCCATCGTTCGCCCCTTCGCCCGCGTGGATTCCGCGGCGCGGCGGATTGCGTCGATCGGGGGAGCGAGCTCGCCGGGAAGGCGGATCACCATCCGGGTGTCGACATTCGCCGGGATCGGGTCACGCTGCGACTCTCGACGCACAGCCGGGGCGGCCTCACCGATCTCGATTTCACGCTGGCGCGCGCCATCGACGCACTTCGATCGGCGGCGCCGCGCTTGACAAAATCCGCGGCGGCGGCCATTTACGTCGCGCTCACGAGTTCGCCTCGTCGTCGTTCTTTTCAGTTTCAACCAATCCGCCGGCCTAGGAAAGCAGGGTGCAATCCCCTCACTGTCGCGCAACGGTAAGAGTCCGATCTCGAACCGGCGGAGAAAACCGCATCGCCCTGCAATGGGCAACGACGCCGCGAAAGCGTCCGTGCCGGGGGTAGTCCTTTTCAAAACGGGGAAAGGCTGTCCGTTCCACCTTCCCGTGCCTTGAAAAAGACCATCATGAAATCGAATTGCTTCCATCGGGCCGCGTCGGCCCTGCTCACCTTCGCCGCGCTCGTCACGACCCTGCCGGCCGCCACCCTCGTCAACTCCTTCACCGACATCCAATATTGGGTCGGCACGGGAACCCAAAGCGCCGCCCTCGTCATCGATTGGAACAACGCCGGCGTCGCCACGAGCTTCGCGTGGGGTTACCACTGGAACGGCGCCGCCACCGGCGAAGACATGCTCGAGGCCATCGCCGGCTTCGTCGGCACCGACCAGGTCGCGCCCGTCGCCGACGGCACCGGGGACAAGTCGCTGACCCTGCTCACCCAGTTCTTCTCCAGCGTGGGATCGAACAGCGTCTATCAGCTCTCCTATTCGGTCGATTCCGCGACGCAATCCCACACCGGCTTCGACCCGGACACGAACAGCTACTGGGCCTACTACGTCGCGAACAACACGACGAGCCTGCCGACCTGGACCTATTCCCTCACCGAGGGATTCGCCGCCCGCGCGCTCGCGGATAAATCCTGGGACGGCTGGAGCTGGAGCGACGGCTCCGACGGGACCGAGCCCAGCCAGCCCTTTGCCGCCGCCGTGCCGGAGCCGGCCACCGTCGCGCTGCTCGGCCTGAGCGCGCTCGCGTTGGTTCTCCGCCGCCGCCGGCATGCGTGACGGCGGCTTCACCCTCGTCGAGATGATGACCGTCCTCGCCGTCACCGCGGTCCTCGTCTTCGTCGTCGGCACCGCCGCGATGCGGATCTTCGAAAGCTCCGCGCTGGCCGTGTCCGCCGCGAACGTCCGTTCGCTCGCGGCGGGCGCCCAGTCCTACCTCGCGGACAACAACCACCGCTTCTGGCGTTATCGCGAGGATGTCGGCGCCGGGGACCCCGGCGCGCCCGGGCCGGGTGTGCGCTGGTGGTGGGGGTTCGAATCCACCGCCAGCCTGAACGCGGGCGAAGGCTCCCGCCATTTCGACGCGGGCCTCGGCCCCCTCGGCGGCTACGGGCCGAAAGGCATCCGGCCCGACCCCAGCTTCTCGATCCACGGCCGCGCCTTCAAACCGAAATACCGGAACGGATATCTCGGTATCGGCTACAACGTGCTCCTCGGCGGCAGCGGGTTCCTGTCGCCGCGAAAAAAAAATCCGCCGTCGGCCGTGTCGTATTGGGACCTGCCGCACCCCGCGAAGATCGTCGTCTTCGCCACCAGCGCCCAGGTCAACAACTTCCAGTCGCCTGCCTCCGTGAGCCACCCCATGATCGAGGAGTTCTACGGCCTCGACCAGCGTGAGACCACCGTCCATTTCAACCACGGGAACACCGCCATGGTCGGCTTCGCGGACGGCTCCTGCGGTTTCCTCCCGATGGACGAATCCACTCGCGATGACCGCCTGAAAAATGCCAACGTCGGCCGGTTCGCACCCGTCGGCAATTTTCTCTACCTCAAATGATCCCGCAAATCCGCCCCCCCCGCGGGCCGGCCCTCGCGCTGGCCGTCAGCCTCATCGCCCTCGCCGTGGGCTTCCGCCTCCTGCGCGCGGCCTGGCTGCCGGATCTCCCGAACTTTTCGCCCGTCATGGCGCTCGCCATCTGCGGCGGCCTCTTCCTGCCGCGCACGCTTGCCGTCCTCGTCCCCCTCTCCGCCCTCATCCTCACCGACGTGCTGCTCGACCTCCACTACGGCGTCGCGCCGTTCAGCGCGGCCACTTTCCTCGGCTACGCGTGCTACGGGCTCGGCGTCGCCAGCGGGCAGGCCCTGCGCCGCCTCGAGGCCGGGCGGCCGGCGACGTTCGCCCTGGTCGTCGCGAATTCGCTCCTGTTCTATGGCGTGACGAATTCCCTGTGCTGGCTCGATAACCCGGCCTACGCAAAAACCGCCGCCGGCTGGCTGCAGGCGCTCACCGTCGGCGTCCCCGGCTTCCCGCCCACCTGGACGTTTCTGGGGTATTCCCTCGCGAGCGACCTCGCCTTCACCGCCGTGTTCCTCGCCGCGATCCCTCTCGCCACCCGTCCGGAGACGGCGCCGGTCGCCGCCCGCGCCTGAATTTCCCTCCGCTTTGGAGGGCGACGCTTCGTCGTCGTCCCGTTGAATCAGGCTCGCCAGCCGGCCCTTTCGTTCGCAGTCTGGCGGGCCGCGCATGCACGAGAATCTCAGCCTTATTTTCACGTTCACCGGCGGTCTCACCGCGGCGCTGATCTTCGGCTACATCACGACCCGTCTCGGTCTGTCGCCCATCGTCGGCTACCTCCTGGCCGGCATCGCGGTGAGCCAGCACACACCCGGTTTCGACGCCGACGAGGATCTCGCGTCGCAGATGGCCGAGATCGGCGTGATCCTGCTGATGTTCGGCGTCGGGCTGCAGTTCCACCTCAAGGAGCTCCTCGACGTGCGCCGCGTCGCCATTCCCGGCGCGCTCGCCCAGATCGCCGCGGCGACCGCCCTTGGCGCCGTCGCCATGCATTTTTTCGGCTGGAGCTGGAACGCCGGCATCGTCTTCGGTCTCGCGATCTCGGTCGCCAGCACCGTGGTGCTCACCCGCGTGCTCGCCGACGCCGGCACGCTGCACACCCGCACCGGCCACATCGCCATCGGGTGGCTCGTCGTCGAGGACCTGTTCACCGTCGTCGCGCTCGTCCTCCTGCCCGCGCTCGCGGGCCCCGCGACGGCCGGCGGATCCGGCGGCCTCGTCGTCATCCTCGGCATCGCGCTCCTCAAGCTCGGCGCTCTCGTCGGCCTGACCTTCCTCCTGGGAGGAACCGTCATCCCTCGAATCCTCGCCTACATCGCCCGCACCGGCTCGCGCGAACTCTTCACGCTCACGATCCTCGTGCTCGCCCTCGGCATCGCCGTCGGGTCGGCCAAGCTCTTCGGCGCCTCGATGGCCCTCGGCGCGTTCCTCGCCGGCATGGTCGTGAACCAGTCGGAATTCAGCAATCGCGCCGCCACCGAGGCGCTGCCGTTCCGCGATGCGTTCGCGGTGTTGTTCTTCGTCTCGGTCGGCATGCTCTTCGAACCGGCGCGCTTCCTCCTCGACTGGCCGCTCATCGCGATCGCCTCCGCCATCATCGTCGCGGGAAAACCCCTCGCCGCCCTCCTCGTCGTGCGCGTGCTCGGCTACCCGTTGCCCATCGCCCTCGGCGTCGCCGTCGCCCTCGCGCAGATCGGTGAATTCTCCTTCATCCTCGCCAGCGTCGGCACCGACATGAAGGTGCTCCCCGAGGGTGCGATCAACATTCTCGTCAGCGCTTCGATCCTTTCCATCACCCTCAATCCCCTCCTCTACCGCGCCACTCCCGCCATGGTGCGCTGGATCGGCCGCCGCCCGCTTCTCGCCCGGTGGCTGAATCCGCCCGAATCCCCCGAGAACGCCGCCGAGCCGATCGCGGACGGCGAGGACGAGCATCACGCGATCGTCGTCGGCTACGGCCCGGTCGGCCGCACGGTGAAGCGCATCCTCGCCCGCAACGGCATCCGACCGATCATCGTGGAAATGAACCTCGAAACGGTCCGCTCGCTGCGGAAAAGCGGCAACTCCGCCGTCTACGGCGAAGCCGCGAAACGCGAGACGCTCGTCTCCGCCGGCATCGCCACCGCCGAGGCCCTCATCTTCACCGCGTCGAGCGTCGCGAACGTCGCCGAGGCCATCCGCGTCGCCCGGGAATTGAACCCCAACGTCCGCGTGCTTGCCCGCGCGAATTACCTCAACGAAACCCCCGCCCTCGATCGCGCCGGCGCCAGCCGCATCGTCACCGCGGAAGGCGAGGTCGCCCTCACGATGACCGAGTTTCTCCTCCGCTCGCTCGGAGCCACGCCCGAGCAGGTCGACCGCGAGCGCGTCGAGGTCCGCCGGGAACTTTTCGGCGACGAGTGACAACTTTCGCCGCTTGAATCCCGAACGCATCAAGATATTTTGATCCGTTGTTTTGAAAGAATGACCGATCCGATCTCCCAATCCCTGCGCGAGCTGCTCGCCGAGCGCATTCTCATCCTCGATGGCGCGATGGGCACCATGGTGCAGCGGTATAAACTGGAGGAGGCGGACTACCGCGGCGAGCAGTTCCGGGACTGGCCGAGCGACGTGAAGGGCAATAACGACCTGCTCTGCATCACCAAGCCCGAAGTCATCCGCGAAATCCACGCCCAATACATCGCGGCCGGCGCCGACATCATCGAGACGAACACCTTTTCCGGCACCACCATCGCCATGGCCGACTACGGCATGCAGGCCCTCGTGCCCGAGCTGAACCGAGCCGCCGCCCGCGTCGCCCGCGAGGCCGCCGACGCCTGCGCCGATCGGCGCATCTTTGTCGCCGGCGCCATCGGCCCGCTCAACCGCACCCTCAGCATTTCCCGGGACGTGAACGACCCCGGCGCGCGCGACGTCACCTTCGAACAGGTCGTCGCCGCGTATCGCGAGCAGGTGGAGCACCTCGTCGCCGGAGGCGTCGACATCCTTCTCGTCGAGACGATCTTCGACACGCTCAACGCCAAGGCCGCCCTCTTCGCGATCGGCGAATTTTTCGAGACCTCGGGCCAAAGCTTGCCGGTCATGGTCAGTGGCACGATCACCGATCTTTCCGGCCGCACGCTCACCGGCCAGACCGTCGAGGCCTTCCTGAATTCCATCGCCCATTTTCCGCTGCTTTCCGTCGGGCTGAACTGCGCCCTCGGCCCGAAGGAGATGCGCCCCTACATCGAGGAACTCTCCGCCAAGGCGCCGTTCTTCGTCAGCACCTATCCGAACGCCGGCCTGCCCGACCCGCTCTCCGCCACCGGGTTCCCGGAAACGCCCGAATCCCTCGCGCCGCAACTCGAAGACTGGGCCGCCCAGGGGTGGCTGAACATCATCGGCGGCTGCTGCGGCACCACCCCCGACCACGTCCGCGAGATCGCGAAAGCCGTCCGTCGCTTCCGGCCCCGCGCCGTCCCGACCCACGACCGGACGCTCCGCCTCAGCGGCCTCGAGCCCTTTACCGCGCGGCCCGAGATTCCCTTCATCAACATCGGCGAGCGCACGAACGTCACCGGCTCCCCGCGTTTTTCGAAGCTCATTCTCGCCGGCGATTACGACGCCGCCCTCGCCGTCGCCCGCCAGCAGGTCGAGGCCGGTGCCCAGGTCATCGACATCAACATGGACGAGGGCATGCTCGACGGCGCCGCCGCCATGACGAAGTTCTGCAACCTGATCATGGCCGAGCCCGACATCTCGCGCGTGCCGATCATGGTGGACTCGTCGAAGTTCGAGGTCATCGAGGCCGGCCTGCGCTGCGTCCAGGGCAAATGCGTCGTGAACTCGATCTCGCTCAAGGTCGGCGAAGCGGAATTCAAAAGACACGCCACCCTCGTCCGCCGCTACGGCGCCGCCGCCGTCGTCATGGCCTTCGACGAGCGGGGCCAGGCCGACGACTACGACCGCCGCCTCGAGATCTGCTCCCGCGCCTACCGCATCCTCGTCGACGAAGTCGGCTTCCCGCCCGAGGACATCATCTTCGACCCGAACGTCCTCACCGTCGCCACCGGCATCGAGGAGCACGCGAACTACGCGAAGGACTTCATCGAGGCCACCCGTTGGATCAAGAACAACCTGGCCTTCGCCCGCGTGAGCGGCGGCATCAGCAACGTCTCCTTCTCCTTCCGCGGCAACAACGCCGTGCGCGAGGCCATGCACTCGTGCTTCCTCTACCACGCCATCCAGGCCGGCCTCGACATGGGCATCGTCAATGCCGGCCAGCTCGCCGTCTACGAGGACGTGCCCCCCGAGATGCGCGCGCTCATCGAGGACGTCCTCCTCAATCGCCGCGACGACGCCACCGAGCGCCTCGTCACCTTCGCCGACGAGTTGAAGAACAAGGCGAGCGGCGCGAAGGCCGCCACCGCCGACCTCACCTGGCGCGAAGGCTCCGTCGAGGAGCGCCTCCGGCACGCGCTCATCAAGGGCATCGTCGATTTCGTGGACGCCGACACCGAGGAGGCCCTCGGCAAATACGGCCGGCCGCTGAGCGTCATCGAAGGCCCGCTCATGGCCGGCATGAGCGTCGTCGGCGACCTTTTCGGCGCGGGAAAAATGTTCCTGCCGCAGGTCGTGAAAAGCGCCCGCGTCATGAAGCGATCCGTCGCGTGGCTCACCCCGCTCATGGAGGCCGAGCGCGCCGCGAATCCGAACGCGCGCACCCAGGGCCGCATCCTCATGGCCACCGTCAAGGGCGACGTGCACGACATCGGCAAGAACATCGTCGGCGTCGTGTTGGCCTGCAACAACTACGAGGTCATCGACATGGGCGTAATGGTCCCGTGCGAAAAGATCCTCGCCACCGCGAAGGAAAAAGGCTGCGACATCATCGGGCTCTCCGGCCTCATCACGCCCTCGCTCGACGAGATGATCCACGTCGCGAAGGAAA
>CAXTSM010000004.1:0-80676 GCA_964247025.1 uncultured Chthoniobacterales bacterium
AGGTCCAAGTGATCCGGTGGTTGAATGTGGAATTGCCATCGCTCAACGGACAAAAGGTACGCTAGGGATAACAGGCTGATCGGATCCAAGAGCTCATATCGACGATCGGGTTTGGCACCTCGATGTCGGCTCATCACATCCTGGGGCTGGAGAAGGTCCCAAGGGTCCGGCTGTTCGCCGGTTAAAGTGGTACGCGAGCTGGGTTCAGAACGTCGCGAGACAGTTCGGTCCTTATCCACTGTGGGCGCAGGAGAGTTGAGGGGTTCAATCCTTAGTACGAGAGGACCGGGATTGACAAACCTCTGGTGTTCCAGTTGTCGCGTCAGCGGCATTGCTGGGCAGCTATGTTTGGAAAGGATAAGCGCTGAAAGCATCTAAGCGCCAAGCCTCTCCCAAGATGAACTCTCCCTGAAGAGTCGTGGTAGACCACCACGTTGATAGGCCATGGGTACAAGCGTAGTAATACGTTCAGCTTAATGGTACTAATACTCGTTCGGCTTTTTATTCTGAGCAATTTGCTCAGCAGCTTGAAGACTGCGGAATTTTACTCATATATATGCGGATGTCAGAGAACACGAATGGTTCTTTGATTACGAAATAAAGTGTCGCTAGAAAATGCGGCGCGCAGGATCGGGAAATCGATCGATTGGCGCTGCCCTTCTGGTGATCCTTGCATGGTGGCCCCACCCGTTCCCATCCCGAACACGGAAGTGAAACGCCATAGCGCCGATGGTAGTGCTTGTATAGCTTGTGCGAGAGTAGGTCGTTGCCAGTAATATGCCCCGTTTCTTGGAAACAAGAAGCGGGGCTTTTTTCTTGTACTCGTCTCGTTTCAAGCTTTGATGTCGCGATGATTTCAGAGGATCGACCGTCCGTGCCAACGCAGATGAATCTCCGGGTTGGCGATTGCGTGGCGGAAATGGAGGAGGTTCCCGAAAAATCCATCGATGTCGTGGTCACTTCTCCACCCTATAACCGAGGAATTCTCTACCGGAGCTATGTTGATCGATTGTCCCCAGATGAATATTTCGCTTGGACTTCTCGATGGACAACGGGGTTGCGCCGAATCTTATGCGACAATGGTTCATTTTTTCTGAATGTCGGTGGAGCGGCAAGGGATGCCCTGTTTCCGCACGAGGTGGCAATAGTCGTCGGAAAGGCAGGGTTCCAACTCCAGAATACGATTCATTGGATCAAAGCGATTTCGATCGACAGGTCCGGGGGTGAGGTATTTTCAAAGGGACATTTTCGCCCGGTCACGTCTCGATATCACGTCAACAATTGCCACGAATACGTCTTTCATTTCACAAAAAGCGGTCGGATTCCTCTGGCGCGCAAGGCCATCGGGGTGCCTTATACAGACAAAAGCAACATTCGACGGTGGGTCCATGCGGATGGGGAAGATCGTCGTTGTCGCGGCAACACTTGGTTCATCCCGTATCCGACGATCCGATCACGAGATCGCGAGCGTCCCCATCCGGCCACGTTCCCGGTCAAGCTGGCTGAGTGGTGTTTGCGATTGCATGGAAAGACTCAGCCGGTGGTGCTGGATCCGTTCATGGGAATTGGCAGCACGGCGGTCGCCGCAAAGCGGGTAAACGCCGCCCGATTCATCGGATTCGAGCTTGAAGCAGAATATGTGGCCTGGGCTCACCGACGCGTGGAGGAGGGTGAATGAACGTCATTTCATGCTTGCACGGTGGATTGCGCCTTCTATATTCGCCGGTCCTACCGTCCTTAAGCCAGAGTAGCTCAGCGGTAGAGCAGGGGACTCATAAGCCCTTGGTCGGGGGTTCGATTCCCTCCTCTGGCACTAACTTTTTAAAACGCAACTCCAATGGCCAACACCAAATCCGCCGCCAAGCGCGCCCGTCAATCCGTGCGCCGCGCCACGCGCAATTCCAGCGCACTCACCGGTCTAAAAAACCAGCAGAAAAAATTCCGCGCCGCGATCGCCGAGGGCAACCTCGAGGTTGCGAAAGCCAGTTATCAAGGCGTGGTCTCCGCGCTCGATAAGGCGGCCAAGCGAGGGGTTATCCACAAGAACGTCGCCAATCGCCGCAAGAGCCAGATTGGTCTGGCCTTGAAGCCGGCCGCAGCGTGACCGACCGATCAGGGGTTTGACGGTGAACCTCGACGCGATTCCTTGCGAGCCGTTGGCTGGAGGCGATCTTCGCGTCGTTCTTTCGGTCGATTTCCGGGATCAAGCCGGAGGGTTCCGCTTGGTATTCGGTGTCTTTGCCCGGTAGCAACCCTCTGCGGGCCGTTCGATTCTGCGATCATAAGCAGCCACCAGGGAAAGACATCGGCGCCGATGGCTGAATGTCGATTCAGTTCACGGGGTCGGCTGCCCCGGAAAAAGCGGCTGCGCGGGCGGCGAAGGTTCGTTTGGTTCGACGGTGACGGTTGTTTCGGCGACGCCGGTCTTGGTCATTCGAAGGTTTCCGACGACAATCAACACGGCCAAGACCACCAGAAGTGCGGCGGAGCGGGGGGATGGTGCGTCCTTCATCTGGCCTCATTCGGATGAAGAGTCGCAATGGCATCCATCACGCGCTGGCTGAGGCGCTGGTAGTCGGCTCGATCTCCGCTTCCGACATCTTCCTTGGTGAAGATCAAAGGTTCTCCAATGACGACACAAATTGGATGAAGTTTTACGCCCTTCGAGCCGCGTGGGAATGCCTCGTAGGAGCCGAAGATGCGCATCGGGACGACAGGCGCGAGAGTTTTTGCGATGACGAGACCGACGCCGGCCTGGGCGGCTTGAAGTTGACCGTCGGACGTGCGGGTGCCTTCCGGGAAAAGCACGACGCCTTCGCCGGATTTGATTTTGCGAATCACCGATTTCAGGGCCGACATATCGTTTCCGTCCCGGTCGACGGGAATGACGTTCATGTCGGGAAACATGGGTCCGAAAAAGGGCCACTGCAGGAGGGTCTTTCTCGCGAGATAGTGAACGGCGCGTCGGGAGCAGATGCCGACCAGGGGTGGATCGAAATAGCTTTGGTGGTTTGCAGCCAGGATGAGGCCCCCGGCTTCCGGAAGGCGCTCGCGGTGAAGAATGCGGAAGCGGAAAAAAATGCGGGCCAGAAGGCGCGAAAGGTTCGCGAAGAACCAATAGGTGAATGTCATTCTCGAGGACATGCGGAGAGACCTTTGGCGAGGAGGGCTTGGTGAACAACGGCAATGACTTCGTCCAGATCCAGTCTGGTCGTGTCGATGACGACGGCGTCCTTCGCGATCGTGAGAGGGGCGGTGTGGCGGGAGGAATCGATGCGGTCGCGAGCGGCGATTTCATCGCGTTGCCCCTGGGCGTTGCGGCGGGTTTGGCGGATCTCCGGAGTGGCGTCGAGGTAAAATTTGAAGGGCGTTTCGGGGAAGACGATGGAGCCGATGTCGCGACCTTCGACGACGCAGTCGACGCTGGCGGCCAGATTTCGAAATTCCTGGACCAGGCGCTCCCGCACGGCGGGCACGCTCGATACGGCGGAGACGGCGCGATTCACATTCTCGTGACGAAGTTCGTCGTGAGGGCGAAAGCCGCCGATTTCGATGAACGAATGACGGTTTTCGAAGCCGGTGCGGAAATCGGCGTGCGCAGAGGCTTCGGCGACGGCGACGGCGGATTGCGGGTCGATTTGCAAGCGGAGCACGTGCCAGGTGGCGGCGCGATACATGGCGCCGGTGTTGATGAAGGAGAAGCCGAGCTGACGGGCGAGACCGCGGGCGACGCTGCTTTTTCCTGAAGCCGCCGGTCCGTCGATCGCGATAACCGTCATAGGGATCGGTCGGCGCGGATGCGCTGAACGCTGGCGCCGACGGTGCCGCGCGGTTCGGCGGATTTTTTGGGAACGGCTTTTCCGGCCCGGATCAGGCGCAGGGTCTCCTCGAAGGTCGGGTAGGAGGTCGCGACGCATTCGACATCCTCGATGATCGTTTCGCCATCCGCAAAAAGGCCGGCGATGGCAAACGACATGGCGATGCGATGATCGCCGAAGCTGGGCAACGTGGCGCCGCGGAGCCGGGCGCCGCCGGTGATTTCCATGCCGTCGTCGAATTCCTCGACCTCGACGCCCATGGCGCGAAGGTTCCGCGCAATCGCGTCGATGCGATCGGTTTCCTTGACACGAAGCTCCCGGGCGCCGCGGATGGTGGTCTTCCCGGTCGCGAGCGCGGCGGCGACGGCGATGGCGGGGATTTCGTCGATCACGTTGGGAATCTCGTCGCCTTCGATCGTGGTGCCGTGGAGTTGCGCGCCGGTGATCTCAATGACGCCGCCGGGCTCGCCTTCGTCGGTGCCGACGATCTCGCGCAAGTGGGCGCCCATGCGGACAAGCACGCCCAGGATGCCGGTGCGGGTGGGATTGAGGCCAACGTTGTCGACGAGAAGGCGGGAACCGGGGCGGGAGGCGGCGGCGGCGAGCCAGAAGGCGGCGCTCGAGATGTCCCCGGGGACCTTGAAGTCGCGGGACTCGAGCGTCTGGCCGCCATGGATGGTGATTTCGTTGCCTTGGCGGATAGGGCGAACCTGGAAATATTCCAGCATGCGCTCGGTGTGATCGCGGGAAGGCGCGGGCTCAACGACGGTCGTTTTTCCAGACGCAAATAGCCCAGCGAGCAGGGTGGCGCTTTTGACCTGCGCGCTGGCGTGCGGCATTTCGTAGCGGATGCCGACGAGCGGGCCTCCTTCGATCACGAGCGGGAGCGTGTCGCGCTCGCCTTCGGCGGTGAGGCGGCCGCCCATTTGCGTGAGCGGACCGATGACGCGGCGCATGGGGCGTTTGGAGAGCGAGGCGTCGCCGGTCATGCGGGTGCGAAAGGGCTGCGCGGCGAGGATGCCGGAAAGCAGGCGGACCGTGGTGCCGGAGTTCCCGCAATCGAGGTCGGACGTCGGGGCGGTGAAACGGCCACGGGAGCCGTGAACGATGACGGTGCCGGGCTCGGGGTGTTCGATTTCGACGCCGAGCTTGCGCATGGCTTCCATCGTGGCCAGGCAGTCTTCCCCCTCGAGAAAGTTCGTGATGACGCACGGGCCGTTCGTGAGCGCGCCGAGCATGATGGCGCGATGGGAAATGCTTTTATCGCCGGGGACGACAATCTCGGCGGCAATGGTGGAGGATTTCGTGACCTTAAAATACATCGAATTGGTGCCGTGCGGAGTGACCCTCGGCGAGAAAGGCGGAGATGGTTTCCGCGTCGCCGGAGTCGAGCGCGGCGCGAAAATTTTGCAGAATTTCGGTGAATTCCGCAACCGAAGTCGAGAGCTCTTTGCGGTTCGCGAGCAGGATGCCGATCCAAAGTTCCGGCGAGCCCAGCGCGATGCGGGTGGTGTCCCGGTATCCGCCGCCGACGAGCTGGCTCCAATCGGGCACCGTCCGCGCGATGGAGGTGGCGAGGGCGCTGGCGACCGCATGCGGCAGGTGACTGGTCCGGGCGAGGGCGGCGTCGTGCTCGTGGGGCGACATCTCCCGGAGACGACAGCCGACGGCCTGCCATAAGGCTCGGACGCCGCCGAGCGCGTCGTCGTCCGTTTGCGATGTCGGGGTCAGCACGCAGGTCGCGCCTTCGTAAAGATCGGCCGAGGCGGCTTGGATCCCGCTCCGATCGGAGCCGGCGACGGGATGCGCGCCGACGAAGCGACCGGCGAGAATCGGCTCGCATGCCGCCACCACGCCGCCCTTGACGCTTCCGGCGTCGGTGACAAAGGCGCCTGGATCGAGATGGGGGGCGATGGCTCGGGCGAGGTCCGGCATGATCTCCACGGGAGTGCAGAAAACGATGCTCCGGGCGCCGCCGACGATGGTGCCGAGGTCGGAACTTACCGCCCGGGCAAACCCAAGGCGACGGATGGCCTCGAACGCCCGGTCAGCGCGCCCCCACACGCGCACCTCGACATTTGGGCAGCGGTGCTGGAGCGCGAGACCGAGCGATCCTCCGATGAGGCCGGGACCGAGGATGGCGACCGGACCAAAGGGATCCGCCATGCTTCGGGGAGCCGGCGTGCTCAGGGGACGAGGAAAATCTTGCCCGAATAGGGGTCCTTGACTTCGGTGTTCGGAGGGAAGCCGCGGACGTCGACGTAACCGGCGTAAGGGGCGTGCGGGCTGGTCACGAAGCCGGCTTTACCGGGAACCGGGGTGCCGTAGGGCAGATTCCGCTCGGTCGTCGTCGCGGTTGTCGCCGGGGTCGGGGCCGGCGCAATCTCGGTCGTCAAAGGCGTCGGCTCGGGGGTTGGGGAGGCGTCCACCCCGGGAACGATATCGGTCGCCATGCCGGGAGTGGCCTGCTGGTAGCCATAATTGTTCGTGCCCGTTTGGGCGGCGGTGGTGGGTTTGCGCGGACGGGATTCTTCCTCGCAGGCGGCGAGCAGCACGAGAGCGAAGGTTGCCGGAATGATCAACGAGGAGATTTTCATAGGTCTTGGCTACGCGAGATAGAGATCATTTTTTGGGATCGAACTTCAATTCCTTTTTGGGGAAAGCGCGTCATTCCCAGGAATTTCCGCGGATTTGGCCGGTGGCGGCGCCCAAGCGACCGCGCCGGGCGGGGTTTTTTCGAAATAACGGAGCGCCTCGATGGGGCGTTCGTAGGCCTTGAGCGGATAGATGCCTTGCGCGCCGGGCGCTCCCGGATCGCGGATCAGATAATCGAAACCGCGCTTGCCGACGATGACGACGAAATGCGTGCCGCCGGCCGGGTGGCGGATGCGCACGATGACCGGGTTCCCAGCCAGCAAGTTTCGGTCGATCAACGCGTAGGACGGTTGGTCTTCGTATGCTTTGCGGGCGATGGCCGGGGGATACGCGGCGGCGGCTTCCCAATACAGCCACCCTTCCGGCGTGTAGCCGGCGTGTTGGGTGGCGAAGGCGTTCAGGCGGCCTGGGTCGACATCGGCGCCGTAGCTCGCGATCACCATGGCGGCGGAAGTGACGGCGCAACCCTCGGCCCCCATCGTCGTGGGGGTGGAGCCCAGCGGATCGCGGGACCAACGGGGGTCGCCCTGGAAAAATTGCGGAACCGGAAGAATTTTTTCCACCATGAAATACAATCCGCCACTGGGAGCGAGAGATGGCCGGGGACTGAGCCAATCCCACGCGAAAAATCCCGCGGCCCCCAGAAGTCCGAAGGCAGCCAGGCCGAAAATGCGCCTTGCGGTCATGGAACCAGCGTATTTCTTGGGTGCCGGGTCTCAATGAGAATTATTTCTTTTCTACTGGCGGTCCTTTTTTCGGTGCGTGCGGCGACGGCGGCGGATTGGAACGCGGAGGTGGTGGCGGCGACCCGGGCGATCCCGCCGGGCGGCGGCTACGCGGCCACGAGTCAGGCCGGGGCGCGACTGCGGGACGCGGTGAGCCTCGAGGCGGGCAACGTGAAGGTGAATCCTTCGGCGGCGCGGCCCAGCTATTGCTCCGGCGCGACCTATCTGGTGCTGTTGAAGGTCGTCGAGCGCGCCCAGGCGGCGGGGAATTTGCGACTGGATGCACAGGCGCTGGCGGCGCTTCCTCCGGCGATGCAGCAAGACGGACAGGGCGTCTGGGGACGTTGGAACGCGAACGGTCCGGGCACCGCGCGGTTGTTTTACGAATTGAGCCTGGGGCGAAACTTCATCGACTGGCACGAGGCGCGGGCGGGGGATTTCCTGAAAATCTTCTGGCGGGATGCGGTGGGGGCGAAGGAACGGGGGCACTCCGTCGTGTATCTGGGAACGGAGTCGCGCGGGGGCTTGGAGTTCGTTCGGTATTGGTCGAGCAACCAACCCGGCGGGATCGGGGAAAAGATGGTGGAGAAGTCCAAAATCGCGCGCGCGCTCTTCTCGCGCCTGGAACACCCTGAGCGGCTGGCGGACGTAAGCGGATTGAAGGCGACCGATCCGTACCTCGCGAGCTTGCTGGAGCGGGAGTCCAGTTTCGCCCAGGCGTGCGCGAAATCGGGCGTCGGGCCGTGATCAGCGGTTTGCCGCCTGGTCGCCGAACGTGCGACGCAGAACATCCTCGATCGGCATTTCCCGCACGGAAAGATCGGCGACGCGGGCTCGCTTGAGGATTTCCCGGCAGGTCTCGGCGACTCGATGCCGGTCCACTTCGATGCGGAGCCGCCTTGGCGTGGACTCGAGGACGCGGCCCAGTCCCGGGAAGCGATCGGAGCAAGGCGCGTCGAAGTCGACCTCGACGATCTTCGTTCCGGCGAAGCGCTCGATCACTGCCTCCAGTGGCCCGTCGAAGAAGATCTTCCCGTGATCGATGAGGATCACCCGCTCGCAGAGTTCCACGATGTCCTGCATGTAATGGCTGGTGAGCAGGATCGTGATGCGGCTGCCCTCGTTGTAGGCCTTCAGGAACTCGCGCACTTTTTTCTGGCTGATCACGTCCAGGCCGATGGTGGGCTCGTCGAGGAACAAAACCTTCGGATGGTGCAGCAGCGCGGCGATGAGCTCGAACTTCATTCGCTCGCCCAGGCTCAGCTCCCGCACCATCACCCCGAGTTTGTCCCGCACGTCGAGCATGGCCGTCAATTCTCCGACCGTGCGTTCGAAATCCGCGCGCTCGATGCCGTAGATCGCACGATTCAACTCGAGGGATTCCCGCGCGGGAAGATCCCACCAGAGCGCGTTCTTCTGGCCCATCAGCAGGCTGAACTGGCGCTTCATCGCGTTGCGGCGCTCCCAGGGCACGAACCCCAGCACGCTCCCGCCGCCCCCGCTCGGCTGCACGAGGCCGGAGAGCATTTTCAGCGTGGTCGTTTTGCCCGCGCCGTTCGAGCCGAGGAAGCCCACGAACTCGCCCGGTTCGACGGAAAAGGTGACGCCGTCGACCGCGGCGATTTCATCGTAGCGCCGGTGAAAAAGCCCCTTGATCGCTCCGAGCACGCCGGGTTCCTTTCGATAGACGCGATAGACCTTGCGGAGGTCATGGGCTTCGACGGCGGGCACGGGATGATCGATCATGGGATCGAGCGGGAACGCGCGGTCAACTGGCGCTTCGCTTCATAAAGCGCGATGCCGGCGGATGTGGCAAGATTCAGGCTGCGCGCAGCGGGCGTCATCGGAATCGTCAGGCAATCCTCTCTCCGGTCCGCGAGCAAGGATTCCGGCAACCCCTTGGTCTCCCGGCCGAAGACGAGGTGGTCGCCATCGGCAAACGTCGCATCCCAAAGACATCGGGTCGTCTTCGTGGTGAAAAAGTAGAAACGCGCATTCGGTTCGGCGTCGAGCTCGAGGGCCGGCAGGCCCGGCCAGGTCCGCACGTCCACTTCCTTCCAGTAATCCATCCCCGCGCGTCGCAGCGCCCGATCGTCGAGCGAAAAACCGAGGGGCTCGACCAGATGGAGTCTTGCGCCCGCCGCGAGGCAGAGCCGGGCGATGTTGCCGGTGTTGGGGGGGATTTCCGGCTCGACCAGGACCACGTGCAACATTTCGCGACCCTATCGATCGCGGCAATAATGGCAAACCGTTCGACTCCCGCGCGATTTTCGTGTATGGGAGTCGCCGGGTCCCGTCTCCGCGGGAAAAATCATGAACAACCTCCGGCAACATCTGATCGGCGTCACGCTCGTTGTTTGCGGCCTGGCTCTCTCGACCGCCCAGGCAACCCCGAACGATATCTTGCGCAAACGGGTCGCGTTTTTGACCAATCAACTCGTCCACCTCCCGGCTCGCCGATCAGCGCCGGCCCACGTTTCGCAGCTGGTGCTGAAGCTGTCCCAACTCGCGCCCCAGTACGCGAACTCCTATTTCCGTTGGGGCATCAGCAAGTTGCCGTATCGGGAATATAACGACAACCAGACGCAAATGGCGAACAAGACCATCTCGATCGTGAACGCATCGATCCTGCTCGGGAAAAAGAAATCGCAAATCATCGTGCAGATCCAGTATGCCGTGAAGCGGAGCGCCGTTCCGCCGCCCTATCAGGCCTGAGCGCCCGACCGGCTTCGGTGCAGGATCGGCGGGGCGGATGCCCTTGGCGGCCGACGGCGCAATGGCCCCCGTAGTTCAACGGATAGAACGGAGGTTTCCTAAACCTTAAATCCGGGTTCGATTCCCGGCGGGGGCATCGCCTTCATGCCGCGACCGGCGCGATCGCCGGGGAAAAGCGCCCTCGTCTGGCGGGCACCACCGGATCGACGGCAGGTTTGCTTGCGTCGAAGACGGACATCACGTTCTCATGGCCTTTCGTGAGCACGCCGGAAAATATCCATCCCCAGTTCCATCGATTTCTTGCTTCCGAGGACAAGGGGCGATTGCTCGGGCAAAGGGGCGTGGTCGCCTGGCTCGTCGGGCTCTCGGGATCCGGCAAGTCGACCATTGCGGCTGCCACCGAGCGGGCACTGCACGGCGAAGGCCGCTTCACCGTCATTCTCGACGGGGACAATTTGCGGTCCGGGCTGAATTCCGATCTGAAATTCTCGGACGAGGATCGGCGGGAAAACATCCGGCGAGTGGCGGAAGTGGCCCGACTCTTCTCGGAGCAGGGAATCATCACGCTGGTGTCGCTGATCACGCCGCGGGAGGAATTCCGCGGCGCGGCGAAGCGGATCGTCGGTCCGGCCTACGTGGAGGTTTACGTGAAGGCGCCCTTCGAGCTTTGCGCGCAACGCGATCCCAAGGGTCTTTACAAAAAAGCGGCGGCGGGCGCGATCGCGCATTTCACCGGACGCGACAGTGGCTTCGAGGAGCCGATTTCGCCGAATCTTGTGCTGGACACCGCCACCGCCTCCGTGGAGGAATGCACGGCTCATTTGGTCGCCATTTTGCGCAACCGTTTCGCGGTTTAGACCGCGAGCTCCGCGCCGTGACCCCATCCGTATGCCCGATTATAATCTCAGCCACCTTGCGCAGCTCGAAGCCGAGGCCATCTATGTGCTTCGCGAGACGGCCGCCCAATTCCACCGGCCCGCGCTTCTTTTTTCGGGCGGGAAGGATTCCATCCTGATGGCGCACCTTGCGCGCAAGGCCTTCTGGCCCGCACGAGTTCCCTTTCCGCTCGTGCATGTCGACACCGGGCATAATTTTCCCGAGACGATCGCCTACCGTGATGAATACGTTTCCGCGCTCGGGGCGGAACTGATCGTGGGCTCGGTGCAGGCGTCCATCGATGCCGGGCGCGTCGTCGAGGAAAAGGGACCGAACGCCTCCCGCAACAAACTCCAGACCGTCACGCTGCTGGACACCATCGAGGCCCACCAATACGACGCCTGCCTCGGCGGCGGACGACGGGACGAAGAGAAGGCCCGCGCCAAGGAAAGGTTCTTTTCCCACCGGGACGAGTTCGGCCAATGGGACCCGAAGAACCAGCGGCCCGAGTTGTGGAATCTCTTCAACGGCCGCCGTCAGCAGGGCGAGCATTTCCGCGTGTTTCCACTTTCCAACTTCACCGAAATGGACGTGTGGCTTTACATCCAGCAGGAAAAGATTCCGCTGCCGAGCCTCTACTTTTCCCACGCGCGCGATGTTTTCCTCCGCGGGGGAAGTCTGCTCGCCGTGACGGACTTCGTGACCGTCCAGCCGGGAGAGACCGTGGAGCGGAAGACCGTGCGCTTCCGCACCATCGGCGACGCGACGTGCACCGGCGCCGTCGAGTCCGTCGCGGCCACGCTCGATGACATCATCGAAGAGGTCGCGGCCTCGCGCCAGACGGAGCGGGGCACCCGCACCGACGACAAACGCTCCGAGACCGCCATGGAGGACCGCAAGCGCGAGGGTTATTTCTGATGGACATTCTTCGTTTCACGACCGCCGGCTCCGTCGATGACGGGAAATCCACGCTGATCGGGCGCCTTCTTTACGATTCGAAGAGCATCTTCGAGGACCAGCTCGTCGCGATGGAGGAAAGCTCGCGACGCCGTGGCGACGCCGTCGTCAACCTCGCGTTGCTGACGGATGGGTTGAAGGCCGAGCGCGAGCAGGGCATCACGATCGACGTCGCCTACCGATACTTTGCGACGCCGCGCCGCAAATTCATCATCGCGGATACGCCGGGTCACATCCAATACACCCGCAACATGGTCACGGGCGCCTCCACGGCGAACCTCGCGATCATTCTCGTGGACGCCCGCAAGGGCGTGATCGAGCAGACGAAGCGCCATTCGTTCATTGCGGACCTGCTTCGCATCCAGCACGTCGTGGTGGCCGTGAACAAGATGGATCTCGTCGATTACGACCAGGCCGTCTACGACCGGATCGTCGAAGAATACAAGGCCTTCGCATCGCGGCTCGATAACCTCATCGACATCACGACCATCCCGATCAGCGCATTGAACGGCGACAACGTCGTCGATAAATCCAGCGCGATGCCCTGGTATCAGGGTCCCTCCCTCTTGTACCATCTCGAGACGGTCTACGTCGGCGGCGAACACAATCACGTCGACGCCCGTTTTCCGGTGCAATGGGTCATTCGACCGCAATCGAACGACTGGCACGACTTCCGCGGCTATGCGGGCCGGGTGGCCGGCGGCGTGTTCAAGCCAGGCGACGACGTCACCGTCCTGCCGTCCGGCTTCACGACGCAAATCAAGGAGATCCACGCCGACGCCGGCACGCGGGCCGAGGCCTTCGCCCCCCAGTCCGTGACGCTGACCCTCGCGCACGAGATCGACGTCTCGCGCGGAGACATGATCGTCAAGGTAAACAATCCGCCCATTGTTTCGCAGGACATCGAGGCGATGATCTGCTGGTTTTCCCAGACGCCGATGGCCGAGCGCGGAAAGTATCTTCTCCGCCACACCACGCGCGAAACGCAGGCCGTCATCAAGGAAATCCGCTATCTTGTCGACATCAATACCCTTCACAAGGTGGAGGGCCCGCGCTCCTGTTCCCTCAACGATATCGGCCGCATCACCCTCCGCACGGCCGTTCCGTTGATCCACGACGCGTATCGCCGCAATCGGATCACCGGCTCCTTCATTCTCGTGCACCGGGGGACCAACGAAACCGTCGCGGCGGGAATGATCTGGCAATGAACTCGAACGAGTTCGCGCCTCATCATCCGGAGCGTTGATTTCCGGAAAAAACTGTTGACTTGGTATGATTGAAGCTTTATCCCCTACCGAAGCGGGGCAACCTGCGACTCGGAAAAAACATAACAACTAATCTCATGTTCAAAAAAATTGCATCCATCCTCACGGTCGGAGTCGCTGCCTTGGTCATTGCGGCCCCCACCAGCGTTTACGCGCTCACCCCCGCGCAGACAAAGGCAAAAATCGCAGCCTTGAAAAGGCAGCTCGTCGCCCTTCCGCTTCACAAGGCTCCTTTTGCGAAGGTCAACAGCCTGGTCCTCCAGTTGGTCACTCTCGATGCGAAAGGCGCTTCCAATTACCTCGGGCTTGGCCTTCCAAAAATCGCGACGGTGAACGCGAAGAAAAATGCCGCCACGCTCACGAGCGCGGTGAACAAGAAGGTTCAATCCAACAAAACGCTTACGACGAGCGTCAAGAAATCGATCATTTCGAAAAACACGACGCTGCTGAAGAAATACGTCCCACCAGGACCTAACAATCCTCCTTACCAAGCGATGCTTAGCGTGAGCCGAGTGGTTGCCTAATTTGGATCTTAATCTTAAGGGCGGACTCCCAGCGAGTCCGCCCTTTTTGTTACCTGCATCGTTATTGCAGATCATTCAACTGCTCGCGAGGTAGAGCGCCGAGAGCTGAAATCAGAGTCGGAACACACAGCTAATGGGACGTTTTTTAATTTACGCGGCTTTTGGGATCCTGCTTGCGGCCTGCACTTCGGTGGTGGAGAAAGTCGTCCCCGTCGAGGGCTCGACCGAGGTTGATTCGAATAATTACAAGCTTTCCGCCAACGACAACGTCACGATCTCTGTTTTCCAGGAGCAGGACATGACGACGCAGCAACAGATTTCCCGCGATGGTTCCGTCAGTATTCCCTTGATTGGGCGGGTTGTCATCGGAGGTCTGACGATGGGGGAAGCCGAGGCAAAAATCTCCCGGACGTTGTCCACGAACTTTCTGGTCAATCCCCAGGTCTCGGTGGTCGTGACCCAATACGCTCCGCAAAACTACACGATTTTGGGGCAGGTGAATGCTCCGAACGCTTATCCGATCCCGGCGGACGAGCCGGTTTTCACCCTTCCGATGGCAATCGCCCGGGCAAGCGGCAATACCCGGATCGGAAACCTCCGGAACATAAAAATAAACCGCCGCCACGGCAACGCGATGTCACAATTCACGGTCAACATGCTTAGCCCCGAAGGACAGCAGTTTGTTATCAAGCGCGGGGATCTCATTACCGTGCAGGAAACGCTATTTTAATGTTAAACTCAGATCCCGTGGGCGACTTTCAACCTCCCGGCCACCCGTCGGCCGCCCCGGAGGGCGAGACCAAGGCGTTTTCAATCGATTATCGCCGCCTTTGGGAAACCGCCAAAAAATATTTTTGGCTGATCATTCTTTACGTGATCGCCGGAATTATTGCGGCGGTTGTTTATCTAAGTAACGCCACGCCCATTTACCGCTCGACGGCGCGCATCAAAATCGAACAACGGGTCATGGATGCCACGCCCATGGCCGGCGGCGGGATCGAGGAGGACCTGCGCGGACTGGAGATGATGCAGACCATTCAACTCGGTTTCATCAGCCGGTCGTTGATGCAGCGCATGGTTCAGAGATTGAACCTCAAAAACCGCGCCGATTTCACCAAATCGACGTTTTTGGAGGGAAGTTCCGATGATGAATTGTTCACGATCTATCTTTCGAGCAATTCGCAATCGGAATTGATCCAAGGCACTCGCTTATTGACGATTTCGTTCGATCACCCCGATCAGCATGTCGCCCAGGAAATGACCGATAGTCTGATCAGGGAATTCGTCGCCTTGGAAGGCGAGCAACGTCTGGCGGCGGCAAGTGTCAATCTAAGCTATCTCATCGAGGAGAAGAAATCGCTGGAGGAGAAGCTAAGGCGCTCCCGCCAAGGGCTTATTGATTATACCCGAAAGCTCGGAAGCGTGAGCGTTTCCGTCGACGGGCAGACAAACATCGTCGCCAGTAAATTGATCGAGTTGAACACGCGCCTGGGAGTTGCGACCGCGGAAAGGCTGAAATTACAAACCGACAACGATCAGATCAATAAATATCGAGACGATCCAAAAAGGCTTCTTCAGATCGCGAGTGTATCGCAGCTGCCGGAGATCATCAATCTCCGAAGCCAGTTGAATAGCTTGGACGCAGATTTGAGCAAAGCCCGGAAACGATACAACCCCAAGGCCCCGGCGCTGGAGGCATTGGAAAGCCAGAAAATGTCCCTGCAGAAGGCGCTGGAGGCCGAAGCCTTGCAGGCCCCGGAAACCGTCGATAGGACCTATCAATCTGCCGTCGAAACCGAGCGCGCTTTGCAAAAAGCGACCGATGAGCAGGAAAAGCAGGTCATCGAAAACAAAGCGCAATCGATCGAATCCGACAAACTTCAAGGGGAAATCGATGCGGATAACATGGCCTACCAGGCGGTTCTCAAAAAACTCAACGAAGAAACGGCCCAGGCGAGGAGCCAGCCGGTCTTCATTCAAGTGGTTGACTCGGCCGGACCTGCCTTTCAGGTGGCTCCGAAAAAGATCCAAGTCCTGGCGATCGCCATCTTTCTTTCCGTGGCGGCTTCCGGGTTGACGATTGTCATCCTGTCCAGCCTGGATACGTCCTTCAAGTCGGTGGACGAGCTCGAGGCGGTGATCGGGTTGCAGGTTTTGGCCTCGGTGCCGCAATACGAGATAAAAACCTCCAAGAAGTCGTCGGGAAACAATCGAGACCAGATGAACGTGGCGCTCCCCCTGATCGACGACCCTTATTCCGCGGCCAGCGAAGCCTACCGCACCCTTCGGGCCTCGCTTTTGCTTTTGGAAGACGAGAAGCACAGCATCCTTGTGACGAGCGCCGTTCCGGAAGAAGGCAAATCCACGACATCGCTGAGCCTGGCTGTTTCCATGGCTCAACGCGGCGCGAAGACCTTGCTCATCGAGTTCGACCTTCGTAAACCGGTCTTGGAAAACCGTCTCTTCGGCCGACAGACTCACCTGGGAGCGGCTGATTTTTTGAACGATCAAGCCGATTTCGATAGCCTGATTCAAGCGACGTCGATCCCGAATCTCAGTGTCATTACGGCTGGCAAGGTGACCAAGAGTTCGGGGGAGCTGTTGCTTCGCCGACACAAGGTGGAGAAGTTTTTGGAATCGGCCCGCGCTCAATTCGAGCAGGTGATCGTGGATTCCGCGCCGCTTCTCGCGGTGAGTGATACGTTGACGATCGCGCGGCACTTCAAGGTGATCACGATGGTCGTCAGGTCCCACAAGACCGCCCGGCGGCTCGTCCGCCGTTCCGTTGATCTTTTGAAGCGCGTCAAGAGAATGCCGGCCGGGATTACGCTAAGCATGGTTCCGCCGGGCAACGCGTATTATTATTATGGTTATAGCGACGGCGGGAGAGCTTATGGCGCGGAACGCCAGCCGGTGGACTAATTAGCCGTTTCTCACGGGGGCGGCTCCTCTCGTCTTCCGGTGGAACCGATATAGCTCCACCCAAGGGCGAGAAACACGAGGAAATAAAGCTGTAAAGAGGCTATTTGCATCGGAAAATCGACCATGGAATGCAGAGAAGTTAGAACGACCGAGACGAACGCTGGAATGGCGATCCAAGGTTCTCGACTCGACGGGACATTGTTAAAGAAGGCTTTGACATGGTCGAGAAAGCCGATGCGATAACCTTCGAACTCCTGGGACGGTTTTTCCGAGTCCCGGCGGCTCCCGCGAAGGAGAGAGATCCCCGGGGGAATCATGACGGCGGCCCATAATATCGTTCCGGCGTAACCCCACTCCACGAGGGTCTGAATCAAATCCTGGTGGGCTGCCCAATAGGATTGAGTGCGGAGCTTGGGATCGTCTTCGACGTAGCGGAAGTAGTAGCGCTTGAAAGATCCGGGACCGAAGCCGATCCATCCGGAATCCGGCAGAATTTTCAGAAAACTCAGGTAGGCGTGCGTCCGTCCGTCATTGGGTTGATGAACGGTCGCCGCAAGATAGTTCCATCGCTTCCAGGGGAGGGCGAACGGAAGGGAGATCGCTACCACGAGAATCGGAATGATGGCCGCGAGCACGTAGGTGGAACTCAACTTCCGCCGGAAGCGCTTCATTTCAGAACGACAGAGAGGCGCCATCATCACCATAAGTAAGACGATGCCAATGGCGGCGAGCACGTTTCCCGCCTTTGAAACGTTGAGAAAACTGGCCACGAATACCGCGGTAAAGGGAATCATCCACAACGGCCAAGCCGGGCGCTGGCGAACGACGGTGAATAGGGCGATGGCTGCGGTGACCGGCCAGAAGAGGTTGAGATAAGCTCCCGCGTTTCCCCAATATCGATAGGTCGCGAATGAAAGGTCGGTGGTCCCATTCTCGGCTTTGAGAATAAAAATCCCTCCGACAATCCGCTGGAGGAAGAAAAAGATCACCATGCCAAAGGAGGAAAAGACCATCGTCAGAAGCAGGCGCCGGGACCACTTCGGATCGCGCCATATTTCCACGGCGATAAGCATTGCTCCTAACAGCGCGGTGGTCCGCAGCATCGCCGGCAACGAGAGGCCGACGTCGTAGGCGCTGCAGTTAAGAAGAAGCCAGGCGCGAAATCCGTCGTCCCATCCTTGCAAGCGACCCTCGGTCACGGCCGCATCCACCATCGCCATGATGGTGACAAACCATCCGTAGACGAGCACCGCCGACGAGGTCAACCAAGGAAAGATTCCGGTTCCGGGCATTTGTCCTCGAGCGACGTGGGCCACCAGCCAAAGGAGGAACGTGCCTCCCATGACCCAGATGAACTGGCTGATGGTGGATTCACGCGTCAGTCCATAAGCAACGGCCGCCCACACATATAAGGCGAGAAATAGTCCGTAGCTTGAACTCAAAAGGATATTTCCCCACTTCTCGCGCATGCGGGAAGGTAATCGCCTTTTTCAAGTATGTGGCAAGTCACAAGTCAGGCAGATTTCCGCTTGTGACGAAATCCGTGCGATGCGAAGCATAAAGGCCGGACGTGCCAAGCCGCGCTCCAATCCATAAATGACTACCGACGTTCCGCAGCCTTCATCGCCGAAAACCGGCTTTCTTCGAAAAGTGCTCGAACGGTATCGATGGGTCAGCCGTCGTAATAAAATCGCCTTTTTTAGCTTAGTCTTTGTCATCTCGGCGGTCGCGATCTCATCCCGATGGATCCAGCCGGCTTACCGGACGACAAAGATGTGGCTTTTCCTCAATATCGCGGAGAAAGCCATCGCAAAAAAAGATTACAATTCGGCCTCGCTCGCTTTTCGAAAGGCGCTTCTTTCCGGCTACGAGAATCCGGCGAGTTGGAAGGCATTGGCAAATTTTCTGGAGAAAATCGATTCGGCGGAAATCATCGGAGTCTGGAAACGACTCGAAAATCTGGAGCCAGACAATAGATCGTATGGTTTCAAACAAGTAAGGGCAGCTCTGAAATACAATCGCTTGTATCAGGCGGAGGAGATTCTGGTCGGGTTACCATCGGGCTGGCGGGACGACCCGGAATATCTGCGACTTCAAGCGGACATTTTCACGCAGAAAAAGTTCGCCGCGGACGCGGAGAAAAGCTTGCGGCGTCTGCTTGCCCTTCAGCCCGATGACAAGGAGGTGCAGTTCCAATTACTCTCCGTGCAGGCGCAGCTCGAAGATCTTTCCGTGCAGATCAAGGCAAGATCGAAGTTGAAAGAGATCGGAGAGGGGAAATCGGAATTTGCCACCCAGGCGCTGAGATCGTCCATCGGCTTCGAATCCGCCTCGGAGAATCTCTACGAGGCGGATCGCCTCGCGGCGAAATTGATCCTGCGGCCGGATGCCACGGTGGCGGATCGGCTTTTGCACGCGCAACTCGAACTGAAGACCGACAGCATCTCCCAGGCAAAATCTCAGGCCGATTTGCGGGCTTACGCGGCAAACCATCCGGAAGCCTTCCCGGACATCCTGCAATGGCTGATGTCAAGCCAGATCGATCCACCGGCCACCGACCGATGGGTGGAATCGCTTCCCTCTTCCTTGACATCGAAACCGAACATCCAGGCGTCGCTGTTTCAATTTTACTTGTCGATCGGGAAATTGGACCGCGCTCGCAAGATTCTCGAGGATCCCAAATCGCCGGTTTACCTGCCGCCCAAAGTTTTGGATCTGGCGTTCAAGGCCTTGGAGGAAGACCGGAACGCCCTTGCTTCCGCCGAACAGACATGGATGCAAGCCATTTACGCCACGGAAGGAAAAGCTTCCTTGCTGAGAGTCCTTGCCTTTCTGGCCAGTTCGCGAGATTGGACCGGTGCGACGGGACGCGCCCTCGTCGCTTGTGCGGATGCCGCTCCCTGGGACGGTTCGGCCTGGAGGCTGTTGATTCAGCATGAAAACGCCGTGCGAAATCTTCCGGGTCTCTACACTGCCCTGCAGGGATTGATGCGCCTGAATCCCTACGATGTGAATGTCGCCAGCAACTGGGCGCTCGCGGCGGCGTTGGTCCGCCCCAGCAACATCGAGGAGGTGCTCGATATCGCCAAACGCACATACTATTCCACCTACCCCTCCGATCCGCGAGCGGCCACGGCCTATGCGATCGCTTTATTGCGGGTGGGACGGACCCAGGAAGCGAACGATATCGTCACAAACATGTCGTTGGCGGATCGCCGGGAGCCCCAACGTGCCATCTACGTTGGCAGCGTCATGGCGGCCAATGGCCATAAAGAAGAGGCGCTGGATTATTTCAAGCGTTCGGAAGCTCTTCAAAATGCGGCGTTTCCCGAAGAAATCACGCTTCGTCGCATCTGGAAAGGAGTGGCCCTGGGAGAGGAGACGACGGCCGAAGAAGCCGCCAAGATTCTTTTGAAGCGCGACGATGTCGACGTTGAGGCGGGCAAGATCAACTCCGAACTCACGACGGAGATGAGGCGGCGATCGAATCCGGAAGAAGCGCGCCGAATTCTCGAAAGCCTGCGCTCCGAGGCCGACAGTCGAAAGGTGGTGCCCGTGGAGGTCGAAAATTTAATTCGCCAAGTGCGCGGCGAACAGAAACCTTGAAGGCGCTTTGAACGCCGATTCCTCCCTCGCTTCCCCGGTCGCGCCGGTGAGAGCATCCTCGACGGCGGACCGCATCGAGGCGATCGCCCTGGTTCTTGCGGCGCTCGTTTGGCTGCCGACGCTGTATCGCTGCAGCATCGAGTGGTCCGTGAACGCTCAATACTATTTCGGGTGGTCGGTGCCGATGCTGGCGGCCTATCTCGCGTATGAACGACTAGGGCAAGGTCTGCCCTCCCGACCCGGCCGCTGGCAATGGGTGGCCATCATGGCGATCGTCGTCTTCGCGCTTCCTGAGCCGGCGTTTCGGCTGGTGGGCGAGGCGAATAGCGACTGGCGGCTGGTCTCGTGGTTCATGGCGATCTCCGCGGCGGGGATCTCGTTCTCGTTCTACTACCTGGCCGGAGGGACGGCGTGCGTGCGCCGGTTCATTTTCCCGACGTTGTTCCTTGTGACGGCGATCCCCTGGCCCACGTCGATGGAAACTTTTTTGGTCCAGGGCATGATGCGTCTCAATGCGGAGATCGCCGCGGAATTTGTCAGCCTGTGCGGAGTGCCGGCCATTGCCCAAGGGAACGTCATTGAGCTTCCCACCGGGATGCTTGGGGTCAACGAGGCGTGCAGTGGCATCCGCTCGCTGCAGTCCACGCTGATGGCTTCGATTTTTCTGGGGGGACTTTACCAGTTGTCGCCGGCCGCCCGCGTCGTCCTCGTCGGTCTCGGGGTGGGGATCGCCTTCTTTTTGAACATCGTGCGCACCATCTTCCTGAGCTGGCAGGGGGCTTTTCACGGAATCGAGGCCACGGAAAAGTGGCATGACTCGGCCGGCTTTGCGATTCTTGGCGTCGTTCTGGTGTGCCTCTGGCTCATCGGGCGCTATTTCGAGCGGCGAGCCACCCGGCCGGCCCCCCGCCCGGCGGCCTAGTTTCCTCCCCCAAGTGGACATTTTGTTCATTTTTGTTTGAACAATCTGAATTCTCCGGTCACTTTTCGAACGAGCGCAGGACAATGTCTCGCCGCGAATCCCTTTCTCGCCTTGGCGAAGGTGCGGAAAAACTCCTCACCAAGGGCGGCAGCATCGCGAAATCCGACGCGGGTTTGCGTCGAACCGCCGACTGAATCGATGGGTTCTCCGACCGAATCTTCCCCTCCTCCCACGAAGGCGGAACTGGAGCCGTTTCAGCGCGAATGCATCAACCTTTTCGTTCACGCCGCGCAGGCTCTATCGATTCCGCGCTCCGTGGGGGAGATCTATGGCCTGTTGTTCGGCAGCAATGAGCCGTTGACGATGGACGACGTCATCGCGCGACTCAGGATGAGCAAAGGCTCGGCGAGCCAGGGACTGCGTTGGTTGCGCGACACGAACGCGGTGCGGACGACTTACGTCCCGGGGGACCGCAGGGATCACTTCGAGGCGGAGACCGAATTACGAAAACTCGCATTTGGCTTTCTGCGCGAATCGATCGAACCCCGCCTTGGTCGGGGCGCGGACTACCTCCGGCGCGTGAAAGAGTCTCTTCCCCTGGTTTCGACCGGCGAATCGCGGAAGTTTGCCGAAGGCCGGGTGACGAAACTCCGACGCTGGCATCGGTTCGCCTCCCAGCTTTTACCGTTGCTCCTGCGCGTGGCCGCCAAGTTCTAGGTGGATTCAGCATTGCGCCAGCGTCCTTTCTGCGGAAATCTCTCGTCTCGATCGTGAATCCCGCCGCCGACCTTAAGTCAACCCCGACGTCTCGAATGGAGCGGAATCACCGCCTGCTCTGGATTGTCGCGGGTCTTGTGCTGGCCTGGTTTGTCGCCGCCGAGATCGCGAATTTCGCGTGGTATGCGTCGCACGAATCAGGCTTGGCCAAAAATCGCCTTCCGTCCACGGGCGAGCAGATTTTCGAGAAGCTGAAAAAATTCGTGGCGGCCACCGGCGGTCAATCCAAGGAACAGGGGATCGGCGACGCGGCGATGGAAATGCTGAAGTGCTCCTATGGGCGCACCTTGATCTGGATGGAAAGTGCGAACGATCCGGTGGGCGTCACGACGATTCGTTGGAACGATCGCTCGATCGTGGGCGGTTTGGAGAGCATGCACAACCCGGGAAATTGCCTGCGAGCCGCCGGATGGACGATCGGTAAAAAGACGGAATTCGGGACCGAGGATTTTTGCGGGGCCAACTGCGAGGTGACTCAGTGGGAAGTGTCCCAGGGAGGGCATCAGATGCTGGCCTACAGCGCGGTCTTTCGACGGTTCACCGGCGCGGCGCCGAAACCGGAAAAGTCGTTCTGGAACAACAAGCGGCTTCAACCCGTTTTTTCCGGCCGGCGCGACGCTCCCGTCCTCATTCTGCTTGGTTATCTGCCGGTCGAATCCGGCAGCATCGACTCCGGGCACGTGAGATTCCAGCAGATCATGCACGCGGTTTTTTGCCCGCCCGGCGTGGCTTCGAAAACACCTTAGCGATCGACGGGGCGAGCCTTTCGCCCTGATCGTTTTGCCCGACTTATTTATGAAAACTGCATTGATCACCGGGATCACCGGCCAGGATGGGTCCTACCTCACGGAACAGCTCCTGGATAAAGGTTACACGGTCCACGGGATGATCCGGCGGTCGAGCAGCTTCAACACCGGTCGCATCGATCATCTTTACCAGGATCCCGAGGTGCAGGATCGCCGTCTGTTTTTGCACTACGGCGACCTGACGGACTCGAGCAACCTGAATCGGTTGCTGGAAAAGATCGGTCCCGATGAGATCTACAATCTCGGGGCGCAGAGCCACGTGAAGGTTTCTTTCGACGTGCCGGAATATACCGGCGAGGTCGACGCGATGGGCACGCTGCGATTCCTCGACGCCATCAAGGAGGTGGGCCTCAAGGACAAGACGCGCTTTTATCAGGCTTCCACGAGTGAACTTTACGGGAAGGTGCAGGAGGTGCCGCAGACCGAGAAGACGCCGTTCTATCCCCGCTCGCCCTACGCGGTGGCCAAGCTTTACGGCTTCTGGATCATCGTGAACTACCGCGAGGCCTACGGCATCCATGCGTCGAACGGCATCCTCTTCAATCACGAGTCGCCGCGCCGGGGCGAAACTTTCGTCACCCGCAAGATCACCCGGGCGGTCGGGCGCATCCGCGAGGGTCTCGAGGAGATTCTCGTGATGGGGAACATCGATTCCAAACGCGATTGGGGTTACGCCCCGGAATACACCGACGCGATGTGGCGCATCCTTCAGCAGGAAGAACCGGACGACTACGTATGCGCGACGAACGAGACGCATACGGTGAGGGAATTCATCGATCTCGCGTTCAAGCAGCTCGACATGGAGCTGGAGTTTCGAGGCGAGGGAGTGGACGAAGTCGGCATCGAGAGATCCACCGGCCGGGTGCGGGTGAAGATCGACCCGCGGTATTTTCGGCCGACGGAGGTCGAGCTGCTCATCGGAGACTACGAGAAGTCGAAAATTGCGTTCGGATGGGAGCCCACGACGCGCTTCGCCGAGCTGGTGAAGATCATGACCGACGCGGATTGGAAGCTGGCCCGGAAGGAAAAGCGCGACGCGCAGTCGTAGAGCCTGTTTTCAAGTTTCGCGTCGCGAATTTCTCTCGTTCTGGTAACCACGATCCAACACCAACCATGAGAATTCTTATCACCGGCGGAGCCGGATTTCTTGGATCGCATTTGTGCGACCGTCTGATCGAAGCCGGGCATGACATTCTGTGCCTGGATAACCTGTTCACCGGCCGGAAGGAAAACATCGCCCACCTGCTGGGCCATCCGCGATTCGAACTCATCCGGCACGACGTGACCGATCCATTCAAGTTCGAGGTCGACCAGATCTACAATCTCGCCTGCCCCGCTTCTCCGCCGCACTACCAATACAACCCCATCAAGACCACCAAGACCTCCGTGATGGGAGCGATCAACTGCCTGGGACTCGCGAAGCGCGTGAAGGCGCGGGTGTTCCAGGCTTCCACCTCGGAGGTTTATGGCGACCCGACCGTTCATCCGCAGCCCGAGGGATATTGGGGCAACGTGAACCCCATCGGCCGGCGTTCCTGCTACGACGAAGGCAAACGGTGCGCGGAAACGCTATTTTTCGATTACCACCGCGAAAACAAGGTCGATATCCGCGTCGTCCGCATCTTCAATACCTACGGCCCTCGCATGCATCCGAACGATGGCCGCGTGGTCTCGAATTTCATCGTGCAGGCCTTGAAGGGCGAAGACCTCACGATCTACGGCGACGGATCGCAGACCCGCTCGTTTTGCTACGTCGACGATTTGATCGAGGGTTTTATCCGTCTCATGGCGCAGACCGAGACGGTGGGCCCGGTAAACATCGGCAACCCCGGGGAATTTACGATGCTCGAGCTGGCCGAGCTGGTCCTCGAGCAGATCGGCGGCTCCTCGAAGATCACGCACCATCCGCTTCCCGCGGACGATCCCCGTCAACGGCGCCCCGACATCTCGCTTGCGAACAAACACCTCGGCTGGGAGCCGAAGGTGCCGCTCGAGGAAGGCATTGCGCGCACGATCGCGTATTTCCGCGGCGAGATCGCCTCCGCTTAGATCGGACTTGGCTCGGAGAGAGCGACCGCGGCGCCGGGCTTGGAGCGCGCGCCCGGATCGAAAAGGGCATTCCGATCACTTTTTATGAAGGTCATCATCCTATGCGGAGGGAAAGGCACGCGCTTGCGTGAAGAAACGGAATTCAGGCCCAAGCCCATGGTGCCGATCGGCAATCGCCCGATCCTTTGGCACATCATGAAAACCTACGCGCACCACGGGCACAAGGAGTTCATTCTCTGCCTTGGCTACAAAGGCGAGATGATCAAGGACTACTTCCGAAACTATCTCTGGAATACGTGCGACACGACCATGTTGCTCGGACGCACCCCGGCGGTGCAATTTCACAACCGTCACGACGAGGAGGACTGGAGCGTCACCCTCGCGGATACCGGGGAGGATTCCATGACCGCCTACCGCATCCGCCAGGTCGAAAAATATCTCGGGCGGGACGAGGAATTTCTTCTGACTTACGGGGACGGGGTTGGCAGCGTCGACATTCCGGCCAGCATCGAGCACCACCGGAAGACCGGGAAAACCTGCACGCTCACGGCGGTTCATCCGCCGGGGCGCTTTGGCGAATTAGGCATCGACTCGGATACGACGATCCACGGATTCAACGAAAAACCCCAGACCGAGAGCGGCTACATCAACGGAGGCTACATGGTCTGCCGCCGCGCTCTGTTCAACTATCTGCCTGACGATCCGCGCATGATGCTCGAGCAGGAGCCGATGAAGAGGCTCACCGAAGCCGGCGAATTGGCCGCTTTCAAGCACGACGAGTTCTGGCAGCCGATGGACACGTTTCAGGAATTCACGATGCTGAACAAACTATGGGAAGCCGGGGAGGCGCCGTGGAAAGTATGGTAGCCGCGCCCCGTTCGCTCCGGAATTCCTTCGGGGGCGTCTACGCGGGAAAGCGCGTCCTGATCACCGGTCACACCGGCTTCAAGGGCTCCTGGCTTTCCGAGTGGCTGCTGGCCCTGGGCGCGGAGGTGACCGGGCTGGCGCTCGAGCCGGCCACGACCCCGGCATTGTTCGACCAACTTGGGTTGTCCGACCGCATGCGGCACGTCGCGGGAGACGTGCGCGAGGAGAAAACCGTCCGCCATGTGCTCGGGGAAACCGCGCCGGATTTTGTGTTCCATCTCGCGGCTCAGCCGCTCGTGCGCCTCTCCTACGACATTCCGGTCGAGACCTACGCGACGAACGTCATGGGAACCGTCCATGTGATGGACGCGCTTCGGCACTTTGCGTCGAGATCGCCGGCTCCCGTGATCGCGGTGATGATCACCACCGACAAATGTTACGAGAACCGGGAGTGGGTTCACAGCTATCGGGAGGAGGATCCCATGGGTGGTCACGACCCCTACAGCTCGAGCAAGGGAGCCGCCGAGATCGCCATCGCCGCTTATCGACGTTCTTATTTTTCCGCGGCGGATACCCGGGTGCATCTGGCTTCGGTCCGCGCGGGCAACGTGATCGGGGGCGGCGACTGGGCGCTGGATCGCATCGTTCCCGACTGCATCAAGGCGCTCGAGGCGAAGCAACCCATCCCCGTTCGCAATAAGATCGCCACGCGGCCCTGGCAGCACGTGCTCGAGCCGCTCAGCGGCTATCTGACCGTGGCGGCCGCTCTCGCCGGGGCGGAGGACGTTCCCTTTCCTCTTCCCGCTTATTGTTCCGCCTTCAACTTCGGCCCCAATCTTTCTTCCAATCGCACGGTGCGTGATCTCGTGCGAGAGATCCTTCGGCACTGGCCCGGCGAGTGGAGCGACCAAAGCGATCCGCACGCCCTCCACGAAGCGAAGTTGCTCAATCTCGCCACGGACAAAGCCTTCCACTATCTTGGCTGGAAGCCGGCGTGGACGTTCGAGGAGACAATCGGCGAGACCGTCGCGTGGTATCGAGCGTCCCTTCAGTGCCGCCAGCCGGTCGATTTCCAGACGCTCACGCTTCGTCAGATCGCCGAATATACCGCCCGCGCCCGGGAGCTCCGGATCGCCTGGGCCGGTTCTTCGGTTTAGCCCCCCGTTTCCCTCGGTTCCCAAATCATGATCGCATCCGAAATCAAATCCGAAATTCTCCGCCTCACCCGCGAATATTCCGCCGCGATGCACGCGGCCAATCGTCCCGGCAATGATCCCGACCGCGCTTCGTTCGTCCCGGGCGAGTCGCTCGTGCCTTACGCTGGCCGGGTCTTCACCCCCGACGAGGTCGAGGCGGCGGTCGGCTCCACCCTCGATTTCTGGCTGACGCTCGGGCCCGAGGGGGAAGCCTTCGAAAAGGAACTCGCCGAGTTGCTGGGGGTCAAATATTCGCTTCTCGTCAACTCCGGATCGTCCGCCAACCTCGTCGCGCTCTCCGCGCTGACCACGCACAAGCTGCCCGGGCACAAGCGGATCCAGCCCGGCGACGAGGTCATCACCGTCGCGGCCGGATTCCCGACCACGGTGGCCCCCATCATCCAACAAGGCGCCATCCCCGTTTTCCTCGACAACGATCCCGCCACCGGCAATGCCCGGCTCGACCAGCTCGAGGCGGTCTTCGTGCCGGGCAAGACCAAGGCCGTGATGATGGCCCATACGCTGGGGAATCCCTTCGATCTCGGCGCGGTTCTCGCCTTTTGCCAGAAGCACGATCTCTGGCTGATCGAGGACAATTGCGACGCGCTTGGCTGCACCTACGCCATGCCCGTCGAGCAGGCGAGATTCCTCGGGCTCGACCACCTTTTCAAGATCGCCGAAGCCGGCGGCCACGCGTTCATCCGGATCGAAGACGGTCTTCTCGTCGCGCCCACCGGCACGTGGGGCGACATCAGCACGCAATCCTTCTACCCGCCGCACCATCTCACGATGGGCGAGGGCGGCGCCGTCAGCATCATCCGGCGGCCGCCGCTCAAGACCTACGCCGAGAGCTTCCGCGATTGGGGCCGCGATTGCTGGTGCCCGAGCGGCAAGGACAACACCTGCAACAAGCGCTTCGGCTGGCAGCTCGGCGAGCTTCCCCAGGGCTACGACCACAAATACATCTACAGCCATCTCGGCTACAACTTGAAGCCACTGGATCCCCAGGCCGCCATCGGCCGGCAGCAGCTGAAGAAACTTCCCGCCTTCATCGAGGCGCGCAAGCAGAATTGGGAGACGCTTCGTCGCGGCCTCGCCGATCTCGAGGATGTCTTCGAGTTCAGCCTGCCGACGCACGCCACGGGTTGGAGCGCCGACGGCGGCTTCGCCTGGGACGACACGGGATGCCGCACCGATTGCTCGTGGTTCGGCTTCATGCTGCGGGTTCGACCGGGCGCGCCTTTCTCCCACACCGATCTCGGCCGCCATCTCGACGAAAAAAAGATCGGCAACCGCATGCTCTTCGGAGGCAATCTCCTCAAGCAGCCGGTCTTCGTGCAGCTCAAGAAAGACCGCCCGGACGCGATCCGCACGCCGCTGGGCGAATATCCCGGCGCCGACGAGATCATGAACAGCGCGCTGTTTCTAGGCACCTATCCCGGCCTCACGCCGGCGATGCTGGCCTACGAGATCGAGATGATCCACGCGTTCGTAGAGAGTTTCTGAGCCCCCGGAAACGCGATGATGGTCGTGCTTCTTCGCGCTTTGGCGATCACCGGGGCCTTATTGCTGGCAATAGACGCGCGAGCGGGTGCGCCCGTTTTCTTCCAGGCGCTGGATCCGGTTCGCCCCGATGAAACATTCCTGCTTTTCGGAGCGGACGTGACGCCGGGCGCGAGCGCGGAAGGTCTTCGCCTGGAAGACACCGAGGTCGTGGGCCCGCCCGCGCGAGTCGCCGACGAACCCTCCGGCGTCCCCGGCCCGATGACGGTGCTGCAAGCGACCGACCTCAGCGCAAAGATCCTCATTCCGAAATCCTGGGCGCCCGGCGCGTATGCCGTGCGCGTGCGCACCGAAGCCGGTGTTTCGGCTTGGCGGTTTGCCAACCGCCCGGCCCTCTGGTGGCAGCTGTCCGGCGTCGGCGGCCAGGCGTGCGCCGGGGACGAGCTCCGGGTCTTCGGTAAAAATCTAGGGTCCCAGGCCAGGCTTTGGCTCGTCCGCTCGGCGGAAGTCCGTGAATTGAGACTGACCATCGCGCGCGACTACGACATCGCGGCCACCGTTCCGGACGACATCCTTCCCGGCCGATACCAGACCTGGGTTCATAACGGCCATGGCGGGACGGCGGGCTTCGGCGCTCCGCTCGAGCTCGAGATCACGAGGAGGGAGCGGTGGCCGGCGACCGTTTACGACGCCGGCAGATTGGGAGCGAAGGGGGACGGTGTCACCGATGACACCGAGGCCATTCGACGGGCCTTGCGCCAGGCGGGCAAAAACGGCGGCGGAGTCGTCTTCCTGCCGCGAGGCACGTATATCGTGACGGGAAAATTGCAAATGCCTCCCCGGACCACGCTGAGGGGAGAGGGGAGGGACATCGTCTGGCTGAAGGTTCCGATCGAGACCAAGCCGTTCGACTCGGTGATCGCGGGCGAAGGCCGCTTCGCCGTCGAAAATCTTTCCATTATCGCCCGGCCGGTCGAGCGGCTGATCGCGAGTCCGGACCGGACTCCCACCTATTCGCCCGGCCCGGCAAATTGGAACGTGATGGACGGGGGGGCGGGGGAGGTGACGCTCGAGCACCTGCGCCTGCAGCATCTGACTTTCGCCCTGCGGGTGAGAGACCAGGATCCCCGCCGCGCCCTTTCCGCTGGTTCTTCCACCGTCGCGTTGAAAGGGCCGGATTGCACCGTTCGAGATTGCGTGATCGTGAGCCCGGGAGCTCCGATCCAGATCTCCTCCGCCCGGCGCGCCCAGGTCGTTCGAAATTCCTTGGGCGTCGGTCGAAATGGTGCCGTTTTGCTCACCGACTTCGAAGACGGCCTCTTCGAGGAAAACGACGTGGAAGCGCGGGACCTGGAGGGCAGTTACGGCGGGGTCCAGCGGTCGGCCTATCATGTTATGTTTCGCGCCAATGACTGGCACGACGGCTATGGCCAGGAGCGGGAGGCTCTCGTCTTCGACACCCCCTACGAAGCGGCCTGGTCGGGTCGGGTTCGTTTTTCCGGCGGCGATCGATGGGCGGTGGCCGAGGCCCGTTCCGGCAAATGGCCGCCCCTCGCGTATTACTCCGGGCATTTGGCCGCGGTGGTGCTGGGCGGCCGCGGGGTGGGGCAATTTTCGCCGATCACCAAGATCGACGGAGACGGCTTCATCCTTTCCCAACCCTTCGTGGTTCCGCTCGCCGAGGACAGCCTTGTCGCGGTGGTCGCCTGCAAGTCGGAGGTCCTTATCGTGGAGAACCGCATGAGCGACGCGAGCAACGCCATGCTTCTTTACTCTCAATCCCACGCTTTCGTGATGGCCGGAAACCGCTGCGAGCGAACCGGGGGGAGCTATGCGTTTTCTTCCGATTTTCAACTGGGCGACGCCACCTGGCGGCTGTCCTACGCCTTTTTCAATCAATGGATCGACAATTCGTTTCGCGAGGGACTCACTTATTATCAATATCCCTTCGCCTCGGCGTTCGTCGGCTTCACCGCCATCCGTTCGGACGTGGACGGCTCGACCATCCCCGCGATCGGAAATCGTTTCGTCGGCAATGCGCTGAGCGGCAATACCTCGATGGGCGTGCGCGGCAACGCCCAATTCGCGCCCGCGAAAGTGTTTCCGCCCCAAGGTCTCCCGTTCTCGTGCGATGGAATGTTCGAGCGCAACACCATCTCTTTTACCCGGGAGGGAATCGGACTCGACGCGGGCCAGACGCGGACTCTTTTGCGGAACAACATCTTTTCCCACGTCCTGCGCCCGGTCCGGGATGAGGCCTCGGACACGCTCATTCTTTCTCGTGACGAATAATCCCGATCCCATTCGCATTGGCGTCATCGGCGCCGGCGGCATCACGGTGGCGGCGCATCTTCCGGCCATCGTCTGCCAGCCAGCCGCGCGTCTGGCGTGGATCTCCGATCGGTCCGCGGACCGGGCCCGCCTGGTGGGTCGGGCCTATGGCGTGCCCGGCTACGACGAGGGCATCCTGCAACGGGAACCCGATTGCGACGTCATCCTCCTTGCCGCCCCCTACGGCGTCCGGGAGCCTTATTATGCGCGGTTCGGAAGCCATGGCGTCGGCTGGTACGTCGAAAAACCGTTCGCGCGGACCGAGGAGGAGCACCGGATCCGCTGCGAGACGCTTGGAAATCGGCGGGTGGCTTGCGGATTTCAACGCCGGGCGTGCGGGCTGGTGCGAGTGGCCCGGGAGGCGGTAAGCGAGCGCCTGTTCGGCAAACTGCGTCGGGTGGAAATGGGTTTCGGCCGGCGCGGAAGAATTCTCGGCGGCGGCACCTACGCGACCGACCCCAAGCAGGCGGGCGGCGGCATCCTCGCGGAGGTCGGCATCCACAACGTCGACGCCATCTTCCACCTGACCGGCGCGAGGGATTTCTCGATCCTCGACGCGCGCACCGTGGTGGATCACGGCATGGACATCCACACCGAGGCGTCGATTTCCCTCGCCCTCGCGGACGGCGATCCGGTGGAGTTTTCCTTCGTCGTGAGTTCGCTCGTCGACACCCGGGAAATGATCGACCTGCATTTCGAGCATGCCAGTCTCGCCTTCTCGATTTTTGGCGAACCGGTCATCCGGGTGACCGGAGCCCGGGGGAAGTCGGGCTTCGTCCTGTCCGATCCGCGCGGACTTTATCCTTCGACGAGCGACCAGATCTTCCATTCCTTCTGGGAAGCCTTTCTGACGGGCTTCCGAACGGGCGCTCCTTCGATGGCCCTGGCCGAGGGTTCCCTTCTCACCACCCGGCTCGTGGAGCAGATCTACGCCCGATCCGCCCACCCCGAGGGAAGCCCTCCATGAGCAACACCCGCATCGCGATCATCGGAGCGAACGGCCAGGTGGGCTCCGAAACCAGCCTCTTCCTTCGCCTTCTGCCCGGCGTCGAAGTCGTTCCCATCAGCCGCTCGGTCCATGGCTCCAGCCTGCTGCGCCGCTGCGGGTTCGAATGCCGGCACGGCTCGTTCGACTCGCCGGAGGCGGCCCGCGAGCTCGTCGGCGATTGCGACATGGTGCTCGACTTCGCCCTGCCCTCCGGATCGATGCCGCAGATGCGGCTGGCCATCGATCGGATCATCGAGTCCGCGATGAGCGGGAGCGAGCGGCTGCGGCAATACATTTACATGAGCACGATGTCGGTCTATCGACTCGATCCCTCCCAGCCTTTCTATCGCCGCTATGGCGCGATCAAACGTTACGCCGAAAAATCTGCGGTCCGCCTGGGCGCGCGGTTCGGCAAGGAAGCGCATGTCCTTCGGCTGGCGCAGGTTCATGGCGAGATGCAGGCCATCACGCGGAAAATCCGCGCGGAGATCCGGCCCGGTGAAATCAGCGTGCCGGATGCGCCCTCGAACACCGTTTTTGTGTTCACGATCGCCGAGGCGGTCGACTTGATCCGGCAGGGCCGCGTCCCCCCGGCCACGCACACCCTCGTCTCGAATCCCGCGTGGTCCTGGGCGGACATCCACCGCCACTATGCCGCGGAAGCGGGCCTGGAAACGACCATCCGGCTGCACCCCGCCCCGCAGCGCGCTTTGGAGTTCCGGTTCCTGCGCAATCTGGGCGCTTCGCTCAAGCGAGAGATCGCCGCCCAAGCCTACGCCAACCGGGATTTGATCGACGATCTCCTGGTCCGCATCTCGCCGGAACGCTCCTTCAAGCTGCGCGCGGACAACGCGCGCCGTCGCACCGGCCGCGAGATCACGCAAGATCCCGCCCGTCAGATCTCGAAGCCGTACTACGATGAGTTCGTGGCACCGGGACCTCGCCTCGAGGGACTGAGCGACTCCCGTGTGACGATGGCAAAACCCACCGCGAAGGTTCTGGCGGTTTTGGAAGACCTCATGAATTCAAAAAAATTCGATGCGCGAACACCGTGCTGAAAAAGCTTTACCAAAGTTTTTTTCGCCGGACCCACGCAGATGTGAGTGCTCGAAAAGTTCCCGAGCTTCCGTCCCTGACGGGGATTCGGGGAATTGCGGCTCTCATCGTGGTCATCGGTCATTCATCGCAAATGTTCCTTGGTGGACGGGACATTTCGACGTTCTCACGGCTTCCCCCCCAGGACGCCGCCGTCGATTTGTTCTTCGTGTTGAGCGGGTTTATTATTTGTAAGATTTATGGGAGGGAGGAACGCCTGACGGCCCTCGCTTATGCACGTTTTCTGCAACTTAGGTTCGCAAGGATTTGGCCGTTGCATGCGTTGACGTTGTTTCCCGCCTTTCTAAAGGTTTGTTTGACCGTGGGATTTGGCGTGGGACTCGGGGCGGCGGCTTCGGAAATAGCGATGGTCCATGCCTGGCCGATTGTTGGGCATGCCCGCCTCCTTAACGGCCCGTCGTGGTCGGTGAGCATCGAGTGGTTTGCCTACATTCTTGTCTTTCCCTTGCTTTACCTGTTCGGCCGGAACCTGCGCGGTTCGTATTTATGGGCCGGGATTGTCGCATTGCTGACCTTGGAGATCACGATCCTTCTCCATCTGAAAGATCAAGGGGGAGATGTGATCGCCCGGGGGTGGGTTGCCATTTTACGCGGGACCGTCGGATTTTCGGTTGGCTGGATGTGCCAATATCTCCAGCGGCGGGACGGTTTCGCCTCTCACTTGGCCGCTAAGATGCTTGATGCGGTGATCATTATTAGCATCGGCTACATTGCTTTGGGATGCTTCTATCCATCCCGTCCTCTCTGGTGGCTCCTCGGCGCCTCCCCCATCATTGTGTTGGGGTTGGAAGGGAAAAACTATTTCACCCAATTCTGCTCGGGTAGCGTCATTCATTTCCTGGGGATGATTTCTTATTCCCTGTATCTTTGTCATATCCCATTTTTGAATTTCTGGCGGGCGATGCACCTAACCATCGACTATGACGTCAACCATGTTCTTTCATGGGTTGCCTATCTCATCACCTTGATCGGGATTTCCTCGTTATCTTATTTTTTCGTCGAACTGCCCGCGAGAAACCATCTAAGGAGCTTTAAGCGATTCAAGGCGAAATCGGCTTAGGATGATCTTCGCCGGTTTGCCAAAGCTGCGTTCCCGGTTGGGCCACGCGCCCGAACGGATTTCGTTTCTTGGGGATCACGATTGACGAGCATGGGCGATGAACTCTGCAATTGAAGCATCGACCACCCCGCTCGCGGGGGTCCTCCTCCTGAAGCCACGGGTTTTCAACGACGCCCGCGGCTCGTTCGTGAAGACCTTCCACGAGGGGATCTTTCGCGACTTCGGCCTGGATTTCGCGGTGCGGGAGGAATTTTTCTCCACTTCGCACCGGGGCGTCATTCGCGGAATGCACTTCCAGACGCCGCCGGCCGATCACGCGAAGCTCGTTTATTGCCTTGTTGGCTCGGTGCTCGACGTCGTGCTCGACCTCCGGCGGGATTCATCCACCTTCGGCCGATTCCATTCCCAGGAACTCAGCGAGGAGAACCGCTTCTCGCTGCTCATTCCAAGCGGCTTTGCCCATGGCTTCCTTGCCCTCAGCGAGGGCGCGACGATGGTTTACAAGACCACGAGCGTCCACGCGCCGGAATGCGATGCCGGCATCCGGTGGGACGGTTTTGGCTTCACCTGGCCCGTGTCGGACCCGGTGGTCTCCGGGCGGGACGCGACGTTCCCCTCGCTCGCTGAGTTCGCGTCGCCGTTTTGATGAAAATCTTCGTGACCGGCGCGACCGGCTTCATCGGCTCGCACGTCTTGAACGCCGCGCTGTCCGCCGGCCACGAGGTCGTCGCCGTGCGCCGGTCGCCCGATGCGCGGCCGCGCGTCCCGCTCGTGGGCGAGCCCGTTTGGCTGGAAAGAGGGCTTGGCAAAATCTCCGCGGACGATCTGGCCGGCTGCCAGGCGCTTCTGCACCTCGCAGCGGCGGGCGTCACCCCGCAGCCGGCGACCTGGCGGGAGTGTTACCAGGTGAACGTCCTGGAATCCCTCGCCTTGGTGCAGCGGGCGGTGGAGGCGGGGATCTCCCGGGTGGTCGCCACCGGCACCTACGCCGAATACGGAAAGGCCGGGCTGCGGTTCGACCCCATTCCGCCGGACGCCCCGCTGGAGCCCACCGACCCCTACGCGGCTTCGAAGGCGTCGGCCGGCATCGCGCTCGGCAGCCTGTGCCGGGAGCAGAAATTCACGCTGGTCTACGCCCGTTTGTTCTCGGTCTACGGGGAGGGCCAGTTCGAGAAAAATTTCTGGCCCGAGCTTCGCCGCGCCGCGCTGGCGGGCGACGATTTTCCGATGACGGAGGGAGGGCAGATCCGGGATTTCGTGCCGGTCGAGAGGGTCGCCCGCCTGCTGGTTCACGCCTGCACCCGCGTCGACCTGAACGCGGGTGAGCCGCTGGTCGTCAACCTGGCGAGCGGGCAGCCCACCACCCTGCGGGATTTTGCCGTCCGCTGCTGGAAGGATTTTGCCGCGACCGGGCGTTTGCTTCCGGGCGCGATTCCCTCCCGACCGAATGAAATCCAGCGATACGTGCCGCTGATCACCGACGCGCCGTTCCTCTCGTGATGAAGCGTCTTTTCATCACGGCCGTTCGCGCGCTGCGCCTGCCGCTCTATGCCCGGAAAATCGCTCGCTGGTGGCACGAGGCCACGTTGCCCGCCGCGTTGTCGATCGGCGCGGGGACGGTGATCGACGCTCCCTTCCATTGCGGCAATCCGCAGAACATCCGTATCGGGGAGGACTGTCATATCGGTCGGGGATGTGACTTCGGGGTGGTCGATGCTTCGTTTGAAAAGGGCCGAGGAAATGACGGGAAAATTCTCATTGGAAATCGGGTTTGGATTACCGAAGCCCTCCAAATTTATTCCGCGTGCGGGGTTGCCATCGAAGACGACTGCATGCTGGCTTCACGAATTTTCATCGTGGATTACACCCACGGCTACAGCCGCATCGACCTTCCCTATCAGCATCAGCCATTCGAAGCATTTGGAGCGGTCACCATCGGTCGCGGCAGTTGGATCGGCCAGAATGTCGTGATCCTGCAGGGCGTCACCATTGGCGAGATGAGCATCGTCGGAGCGAACAGCGTCGTGACGCGCAGCCTTCCGCCTTTCTGCATCGCGGCCGGGGCGCCCGCCCGGGTGATCAAACTTTGGGATGCGACCGCCGGAGAATGGAAACCCTCCCGGGCATGACCGCTTCCGAAGACCTTCTCACCATCACGATCCCCGTTTGGGAGCGGACGGATTTTTTCGCGGAGGCCTTGCGGAGTGCCCTGGACCAGACGATGCCCGTGCGCGTGTGGGTGGTGGACAATGCGTCGTCGCACCCCCGGTTCGAGGAAGCCGTCCGGGCTCTGGGCCATCCGCTCGTGCGTTACTCGCGAAACGCCCGCAATCTCGGAATGTATGGCAACTGGAATCGCTGCGCGGAGCTGGCGGAAACGCCATTTTTCATGATTCTGGGGGATGACGACGCGCTTCAACCGACGTTCGCGGAGAAGGTGTGCGATGCAATCCGGGCGCATCCCGGGATCTCCTCCGTCTACTGCGACATCGAGCGGTTCGGCGACCGGCACGTCGACCATCCGCCTGCCTCCGTTCCGTTCGGGCTGGTCTCCGGAGCGAATCTCTTGAAGAGCGCCGCCTCGCACGGCCCGAACTTCCCCAGCGTGGCCATGGCCCTGCACAAAAATCTGTTTGCCCGCGATGCCTTTGTTGCCTGCGAGCCCGCGCTCAGCCAGGATTGGCTGTTCGTCTACCGGGCGCTGGCGGACAAGACGTCTTTCGGGCTCCCAGAACGGCTCGTGCGATACCGGGTGCACCAGGCCGGCAATGCGCCCAAGGTTGGCGCGAGGGCCTATTTGTCCACGGCCCTCATCCTGGAAGAAATCGCCGACCGCCTGTCCGCGACAAATCATCCCCGGGATTCCCGCCGGGCGCGAAAGAAGTCGCGATGGATCGCCCGGAACGCCTGGATTGCCGGCCACGCAACGGAAATTCGCGAGATGCTTGCCTGGACCAACCCGAATCCATTCACTCCGCACCTCCGGAAAATCGTGGCAAAAGACCGCGTGTTACGGACCGCCATGGCGCTCCCGCGTCCCTTTTCCCAGCCGATGTCATTGGCGATGCGTCTGTGGCGCAAGCTGTCGAGAGCCTGATGAGTTTTCTTCGCAAGCTCGTGGGCGGATTCGGTCTGACCGCGATGGGCCAAACGATGGTGACCCTGGTCGGAGCCGTGTCCGGTTTCGTCGTGATCCACGCGATGGATAAAGACCATTATGCGGAGTATTCCTACCTGCAGAGCTGGATCGCATTCTGGACGATGCTGGCGGGCATGGGAAATCTCGGGGCGTTTCTTGCGCTGGCGCGGCAGAATGCAGGTTCCGCGGATTCCGTCAGCCGGATCACGGCCGTGATCTGGAGATTGAACCGGCCGTTTTTTGTCGTGGGATTGATCGCGGCCCTCGGCTTTTGGATCTATGCGAGCTGGGCTCGGGGCTGGTGGGGGACCGATTACCTCATCACGTCGGCCCTGGCCCTGGCGTTGGGGCTGACCGCGGTCAGGCAGCGATTTCACCAATCCGTGCTGCAATTCCAGGGTTTGTTTGGGGTGATTGCGCGGGTCTTTCCCGTGGCCGAAATCGGCCGGTGCCTCGGATTCGTGGGATGCGCGGCTTTGGGGCTCGGAGGTTTCAGCGCGCCCTTTCTCGCCGTCACCCTGCTGTGCGCGGTCTCCCTCAACCTTTATCTCTCCCGAAGCGAAAGCGGGGCCTGGACGAAGGAAAAGGTCGCAGAAGAGGATCTCGCCAGAACGCGGCCGAAGTTCTGGCAGATTCTCCGGCCCCTTCTGTTTCCTTCGTATTACTCTCAGTTCCAGGGGTTTCTCACGACCATCCTGGTGGTTTTGTTCGCATCGACAAACGCGATTGCCGATGTTGGCGCCCTCGGCCGCCTCATGATGCTGATGATCATTTTCGACAAAACGCTGGAGATCGCGTTTTTTCCCCGCCTGGCGCGGGAGCCCACGTTCGCGAGTTTCGACCGGAAGCTCCGCCTCGGGGTTGGCCTGATCGCCGTCGGATTCGCTCTCGTCGTCGTCAGCTCAGTCGTTTTTCCCGGTCTCTGGCTGGTGCTGCTGGGGCGGCAATACACGAACCTGGGCCCCGTGCTGGTTTGGGCCGTGCTGGCCGCGTGCGTGGAGCGCATTTCCGGGACCTTCATGTGGGGAATGCTGGCCCGCGGGGTGGCAAAGCACCAGACGTGGATCACGCTGGCCGGGCTCGCCGGGCAGATCGCTTTCCTCGCCCACTCCCTGCCGAATACCGTTCTTCTCGCGACTCTTTTCAATCTGACGCGGGTCGCGGTGTCGTGCGTGGCGCAAATTACCAGTTATGGCCTGATTCGTTCCCGGCTTCTGCGCGCGGAGGCGCTGGCGGGATGATCACCTTTACCGCGTCCATCCTTTGCTACAACTACGGTCGCTACCTTGCGCGGGCCATCGACAGCTGCCTCGCGCAGCAGCCGGGGGATTATCGGTTGGAGGTTCTTGTCCTCGACGATGGCTCCACCGACGACACGCCGGCCGTGTGCGCCACGTTCGGTGATCGCATCCGGGTGTCGCGCACGGGCAACCTGGGATTCTCGCGCAGCCTCGATCGGGCCGTCCGGGAGGCGCGCGGCGACTACGTCTGCCTGCTGGATGCGGACGACTGGTGGGAACCGCACAAGATCGTGTCGATGCTGCCCGCCCTCGAGGCGGGGGCCCTCTTCGTGAAGCACCCGCTCTGGCACGTCGATGGGGAGGGCCGGCGCTCGGGTGGGTCGGGCGCCTGCGGCAATACGAGTTCTCTGTGCATACACCGCGCGTCCGCCTGCCAGCTCCTGCCGGGCACCTCGGAGCTTTTTTGCCATCCGCTCATGGATGCGGGTCGCGGCGTGGAACTTTCCGAGCCGCTGGGAAGCTACCGGATCCATGAGACAAGCATGACGGATCGATCCGCAACCAGCGCGCATACGGCCTTTTTTGCCCGCACCTCCCACCTGGTCGCGGATCGCCTTTCCGCGCTCGAGAAGCTGCCCCCCGACTGGATCGACCGCGCAGGGCTAGCGGCCATCGCCCGGAGGTATCGGGCCGAAGGCTACACGAAGGATTTCCAGCGCGCGATCGAGCGCCGGGCCTGGCGGGACTATCCGGCCACCTTTTTTCATGCGGTGGGATGGTGGCTTCTTTCGGGGCGCATCCCGGGCGAACGTCATGCCCGCCTGTTGGCGCGCGCCCTCCTCAGTCTCCTGCCGGTCAAGGCTTGGAAACCGGTCGCCAAGGCGCGTGCCCAGGGACTGCCCCGGGTGGTGCAGACCTGCGGGGGCCGCTTCCACCATTTCGAGCTCGCCAAACAGATCTATCGGCATGGATTGCTCACCGAGTTCTACACCGGTTACCCGCGGGTCGCCACGCTGCCCGGGGACTATCCGCGCGCGGTCACGCACCTGCCGTTTTCGTGGGAATTTTCCCAGCTGGCGATGCGGGCCGCCCCCCGGCTCGGAGTCAAGGGAGCCGGCACGGACTGGCGCGTCGCGGAATACATGTCCAATCTTCAGGACGCCACGATGCGAACGAAGTTGGGGCAGGCCGACATCCTCGTGGCGCTGTCGGGATCTTCCCGGCGAACGCTCCGCCGCGCCCGCGCGCTCGGGGTGAAGTTCGTCTGCGACCGGGGTTCCCTGCACATCCGCACGCAGGACGAGTTGCTCCACGAGGAATACGCGCGCTGGGGCCAGCCGTTCCGCGGCGTGGACCCGCGCCGGATCGAAAAGGAAGAGGAGGAATACGCGCTCGCGGATGCGATCACCGTGGCCTCGCAATTTGCCCGCCAGTCCTACATCGAGCGGGGACTCCCGGCGGAGAAGGTCCACGTGATCAGATACGGCGTCGACATGGACGACTTCCGCGGCGAACCCCACGCGCCTGCCGGCGACTTCAACGTGATTTTCGTGGGAAACGTCAGTTTTCGAAAGGGCGTGCCGTATTTGCTCGAAGCTTTTCGACGCTTGCGGCATCCCCGCAAGTGCCTGCGGATCGTGGGAGCCGTGCGGCCGGACTTCGCCCCCTGGCTCTCCCGCCAAGACCTGGCCGGGGTCGAGTTCATCGGTCACGTTTCCCGCCTGAAACTGCGCGACCTCCTTCTTGGCTCCCATGCGTTGGTCCTGCCCAGCGTCGAGGACGGCTTCGGACTCGTCGTGGCCGAGGCCATGGCGTGCGGCTGTCCGCCCATCGTCTCGAAAAATGCGGGAGCGGTGGAATTCGTCACCGACGGCCATGATGCGCTGGTGGTGCCGGCGCGCGATTCCGGCGCCATCGAGGCGGCCATGAACCGGATGGCCGACGAGCCGGATCTGCGCGCCTCCCTTGGCTTCGCCGGCCGCCGGAGCGTGAGCCAGATCGAAGGATGGGACGAATACGGGGACGTCTACGCCGCGCTTCTCCGCAAGCTCTGGCGCTCCGAGCCTCCCTCGACAACCGCCTCATGAAAGAAGGCCCGGTTATTTTTTATCCCGCGATCGAATACGGGGGAATCGAGCGGAACCTCATCGGCCTGTCCGATTTTCTTCACGGGCTCGGTTTCGAAGCGACCCTCGCGTGCTTCCAGTGCGTGGATCCGGAAAAAAACATCCTCCGGCAGCGCACGACCGAGCGGCCGTTGAAAATTCAGGTGCTCGCCGGCTCGAAGAACCCATTCTCCCGGGCGCGGCTCCTGGCTCGTTACCTCGCGGATGAGTCTCGCCGCACCGGGTTTTGTCCTCTTTTGTTCAGCATCAAGGGAGCGTTTTTCATGGGAATTCGCCAGGAGGCACCCTTCATTCTTCATTATACCGACCCTCCAAGCCTGCTCGGCGCGCCGCGCACCGAAGGATTGCTCCGTCGCCTTCGCCAGGCGGGAGCCGATCACTTTACCCGCCGCGGGGTCCGGCGGGCGAAGAAGATGATGACCATGACCCAGCGCAACGCCGACGAATTGCTGGCGCTGTATGGCGTCCGTTCGGAGGTCGTGTTCCAGGGCGGGACGCCGCCACGGCAAGAGGCGGGAGCCGTTCCCCCGTCGGCCGGCGCGCCGTTGAACGTGTTGTCGGTGTGCCGCATCGAGGATTCCAAGCGAATCGACTGGATCTTCCGTGCCGTCGCGCGACTGAACGACCACCGGCCGGCGGATGCCCGCGTGCGGGTGGAAGTGGTGGGGATCGGCGGCGGATTGGATCGTCTTCGCCGGATGGCGGGAGAAATGTCGGATCGGGTGGAGGTGATCTTTCACGGCCAACTTTCGCAGGACGCGGTGGAGGCGGCCTTCCGTCGGGCGGCGGTGTTTGCCATGCCCGCGGTTCAAGGCTACGGCCTGCCGGCGCTCGAGGCGATCTACCGAAACGTTCCCGTGGTGCTGCACCGGGATTCCGGCGTGCACGAGGCGCTTGGAAAAGTGCCGATCGCCGTCGTCTCGAAGGGAGACGAGGAGCAGTTCGGCGTCGACCTCGCGGCAACGATCGCCCGGATCGAACGGGACGAGTTTCGAAACATGCCGGGCTTCGACGTGCCGACGGAGGCGGGATGGGCGGCGGAAATTTCCCGGCTTTGCGGCTGGATCCCGTAACTGGACCGAGTTCTCGCATGAAGGATCTAAGCGAAGCGGAGGTGGTTTTTTTCGGCGACATCGCCGAGGTCGGCATGTCCGGCTTCCAGCGAATGGACACCCTTCGGCGGTTGGGCGCGACCGTGCGTCCCGTCGACCTGACGCTCCCGCGCGCGGAACGCTCCTTGTGGGGCCGCCTCGTCACCCGGACGTTTGGATTGCCGGCCACGCCGAAGACGCTGGCCTGGGTCAATCGCAAGACGGCCGCCCTCGCGGGCGAGCGTGCGCCTGACATCGCGTGGTTCGAATGGCCGCGACTCGTCGAACGCCGCGTGCTCGACCGCCTGCGAAAGGCCTGGCCCCGGACCACCTTCGTCTGCTTTCAGGACGACAATCCTTTCGGCAAACGCCATCAGAAGGCTCTTTGGAAGCGGTTCATCGCAAACATTCCGTTTTACGACGTCCATTTTCTAAAGCGGGAGAGCGATCTTGCGACCTTCCTCGAAGCGGGGGCGAGACAGGTGCGGCTCTTCACCAGCGGCTACTACGAGCCGGTTTTCGACCTTCCCGAGCCGGCCCGCCCGACCCAGGAGGTGCTCTTTGCCGGGACCGCCATGGATCATCGCATCGAATACCTCGAGGAGTTGATCGTCGCCCGGTCCCTTCCGATCCACGTTCGCGGCCAGCGCTGGGAGGATCGATCCATCATCCCGCGACGCCGGCCGGATCTGGTCGGGCCGGGACTCTTCGGGGCGGATTGCGCCCGCTTGATTCGAGATCACAAGATTTCCCTTGGCTTCGTCTCGTCGACCAATCTCGACGAATATACGATGCGCAGCCTGGAAATTCCCGCGGCCGGCGGGTTCCTCCTCGCGGAACGCACGCCTTTTCACCAGAAATTATTTCGTGAGGGCGTCGAAGCGGAATTTTTCTCCGACGTGGGCGAATGCGAAGCAAAGATCCGGCATTATCTAGCCAACGAAGACGCGCGTCGCGAGATTGCCGAGAATGGCGCTCGCCGATGCCGGCAAAGTGGATATGGTCTCGAATGTCGCATGCGCGAAGCCTGGACTCAGCTGGCCGAACTCGATCAAAGGTTCTAAATCTCGATGGAAGCCATCAAAATGCGTTCGCTTGGAAGGAGGGTCTAGGGCATTCATGAGCGTTCTTTCCAATGCTCCCGATGGGGCGATGATTTCGCGAGGTGCATCGGCGTCAGCCTCGTCTTCTCCCCGCATTTCTCCCAAATATTTTTTGGGGATTCTGTTCGCCCCAGAACTTTGGATTTTCATCTCCCTGATCGTTCAAATGGCGCTTCACGCGCCTTTCTGGGGCACCATTTTGATTCATCTCGGGACGGCGATAGGGTTTTTCGCGGCGCGGGTGGCCGGTGGTTTCTCCGCGGCCGGCGGCATGGTGGCATGGTGGTTCACCATGGGGACCACCGGGATCGCTCTCCTGGTAAAAAGCTTTCTCCTGGAAAATTGGGCGTCGCGGGTTCACTTGCCCACCGAAGTCTCCATGCCTTATCTGGTCGGGTATCTCAGCCTTCTCTGCGCGGCGTTTATTTATCGTCAAGTCCCGGTATTCGTCCTGCCAAGACGGGTGTTTAACGCGTCGGGGTGGACGGCGCTCGCGATTTTTATTTTTACCGTCTGCAGCCTGATTCCCTTCGTGGTGGGAGACCGGATCGGCGGTCTCTGGGGAGCGCTCAAGCTTTACACCCGGCTGGCTCCGTTGGGTCTGATCGCCGCCATCGCCGCGAGCGTCATCAAACATCCTCGTCGCAAGCTTTGGCATCCTTTTCCGCTCGCTTTGTTGTCGGTGTCGCTCGTGTTCGCGGTCATCGGCATCGGCAAGGAAGCCTTCGTTTCGGCGGGATTGTCTTACAGCCTGGCGATGCTGATGTTTCGTCGGTTTTCGCCCGTGCAGTTCGCCTGCTTTTTGGCGGGTGGGTTTTTCATCCTGATCACCATCGTCGGCCCTTACTCGGACACGGTGCGATACATGAACGTGCGGCAGATGCAGGGTTGGAAACGCGTGACGGCTGCGTTCGATGCGATGGGAAACATGTTCGACCACCGGGTGCGGGCTCAGGCGCAAGCCAAGGTCAGGTGGGAACAGGATCGCGAACGTTCGACCCGGTTCACCGACGCGAACGTCGGTTATCTGGAGAGATTCATGACGATTGCGGCGGGCAAGGAGTTGATCCAAGCGGCCGTGCGCAAGGGAAGCGCGGGGTGGAAATGGATCATCGATGATCTTCTCGCCCAAGTGCCGCGCTTTCTTAACCCGGAGAAAAGTGTCTTCGGATCGAATTATTATTACCAAAGATATTCAGGGGTGATCCCGACGGATTGGATCGGATACATCGGAATTTCCTTCGGAACCTTTGCCGTTTTGTTTGCCGGCGGAGGGTTGACTGCCGTGGCCGTCATGTGCAGCGTCGGTTTCACGGTGATTTTCATGATGACCAAGTCGATCGAGACCCAATTCCCGGGGCCGGTTGCGAGGTGCATGGTTTTCATGGCGGTCTGGCACTCCATCGTGGAGGCGGGCTCGCCGATCGATAGTGTTTACGTCGTTCTGTTCATTTATCTGACTTTGTTTGGGTTCTCCCTCTTCGTGGGAAAACGACAGGCGTAAACTTGCAGAACTAACCGCGACGGCGGACTTCAGGTATTCTCGGATTCAACGCGGTGAGACTCATTTTTCTTTGCCATCCTGGCACGCTGGGCTCGACGAGCATGCCCCGATTTGCTCGGCTTCTCGGGGAGGGAATGCGTGACCGCGGACATGATGTGTCCTACGCTACCTCTCCGCATTTCTTTGGCCGGTTACCGTTGCGTTCCCGCGGGGCGCGAAAGTGGCTCGGCTATGTTGACCAATTCCTCGTTTTCCCATCCCGTCTCCGGAAGATGGCCCGGGGGAAGAAGGCGCTCTTCGTCGTGACCGACCAAGCCTTGGGAATGTGGTTGCCCGCGTTGGGTCGTTCCCGGCACGTCGTTCATTGCCATGACTTCCTGGCCCAGCGCTCGGCGCTAGGTGAGTTTCCTGAGAATCCGACCGGCTGGTCCGGACGCCAATACCAGGCCTTGATCCGGGATGGATATCGACGGGCGAGAAACTTCATTTCCGTCTCGCAGAAAACACAGGCGGACCTTCGCTTTTTTTTGAAGCGGCCGCCACATCGGGACGAAGTGGTTTACAATCCTCTCAATTATCCATTTTGTCCGATGGAAAAGGAGCAAGCCCTGGCGCGGCTCTCCGGGCGTCTGCCGTTCGATCCCGCCGCAGGCTTCGTGCTCCATGTCGGGGGGAATCAGTGGTATAAAAATCGGGAGGGCGTCGTTCGGCTTTATCAGGAATATTGTCGGCGATCCGCCAATGTGCTCCCGCTCCTCATGGCCGGAGCCCCCCCGAACGAGGAACTTCGAGTGAAGGCCGAAAACGGTGCCGAGAAGGGTCGGATTGCCTTTTTGGGAGACTTGACGGACGAGGAAATCCATGCGGCCTATGCCACGGCCAGGGTTTTACTTTTTCCCTCGCTCGAAGAGGGATTTGGATGGCCGATCGCCGAGGCTCACGCTTGTGGGTGCCCGGTCCTCACGACGGACGCCGCGCCGATGAACGAAGTCGGGGCCGACGCGGCCTTCTACATCCCACGGCGACCCGCGAACGATGATTCCGACTGGATGAGACACGGCGCGGACCGGCTTCAATCCATTCTCGACCTGCCCGGGACCGACCGTGAGCTCGTCGTTCGGAACGGTCTTCGCAACGCGGAGCGATTCCGGCCAGAAGACGCGTTAAATCGAATCGAACGAATTTATCAGGAAATTTATTCCTCGGCGTCGGAGCCGGAAGCAGACATTCCGGCGGTTCGATCTCATGGCTATTAATACCGACACTTTTCACGAGGCCAGCTTTTCCCTCGGGAATCGCGTGAGGCGGTCGATCTGGAACGTCGTTTGGGCGTCCGCGGGACGGCTCAGCCCCCGGCCCTGTCATCGATGGCGCGCCCTGCTTCTGCGGCTGTTCGGCGCCCAAATCGGGCGCGGGGTCCATGTTTATCCGGGCGTCAAAATCTGGGCGCCCTGGAATGTCGTGATCGGCGATGAAACGGGAGTCGGCGACGGATGTTTTTTATATTCTCAGGATAAGATCATCCTCGGCCGGCGGGTCGTCGTTTCCCAGGGAACCCAGCTTTGCACCGGAACCCATGATTACGAGAGGGAAGGGTTTCCCCTGGTGACGAGGTCCATTGTCGTCGGGGACCACGCCTGGATCGCCGCCGAGGCGTTCGTTCACCCCGGGGTCACCATCGGAGAGGGCGCCGTCGTCGGCGCGCGTTCGGTGGTCACGAAGGACCAGCCGCCTTGGATGATTTGCGCGGGACATCCTTGCAGAACCCTCAAGCCCCGGGGAGGATGGCGCCCCCGGATCCCGCCTCTTCCGTGATCACGTGAAAGTCTCCGTTTCCATCCTTATTCCAATCAAGAACGAGGCCCATAATCTGCCTCGTTGCCTCGGGTCGGTGACTTGGGCCGACGAGGTCTTCGTCGTCGACTCGAGCAGCATCGATGGATCCCAGGAGATCGCCGAGCGGGCGGGCGCGATCGTGGTTCAATTCGACTTCAACGGCACCTGGCCAAAAAAAAAGAACTGGGCGTTGGAAAATCTACCGTTTCGAAACGAATGGGTTTTTATCTTGGACGCCGACGAAGTCTTGCCGCCGGGGGCGGAGGCCGAGTTTCGTTCCATCGTCGAAGGCTCCGGGCACCCCGTGGACGGATATTGGATCAATCGCCGGTTCATGTTCATGGGCCGTTGGCTGAAACATGCCTACTATCCGAACTGGAACCTGCGTCTTTTTCGCCACCGCCTCGGCCGTTACGAGAAACTAACCGACGTGGCAACCGCCAGCGGCGACAATGAGGTGCATGAACACGTCGTGGTGAATGGGCGGACCGCCAACCTCCAGAGCGAGATGGATCACTACGCATTTCCTTCCGTCGACGTCTTCGTCGAGAAACACAACCGCTACTCCAATTGGGAGGCCCGGGTCGCCGTGGACCGTTACTTGCAGGGGAGCAATGCCTCCCTCCAAAGCGGAGCGGTTGGACTTCGCCGCCGCCTCAAGCAGTTTTCACAAGGCTTGCCCCTCCGTCCGCTTCTTCGGTTCTGTTTTGTTTATTTTTGGCAGAGAGGATTCCTCGACGGCCGCGAGGGATACTATTTTGCCCGGATGCACGCGGTCTACGAATTCCTCTGCGTCGCCAAGACGTTCGAGTTGCGGAAAAATGCGCGCTCAAAAAGTCTCTAACGCCCAAGCTCTCGAATGAAAGCCCTTAATATTATCAAGCTTGCCACCATATTTGTTTTATTCGCGGCCGTGGTGGCTTTCGATTACCTGACGGGCTACGAGGTCACGAGCTACCCGGTCTATCTTTTGCCCATCATGCTGGCATTTTTCTACTTCGGAAGATGGGGCGGCTACGTGGCCAGCGTGGTCGCCACCGCCATGTGGGCCATCACCGACATCATGAATGGCCATGTGCTTTCCAACGAACTCTTCCGCTATTGGAACGCGGCGTCTCGCTGTGGCATCTATATGCTTTTCGTCTACGGCCTGTCGGTTTACGCCAAGACGGTCGCCGTCCATCGCAAACGGGTGGAGGCCCTCCAACGGCTCATTCCCCTGTGCCACGGTTGCGGGAAGATTTACGGCGCCGATGGAGAATGGAAGACCCCGGAGGATCTTTTTGCGATGGCGGGCGGGGAAAACCCGGAATGTCCCGAATGTTCGCTCGCGATGGGAGAGCACACCGGAAGCTGATATCGCGATGGCCCTGCGCATCCTCCACGCGATCTCGACGATCAATCCGGCCACCGGCGGCCCGGTGGAAGGCGTGCGCCAACTCACCGCCGTCAACGAGCTCTACGGCCATAAGATCGAGGTGGCGACGCTGGATGCGCCCGAGGACCCGTGGGTGCGAGACAGCCAGCTTGTCGTGCACGCCTTGGGCCCCGGGTTCGGCGGCTATGGATTTTGTCCCCGTTACGTGGATTGGCTGCGCGCCAACGCCGGCCGATACGACGCCGTCATCGTGAATGGGATCTGGGGGTTCAATGCCCTCGGCACCTGGCAGGCGCTGCGAAAGACAGCCACCCCCTACATGGTCTTCACGCATGGCATGCTGGACCCGTGGTTCAAGCACCAGTATCCGCTCAAACACCTCAAGAAGTGGCTGTATTGGCCGTGGGGATTGTATCCGGTGCTGCGCGACGCGGACGCGGTTTTCTTCACGTGCGAGCGGGAGAGGGTCCTCGCGCGGGAGTCCTTCTGGCTCTACGATTGCAACGAAGTGGTCGTGCGATACGGCACCGCGGGGATCCCTGATGCCAGCCACGATTATCGCCCGGAGTTCTACGCCGCGCATCCTTCCCTGCGGGACAAACGCCTTTTTTTGTTTTTCGGCCGGGTGCACGTAAAAAAGGGGCCGGATCTCCTGATTCGGGCCGTCGGCCAGCTGAAGACGGAAGGACGTTGGGACGAAAAAATCATGCGGCTCGTGATGGCCGGTCCCGCTGATTCGAGCTACGCCGACGAGCTGAAGGCCCTGGCGCGGCGGGAAGGAATCGAGGATTCCGTTTACTGGACGGGCATGATCGGCGGAGACCAGAAATGGGGAGCGCTGCAGGCGGCCGAGACCTTTATCCTGCCCTCGCACCAGGAGAATTTCGGCATCGCGGTCGCCGAGGCGCTTTCCTGCGGGACGCCGGCCCTGCTGGGCCACGGGGTGAACATTTCTCCGGAAATCGCCGTCGACGGCGCTGGTCTGGCGGACGATGACACCCTGAGCGGCGCCTATCGATTGCTTCGGAAATGGCAGGGATTTGCCGCCGCTGAAAAGGAGCAGATGCGGGAGCAGGCGCGTCGAACCTTCCTGGCGCGCTATCTCGTCGAAGTCGGGGCCAAAGACATGGTGAAAAGCATCTATCTCATCATGGCTGGCCGGAAGGCCGAGGCTTTCTATCGCGACCGGGCGAATCGACTTTCCAACCTCGCCGCGCGGCCCTGACCGCGCCTTTTCTGCCCGCGAAAGAATGCGGAGGAAATCTCGCCCGCTTTCAAATGACCATCAGCAATCCTCCGGCCATCACGTCGGGCGCGCATCGCGTTCGTGATGCCGGCACGGGGGCGCGCATGATCGCGGACCGGCTGCCTTGAAGTCCCGCCTGGGACCCGTCGCGCTCCTGGCGATCCTGGGGGCCGGAGGAGTGTGGAGCGCCGGGTTTCCCCGCGAAGCTCTCTCGCGAGGCGGTTGGGGCATCGATGCCTGCCTCTCGGTCCACGTGCCGCGCTCGGAGGTGCCCGGCTATTTGCGCCTGCTGCACACCTCCGGCATCCGGTGGCTGCGCGAGAGAGAACTCGGCGCGGCGGGTCCGGACGTCCCCGCCCGGCGGGATCGACTCGACACGTGGCGGGAAATGAAGGGCGAGGGTTTCCGCGTGGTGGCTTTTGCTTCGCTGCCGCGGAATATTCCGGTCACCCGGTCCGATGGGCAATTACCGGAGAACTTGATCGAAGTTTTCCGCCAATCGCAGGACCTGGCCCGGCTTGCCGCCGGAAAGGTGGATGCCTGGGAAACAAACGGAGAACCGGAGACCTTCTACATGAAAGACTTGCCTGATCGGGTCGTCGCCTACCAAAAAGCGGTCTACCTCGGAATCAAGTCGGGCGCCGCGATGCGGCCTCTCCCGATCGGCGGCTTGCGAAATCGTCCGAGGGCCCGCCGGGCCCCGGGGGTGCTGATGGGCGCGCTGGCTTTTCCCCCGGGGCCCTGGCTCGAAGCGGCGGCGGAGAACGGAATCTACGACTACACCGATGCCGTGAACTTTCATCACTACGGCTTCGGCCATTCCTTGCCTGAAGTGATCCAGGCCCAACGCGCATTTGCCGCCCGCTGGACTCACGACCGGGCGCTGCCGCTCTGGCTCACGGAGGTGGGCCTGAACAATGTTCCTTACGGCGATTTCGAGAACCCTTCCGCCCGCCAGGCGCAGGCCGACTACCTCGTGACCTGCGCGCGCGCCGCCATCGCCGGCCGGCTGGCCGTGTTCATGCCGTTTGTTCTGGTTCATCGCGGCGACCCCTTTGGGATGACGAATGCCGCGGATGACGTCCGGCCGGCTTGGCGGGATTATCGGGATTTCACGCGCCGGGAATCGCTTCCCGCGCAACCGGTCTTCGCTCCGCCCGTCGCGCCGGACCCGGTGATCCTGCAATGGATCCCGGACGAAGTGGACGGCGGCATCGCCAGTAAAATCTCGCGCAGTTACTGGTTCGAACGCTCGGGGCCAGCGCGGTGGCTCCCCCTGGAGGGCTCGGTCCACGTCTACAATTTGTCGGCGGCATCGGTGAAGGTTCGTCTGGTCATGACGGCGGGACGGGATCTCGTCCCCGCGGGGACGACTTCCCTTCCGACGGAAGCGCTGGAATTGGCGCCGTTCTCGCGGAAAATCGTTCCGCTCACGTTTCGCGCGCCGACGGCGGGATACCGTCGGGAGACCGTGCGGCTCCAGGCGCAGACCTTGTCCGATTCGGACCAGGTGACCGCGATCTCTCCGCTGAGCTTCACGCTGGAAACCGCCCCGGCGGTTGATTTACCCCACCGTGCCGAGCCTCTCGCCCTGGCCCGGCCGGAACGATCCCCCGCGGGCGCGCCGCCTTTCGCGTCGATCTCCGGGGCGGCGCCGCTCGAGCCGGCCGAAGAACTCGGGCCCTGGCTCGGAATCAATGGGACCAAAATTTCCGCGCTCGATTCGGGAAAAGTCGCTTTCCACGTTACGGATCGGAAGATCGATCCGCTCTCCCCCCCGATGGCGATCGCCGCTCTCCCGGGGGGGCTGCCCGATCTGGAAAACGGTTTCCTGCATCTGGTCGCGACCACGGCGGATGGCAAACCGGCCTCAATCCGCGTGGATTTGATCGACGCCGATGGACAACGGTTTTCCATCGTCGAGAATCTGGGCCGCAATCCCCTGACCGAAGTGACCGCGTCGGTCTTGATGGCTTACGCTGATTTCCATCCCTGGGTTTTCGGGCGATGCGTCGCCGGCCGGGAGCGCCTCGATCCCCGCCGGGTCCGTGAAATTCAGCTGCGATTTTTCGACGCGGGAAAAGCGACCGCTTTCCGCGTCCAACTGGAGGCCGTGGGATTCCCCCCGAAACCGGCGAGCCAAAAAACGACCGACTCCCCCCTCGATTTTCAGGAATGAGCATCCAAATTCTCGGCGTGGATTTTCGAACCGACGGTCCGGCGCTTCCCGCTCGACTGGAAGGCGCGGGGCTCGTGGTGGTGCCGTCCGGGCCGGGTCTCGCGGGCGACCTGGTCTCCCGCCGGGTTTATCGCGAGGCCTTGGCCAAGGCGGATTGGGTGATCCCCGACAGCGGCTTGATGGTGCTGGTGTGGAACGCGCTTCATTGGCGGGAACCGGCGCGGCGGATCGAACGTTATTCCGGCCTGCGGCTTCTGCGGGAAGTTTTGGTCCGGCCGGAGGTGCAACTGCCCGGCGCAAGTTTTTGGATCATGCCCAGCGCCCCGGAACAAGACCGAAATCTCGAATGGCTGCGCGCGAACGGCTTCTCCTCCCTCACCGATGAGCATTGTTATGTCGCGCCGATGTATCGGCCCTCCCCGGATGGCGCCATCGAAGATCCCGCCCTGGCCGACGAACTCGAGCGGCGGCGCCCCAAGGTGATTTTTCTCAACGTCGGAGGCGGCACGCAGGAGCAGTTGGGCTGGTATCTGCGGCAGCGATTATCCTATCGTCCGGCCATCCTTTGCACGGGCGCCGCCATCGCGTTCCTGACCGGTGGCCAGGCGTCCATCCCGCCGTGGGCGGATCGCTTTTATCTGGGCTGGCTTCTTCGCACCTGCCAGGACCCGGCGAAATTCGGTCGCCGCTACTGGGACTCGATCGGCTTGATCGGGCTTCTGGCGCGATACCGCGAACGATCCCCGGTGACCGATTGATCCCGATTGAAGCGAAGACGCCGCCGAAATTCCCGGCGGCTTTTTTTTGGCTCGAGCTCAGTAGGCCGACTTCGGCGGCCTCACGATCTGGAAGGCGGTTTTGGCGATGATGAGCATGTCCAACGGCAGCGACCATCGCTCGATGTAGTCGATGTCGCAGGCGACGCGCTTGCGGATGTCTTCATGGGTGCGAGCCTCGCCTCGGAAACCCTGCACCTGGGCGAGACCGGTCACGCCCGGCTTGACGAAAGCGCGGACATGGTAGTTCGCCATGATGGCGGCAAATTCTTCATTGTGCTCGAGCATATGCGGCCGGGGGCCGACCACGCTCATGTCGCCGAAGAGCACGTTGAGGAATTGGGGGATCTCGTCGATGCTGGTCTTCCGAAGAAGCCGCCCGAGCGAGAAGACCCGCTCGTCGGTCTCCCTAGCTTGCTCGGTGGAGGGGCATTCCGAAAAGTGCATCGTGCGAAATTTGACGATCTCGAACCGTCGGTTCTGGATCCCGGCCCGGGTCTGGCGAAAAAACAACGGCCCCGGAGATTGGTTCCGATGAATGAGCCAGACCGCGAGGGCCAGCGGAGGCAGGACCACCGCCACGGCGAACAAGGCGATCGAGATGTCGAACGCCCGTTTGAAGACGCGATTGAGGGGATCCTGCAAGGGTTCCTCCCGGAGCGTGATGAAATCCACGCCGAATTGACGGTAAAACCGAAGCGAATGCCGGAATGTCTCCGAGAGGTTATTCATGACGATCATCCGCACGCCCGCTCGATCGGTGGTATCGACGAGAAAGTCGAGCACCTCCTTGTCCCGCGGCACGTCCAGGACGATGACGGTCTCGATGCGGATTTTTTCCAGGATCGCCTTGAGATCGCCCGCTTCTCCGACGATCGGAAATCGCTGAATCGTTTTGGTTCGAACGGTTTTTTCCTCCGTGAGCAGGCCAACGATGCTCACGCCGTAGCTTTCCATCCGCCGCAGCCAGCGTCGCATCCGTCCGATGCGGGGGAGCCGGCCGATGAGGAGGGCCGGCAGCTGATTCGCGCCGCTGAAGAAGATCCGGCTGAGACGGCTGGGAATCAACGTATTACCGGCGAAAAGCGCGACGGGAAGGGCGACCAGGTAAACGAGCAAGAACAAACGCGAGATCGTCATATCCTTCGTGAGAACGAGCATCACCGCCAGCGCCCCCGCGACGTGGAGCGTTTGGCTCACGGAGAGCCGAATGTTTTGCACGGGATCGAGGGCCTGCAAATTCAGACGGCTCGAGTCGGTTTGATAAAGCTGGAGCAGCAGGCCCCCGATAGAGATCAGGTTATAGGCCAGATAGGACTCTCCATGGCTGACGAGGTCGCGCACGCCGAAGATCCCGAGCGCGAGCACCCAGAACCAGAAGCAAAGCGTGAGCACGCCCGCTTGGGCGAACGAGTAGGCGTTGAAAAGCCCGACCTCCCGGGAACGAATCATGAGAAACGGATGGGACGAGGACGAAACGCGGGCAAGCTAAAATTTATAGTTGAAGCGAAGTCCGCAGGTGTTGATTGCATAGCCGGTTCCCGCGATCTCGGAGGTCCGTTGCTGTCGGAGATAATAAAAATCCACCCCGATTTGATCCCTCCAGAATGTGTATGTCAATGTCGGCCCGGCGGAAATGTAGGTTTCCGTATGTTCTTCCGTGTTGCCCGAGACGTCGCCTTGGTAATCCAGATATTGAAGGCCGGCGCCGAACTTGAAGCTCAGGTTTCGGAGGATTTGCCAACCGCCGTTCAAGGCGATCGACGTGGTCGTGTAGGTGAGGCCGCGCACGATGTCGGTGACCTCCACGCTCCGCGCGAGCGCGAGCTCGAACGTGAGCAGCTGAGTGGGCGTCCAGGTGGCGGAAAGATTGAAGATCGGCGTCGTGAAATCCTGGGCGCCGGCGAAAGTTTCCCCGTGAAATTGCCGCGCTTGAACGCCGAGCGAACCATCCAACTTCAGCTTGCGCATCGTGTCGTAGCTAAACCCGACGGTGAGGCCCTGAAAAGTCTGGGTCGCTCCCTGGCCCACATCCACCAGACCGACGTAAGGACCCGCGAAAATCGTCGTTTTCGGGCTGAAAGCGTAACCGATCTGCGGAGAGAGCGAATAGGTCGTGTAATTCTGCCCGCTTTCGTAGTTCTGATTGGTGACGCCGACCGCGGCGCTGGCGAACGTCTTGGCTCCCAGATAATACACGTTATTCCAAGTGAAGGTCGTAATCTGGTAGCTCTGCCGGCCGGATTGCGTCGCGTTGGGTTCGTTGTTGTTGACGTAATCCAGCCTGACGTCGGTCGAGTAGCGGGAAAACGTCGCCTTTCCGCTGACGTGCAGTTCCTGATTCACGCGTGACTGGTCGGAATTCTCGAGGAAGTACTGAAACTGAGGCAGATATTGGAACGAAAGATAATCCTCCGTCTGGGCCTGAAAATCCCCCACGCCGAAAAGGAACTTCGGGGTGATCCGGGTGATGAGGTCCGTCACCGGATTGACGGGCGATGCGAAAATGTTGTCGTTGTATTCCTCGCTCATCGAGAGTTCGATTCGGAGATTGACCGGACCGGCCCGAAACTTCAGCCCGTCGCGTTCGAACAGCGGCCGATCGTAGTAGTCGAAGCTCGGCAGAAACTGTCGCTGCGCGGCCGGGACGCCCGCGGAATCCACCGTTCCAGCCGATGGGTCGACCGTGGCCGGACCAAATTCAGTGGTTGCGGTCGGGCGGGCGACCGAATCGGTTTCGACTCCCGGCGACGGGATTCCCGTTCCGACCCCCTCGGGACGGGGAGTGGTGATTTTCTGGGCGGCCGAAGTCGCGTGATCCGGGGAAGAATCGTTCCATGCGGGCTGCTCCGGGCCGGGGTCGTCCGGCTGCGCCCGCCCGAGGTTCGTGGCGCCGACGAGCAGGGCAAGGACGGCGACCGGAGGACGAAGGTCAATGCCGCGGAGACGCCCGCCCCAGATTTGCCCGCCCGTTTTATCAGGACCCCTCACGCGCGAAGTGGAAACCCTCCGCTACTCGGGGAGTTGTTCGCCGTTCTTGAATTTCACGACGCGCACCTCGGCGGTCTTTTCATCGTAAATTTTCCACGGACCATCCATGTCGCCCGCCACGTAGATTCCCTCGGACTCGGTTTTGCCGTTCTCGAAGTAAGTCGTCCATTTTCCCACGGGGCTCGCGTCGCTGTAGCTGCCGACGCTTTGCAAAGCCCCGTTTTCGAACCAATATTTCCACGGTCCGACCTCCTTGCCATCGCGGTATTCTCCATCCGAGGCCGTTTTTCCGTCCTCGTAGTATTCGATCCAATGCCCGTCGCGCACGCCGTTCTTGAGGAGGCCGCTGAGTTCCTTTTTGCCGCTATCGTAATTCGAAAAAACCGGTCCGCTGTAGGGCTTCTGCGTCCCGACGGCATAGAAAACATCGAGGTCTTCGTTGTAATCCAAGGAATATAATTCCACCGGACGGACGGCGGCGGCGGCGGCGGTCGAAGCCGACGAAACGGCGGGGGCGTCACCCGGGATCGGGGCGGACGACGGGACCGGCGAGGCGGACGGAGCCGGTGCCGGGGTATCGGCGGCGATAAGGGGCAGCGCGACGACGAAGAGCAGATTGAGAACGAAACGAAATTTCATGGAAAAGGTAGGAGAAAGCCGGCGAGACCAAATCGAATAGGAGCGGGCGGCAATGCCGTCAACGTTAAATGCGACGCCGATTTTCGCAACCCGGAACCTTGCGTGGCGTTCGATCCGCCGACGTTTCTCCTTAAAGAGGTTTGGCCGAGCTTCGTCTCAGCACAAGCGAGGCCGCGAACAATGCCAGCATGCCGGCCATCACGAGCTGAGTCCGCGCCGTCGCCGCCACGCTGGCCGCCTTCGCGGTGATGTCCTTGGACGCCCCATGAGCCGGCGATCCCCCAAATGTCAAGGTAAGGGCAAACGCAACGGCGTTCGCCCACTGTTTCGTAGTTCTCATTTTCCCCCCCCAGGTAATTGAACGATGTTGGGCGGGCAATAGAGCAGTGGACATGCCATCGGGCAACAAATTCCGGATCGAATGTTTGCAAGGATCGCGTTCTTGCCCAGAGGGAGAACGTGCGAGTCAAAACTTCATCGTCCCCGACGACTCTTCCCGCCCAGACGGATGCGGGCGGATTTTTCTTCGTCGGTGGCCCGTTCTGCGTCTTTTTGATCCGCCGGGTGGCGAAACAAGCGGCGGAAGAAAGATCCGGCCAACTTTTTTCTCCGACCACGAGGGTGAGAATTTTTTCTGCAAGTCATTTGCCGTCAGCCTCCTGCCGCCAAACCTTCACCGAGCTTCCGATCGGCCGATGCTTCGTCCGTGACGACAACGTAACGTCAAGACGGTTGTTGGCATGCCCTCTGCTTGTAGTATCGCGACATGTCTGCGATCCGCCGCAGGCACGCCAAGTCGGGGGGGATCTTGATGAGGTGAAGTTGTATGCGGCTTTAACTACGAACACCAAAACAAGATGAAAAAATTGATCTATTCCGTCGCGACGATGGCATGTGCCGCGGGGAGCTCCTTCGGCCAGACCGCTGTCACCTCGAACTACACACAAACCTTCGACGGAATTGGCACGGCTCTTCCCAGCGGTTGGACCGTTCGCACGGGCGCGACGGCGACTTCGCTGGGCACGAGCGGTGCGTTCACGACGGCCGCGGCGACTTGGGCCGATACCGGCGGAAGCTTCAAGAACGTGGCTTCGTCCGACGGGTTGACTTCTACCGCCACGACGGCCGCGCAAAATGCCTCGACCGACCGTGCATTAGGGGTCCGGCAATCCGGCACCTTTGGAGATCCGGGTGCGTCCTTCGCCTTCAACATCAACACGACCACGGCAACCATCTCGGCGATCAGCTTGAAAGCCCAGATGCTGAGCGTTCAAACTCGCTCGACGACCTGGACCATCGACTACGGCATCGGCGCGGTCCCGACTTCGTTCACGACGATCGGAACTTACGTCGATCCCGGCACGTTCGGTTCGACGACTTTGAGCTTCGGGGTGGGCGATTTTGGCACGGCGCTGAACAACCAGACCAGCGTGTGGATCCGCGTGACGGCTTTGACCGCTTCGACCGGATCAGGAAACCGAGATACCTTCGGGATCGACGATTTTACCATCACGGCCGTCCCCGAGCCGCATGAATACGGCATCGCCTTTGCCGGCATGCTGATCGCGCTGATCGTGACCCGCCGCCGTCGCGCTCTCGCCGGGTAGAAAATTTTAGCCCGAAACATTCAGCCCGGCGGGAAACACCCGCCGGGCTTTTTTCATGTCCGGCTGGCGCTCTTTTGGTCGCCTCGGTGCCCAATCGTTCGAGGTGGCTGATCGAGCGGTTGAAAGTCACGCCACTCTTCAATCTTGAACTCGTTCTCGAATGATTCCGCAAATGGTTTGCTATAAACAAGATAACTTTTCGCGAGGAGCGACGGCCTTTTGAACTTCTCCCTAGATGGCAGAAATGTCACCGAACACCGCTGGATTGGCATTGCGGCTGCTCTATCCTGGTTGGAAAGCCTGTTACCGCCACAGGCACTTTGTCGGGGGGGATCTGATGAGGCATGCACAGGCGGGCAAAACTCAATCACATACAAAATGAAGAAAACGGCATTATTTTTGGCGGCAATCGGGGCGACGGGCCTGTCTTTCGCGGAACTCAAAGCGGACGGACTTTCTTTGAGCGACAATTTCAACACCTACACCCCCGGAAATCTCGTTGGCCAAGGGAATTGGTTGCAGACCAGCACGGTGACGACGAATCCGATTCAAGTCACGGGCGGTGCCGTCGTGGTGGGGAACACCGGCCAGGATGTCTTCAAGCCATTTACGGGCGGCACCCTGACTCTGGGGACGAACCCAGCCACCTCCGCGACGAGCGTGACGGCGACGATGGACATCAATGTCAGCGCGGCGGCCGCGGCCGGAGATTATTTCTTCCACTTCACGCCGACCACGACCACGACCAACATTTTCATCGATCGCGTGTTCATCAAGTCGTCCGGAACGGGATTCGTGCTTGGCCTCGGCAGTGCGGCGTCGGCTGCGGCGACCTACGGGACCACCGTCTTGAGTCTGAGCTCGATCTACACGATTGCCACCACTTATACGGTGGTGGCGGGAACGTCTAACGACACCTTCGATATCACCGTGGGCGGCGTGAGCTACCTTTCGGGCGTCGTGCTCGTGGGAACCGAACCGACGACCCTCGCATCGGTCGCTTTCCGTCAGGGAGGAGGACCGTCGGCTGCTCCGAGTCTGACGGTGGACAATCTCAGCGTGACCTATACGGGCGTGCCTGAGCCGCAAGAGTATGGCGTCGCCTTCGCCCTCATGCTTGGCGCGTTGATCCTGTTCCGTCGTCGCCACGCGGTCCGCGCTTAATCTCAAAGAGCCTTTTCGAAAACCCGGCGGAGCGATCCGCCGGGTTTTCTATTTTGGTCGCCGAACGAGGAGGGCGTCGCCAAGTCACGCGCCCGGATTTACCTGGGAACGAGCTTATTCCCGCCACGGGATTCCCTTGAGGTAACCCTCTTTCTGCCTTTCGAAGGCTCGCCGTCTTTCCGACGTCGCGGCGAGGGCCGACGCCGTCTCGACCTGGCGAAACGCGCTCGAATAATCGCCGCTTTCCGCCAATGCCGCCGCAAACGTGCCGAGAATGGCCGGGTTTTTTCCCCCGCTCAACGCGTTCGCCTGGGCGGCCAGGAGCTTGGCCCGGCTTGCATCCCGATGTTTTTCTTCGCGGTTCGTCGCCAGGATCCAAGCCAGATTGTTCAGGGTCGCCACCGAACGCGGATTTTCCTTCAAGGCGAGCCCGTAACGAACGACGGCTTCTGAAATCTTGCCTTGCTGTTGGCAGGCCGCGGCGATCAGGGATGGCGCTTCCGGACAGTGCAGATCGAGATCCAAGGCCGTCGTCAACTCGGCGATGGGTTCCGCCGGGCGTCCCCGTCGGCAAGGAACGTCTGTCCCAGGTTACGGCGGGTTTCCGCGCTTCTCGACTCGATCTCCAAAGCGGCTCGATGCTGCGCGATCGCGTCGTCGTAATTTTTTGCGCCGGTGAGAGCGATGGCGAGCTGATTGCGGAAGGTGAGGTTGCGGGGATCGAGCGTCACCGCGGTCCGCAATGCGACGGTGGCCTCCGGAAAATCGCGCCGTTGAAGGTGGATCGAGCCCAACAGGGCATGGCTGGCGGCGGAGCCGGGATTCAGCTCCAGGGCAACTCGAATCCGGCGAAAGGCTTCGTCGGTCCGCCCGGCGCGAAAAAGCGACTGGGCAAGGTCGTGGGTCGATTCGTAGTTCGACGGCTCGAGTCGAACGGCGCGCTCGAAGCTGCGGCATGCCTCCGCGTTCCGGCCGAGAGCGTAGTAGGCCCGACCAAGATCGGCGTGCAAACTGGGAAGGTTCGGCTTGAGCTCGAGAGCACGGAGAAAATACGTGATGGCGAGGGCCGGGGCGCCTTTTTTGAGGTAAACCAGGCCGGCGTTGGCGATCGGCTCGCAGGAAGAGGGACTGGCCGAGATGGCCCGTTGAAAATCATCGAGAGCGCCGTTGAAATCCCCGCGATCCACGGCCAAGAGGCCGCGATTGCTGTAGGCGACGTGATTGTCCGGGGTCACGGCAATGGCGTGATCCCACAGCGATCGACTGTTTTTCCAAACCCCGACCTGAAAAAAAGTCGCGGCGGCGCACGCCGTCAGGACGGCCGCGCCGCCGGCGAGCAGGGCACTTCGCGGAAGCCGGGCCGCTTTCGCCAGATCCCCCAGCAACCACGTGACGGCAATCGCGATCCCGATCTGGGGCAGGTAGGTGTAACGATCCGCATGGGCTTGGTTGCCGACCTGAACGATCCCGAGCACGGGAAAAAGCATCACGAGATACCAAAGCCACCCGACGATCAGATAGGGCTGGCGACGAAACCGGACGCCGGCGGCGAAGGTGATCATCGCGACAAGGATGCCCGCGATGGATACGCGCCACCAGGTCAGCGCGACGAGGGACAAGGGATAGATGACGGAAAGGCAGAAGGGCCAAAGCCACTGTTCCAGGTAGACGACGATGGAAACGAGCGCGTTCTCCAGGCGCGGGCCGAGGGCGAAGTTACCGAAGGATTGGAGCGCGGAGTCCTGGGCGAGAAGGGTCGCCAGACAGGAGGCGCCGCCCAGCGCCAGAAAGGGAATTTTCTCGGCGAGGAGCGGCCAGCATTTCCGGAGAAGGTTCCGGCCGCTTCCCGGGTCGGGCGGAGAAATCCGGTTTAGCGGCTAGAAATCGAGCAGAAGAAAGATCAGGGGCACGGTGACCAACATGGGCTTTGCCATCAGGCCCAGCGAAAACAGAAACAGCACGAGAACAAAACGCCCGGCCGCCGGTTTTTTTGCGTAATCGGCGTAGGCGAAGAGAATCAGCGCGAAGAAAAGGCCGCTCAGCACGTCCTTCCGCTCGGAAACCCACGCCACGGACTCGACCCGGAGCGGATGGAGGGCAAAGAGGGTCGCGACGAACAGGTTCCTCCACGGCGCAGCAAAGAGCCGGTCCAGCGCGAGGAAAAGAAAAACCGCGGCGAGGCCGTGGAACAGGACGTTGGCGGCATGCGGCCCGGTCGGGCCGGGTCCGAACAAACTCGCGTCCAGCATGTGGGACAGGGTGGTGAGCGGGTGCCAGTTCGAAGCGTGGATATGCGTGAGGGCCCAGTAGATGTTCTCCCAATCCCATCCGCGAGCGATGCGGGGGTTCTGGGCGGTGTAATCCCCGTCGTCGAAATTGACGAATTCACCGAAGATCGCCCGGGAGAACGTCGCCGTCACCACGACGAAGAGCAGGATGCTCGTGCCCCACAGCCATTTCCGGTGCCCGCCGCTGGCCCGAGGAGGACGGGACGGCTCCGAAGAACGGCCCGAAGCGATTTGAGATTTCATTTTTTCTGGGAGATTTCATCGACCGCCTCGGTGCATCGCGGGTGTCTGATCTGATCGAGAATCTATCGAGGGAGATTGGAAAGAAATTAGCCGGCTCGAGAAGATGACATGCGCGATCGCCACGGCACGGTACAAGCAAGCGGCTCGCCAGGGAGGGGCGCAAGGTTTTGGCAATTTAATGATCGAGTCGCCGCTTTCGCCGCGGTCTTCTCTTGCTTCGACGGTCGACAATCGACTCCAACGTGGCAGGCTACTTGCTTGAAGCATGGTCGCCGTGCGGACTTTCCCTCTTATTTTCCTGTTTTTCGGCGGTGCGTTGCACGCCCAGCTTCGCGTCGTGGACTACAACACGGCGGGGGCTGCTCGCGATGGCATGTCGACCCTGCTTGCCGCCTTTGGCGCGGAGAGTCTCAACGGGGTCTCCAAGGCTCCGGATGTGTTCACCCTCGAGGAGCAGAAATCCACCACGACGGCCGAAATCGTCTCTCTTCTCAACGGCATCTACGGCGCCGGCACTTATGCCCGGTCCACGATCAGCGGGGCGGAGACCGGGACCACCGGCAAGCCGGGACTGATCTACAACACGCAGACCGTCCAATTGATCGCAACGACGACGGCTTCGACCCTGAACGGCGCCAGCGGCGCCGCGCGGCAGACGATGCGGTATGAATTGCGGCCCGTCGGCTACGAGGAGACGGCCGATTTTTACGTCTACGTCAGCCACTACAAGGCCAGCGCGGGCGGTGCGAACGCGTCACGTCGCGCCTCCGAGGCTCAGCAGGTGCGGGCGAATGCCGATGCGCTGGGCAACGGCGCCCATATTCTTTACACGGGCGATTTCAACGTTTACGCCAGCACCGAGCCGATGTGGACGGCGTTGACGGCGGCGGGCGCGGGCCAGGCGTTCGACCCCATCAACCGCGTGGGGAATTGGAGCAACAACGAGGCATTCAAGGACGTCCACACGCAGTCGCCGGTGACGTCCTCGCGCTACGCCGGACAGGTCACCGGCGGGATGGACGACCGATTCGATTACCAGCTCGCCTCGGCGGAATTTTTGGACAACGAGGGATTGAGCTACCTTCCCGGTTCCTATCACGCCTTCGGCAACACGGGCACGCACGCGTTCAACGGCGAGATCAACGGCGGAAGCGTGGCGGCGCTTCAGGCGAGGCTGCCCGGTTACAGCCTGGCCCGGACGAACGATGTGCTCACCGCTCTTACGACCACGAGCGATCACTTGCCGGTGGTGGCGCAATATCAGTTGCCGGCAAAGATGAAGGTGGTCGTCGGAGCCGTGGCGCCGAGAGTCATCGTTGGCGCGGCCGCAAACGTGACGGTGACGGTATCCAACGTCGCACCGGTGGCGGCGGCCGTGGGCGCCGACGAACTCGACTACGCCGTGAACGGCGCCGGCGCGGTCTCCGGTCATCAAACCGGCAGCGTGCTCGCCCTCGATCCAGGCGAGGGCGTCGTTCTCTCGCTGGAAACCGGCCGCGTGGGCGCGCAGATTGGTAACATCTCGGTGGGCAGCGACAGCCAGCAGGTGGCGAACGGCGATTTTTCCGCGGGGATCGGCTATCAGGTGCTCGATCACGCGCGCCCGGTTTTTGCCGATACGAAAGACTCCACCCTCACGCTGGATTTTGGAGACGTCGCGCAATTTTCGGATGCGTTCACGCAGGCGTTTTCCATCGAAAACCTCGTCGCTTCGATCGGGACCAGGGCGAAGCTCGATCTCGATGCGTTTCAACTCTCGGGAGCCGGGGTCTTTTTCAGCGATATCACGCTGTTTTCGAATCTCGCGCCGGGCGACGGGCAGGCTTTTCACGTCGGCCTTCACACCGATGAATCCGGAGCTTTTCACGCCATTTATACGCTGACATTTTCGGACGAGGACCTGCCGGGAGCGGCCGCCGCCGGGACGCTCACGCTGGCGGTGACGGGGCGGGTGACGGCCGTGCCTGAGCCAGGCGCTCTGGCGCTGCTCGCGCTCGGCGGAATGGTGACATGGGCGATGAGACGTCGCCTCCATTTCGCTTGAATGGGATGGAGTGATCCGGCTCGGGATGTCGTTCAGGAAAACCGGCGACCATGGCGCAGATGCTCGAGTTCCGCTCTCAGCGGACGCCAGTAAGCGGCGTCGACCTTGCGCTCATGTTTTTCTTCCTCCTCGAGGGCGGAGACCACGGACTCGATCTCGTTTCGGAGCGCTCCCACGAGCAAAGGCCGCGAGGACGCGAGCGACTCCGCGCGCGACCGGCAAGAGGAGCATGCCGCTAGAAGAATCTCCGGTGTTCGCGCTTGAAGGAGCCAGAAATCAAGCTGCTCTTCGGTGGGTTGAAAGGAAAAGGCGTGGTAATTTGCCTCAACGAGGCGGCGAATCATCGGCCAATCCTTGTCTCGCTGCGTTTTTTTTGCCTGCACCAGATCGGGCAGGGCAAGAAGCTCCGTGATTTCGCCGGTGCGCGCATCGGTGAGCGTCGTGCGGCGCTCCCAAAGCCGAGGAAAGTCGGCGACGCCCCGCATTTTCGACATCACATCGACCCGCAGGCCGGCCGCTTCCGGGTGGCGGCAGCGAAAATGGACGGCATGTCCGCGCAGAAGGTATTGCGGATCGAAGGGCGGGACCGCGATGCGCTCCGCGACGAGATCATCGAGCGCGCTTTGCAGTCGGGCGAGATTTTCCGGGTTGGCAAGCAGGACGAAGTCGGTGTCGCGGCTAAACTCTGCTGCGCCGTAAAACACGCAAGCCTGTCCCCCCATCAGCAGCGCCTGCACCTGGTGCGTCTGGAAAGTAGAAAGGACTTTGCGAATCGGGTTCGGGATCAAGGTTGCCTCCAAGGTTCAGGAATGTCGTCCACAGTTTCTCGCTTTCCCGCCAGCGTTCGAGTGGCGTCAGCGAATACCATTCTCGCCATTCGTCGTTTTCGGGCTCCCACATGAATCCTTCCTGCCAGAAGCAGGATCGATTGACAATGTCGTGCGGTCGGATGACGCACAAAAAGCGCGACCCGCTTTCGCCGGTCGCGCCTTGGTTTCGAATGAGGCTTGCTGGGAGGCTCGCCGAATTCGGAATTATTTCTTCTTCACGGGCTTCGTTGCCTTGGCGGTCGCGCGTTTTTCCTCGATTGCAGCCTGGGCGGCGGCGAGGCGGGCGACCGGCACGCGGTAGGGCGAGCAGGACACGTAGTCCAAGCCGAGCTGGTGGCAGAATTTCACGCTGTCCGGATCGCCGCCGTGCTCGCCGCAGATGCCGAGCTTGATGCCCGGGCGGCTGGCGCGGCCCTTGGCGGTCGCGATCTCCATGAGCTGGCCCACGCCGGTGGCGTCGAGCGTGGCGAACGGGTTCTTCTTGAAGACTTCGTTCTCGGTGTAGGGCATGAGGAACGAGCCCATGTCGTCGCGGCTGATGCCAAGCGCGGTCTGGGTAAGGTCGTTCGTGCCGAAGCTGAAGAACTCGGCGCTCTGCGCGATCTCGTCGGCGGTGAGGGCGCCGCGCGGGACCTCGATCATCGTGCCGACGAGGTAGTCGAACTTGATCTTCTTCTCGGCCATGACTTCCTTGGCGACGCGATTGACGATCTCCGCCTGGAGGTCGAATTCCTTCTTGAAACCGACGAGCGGGATCATGACCTCGGGCTTGACCTTGATCTTCTTCTTCGCGACGTCGGCCGCGGCCTCGAAGATGGCGCGGGCCTGCATCTCGGTGATCTCGGGGTAGGCGATGCCAAGGCGGCAGCCACGGTGGCCGAGCATGGGGTTGAACTCGTGGAGCTGGTGCACGCGGGCCTGGATCTTCTCGACGGTCGAGCCGATCTTCTTCGCGAGGTCCTTCTGCTGGTCCTCGGTGTGCGGCAGGAATTCGTGCAGCGGCGGATCGAGGAGGCGAATGGTGGCGGGGTAGCCCTTGAGGGCGGTGAAGATGCCGGTGAAGTCCTCGCGCTGATACGGAAGGAGCTTCGCGAGGGCGGCTTTGCGGTCCTCCACGCTGGTCGCGAGGATCATCTCGCGCATGGCGTCGATGCGGTCGCCTTCGAAGAACATGTGCTCCGTGCGGGTGAGGCCGATGCCGACCGCGCCGAACGCGACGGCGATCTCGGTCTGCTCGGGGTTGTCGGCGTTCGTGCGGACGTCCATGCGGGAGGCATCGCCGCACCATTTCATGAGCTGCAGGAAGTTCTTGAACTTCTCGGTTTTCTGCGCGGCCTTGTCGCCGCTGACCATGCCGGTGATGATCTCCGAGGGCGAGGTCGCGATCTGGCCGCCGTAGACGATGCCGGACGTGCCGTCGATGGAGAGGAAGTCGCCTTCCTGGAACGTCTGGCCGGAAGCGGTGACGGTCTTTTTCGCGTAGTCGATCTCGAGCGCGCTGGCGCCGCAGACGCAGACTTTGCCCATCTGGCGGGCAACGAGCGCGGCGTGGGAGCTGACGCCGCCTTTGGCGGTGAGGATGCCCTCGGCGGCGATCATGCCGCGAAGGTCTTCGGGCGAGGTTTCATTGCGGACGAGCAGGACTTTCTCCCCGCGCTCGGCGGCCGCGACGGCGCGGTCGGCGTTGAGATAGACCTTGCCGGAGGCGGCGCCGGGGCCCGCGGGCAGGCCGGTCGCGATCGACTTCGCTTTCTTCACTTCCGCGACGTCGAAGATGGGCGCGAGGAGTTGGTCGAGCTGGTCGGCGGGGTTGCGCAGGACGGCGGTCTCCCAATCGATGAGCTTCTCCTTGAACATGTCCATGGAGAACTTCAGCCCGGCGGCGGCGGTGCGCTTGCCGTTGCGGGTTTGGAGCATGAACAGCTTGCCGGCCTGGACCGTGAACTCGACGTCCTGCACGTCCTTGAAGTGCTTCTCGAGGATCGCGCGGACCTTCATGAGCTCGGCGAAGGGCTTCGGCATCGCGGCCTTCAGCTTCGAGACGGGCTCGGGGGTGCGGACGCCGGCGACGACGTCCTCGCCCTGGGCGTTGATCAAAAACTCGCCGTAGAATTCGTTCGCGCCGGTCGCGGGGTTGCGGGTGAACGCGACGCCGGAGCCGGAGTCGTTGCCCGTGTTGCCGTAGACCATCGCCTGCACGTTGACGGCGGTGCCCCACTCGGTCGGGATGTTGTATTTGCGGCGGTAGACGATCGCGCGATCGTTCATCCACGAGCCGAAGACGGCGCCGGCCGCGCCCTTGAGCTGCTCGCGGGGATCGTTCGGGAAGGCCTTGCCGGTGCGCTCCTTGACGAGAGCCTTGAAGCGCTTCACGAGCTCCTTGTTGTCGTCGGCGGTCATGTCGCTGTCCTCGATGTCCTTGTGATACGTCTCGTGCTTGAAGCCGTGCATGACGGTCTCGAACGGGTCGTGGTCCTCGCCTTCGCGCTTCTGCACGCCGAGCACCACGTCGCAATACATCTGGATGAAGCGGCGGTAGCAGTCGTAGGCGAAACGCTCGTTCTTCGTGGCGTTCGCCAGCGCGACGACGGTCTGGTCGTTCAGTCCGAGGTTCAGCACCGTGTCCATCATGCCGGGCATGGAATCACGCGCGCCGGAGCGCACCGCGACGAGCAGCGGCATGTTCACCGTGTCGCCGAACTTCGTGCCCATGATCTTCTCCATGTTCTGGATGCCCTTCTCCACCTGCGCGTCGAGCTCCGCGGGATAGGTCTTCTTGTGGTCGTAGAAATAGGTGCAGACTTCGGTCGTGACCGTGTAGCCGGGAGGGACGGGAAGACCGATGCGCGTCATTTCCGCGAGATTCGCGCCCTTGCCGCCAAGGAGAGGTTTCATCGAGCCGTCGCCGTCCGCCTTCGCCGCGCCCCAAGTATAAACGTATTTGATCTTCTTGCCGCGGGGGGCAGGGGCTTTGGCCGGTTTCTTCGAGGTGGTTTTGGACATGAATGGAGAAATTAAGGGAGCCGTCCTAGATAGCAGGACGGAGGGCGGTGTCAACGTCGCGCGCCATGGCGACGCCCGGGGGAAACTCCGCCGCCGCCGCGGGACGGAGCCAAATCGGGCGGCCGTCAGGCCGGTTGCGGCGCGGCGTTCGCCGCGCCGGCGACCTCGTCGAAGGAGCGGACGAAGTCGGAAAGGCCCGTGCTGGGAATGATGATCGAGTTGCGGCGGCCGTGCGCTTCCTCGGTGATGCGGACGAATTTGCCGCGTTCGTTTTCGCGGTATTCGATGAAGAAGTGCTTGCGCTCGATCTGCAAGTCACGGGCCAGGATGATGTTGTCCATTCCGATTGTTTTACGCCTGATGGGCGATGAAAGTTTTGCAATATCGCGCAGCTTCCGCGTTCAACAAGCGGAAATCCGCGAAGCCGCTCAAACGGCCTTGAAGTCCACCTGCTGCTTGAACATGTCCACGCGCGCCACGCTCACTTCGATCGTCTGGCCGGCCTGGTAGACGCGTTTCGTCTTTCGGCCTACGAACTGCCCGCGCGCCGCGTCGTGCAGGTAAAAATCGTCGTCCATCGTCGAGACATGCACCAGGCCGGTGAGCAGGAAATCCGGGAGCTCGACCAGCAGCCCGTAGTTCCGCACCTCGAGGATCTGCGCGGAGAATGGCCGGCCGTCCCGCCCGGCCGTCTGGCGCTGGAAGAACTCCAGTTTCTTCATCCGCGTCGACTCGCGCTCGGCGTCCGACGCCACCCGCTCGGTCGTGGAAATGTGCTCCGCGGTCGCGGTGAGTTCCGCGGAATTCGGACCCGTCTTCGTGATGCCGAGATGCCGTTCCAGCGAGCGATGCACGATGAGATCCGCGTAGCGCCGGATCGGGCTCGTGAAGTGGGTGTAGTCTGGCTTCGCAAGACCGTAATGCCCGAGCGGCTCGGGCGAATACGTCGCGCGCTTGAGACTTTTCAAAAGCGCGATCTTGATCGCGTTCTCGAACGGCTGGCCGCGCGTCGCCGCGATGAGCTTCACGACATTCTCGCGGTGCGTCAGGTCGCCGGCCTTCACGCCGTAGGTCAACGCGATCTGCCGGTATTCCGCGAGCTTGTCGGGATCCGGGTTTTCATGGATCCGGTAAACGGTCGGCTGCTTCGCGAGCTTGAGCTCCCGGGCCACGCACTCATTTGCGAGCAGCATGAGCTCCTCGATGAGCTGGTGCGAGATGTCGTTCTCGACCCGCTCGAGCCGCACGGGGATGCCCTGGTCGTCAAGCCACACCTTCACCTCGGGGAAATCGAGCTCCAGCGAGCCCTGCGCGAAGCGCCGCTTGCGCAGCAGCGAGGACAATTCCCACGCCACGTGCACGCGCTCGCCGACCTCGTCCGCCGGCGGTTTCTGCAGGAGGGCGAACGCCTCCTTGTAGGTGAGCCGGGCCGCGCTGCGGATCACCGACTTCGCAAATCGCACGTCGCTGATTTTTCCCTGCCGGGAAACTTCCGCGAAGACCGAGAACGCGAGCCGTTCCACGTGCGGCTTCAGGCTGCAGATGCCGTTGCTGAGCGCCTCGGGCAGCATCGGGATCACTCGGTCGGCCAGATAAACGCTGTTTCCGCGGCCCACGGCCTCGCGGTCCAGCGCCGTGCGCGGGCGCACGTAATGCGACACGTCGGCGATGTGCACGCTCACGGCCCAGCCGGACCTCGTGCGCTGCACCTCGATCGCGTCGTCGAAGTCCTTGGCGTCGTCCGGATCGATCGTGAGAATGAAACGGTCGCGCAAGTCGGTCCGACGCGCCGCCTCGTCCGCCGGCACGGTCGGCTCGATCCGTTCCGCCTCGCGCGTCACGTCGTCGGGAAACCGCTCCGGCAGGTGGTATTTCCGAATGATAGAAAGGATGTCGACGCCCGGCGCGCCCGCCCGGCCGAGCACCTCGATCACGCTGCCCTCGGGATTCACATGACGCGACGGCCAGTCCTCGAGTTTCGCCACCACCTTGTCGCCGACCCGCGCGCCGAGCGCAAAAGGCGGCTCCGGCACATAGAGATTATGGACGAACCGCGGATCGTCCGCCGCGACGAAGAAAAAGTTTTTCGATTTCTGCAGCGTGCCGACGAGCGTGTCATTCGCGCGTTTGAGGATTTTGATGACGCGGCCTTCGCGCTTGCCCGCGCTCGCGACCGCGGGGCCGCGCCGGCCTTCCGGCATCGGGCGGCCCTTCTCCACCCGGGCGACAACGCGGTCGCCATGCATGGCCGTCCAGGTGTTTTCCGAGCTGATGAAAAGATCCGGCGTGCCGCGTTCCTCGCTCAGGACGTGCGCCGTGCCGCTGGCGTGAAATTGAATGGCGCCGGTGAAAAGATCCGCGTCGCGCGGGACGACGTAGCGATCCTTGCGCAGCCGAACGATCTTGCCGGCCAGTTCCATCTCGTCCAGGAGCCGCCGCAGCTCGGCCCGGGAATCGACGGCGAGGTCGAGCCGCTTCGTGATCTCGATCTTGTCGAGGGGCTGGTTGCGGACAAGCTCGAGGATGCTTTGCTCGAGGGACTTTTTTTGGCCGCCGCCATCCATGGCGGTCGGAGATTTGGCACGGCGTCGTCGCGAATTTCCTGACACCCGCCGAATGTCGCGACCCGTCCGCCCGATGACAAGAAAATGCTTGCCTGCGACCGGGGGGCGGCGAGATTACGAGCGTCCGCTTCAATCAATGACCTCCCCCTCCTTTTCCTCGCGCCGCGCCTTCACGCTCATCGAGCTGCTCGTCGTCATTTCCATCCTGGCCATCCTGATGACGATGCTCATTCCGTCCGTCAACAGCGCGCTGGAGCAGGCCAAAAGAACCCAGGCCAAGAATGACGCGGTGCAAATCGCCACCGCCGTGACCGCCTACCTGACGGAATACGGAAAAATGCCCCCTCCGGCGACGGGAGGGGACATCGCGGACGCAAATACCGAGGGTCTCTGGACAGCCTTGATGCCCAACGCGGGAGCCGCCGGCGGCGGGGCCGACAATCCACGGGGGATTATTTTTCTGGAAATTCCGAACGCCAAGAAAGGCAAGAACGGCCGGGCGAATGGAGGAGGCAAATACCTCGACTCCTGGGGTCAGCCCTACATCATCGCCTTGGACGGGGATTACGACAACAGCGTGGCGCCCACTGGTCTCCCCGCGGTGCGAAAAACCGTGGCGGTCTATTCGAAAGGCAATCCGGCCAACACGACGGATTTTGCCAAGACCGATAAGTGGATCAAATCCTGGGAATAAGGAAGCGGGCGGATTTCCGCGGGTGTAGTTCAATGGCAGAACGGCAGCTTCCCAAGCTGCATACGAGGGTTCGATTCCCTTCACCCGCTCTTTTTATGGTCAACGACTTACGCTGACCTTGCACCAAGACTGTGCCAAAAAGAGTGTAGCACGACAGAAATCTCTGTGGCTTTTCTCCTACAAAATAGCGTTCCTGGCGCGATATAATATATGTAAGTCCTTGATTATAAACTGCTTATGTAGGCCTAAACATGCGCAAGGCTTTATGTCGTTGCCTCGACAAAGGGCGTTTCTAAAGATGCTTTTCTACGCCGGGACCCTTCTTTCCGGTAAATCGGGTATCATGTTTATGTGATTCCAAGTGCGCTACGTGTTTACCGAATAAGGGAAGGCTGTGTTCTGCCGGATCGGTTGAGCATTGATTACCAAGATCGGCTTATTCCCACTATCCGCGAATGGGCTAAGTGGTTGCCGCACCATATCGGTCAATCCCGGTCCGCGGTTGAAGAAGGGCTTCGCCCCGCGGGACCGACCAAAAATGACCGGTGAGATAAGCGCCGAAATTCCGCTCTCATCAAAATTTTTCTCGACCGACAAAAATGGGTTACCGAGGAAAGGCACTTTGAAACTGGGCGGTTTGTCGAAGCGGTCAACGCACGCCTTTTGATCCCTGTTCAATCTTCCGGAGATGTTTGGGATTTGGATCGAGGAACCTTGGAGGGGGCTACAATCGAACTTGGCTTCGAAAGTTTTGCCGATCTCCTTGAGTCAAAAGGCGGACACAACGAGCGCTGGTTCCTGGCTGAGCCCGTTGCTCTTCACCCGGGAGGCGAGCCAGAAGGAGAACGGAAGCTTAGGTTGGGCCACCGCAACATCTGATCAGACCCCGATGGTGTCATCTTGCGAGGTTATCCCGATCGAGTCCAAGAAAGTGCGGCCCTCCAGAGTCTCGATACCGACGCCAAGCTGAAGGAAACTGGCCTCGTGAAGTGAAAGATTGCTCAACGGCGTCACTTCGAATAACCGCGAGACCACGCGCCAAGCGAAGGCTATCGGTTTCGATCCAAGGCACGCTTCTTCTTTCAAACAAGCGGCATTGTCCCGCGATGGCATCCAGTTTCCCTCAGTCGTCGGTGAAGGTGAACAGGTCTCCGAGTTGTCGAAGGGTTGTGGGCAAGCCGGCAGACTTGGCCACTGATCGAAACTGCTTTTTGGTTGGCAAGGTTGCGTAGGCATCGTCCACCCAGTCGCGGACGGCCGCCCGGCTGCTTGGTCGCCGAAGCGCCCTTTTATCGGACAAAGCTTCCAGAATCCCGCTGGTGACCGCCGCGCCGGCGACGGCTACCCAGGGATTGACGCGAAGAAACTGTTCGACCTTCGACAAAACGTCTGCAAAAGATTCCTCGGTCAATCTTTCCGTGCGGGCATCTAATCCTCGAACCCCACTGTGGCTGATTGATTCCTTGCTCGTTTGACGGTTGATCGAGGGCATATCGAAACGATTTCCTTAGCGTCAGGAGTCGAAATCGTTCGACGAGACGGTTATGCTATCAGCAACAATCGCCTAGGGCGCAAATCTCTTCGTGCTGATGACCCGGTAACGATAATATTTGTCCAGATTAAGTTGGTTATCACTGGGGTTTGCAGCCATCAAAGCCGCAAAATCAGGGAGGGTGGGATCGCTGGCGTCCAGATAACGCTCAATTTCCGAAGAACCCCGATATTCGCTCAGCACTTTGTCTTTATCGTCATCCCAAACTCCGGCGGGGGTATTGGGAGACTTTTGAAGAGACTGCACGCGAAAGTGAACGGTGTAAGAGTTCGACTTAGTAGTCAGACGGGGATAAATATCGACGTAAGGTTTCTCGCGAAGATTATCGCCCGTGGCAGTGTGATTGTTCCAGAAAGCCCCCATGCTATCGTAAGTAGTCGTTGGGGCGGGCTTATCTGGAACAAGGTTAATGTCACAGATTTCTGAAGCCGTTTTAAAGATGTCACCTGCATCAAACTTCTTCTCAAAACCTTTGAGAGTTTCGGGAATATTAATGGCAAATCGAGTAACATCCGGCTTCGATTGTGCCCTAACGTCACCAATACCTAACTGTTCTTTACGAATCTCTCTAGCGAAGAGACTAGGTGCCCATGCGGCAAACTTGGTCGCCTTCATAACCGCATAAATTCCAGTCGAACGTTTAATGTATGTAAACGGCTGAATCTGATAATTTATATTGATTTTCCCAGCAGTCGAAAACGGCTGGCTGATAGCATAAGGTTCCACGACCGGCATCCAGAAAAAATCGGCCATTAAATGATCAGGAGGATTTTGCGCTGCCCGGGCTAGATCATCGGGGGCGGAGCGGAACAACAATGTTTCCCATGGATGATAAGCCTGAACACCCGTTGGAATTGAGCCCAGTATCATAGACGATGAAACAATTCGATTTGGTGAAAAGTAGCTTCCTACTCCATTCTCAGTATTAAAATGATCTTCTTTTGTAACATAGGGATAACGATAATCGCTTGATCCATCTACGGTATCACGGTAAGCAAAATCACCCATATCGCCCATTCCTAAATACGCGCCATCTTTCATAAGTCCAAAACCTGTGCTCCAATCTCCAGTTCCTGTGGAATTAAGAACTCCGGTGGTATCATTAGCGTTTTTTGCTACGCGACTAGGAAGATTAGGATTACGGCCGTAATAATACGGAGCGGTTGGAACCGCCGCGTTATACCGAGGCTTCAAGCCTTTTGCCAAGCTTCCATGTGTGCTATCCGGGAAACTAGGTTTTGACCCGTCAGGACGGTTGGCTGAGCCGTTACTGGGCATCATTCCAGTCGCTTTCTTCATCTGCACGTTCGTACTAAAATAGTCATTATGAGGGTGAAATCTTACCGCAGGAACTTCTGGCAATGCTGCGATCATACGGACATCACCCGCACGAGAATTGGAAGTTTTGGCATTGTCGTTAGGATCGTCCCCGGGGCCAGCTATCTCAACACCTCGAACCACGTCTTCTTCAAGGATTGTTGGTTCACCAGAACCTCCGCCAGATTTGCGAAACTGTCCTTTTGAAACCAAGGGATAACCGAGAAGTGTGGCCGACTCAATCGGACCTTTAACGGTAGGAATAGGAAAGGACCCGTCAGGAAATGTAACATGAATTACCTGCGTAGGGGAACCAGATGGATAGCTATCCAGATCGCCACGAACGTTGCCATGTTCAACTGTAATGTCCATAGTGCCGCCTGCAAAATCGAAAAATTTTACCCCGTTGGCGCCGTTATTTGTAGCGTGATCTTTCAAGGTAACCGTCTGTGATACGAAAGGAAACTTGTTTCGTTGAGTAGAACCGGGAGTATCAGCAGGCTTCCACGCCGAGGGTGCTGTGCGCCATACAGCAAAGGTTGTATATGTTAACATCGTCATATGAGGATCATCCATCCCGCCCATGCCTCTTCCATCTTGAAAAGCTCCAGAAAAACCATCTATATAGTTGAGTCCTGCAGCGGATGCGAATAACGGCACCCGACCGCCTGTGCTGCTGATAACAGAGAAAGGAGTATTTCCAGCAGGATTTGCCTTTTTAGAAATATCAATACGATAGCGAAGGTTTGGAAATATGCCGGGAAGACCCTCCATAGGGGAATTGAACGTTACTAAAATAACTGCCTGAATACTAGTAGCAGAAGAATCAGAAGTGCTAACGGCATTTACCCCTGAGAAAACAAGATCGACGTTGCTAATTGTATAGGTTCTTCCAAATCCCTGCTTGTCATTGATTTTGATGGGAACCACCTCTCCTGCACCGATAGCTTTATCTTTAGTCTTGTAAAACTTGTGACTAGGATTTGGCGTATCGATGGTAATCAAAGGAGTGAAAGGCTCCGCGGACTTCAAAGTATTTGCGTCTTTATACAAGGATACGTCATAGAGATTGATGCACCGGATGTAATCAAAAATGCTTGTGGCGATTTGATCGGTATCGGTCGAGAATTTAGCTTGCAAACTGGTTCCATATCCAGGAATATTTGTTTGCATCATCTTTAATAAATAACTATATAGTGTTCGATTGCGAGGTGAGTTCGTCCAATCGTCATTGTTACGTGGATTTTCTCGCGTAAAGTAATAAGCATCGCCGCCGGTAGCACCGGCTGCGCCTTTAATCGTAGAGCAAAAAGCTATGGTCTTATCAAAGAGAGTGCGTTTTGATGTATTGGGTGAGGCGTCTTTCCATTCCGGCCACATAGAAATGCGAGGTGTATTGAAGATCGTCACCTCCGGTCCACTGCTATGAGCGGTAAGGAAGAACCTGGTGCGTTGTAAAGTTTGCCGAGTGATCTTATTATTGTTGAGGCCTCGATCAGTGGCGCTCGTCGGTTGTTTAAACAGCATTTCATCTACTGAGGAATAGAGACGGTCTGCATCTGGAACAATTGTGCCAGTTGTGACCTTTGAACTGTCCACTGCATAGTAAGCCATTGTCGTGCCCCCTAAAGATCCTCCGTCGTTGACGCGAGGGGCAAGTTCATAATATGGCTTAAGAAGTGGTGCATTTGCTGATACGACGGGCTTTGTAGGATCAGGTGCTTGAAGCAGTGCCCCAAGAACTGGGCTAAGGCTTGTTGTAGCAGGATGTCCAGGATAACGCTGGTACTCCCCCGAAGTTGGTTGGCACAGCGAAAGCCCTGCTATGGTAGGTTTATTTGAACCTGCAGAGCGCCCACAATCTTCTTCCGTAAGCAGGTGCGGCATGTCCCAGTAGGTGCCCTCGGATGCGGTGTTGATGTTGACTTTACAGGTTTCGTCGTCGGTCCAGTAGGCGACTCGCCCGACAATGGGATTGTCGGTGGTCGCAGCGCCGACCGAGGCGATTTTTCCGGCGCCCGTAGCGGCAACCAGGCTTCCGTTTCGCAAAACGTAAAGCCACTTTACCGGCATCGGGGCATCGTTGGTAAAGGTGCCAACCTTTTTCACCGGAGCGTCGGTGATGTTAAATCCTTGGACCCCTGCAATCGAAGCATCATAAGCGGTGTTAGCTGGATCGGCCCTTGGGTCGAGAATCGGATAGATCATCTCGTTCTGGTCATTGGTGACGGGAGCGTTCAGATCGGTAAATAAGGCCGTCTCGTCGTTCCAAGAAGCGCTTACCTCGCCGGAAGACGTGTATCCAGCGGCGGGAACTTCGAGAAGATCCGACGAATAAAGCTTGTAGCACTTATCCGGTGTGGCGGATGTCTTCCAGGTGCGGATCATTCCCGGCTGCGACGCCCAGACAAAATTGGTTCCGCTTCCTCCATCCTCGGGAGAAGTGGCTTTGCGAATCGTGCCGATCACGAGCTGAGTCGCGGAATCGGCCAACTGTTTGCCGGAAACGCCGTTGGAATAACTCTTTGCGCCGACGAGTTCCGTGGTGACACTCGAGAAGAAGGCCAGAACGAGGCCGGTGATCAGCACCAGGACCGCAAGAACCAAAATCAGCGCAATACCCTTCGTGGAGCGCGAGGGTAACCTATTTTTCATATGCGGAGGAAAATTCATAAAATTATGAGTGAATTATTGCTTGATTTGCTCTCGGCTCCATTTGGCGCCTTTAAGACTAATGTTCGTGGTAAATATCCGATAATTCAGCTTATTCGTGCGGAGGTTATTTTCCAAAGTCGTCATGTCGGCCGTGTATTTTGAAGGGTCGGAGAAAAGTCCTTCGAGACCCAGCGCACCGGGCATCGCGGTGCTGGTCCCTTGAAAACGAGCGTAGGAGGTCTCGTCAACGGCTACCATGGTCACTCGCACCACGGGTGGAAGCTGATTCTTGGGATTGAGGTCTTTATCGGCCGTTTCGACGGTAGAGTCATACAAGTACCCTGGAGCCAGCAAGGCGTTGGCTGAGTCGGAGTTGTCCGAGCTTCCGTTTTTGCGATCCTGATCCTCCTTTGTCAATTTAGGGAGAAGAATCAGCGCGAGGATGTTGTTAGCCAAAACCCGAACCGGACGACCCGCCGCACCGGGCGCTCCTAAAGAAACGTCAAACCATGTCTTTTCCTTGTATTTAGAGTTACCATCGGCCGTCTGAGGGGAGCTGTTAGCGGTGGCCTCGTGACCATAGATGGAGAGCTTTTCCGAGGATTCCGACATCTCCATCAACCGAAAGCGATATTGGGGAGCCGGAGGATTTGGAATACCCGCGAGAAAGGGAGGGATGGAAGCGTTGTCGTCACCAAATTCAATGCAATAACCCCAGGTATTCAGGAGATTATCGAGACCGTCGTAACTAGTCTTGTTATCTACATAACCGAGAGGAGCTTGAAAAAATATGCCGTGAGTAGGCCGATCGCCGCTGATTCCAAGATCACTGGTCGGCCCGCTGATAAAGCGCAGTTCCGACTGGCGGATGTAGCGCGTGGGCACCCCGGACGCGTCTCTTTCGTAGTCCCAATAAGTATTCAACGTTGCCTGGCTCAGGCGACGGGTTATTGATTCAAAGGCCTCGCGGGCTTCCCGAAATTGCTCGATCTTTCCGACCGTGTAAGTCCATGTCTTTTGGGTGGATGTCGTAATCGACACGAGCATCAAAAGCAGGACAAGGAGGATGACGAGGGACACCAAGAGCTCGATCAGAGTGAAGGCACCCTTGGCGGAGCGGGGGGAAAATCGGGATGGCATCGACTACGGAGAGTTGCGGGCTACGAACGAGGTATAAGAGGAAATGGGAACAATCTGTTGTTGTTTCCAGACTCCGTCCGCTTCGGTGATGGCACGATTTCCGGGATTGTTCGCAACCTGCACGGTGACGGTCGCCAAATCGGCGTTCGATCCTCCCGGAACGTTCGTGACGGGAATAATGACGGTCTTGACGTGATAGATCGCCGTGGCCGCGCCGTCGACTTCCGCGCCTTGATCGTCGAAATACCGGGTGGCGGTCGCCCCTGACTTGATCAGTTCGGCCCAGTCGGACTGCTGCGCGTCGTTGATGACGCGCTGGGCAATCTGCGAACCGACGGACACGTCCATCGCCTTTCGAAAGGTCGACATGCCCGCGGGGATCAGGCCAAAGACCGCGACCAAAGCGAAGGAAAGCAAGCCGATGGCCAAGGCTACCTCGATGAGGCTGAAGGCTTGCGCGGAAAAGCGCCTAACCCCGAGCGAGAGAGGATTAGGGTCGGAAGTAACGGATGTTTCCATTGGAAGGATCGACTTGAACGGTGAAGAAATTCGGGGGTGGGGCATCTTTTTCGCCGGTTTGAACGCCATGGGCGGTCAGAAACCAAATCTGGTTATGGGCGAGGTTTGTCGACCCGTCCGGCAAAAATCGGAATCCCTTTGCGGCGGTGACTTTCAACGCTTTCGTGCTCGCGGGAGTGGGAACAACCAGACCCTTTGAAATAAGGGGAGAAAGAGCATCGCTGGAATCCATCAGGATGGTAGAGGGAAGGCGCTGAACTTTTCCCAATGGCTTGAAGGATCCGTCCTCTTCGCAGACAAAGCGCTGGAGGGATTGATAGTATTCCTCTGTCCCGGCCGCGGTGGTGTCGTGAGCCTTGTAGAAGCGCACTTCGACGGGTCGGTTCAAGCTGAGGGCTTCCTGCCTTCCCAACGCAATTTGGTTGCTCAGCAGTTGTCCGGCTTGGGTCAAATCGTTTCCCTTCAAGACGGTGGAGGCAGCGGGAACGGCAAAGGCGGCGACAAGGCCGATGATCAGCATGACGGCGAGAAGCTCGATGAGGCTGAACGCGCGGAGCTTGGCCGGTCGAGGGGTCGGAAAGCGGCGGGAGAGACTGGAGGAGAGGGGAACCTTCATTGGAATAACGTCAGACCGAAACGATCGTTCGGGTCCGGGAAACGGGAGGAAATTAGCTGGTTACTACATGAGGGATCTCACTGATTGGCAAGTCTGGATTCGGTATAAAGGTGCAGAGTGTTGGGGGATCGTCAAGTGAAGGCATGAAAATCAACGACTGGCCCTCCCGGGCCGGAGGCCGATCCTCTGGGCCGGGAATTTCCCGGAATGGAAAACGGACTTTGCAAGCCTTTTATGCGAGCGATCTCACGGCGTTTCGCGCGACCGCGGTTTGACTTGCCGGGCGGAGATCCGAGATCGAACGGCTGCGCGTGCGGCGTCAGACTGGAAACACGTCGCGGCCGTGGACACAGGTCCGGTGAACGTGGAGATCGTCGTCGAAAAAAACGAGATCCGCGCGCAGGTTGGTCGCGATCGCTCCGCATTCACCTTCGAGCCCCAGCGCTCGGGCGGGCGTGCGGGTGGCCAGGCGCACCGCTTCCGCGAGCGTGAGGCCCGCGGCCCTGACCATGGTCGCGATGCCGTCGATCATCCGAATCGTGCTTCCGGCCAAGGCCGTCCCGTCGGCGGTGATGGCCACGCCTTCGACCACGCGGGCGGGGATGTCGCCGAGAAGAAATTCCACGCCGTCCGCGAGGCCCGCGCCGGCCGTGGCGTCGGTGACGAGGGCGATGCCATCCGGCCCCTTGGCGCGCCACAGCATCCGCAGGAGCGTGGGGGAGACGTGGAAACCGTCGGCGATGACTTCGCAAAGGACCGCCGGGTGCGCGAGGGCGGCCTCGAGCAGGCCGGCGACGCGAAACGGGCCGCGCCGTCGCGCGGCAGACATGCAATTGAACGTGTGCGTGACCTGCCGCATGCCGGCGGCGAAGGCGCCCTGGGCATCCTCGTCCCAGGCGTCGCTGTGGCCGCCGCTCACGCGGATGCCCGCGGCGACGAGTTGCGGGATCAAGCTTCCCATCCCGGGAAGCTCGGGCGCGAGCGTGATCTGGGTGATGACGTCGGCGTAGCGGACCCAATGGTCGATGTCGTCCGGCGCGGGCACGCGGAGAAATTCCGGCCGGTGCGCGCCGCGTTTTTCCGGCGCAAAATACGGGCCTTCCACGTGCATGCCGGCGAGGCGGGCGCCGGTCACGCCGGACGAGGGGCGCCAGTCCCGCACGGCGTCGAGCGCGCGGCCGATGTCGTGCCAGGAGGCGCAGACCGTGGTCAACGCGAGCGTCGTGGTGCCGCCGGTCGCGTGATGGCGACAGATCGTTTCGAGCGATTCGGGCGTGGCGTCCATGGCGTCCCGGCCGAGGGCGCCGTGGGCGTGCAGGTCGATGAATCCGGGAGAAACGAAGAGTCCGCCCGCGTCGAGGCGGCGGTCGCCGGCGACGGCGGCGAGCCGCGGGCCGACGGCGGTGATGGCGCCATCCCGCACGCGCAGTTCCGCGGTCTCGATGCGGCCGTTCGGCAGGCAGAGCCGCCCGTTGACGAGGTGGAAATTCATCGGGACAAACGGTCGGCGGCCGGGATAAAACCCATGCCGTCAGCGTAAGAACATTCGACTTTCCGGTAAAGACGACAAAGTTGACGACACCCCTTCCCTCGATGAATTCGCCTGCCCGTCAAAAACCGTCCCGCATCCCCCGGACCGAGCTTGTTTCCGTTCCACGCGCGCTCTTTTTCTGCCTCTTGCTGACGGTCTCGTCCGGCCGGGGCCAGACGCCGACCCGACAGTCGCTGTTCACCTGGGGCCGCGAGACGATGGCGCAGGTCGATCGCGATTTCTGGCTCACCTCGAGACGGCTCTACGCGGAGGACTTCACGGCGGACATGAGCCGGACGGAGGCGGAAAAACGCCAGCCGTCGTTCATGTGGGGATGTGGCGTGCAGCTTTCCGCGCTGGCGACGGCGACCGCCCTGGACCGGATGAATTTCTCCGCCCGCCTCAATGCCTACGCCACCGGTCTGGACGCCTATTGGAAGGAAGGCAACGGGATCAGCGGATACGACGTGCTGCCGGGAAAGGGCGGCGGCACGGATCGTTATTACGACGACAACGCGTGGATCGTGCTGGCGATGATCGACACCTATCGCGTGACGCGTGATCTGCAGTATCTCCGGCGCGCGGAGAAAACGATGGCCTTCGTGATGAGCGGGGAGGACAAGGAGCTGGGCGGCGGGCTTTATTGGCGGGAACAGGAAAAGAAAACGAAGAACACCTGCACGAACGCACCCGCGATCGTCGCGGCCTTGAGGCTTTATCAGATCACAAAAACCGCCAATTATCTCGAGGCCGCCCAGCGCACTTACACGTGGATGAACGCCCATCTTCAGGACGCCGACGGGCTTTATTGGGACAACATCGCCTTGAACGGCGATATCGGCCGCGCCAAATTCAGTTACAACACCGCCCTGATGCTGCGGGCGAACGTGGAGTTCTACCGCGTCACCCGGGATCAAAAGTACCTCGTCGAGGCCTCGCGAATCGCGGATGCCTCGCTGGCGAAATGGTTCACGCCGGAAGGCGGAATCACGGACAGCGCTCGCTTTGCCCATCTTTTGCTGGGCGCGTTCATCGAGTTGAACAGCGTGGCGCCCGCGCCGAAATGGCGGCAGCCGGTGGAGCGCGTGCTCGCCTATTTGCACGATCACTTGAAGGACAAGGCGGGACGTTACCCCGAGAACTGGAGCAAACCGCCCGCCGAGCCGATCAAGAAATGCATGCTGCTCGACGAGGCGAGCGTCGGGCGCGCCTATTGGGAAGCGGCAGCGGCGTTCCGCTAGGGCCAGCGGCGACGGGGAGGCGCGGTGGGTCATGGGGAGCGCGATGCGCGATAAGGGAGCGGCGAGGCCACGGAGAAGGTGACACGGGAGATTGGGCGGTTGTCGCCGCCCCGCTCCGTCGGGGCGCTGGTGGGCGGGGGAACGCGCGGGGTGGCGCGGCACGGCGACGGAGCGCCGTGGCTACAAGGAGCGCGGAATGCGGAATGCGGCGCGGCGACGGGAAGGTGATGCGGGAGATTGGGCGGTTGTCGCCGCCCCGCTCCGTCGGGGCGCTGGTGGGCGGGGGAACGCGCGGGGTGGCGCGGCACGGCGACGGAGCGCCGTGGCTACAAGGAGCGCGGAATGCGGAATGCGGCGCGGCGACGGGAAGGTGATGCGGGAGACTGGGTGGTTGTAGCCGCCCCGCTCCGTCGGGGCGCTGGTGGGCGGGGGAACGCGCGGGGTGGCGCGGCACGGCGACGGAGCGCCGTGGCTACAAGGAGCGCGGAATGCGGAATGCGGCGCGGCGACGGGAAGGTGATGCGGGAGACTGGGTGGTTGTAGCCGCCCCGCTCCGTCGGGGCGCTGGTGGGCGGGGGAACGCACCGGGCGGCGCGGCACGGCGACGGAGCGCCGTGGCGACGAGGAGCGCGGAATGCGGAATGCGGCGCGGCGACGGGAAGGTGACGCCGGATCGGGTGGTTGTAGCCGCCCCGCTCCGTCGGGGCGCTGGTGGGCGGGGGAACGCGCGGGGTGGCGCGG
>CAXTSM010000004.1:80776-109353 GCA_964247025.1 uncultured Chthoniobacterales bacterium
GTGGGCGGGGGAACGCACCGGGCGGCGCGGCACGGCGACGGAGCGCCGTGGCGACAGGGAGCGCATTTTCCTACTGCGGGCCGAAGAGCTTTGGATTCTCTTGGAAGGTCTTCAGGACGAGCTCGCTGAAGAGGGAGTTCGACCAGGCGAACCATGGGCGGGTGAAGTCGTCGGCGTCGTCTTTGTTGAAGCCTTCGTGCATGAAGCCGGTGCCGGCGGTGGTGTCGCGTAGGGTTTGCAGGCACTTGGCAATTTCCGCGGGGTCCTTCGACGTGAGGCCGCGGGAGGAGATGCCCATGGGCCAGATGAAGGCGCCGTGGGCCGCGAGGTGCGGGCTGCCCGTGCCTTCGGCGGCCTTGCCCTGGTAAAAATAAGGATTGTCGGCGCTGAGCGCGAAGCGGCGGGAGTTTTGGTAAATCTCGTCGTCGACGCTGCCGTAACCGAGGTAGGCGATGCCCAGGAGGCTCGGCAGACCGGCGTCATCCATCATGAGCACGTTGCCGAAGCCGTCGACTTCGTAGGCGTAGATCTGGCCGTATTTCGGGTGGTCGACGATGCCGTATTTCTTCACGCCGGCCTCGACTTCGTCGGCGAGCGCGCGGGCGTCCGCGGCGAGGGCGGGTTCCTTTCTCAAGGCGTCGAGGATTTCGCCGAGATGACGGAGCGTGGTTACGGCGAAGAGATTCTCGGGAATGTTGAAAAGGTAGACGGCGGCGTCGTCCGAATTGCGAAACGCGGAGCAGATCATGCCGGTGGGTTTGATGGGATTCCCCCAGCCGGCGCCGGGCAGGGTGTCGGTCTGCATGTCGGTGTTGCGGGTGAAGCGGTAGCTGCCGCGGCCGTCCTTCCGCTGCTGCTCGCGCATGGTTCGCACGGCGAGTTTCATCGCCGCCAGCCAGGTGTCGTCGAAGGCGGAGGTGTCGCCGGTGGCCTTCCAGTATTGGTAGGCGAGGCGGATCGGGTAGCAGAGCGAGTCGAGCTCCCATTTGCGTTCGTGCACGCCGGGGCGCATGTCGGTGTGGTCGCTCTTCCATTGGCTTTCGCGCTTCGGGTCGGGGTAGAAGGCGTTCGCGTAGGGATCGAGGAGGATGCAGCGGGCCTGGCGGCGGATCAGGCCGTTGATCATTTCGGCGAGCTTGGGATCGCCCTTGGCCAGGGGGATGTATTGGTTCACCTGGGCGGAGGAATCGCGGAGCCACATGGCGTCGATGTCGCCGGTGATGACGTAGGTGTCGGGGATGCCGTTCTTCTTCGAGAAGTGGACCGTGGTGTCGACGGTGTTCGGGAAGCATTTCTCGAACATTTCGCCGATCTTCTTGTCGGCGATGCCGGCTTTGACCTCGGCGATGGTTTTCTCGATCGCGTCGCCGTGGAAGCGGCGCTGGTCCTTGGGCGGACGGGTGGTCAGGGCCGGGGTGTCCGCGCAGAAGGAGGCGGTGAGGGGAATCGTGAGCGCGAAGGCGGCGAGGATTTTCATTCTGGTTTTTGGGGGATTCAGATTTTGCGGCCGACGCGATAGCCGACCAGGCCGTAGAAGACGATGTAGGCGAAGGCGAGCATCGGGACGACGAACGACCATTGGATGCCGATGCGGTCGGCAAGAGCGCCCTGGACGGGAGGCAGGATGGCTCCGCCGAGGATCGCCATGACGAGGAGCGACGAGGCCTGGCTCTTCAACGCGCCAAGGCCCTCGATGGCGAGGGAAAAAATGTTCGACCACATGACGGAGCAGAACAGGCCGATCCCGAGGATGGCCCATTTGGCGACCTCGCCGCTTCCGGCGATGCCCGTGGCCAGACCCGCCACGATGAGCGTGCCGAACAGGGCAAGCATGCGATGAGGGCTCGTCGCTCCGACGAAAAATGCCACGACCAGCACGGCCAGCGGCACGCCGTAGTGCAGCGCGTTGCTCAGGCCGTCGCGATTCCAGATCACCGCGAAGGCCAGGGCGGGCACGGCGACGACGAGCGCGTTCTTCAGCGCGGGGCGAACTTCGCTGAGCGCGAAGGCGCCCATGAACCGGCCGATCATGAGACCGCCCCAGAAATACGCGAGGTAGCCGCTCGCCGTCTCGTGCGGCAGGCTGCCCATGGCGGGCGTGCCGAGCAGGTTGATGATCGCGCTGCCGATCGAGACCTCGCCACCGACATACATGAAGATCGCGAGCATGCCGAGGGCGGTGTGGGGATGCTTCAGCGCGCCGGCTCCTTTCGGAACGTCCTCGGTGTTCGCGAAGGAGGGCAGGTGCGAGAGCTTGAAGAAAACGGCGATCAGCAGGAACACGCCGGCCACGCACAGATACGGGACCTTGACGGACGCGGCGCCGTGGATGGTCGCGGAATTGAAAACATGGAAAATGAGCCACCCGCCGACGATGGGGCCGATCGTGGTGCCGAAGGAATTGAAGGCCTGCGAGAGGTTCAGGCGGCTGGAGGCGGTGCGTTCGGGGCCGAGGATGGTGACGTACGGGTTCCCGGCGATCTGCAGCATCGCGAAGCCGAGACCCACGACGAAGAGCGCGCCGAGAAACAGCGGATAGGACTCCAGTTGCGCCGCGGGATAAAAGCCCGCGAAGCCCGCGGCCGCGATGACCAGGCCGAGGATCACGCCATTCTTGTAGCCGATGCGATTGATCGGATCGCCGGACACCATCGAGACGATGAAGTAGATCAGCGAGCCGACGCCGTAGGCGCCGAAGAACGCGAACTGCACGAGCATCGCCTGGAAAAACGAAAGGTCGAACGCCTCCTTGAATCGGGGAATCAGGATGTCGTTCCAGACCGTCATGAATCCCCACATGAAAAAGAGGATCGTCATGATCGAGAAAGGCCAGCGGTAGGAACGCGCCGCGTCCTCGGGAGAGACGGTGGCGCGGGGGGAGGGGGAGATTGGGGTAGCCATCAGGGGAAGCGCAGTTTCAACCAACGGAGGGCGGATTGAGAAGAAGAAAGCTCCGGGCCGGACGGGGAGGCTCCCGCGTCGCAGGCTGGCGGGTCGCGACGGTGTTTGATTGAATTCGAGGTCCTTCCCATTCTTCGGTGGGGCGAGGGGTTTATCAATGAAGCGATTCCTTTTCCTCCTCTTTGTCGTCGTGGCAAGCGCCGGGGCCGCCCCGCCGTTTCGCCCTCCGGCGGTGCCGCTCGTCACGCACACGCCGTTTTTCTCGATCTGGTCGCCGGAGGATCGATTGACCGATGGGCCCACCCGGCATTGGACCGGGGCCGAGCAGAGGATGGGCAGCCTGATTCGCGTGGACGACGGAACGTATCGTCTCATGGGCGATCAACCCGGCCGGGTGCCCGCGATGCCGCAAAAAAGCGCGGAGGTGCTTCCGCTGCGGACGAATTACGTCTTCGCGAACGAAGCGGTCGAGGTGACGCTGTCGTTCCTGTCGCCGCTGATGCCGCAGGATCTCGCGGTGCTTTCCCGCCCCGTCACCTATCTCACCTGGAGCGTTCGTTCGCGGGACGAGCGAGGGCACGCGGTCTCCATCTATTTCGACGCGGCGGCCGAGCTCGCGGTCGACAGGCCCGAGCAGGTCATCCGGTCGAGCCGGGAAAAAGCGGACGGCCTCGTGGTGTTGAAAACCGGCTCGACCGCGCAGCGAATCCTCGCGAGCAAGGGCGACGATCATCGCATCGACTGGGGTTACGCCTACGTGGCGGCGCCGGCGAAGGGAGCGCGGGGCGCCATCGGGGACTTCGAAGATTGCGCGGACGCGTTTTCCCGGACGGGCCGGCTTCCGGCCGCGGATGACGCCGGGCCCCCGAAGCCGGCGCGGGACGGCGAGCCCGTGATCGCGCTCGCGCTCGATTTCGGAACGGTCGGCGCCGACGTGGTTTCGCGCTTTGCGATGATCGCCTACGACGAGGTCGAATCGATCCGGTATTTCTCCGAAAACCTGCGGCCGTATTGGCGCAAGGACGGCCTGGACGTGCCGCAGCTCCTGCAGGCCGCCGCGGCGGGCTACGAGCGCCTTCAAAAGGCCGCCGCCGCCTTCGATGGGGAAATGCTCGCCGACCTCCGGGCGGCCGGCGGCGAGGCCTACGCCGCCATCGGCGCGCTCGCCTACCGCCAGGCTTTCGCGGCCCACGGCCTGGCCGCCGACACGAACGGCGCGCCGCTTTTCTTTCCGAAGGAAAACAACAGCAACGGCTGCATCGCGACCGTCGACGTGATCTATCCCGGCGCGCCGTTGTTTTTGCTGCTTTCGCCCGCGCTCACGAAGGCCATGCTCGTGCCGATCCTCGACTACGCCCGGGGCGGTCGCTGGCCCTTTGCGTTCGCGCCCCACGATTTGGGAACCTATCCCCAGGCGAGCGGCCAGGTCTACGGCGGCGGCGAAACCAGCGGAAAGGATCAGATGCCGGTCGAGGAAAGCGGCGACATGCTCCTGGTCGTCGCCGCGCTCGCCCAGGCCGAGGGGAACGCGGATTTTGCCGGCCGGTATTGGCCGACCCTCACGCAGTGGGCCGAGTATCTCGCCGAAAAAGGCTTCGATCCCGAGAACCAGCTTTGCACCGACGACTTCGCCGGCCATCTCGCGCACAACGTGAATCTCTCGATGAAGGCCATCGAAGCGCTCGGCGCGTATGCGATGCTGGGCCGGATGCGGGGCGACCTGGCCGCCGCGCAAAAATACCGCCAAATCGCCGAGCGGTTCGCCCGGCGCTGGGTCGACGAAGCCGGCGACGGCGACCACGCGCGGCTCGCCTTCGACCGGCCCGGCACCTGGAGCCAGAAATACAACCTCGTGTGGGACCGTCTCCTCGGACTGGATCTTTTTCCCGCCCAAGTCGCGCGGCGGGAGCTCGCCTTCTACCGCCGAAAGCAGGACGCTTTCGGCCTGCCGCTCGACGGCCGCAAGAGCGAAACGAAGCTCGACTGGACCGTCTGGAGCGGGACGCTGACCGGCGACAAGGAGGATTTTCTCGCTCTCGTCACGCCGCTGCGCCGCTTCCTCGACGAGACCCCGGATCGCGTGCCGATGACCGATTGGTTCATGACCAAGGATTCGAAACGGCGCGGCTTCAAGGCCCGATCCGTGGTCGGCGGCGTGTTCATCAATTTGCTCGGGGACTCCGCGATCTGGAAAAAATGGACCGCCCGCGCGGAAAAAACCAATGGAAACTGGGCCCCGCAACCGCGCCCGAAATAAGATGAGGCCGCCGAGCCCCGGGCTCTGCCCGGAAAGTTTACCGGCGGAGGGGATCGAACCCACACTCCCAAAGGGAACCAGATTTTGAGTCTAGCGCGTCTGCCAATTCCGCCACGCCGGCGTGGAGGGGGAAATATGCGGCACTCCGCCGCCCCGCGCCAATCAAAAAACCAGTCCCTTGGGCGTCCCGAGGATTTCCTGCGCGAGAATGGCCTTCCGGAGTCCATCCCGGGAGCGGAGAAGCTCGTCGAGGGCGGCGCGCGCGGGTTTGGGTCTCGGCGAAATCTTTGGGGGAACCGGCGAGATCAGTCTTGGCGGCTCGGTCAGCAGGCGTCGCTCCCCATCCGCGCCGATCGGCGGCAACGGCAGGGGCCGCTCCGGGACGATCACCGGCGCGGGGCGCGGAACGGGCGGCGGAAGCTCGGATTCCTCCGGCAGGCCGAGCGCTTTCCGCAGCCGGCGCGCGGCGGCGTCCGCGCCGGGGAGCGGGGTGGCGATGGGGCGGGGGGCATCCCAGGGGGTAGCCAGCTTTCTTGGCCGAGCGGGCGTTTCTTCATCGGCGCGCGCATCGCTTTCCGCCCGCGCCCGGGCCTCGGCGGAGCGCTCCATCAGCCACTTCACGAGGCTGATGGCGCCGATGATGAGAACGATGACGAACTGCTCCATGGCAGGGGACGGAAGATTATTTCAACGGATGCTCGGCGCTTTTTTCGGGCGTCGCGATGGACTCGCGCATCTGGGTGTCGGATTGGATGTTTTTCATCCGCAGGTAGTCGAGCACGCCGAGGTTGCCGTTCCGGAATGCCTCCGCCATGGCGAGCGGCACCTGGGCTTCGGCCTCGACGACCTTGGCGCGCATTTCCTGCACGCGGGCCTTCATTTCCTGCTCGGAAGCCACGGCGGCGGCGCGGCGCATTTCGGCCTTCGCCTGGGCGACGACCTTGTCGGCCTCGGCCTGCTCGGATTGCAGCTTCGCGCCCACGTTGTCGCCGATGTCGATGTCGGCGATGTCGACGGAGAGAATTTCGAATGCCGTGCCGCTATCGAGGCCTTTTTGAAGGACCGTCTTCGAGATGCGGTCGGGATTTTCGAGGACTTCCTTATACGACGAAGCCGAGCCGATGGAGGTCACGATGCCCTCGCCGACGCGGGCGATGATCGTCTCCTCGGTCGCGCCGCCGACGAAGCGGTCGAGGTTCGAGCGCACGGTCACGCGGGCGCGCACCTTCACGCCGATGCCGTCGCGGGCCACGGCGTCGATCGTGACGCGGCCGGCGGTGGGATTCGGGCAATCGATGACCTTCGGGTTGATGCTCGTGCGGACGGCCTCGAGCACGGTTTTGCTCGTGCCCTTGATGGCGAGATCGATGGCGCAGGCGCGGTTGAAGTCGAGCGGAATGCCGGCCTTGTCCGCGGCGATGAGGGCGAGCACGACGTTGGGCACGCTGCCGCCCGAGAGGTAATGCGCTTCGAGCATGTCCGAGTCGAGCGGCAGCCCGGCCTTCACGGCGGTGACGCGGCTGTCGACGATGAGGCCGACCGGCACGCGCCGGAGCCGCATGCCGATGAGCTTGGCGAACCCGACCGGGGCGTCGGCAATTTTCGCGCGCAGCCAGACGCCGAAAAAATTCATCAGGACGATCACGACGATCAGGACGACCAGCAAAAGCAGGCCGACGACGCCGGCAACGAGCAAGGAGGAGATGGGCATGGAAAACGGGTTGCGGGCACGTTAGCGCGGCGCCGCGCCGGGGGCGATGCTTTTTCCGAGGCGGACCTTGGGCGGAGGCGGGTCATTGCCACGCGCGGAGGCGGGGGTGTAACGTTCCCGGCAGCTCCCGTGAGAATTCTAACCTTCGGCCTGTTGCTGGCCCTGCTTGCGGGATGCGCCCGGAAGGTTGCTCCCGATCCGCGAGGAGCCGATGTGGCGAAGGTGCTGCGCGCCGCGGCCGACGGCGCCTCGTTGCGGGTCGTTTTTCTGGGTGGTTCCATCACGCAAGGTGGCCACGGCTGGATCGAGGATTGGCTTCGCCGGACTTTCCCGGCCAGCGCGGTCTTCGTCCAAAATTCCGGACTGGGCGGAACGGGCAGCGATCTCGGGAATTTCCGGCTCGAGCCGGACGTGATCGCGTATGATCCGCAGCTTGTTTTCGTCGAATTTTGCGTGAACGACGCCAATCGTCCCGACGCCGATGTCACCCGCGATCTGGAGAGTCTCGTGGTGCGCTTGCGCCGGCTTCCGCGGCCTCCGGCGATCGTCATTCTCATCGCCGGACAGGAAAAAGGCCTGGACAAGAAGCGTCATCAACTCGTGGCCGAGCGCCACCATCTTTTCGAAATCGACCTCGACGCCGCGCTGCACGCGCGCATCGACGCGGACCATCTCAAGTGGGGCGATTTCATGGCCGACGCGGTTCATCCGAACGATCGCGGAAATGCGTTCTACACCGAGATCATCGCGCAGCGGCTCGAGGCTCTTCGCCGCGCGTCGCCGGGAGGCCCGGCGGCGCGGGTGGCGTCGCCCGGCGAAAAGCCGCCGTGGACGGAGGCCCGGCTCGTTTCCTTGCGCGGCGCCGAGGGGTGGTCGGCCGAGGACGTGCCGGCCGGGTGGAGGTTTCGAATGTTCCCGGGATTGATCGCAAATGGCCGGCCGGGCGCGGCCCTCCGCTTTCCGTTCCGTGGAACGGCGGTCGGATTGATGTTCCCCGTCGATCCGGCGCAGGGCAGTTTTTTCGCCTCGGTCGACGGACGGACGCCGCTCCAGATCCGGCAGAATACGCACCGGGGGTATTCGTTCCGAATGCTTGCGGACGACCTTTCGCCGGGGGAACACGTGCTCGATGTCGTGGTGGCCGCGGCGGAACCGGCGAACCATGTTTTCAGGGCGGACGGGCCGGTGAAGTTCGGTTGGGTCGCGGTGGCGGGCACCGACGCAGAAGCCGCCTCGACGGCGCCTTTGCCGGGGCCTTTTTCCCCCGACGCGCTGAGCCGGCTTCGTTTCATCCCGTTTCCCGCCGCGTCGCTGGTCGGAGTGGGGCCGTTTGGAAAAGTCGGACCGAAGAAGAGATACCGGGCCGACATCGAAAAGGTCTTCGAGCCCGAGACGCGCGACCAGCGGCCCGCGGCGGCGGCGTTCGAGGGCTCGCCAAACGTTGCGCGGAACTGGACGCCGCTTCCCGGCGGCGATGGAAACATCGTTGATCTCGCGGCGACGGCCGGCTGGCGGGACGCGGGGGTTTTTTACGTGGCGGCGCGGGTGCGGAGCCCGACGTCCGGATCGGGATTGCTGCGGGTCGTGATCACCGGAGGGCGCAAAATCTGGCTGAACGGCCGGCTGCTGCCATTGCCGGCTCGTGACGCGGAGAGCGACCAGCCGCTGATTCTGCCGGTGGAACTGAACGCGGGCGTGAACGATTTCCTGTGGAAGATCGGCTCGATCGGCTCAGCGGCGACGTTCTCCGCAAGCCTGGATGGGCCGGCCGGCTCGACGGTGAAGTTCGAGTCGCCGCTCGATTGAGGAGGAGTCACCGGCGGATGCGGCGTCATCGGCGGACCGAAGGCTCAGGTCTTCCCCCGCACCACGACCCGGGCGCCTTCGCGGGCCACGACGATCACGGGCGCATGGATTTCGATGAAGTCGCCCTCGGCGACCACGTCGACGCGTCGGTCCGCGAGCAGGGCTTTTCCAGACGGGCGCAATGGGGTCAGCGCGACGCCTTCGATCCCGACGAGCGCCGCGGAGCCCGGCAGCGTGTCGCCTGGGACGAGCGACCGGCCCAGCGTGAGGCGACGGCCCACCGCGGTGGCGGGGAAAATGGCCATCCATCCGCAAAATCCGGCCAGCGTGGCGATCGAGATGCCCGCGAGCAGAGCGGTGCCGGAAAGCGCGCCGAATTGCACGTAGCCGACGACGACCGCCGCGAGGAGGGCAAGCGTCCCCAGCACCCCGAGCACGCCGCCCGGCAGGAACATTTCCGTCAACAGCAGCACGAATCCCCCGCCCGTCAGCCAAAGGATCGTGCCCATGGGGATCGACTCAATCGTCGGTGCCGACCGTGCGTTCGCCGGTGAACGTCTCCTGAACGGTGCCGACCGCGTTGAGCGTGCCGCGCTTGACGACGCGGCCGACTTTTTTCGAGGTCTTTTCCACGAAGCCGAACACGCCCCCCTTGAAGTGGGTGGGGATGTTTTCGTCGTCGTCGTCGGTCGTGGTGACGGTCGTTTCGACGACGGGGGCCGGCGCCGGGCCCGGCGGGACGGTCACGACGGCGGGTTTCTCGCGCGCGTCGGGATCGAGCTGCAGACCGCGCACGATCTTACCGCTTTCCGCGGAGACCTGCATGGTGCCGACCGGGGCGCCCATGTGATCGAAGAGGTGCAGCACCCAGAGCGGCCCGCCATCGGCGTCGTTCGTGCGCAGCGTGTATTCCACGGTGTGAAAACCGATCTTCAGCCGGTTCGCCTGCTGGTTGGCGAGCTTGAAGGCGCCGTCGGAATCGAGGTTCAGCCGGGCGAAGTCCAGCGCGGGGAGGCGGCCCTCCGCCGCGTAGCCGCGCAGGGGCGTGCGCTCGGAGGTGATGTCGGCGCCGGTGACGATGAATTCACGGATGCCCGCGCGCGCGGCGGGATCGTTCATGAGAATGGTCCAGCTCTGCGGCTGGGGTTGCCCGGTTTCGCCGCGCACCTGGATGAGTTGCTTGAGGATCGCCTCGCCGCGGTTTTGCTTGATCACGCCCAGTGCTTCGTAGGCCGTGGTCGCGGGGGCGCGTCCGGCGGCGAGGGCGACGAGAAAGAAGAGAAACGCGAGTTTTTTCACCGCGGGCAATCTGGCGCAGGCGGCCCGGATTTCCAGCGAATTTTCCCACTCGATTTCGAGGTTCTTCGCTGGGAGGTTGGTGGCGTGGACGAAGACATCGCATCGTTGCGCAAATCCCTCGAGATTTATCGCGGCCTCGTCGAGGTGAGCGCACTCATCAACTCGATCACCGACTACGACGAGCTGCTGCGCGCGGTGCTGGAAGTCGCGCGACGCGTGATGCGCGTCGAGGCCGCCTCGTTGTTTCTGCGCGAAGGGGAGGACGGCCACCTCGATCTCGTGATCGCCTCGCGCGGCGAAGGGGAATTTTCCCAGCCCAAGATCCGCGTGGAATCAGGCCAGGGCATTGCCGGCTGGGTGCTCGCGCACGGCGAGAGCCTGTTGATCCCCGACGCCTACGCGGATCCTCGTTTCTTTCGCGGCGCGGACCAGGCGACCGGCTTCCGGACGCGCTCGATCCTTTGCGCGCCGCTCAAATGGAACGACGCGCTCATCGGCGTCCTCCAGATTCTCAACCCGGTCGAGAAAACCGCCTTCGAGCCCGCGGACCTCGAGGGATTCGAGGCTTATTCGAACCTGATCGCGACGGCGATCCACCAGCTGCGCGCCATCGAACGCATCCGCGAGCAGGAGCGGATCGAGCGCGATGTCGCCATCGCGGCCGAGATCCAGACGGAGTTGCTGTCGCGCGCGATCCCGGCCGAGGTCGCGGGCGCCCGTTTCGCCAGCTACAACAAGGCGGCGACGGACGTGGGCGGGGATTTCTTCTTCGTCCTGCCCCGCAGCGCGCACGAGATTTATTTCGCCATCGGAGACGTCTCGGGAAAAGGCATGCCCGCCTCGCTGCTGATGGCGCAGACGCTCAGCGCGATGCAGTTTGTCTTCCGCGCCACGACCAGCCCCGCAAACGCGCTCGCCACGCTCAATGCCACGCTGCACGGCCAGATCGTGCGCGGCATGTTCGTGACGCTGCTGGTGGGGCGGATGATTCCCGAGTCGCGCCGGGTGGAGCTCGCGAGCGCCGGGCATTGCCGGCCGTTCGTGGTCCGGGCGGAGACCGAGCCGTTGGAAATCGCCACGGAAGGCGCGCTGCCGCTCGGCGTCCTGCCGGATGTCAGCTATCGCCAGCGCAAAGTCGAGCTTGCGCCCGGGGATCATCTCGTTTGCTTCACGGATGGGCTCACCGAATCCCGCGATCCGCGCACGGACCGCTTCTTCGACGAGACCCTGCCCGACCACTTGCGCGGGCCATTTGCCTCGGCGCAGTCGATCGTCGATCATCTCGTGGATGTCGAGCAGGCGCATCGGGAGGGCACCGCGCCACGGGACGACCTGACGCTGCTGGTCGCGAATTTTCAATGAACCATCTGCGGCTCAAATTTCGGTCCGACGCGGGCGAACTTGCGAGGATGCGCGAGGCGGCGCGCGATTTCCTTCTCGACATCGGGGTCCCGGAGATGGAAGCCGAGCTCATGGTGCTCGCGCTGGACGAAGCGTGCACGAACATCATTCGCCATGCTTACGGCGGATCGATGCGGAGGCTCATTCGGCTGCACATCGACCGGTTTCCCGGCGGCGTGCGCTGCACGTTGCGCGACTACGGGACGCCGTGCGATCCCGCCCGGATCCGCGGCCGCGATCTCGCCGATTTTCGACCGGGCGGCCTCGGCGTGCGCATCATGCATTCCGCGTTCGACGAGGTGAGATTCGAGCCCAAGCTTCGCGGCACCGAGCTGACGCTCACCAAGTCCGCGATTTTATCGGACGCCTGCTCGCCGTGAGACGGGCGGCATCGCGAAAACCCGATCGCTACGCCCGGGACCCGCGACGAAAGAACAGCGTCATCCCCAGCAGGCCGGCGCCCGCGGTCAGCATCGCCCAGGTGGACGGCTCGGGCACGGCGGAGATGAGCCGAAGCTCCTGGCCGCCCGGAAATCCCCCGCTGCCGGCGCCAGCGGCCACGCCGAAGAAATGCACGGCATAATACTGGCCGGTCATGGCCTCGGAAAAATCGTATTGCGTGAAGACTCCATCGGCGCTGATGTTGGTGACGGAGACCGTTTGCATGGAAAGAAAGGCTCCCGGAGGGCTGAGGGAAATCGTGGTGCCGGAGGTGGCGCCGGAATTTGCCGCGGGAGCGACCTGAAAAGCCGTCGCGGCGACGTATGCATCGTATTGCGTCGCGTCCATGGCATAGACGTCGATGAACGCGACCTTGTCCGCTCCCCCGGGATTGCCGAGGACGTTTTGAGCGTAACCCAACCCGGTGACGGTGAAGACCGAGCCCAGGTCGAAGGCGACGATCGGCGATTTGTCGCCGTTGACCCCGGCTCGGCCCGCAAAAAAACCAGTGGTCGACAGATTAGGCTGGGCCTGCCCGATCACCGCCGTCCCGGCGAAAAGGTTGGTCGCCGTGCGCGTCGTGTTTTGCGAGGACTCGTAAATCGTTCCCGTGGGAGCCAAAAGCACCTGCGCGCCGGCCGAGCCCGCGGCCAGAAGGGCCGTGGAAACAAGGACGGCAGATTTGGGAAGAATTCCGAAAAAGGAGAGGGAAGTAAAAAGTTTCATGGGGGAAGCCGTTTTTAGGGTTGATGAACTGAGCCCGACGAGCCGAGTCGGTGGATATGCCGATACACTGCGAGGGGGAACGAACGCGTGAAATATTTGATCGGTCGGGTTCTTTGTCAATGGGTTTCCGCCGGCCGCGCAAAGGAACCTCGCTGCAAAATAAATGGCGCGAGATCGAAAACGAGCCGCTTCCCCGAGTGGGCGATTCAAATCTTTCTTGAACTCGCCCGCGGATGAACGAAGTGTTTCACCTCCCCATGAAACGCCTCTTCCCCCTTCGTCACCTGTCGTCTCTCAAGTGCTTGCTGGTTTTATGCTTTGGACTGCCGCTTCTTTCGGCGGGCACGGCCAGGGCCCAGCTCAAGGTGCTCTTCATCGGGAACAGCTTCACCTATGGCGATCACGGAACGACCTCGGTGGCGACGATCTTCGACCGGCTGGCGCAGGCGGGCGGTCAGGTCGATCCGACGACCATGATGAGCGCGGCCGGCGGAACCGATTACGAATATCACAACAGCAATTCCACCACGCTTTCGGCCATCAGCTCGCAGCTGTGGGATTACGTGATCCTGCAGGATTACAGCACCGAACCCACGCACTACGTGGACGGCTCCCATAGCATCGCGGATTTCAACACCTTCGGAAACAGCCTTTACAACAAAGTGCTCGCGAACAACCCCTCGACAAAAATTCTTCTCTACGAGACGTGGTCCCGACCGGTGGCGAACACCCAGTACATCACGGGGACGTCCAGCCCGACCTCCTTTGCGAGCACGGCGGAGATGCAGGGCGAACTCCGGCAAAATTATTTCAACCTCGCGAAATCCCTGAACTCCGCGCATCCGAACAACCCGGCGGTCCAGGTCGCTCCCGTCGGCGATGCCTGGCAGAATGCCGGCGGCCTTCTGCCGTCCTCGGATCCTAAATTCACGGACCTTTTCGCCGACGACAACTACCACGGGGACGACGACGGCTACTATCTTGCCGCGGCGGTCTTCTATGCCAAGATCTATGGGCAGAGCCCGGTCGGGCTCTCCACGAAATCCCAGGTCGCCAGCCTGCACCTCGTGCGCGATGTTTCCGCGACTTTCCTCGAAAATACGGCCTGGAACACGGTGGCCGTGCCGGAACCAAGCACCGTCTTCCTCCTTGGTTGCGGGGTGCTCGCCACGCTGGGCGTCGCAAGGCGTCGCCACAACCGATCGAAATAACCGGGAGGACCCCCGCCATGCGGGCGCGTGCACGTCCGTCCTGATTTTTCCGGGCCCTAGCTCGTGGCGAGCCGCTCGCGCAGCCGGCGCAGGCGCAGGATGGTGCGCTCCTCGTGACGGGTCAGCTTGCGGCCCGAAAGCGGCAGCTCGAGCTGCCGGTAGACCGGGTTGTGTTGCGAGCGGAGTGATTTCAGCAGGTCGTTGATTGTTTTCATAATCCTGCGTTGACTCTATGCCGCGGTATTGGACACTGGCCGTCCGATGGTGAGAAAAAGTTCAGAAAGTTTTTCGGCCCCGGACGGGATCCGATTTTCCCGCCCGCCGCTCGCGCGCATGCTGGCGATCCACAACGAGCTCGCGGGCGGACGGTTTCCAAACTGCTTCAAAATCGCGCGGGATCTGGAGGTCGCCACGAAGACGATCCAGCGAGACATCGAGTTCATGCGCGATCAGCTCGGACTGCCGCTGGCGTATGACCGGGCGCGGCACGGGTATTTTTACACCGAGGCGGTGGCGAGTTTTCCCACCGTGCAGGTCAGCCACGGGGAGCTCGTGGCATTGCTCATCGCGCAGAAAGCCGTCGAGCAATACCGGGGCACCGCCTTCGAACGGCCGCTGCAGTCCGCGTTCTCGAAGCTGGCGTCCAGTCTGCAAGGAGAAAGCGGCATCGCGCTCCATGAGCTCACCGAGGCGATTTCCTTTCGGCCGCAAGGGATGGCGGTCACCGAATTGGACGCTTTCCAGACGCTGGCGCAAGCCACGTTAAAGCTGCGCGAGGTGCGTTTCGCCTATCATTCGCTCAAGAAGGGAGCGGCCCAGACGCGCCGGGTGCGGCCTTATCATCTCGGCTGCCTGGCGAACCAGTGGTATCTCATCGGCCTCGACGGGGATCGCGAAGCGGTGCGGACGTTTGCGCTCGCGCGCCTGCAAAACGTCGAGGAAACGGGCGCGACCTTCGCGAAGCCGAAGGACTTTTCGGTGACGAAAATGTTTTCGGGAAGCTTTTCCGCCTTTCAGACCGATACGATCGAACGGGTCGTGTTGCGCCTCGACGAATTCGCCGCCCGCCTTGCGGCGGAACGCAAGTGGCACCCGTCGCAGGAGATCCGGACCCGCCGCGGCGAAGCGGAATTGACGATGGACGTGAGCGTCGCGCCGGACCTCGAGAATTGGATCCTGAGCTGGGGCGACCACGCCGAGGTGCTCAAGCCCAAACGACTGCGCGACAAGATCGCCGCGGCGACAAAAGCCATGGCAAAAAAATACCGGGCCTGATAGCAACGGGATCCGACCGGAAGAATGCCATGAGCCTGGCCCGAGAATTCAAGGAATTCGTCGCCCGCGGGAACGTGATCGACCTCGCGGTGGGCGTGATCATCGGGGCGGCGTTTGGGAGGATCGTCAACTCGCTGGTGACCGACATCATCATGCCGCCCATCGGGCGGCTCGGTGGCTCGCTCAAGTCGATTTCCGATCTCTACATCAGCGTGGACGGGAAATCCTACGCGTCGCTGGACGACGCCCGAAAAGCCGGGGTGGCCTTCGCGTATGGAAACTTTCTCGATACGATCATCCAATTTCTCATCGTCGCGGCGGCGATCTTTCTGCTCGTGAAAGGCGTCAATCGCCTCAAGCGGGAGCGGGACGCCGAGCCGTCCGGGCCGACTCCGCCGTCGCGGTCCGAGGTGCTCCTCGAAGAGATCCGGGACGCGTTGAAGAAATCGTCCTGACGGAGGGATGCGCCTTTGTCGCATCCGCGTTGGAGCGGGCGGCGACGAGGCGTCATCGGAGGATAAAAAAAACGCCGTCCCGCGAACGGGACGGCGTTTGAAGTTTTTGTTTTTCGGTTTGTCGCTTAGAACGCGAAACGAAGGCCGCTGCGGATGTTGCCGACGTTGCCGGAACCACCGTAGAAATAACGGCCGTCAACGAAGAGGCCGATGTTCTTGGTGAAGCGGTATTCGACGCCGCCGCCGACATTGCCGTAGCCGATCGTGGTGCCGTCCCAGCCGGCGCCGCCGCCGACCATCGCGTAAGGGGCGAGGTTCAGGGCGCAGATCGGGTAACGGAAGAAGAAGTTGCCGGCGAGCGGGAGATGCTCGGCGGTGCCGTTCTTGTCATACCAGGCGGCTTCGTAACCGATGCCGAAATATTTCGCGAAGAAGAAGTTCAAGCCGAAGCCACCGCCGGAACCGGTGGTGAGAGTGCTGCCCTTCGAGCCGAAGAATCCGGTGTAGAAGGTGTCGAGCTGGAACTCCATGTCGCGGAAACGGCACTCGTCGGGAATGACGGTGACCTTGTCCTTGAAGGACTTGGATTCGGTCCCCGCGAAAGCGGAGGTGGCGACGACAAAGGCGCCGAGGATGACGGTAAGGGTGAGTTTTTTCATTGGTTCAGGTTTTTGAGACGACGCCGGGCTCGTGCTCGATGGGCGGAAGTGTAGAGGGAGGTCGAACTCGGAGTCAACCCTGAGAATGCATTGAATTCAGCTCATCCGTTGGGCAAGAAGAAGCTCCTCAAAGCCTTATCCCGACTGGCTGTGGGGCGAGCGACGGTGAAGTCAATCGGGAAAATTCCTGATCCGATGGACCCGCAAACCCCCGCGGCGGGGCGGTTTGTCTTATCGCTCGGAGAAGTCCGTCGAGAAAGAAGCGTTGCGTCGGGCGGACAGCAGCGTCTCCCGAGCCTCGGGATGGGCGGTGATGTAGGCTTGGAGCGGGGGGCAGTTCGTCTGGAAGTCGAGGAACTGTTTGGTCTCGGTGTCGCGCAGGCCGAAGACAAAGTATTTATATTCCCGGCCGCCGAGGTTCGTGGCGTCCCGCGCGGAATCGAGCGTGAGTTCCACGGTCTTGAAGTCGAGTTCCCGGCGGGTCCCGACGTTGGCGATGGGGATGGGGATGGTGTCCACCATTTCCACCGTCAGTTTTTCGACGTGCTTGACGTATTTTTGACGGGTGTCCTGGGTGACGATCACGATGGTCGCTTCGAGGGCGGGAAGGCCGATGAGCTTGTTGACCCCTTCGACGATCACCGAGGAGTTTACTTTCACGTTTTTTTGATACCAGCTGCCGTCCGCGTTGCGCTGCTGCTTGGCCACCTTGACCTGCACGATGAGCGGCGGGCAGGAACGGTAGACGTTCTTGGATTTGGCGTAGGCGACGACCTCGGCGCGCGATGCTTCGGACAGGTTCGCGATCTTGACCGAGGATTTGCGGCCTTGCAGGAGAATGGAAACGGTGTCGGAACTCGCCTCGGTCACCTCCACCGTAGCCTTGTGACCCTGCGCGTCCGTGAGCGTGATCTCGGAGCGCGCGGTCGGGATCGCGACCGCGGCGAGAGCCATTCCCGCGGCGGTGGCCTTCAAGGTTTTCCGGACGAATCTCCTCATGGTGCCCGATGAACGGGCGCTACATCTCATTCCGCGGCCCGCGTCGCAACAAAAAAGACGGGTCAAGCGCCGGCGGCGGCGTTCATTTTTTCGACTGACCGTGTTTTCATGGGCTGGACGACAGGGAGCGCGCCGGTCGGGCGAGAGGATTCCGGGGCGACGAAAAGGCGGCGCCTTGGAAGGCGCCGCCTTTGCCGAAGAGGGCGAGCGGGGCTACTTGTAGGAGGCCTGGGAGCCCTTGATGCTGCGCTTTTTGATCCACGGCATGAGGCCGCGAAGGCGCTCGCCGGTTTTTTCGATCGGGTGCTCGGCGCCCTTTTTGAGGAGAGCGTCGTAATTTTTGTAGCCACCTTCGTATTCGGCGACCCAGCCCTTGGCGAATTTGCCGGTTTGGATGTCCTTGAGGACCTGCTTCATGCGCTTCTTGGTGCCGGCGTCGACGATCTTGGGCCCGACGGTGACGTCGCCCCATTTGGCGGTCTCGGAGATCGAGAAACGCATGCCGGCGATGCCCGCTTCGTTCATGAGGTCGACGATGAGCTTCAATTCGTGGAGGCATTCGAAGTAGGCCATCTCGGGCGAGTAGCCCGCCTCGACGAGGGTTTCGAATCCGGCCTGGACGAGCGCGCTGGCGCCGCCGCAGAGCACGGCCTGTTCACCGAAGAGATCGGTTTCGGTTTCCTCCTTGAAGCTGGTTTCGAGGACGCCGCCGCGAGTGCCGCCGACGCCCTTGGCCCAGGCGAGGGCGATCTTTTTCGCGCCTTTGCTGGGGTTCTGGTAGATGGCGATGAGCGCGGGCACGCCTTTGCCCTCGGTGAACTGCCGGCGGACGATGTGGCCGGGGCCCTTCGGCGCGACCATGATGACGTCGATGTCCTTGGGCGGAACGATGGTTTTGAAGTGAATCGCGAAGCCGTGGCTGAAGAGGAGGGTCTTGCCCTTCGTGAGGTTCGGCTCGATGTCCTTCTTGTAAACGGCGGGGATCTTCGTGTCGGGGACGGCGACGAAGATGACGTCGGCCTTCTTCACGGCTTCGGCGGTGTCGAGCACCTCGAACCCGTAGTCCGCGGCGACCTTGCGGCTCGGGGATTTGGCGTAGAGGCCGATGATGACCTTGGCGCCGGATTCCTTGAGGTTCAGCGCGTGGGCGTGGCCCTGCGAGCCGAAGCCGATGACGGCGAGGGTTTTTCCTTTGAGGACTTTGAGGTCGGCGTCTTTGTCGGTGTAGATTTTGGCGGGCATGATTGAAAAAGGACTCAGTCGTTCGTGCGGGAAAGGGCGACCTTGCCGGTGCGGGTGAGGTCGATGATGCCGAAGCGCTCCATGAGAAGGAGGAATTTATCGATCTTGCCGCCGGTGCCGGTGACTTCGATGGAGAGGCGTTCGGGCTGCACGTCGATGATCTTCGCGCGGAAGATGTCGCAGATCTGAAGCACCTCGGCGCGGGTCTTGGAATCGGCTTTCACGCGCAGGAGGACGAGCTCGCGGTCGACGTATTCCTCGTCGCGGAAGTCCTGCACGTCGATGATGTCGATGAGCTTGTCGAGCTGCTTGGTGACCTGCGCGAGCACGTTGTCGTCGCCGCGGACGACGATCGTCATGCGCGAGGTGGTGGGGTCGAGGGTCGGGCCGACGTTCAGGCTGTCGATGTTGAAACCGCGCCCGCTGAACATGCCGGCCACCCGGGTGAGCACGCCAAATTTGTTTTCGACGAGGACGGAGAGAGTGTGGCGCATGGCGTGAGAAGGAGCCGAGGAGAGTGGGGAAGAAGTTTCGCTTCGTCAAACGGTTTCGTGAGCGTTACGGTCGCGCCCATGCCCGATTCGCCGACGTTCCGCCTCGTTCTGCCCGACCATCCGTTCAAGGCCTACATCTTCGATTGCGACGGCACGGTGGCGGACACGATGCCGGCGCATTTCAAGGCGTGGACCCGGGCGATGAACGAGCTGGGCGGGACGTTTCCCGAGGACTTGTTCTATGCCTGGGGCGGCCGGCCGACGACGGCGATCGTCGAGTCGCTCAACGAGATGTTCGGCCTGTCGCTCGACATGGTGGAGGCGCCGCGGATCAAGGAGCGGTATTTCATGGAGCTGATTGACGAGGTGCTGCCGATCGAGCCGGTGGTCGCGCTGGTGAAGGAGTTCCACGGAAAGGCGCCGATGGCGGTCGCCAGCGGCGGGCATCGCGAGATCGTCCTGAAGACGCTGGACGCGCTGGGGTTGACGCATTATTTCGACACGGTCGTGGCGATGGAGGACGTGGTGAACGGCAAGCCGGCGCCGGATCCGTTCCTGGAGGCGGCCCGGCGGATGGGCGTGACGCCGGAGGATTGCCTGGTGTTCGAGGACAGCCCGACCGGCGTGGAGTGCGCCAACGCGGCGGGCATGCAATACGTGCTGGTGCCGGCCGCGGGGCCGAGGGCGGTGGCGGAAGTTCTCGAGAAGGCTTAGATCTCCCAGGCGGGGTTCAGGAAATGGCGCAGCGCGTGCTTCGCGATCTGCGCGGCCTGCGTCCGGATCTCCGGGATCGCCGTCGTCTCCCAGAGCATGCCGCGCAGCGGGGGACCGATGAGCGAGATCTGCTCGAACACGCGTTCCTTCGTGCCGATGGGTTCGAAGTTTTCCGTTGCCTCCAGACCGAGAAAAAGGGGGTCCGGGTGCAGCACGCCGCGCGCGAGAAGATTGATGAGCAGGGGGTCGTTGAAGTGCTGGCGGAAGTTCGATTCCGGCCCGATGCAGTTGAAAACTTTTTGGACGAAAAGCTGGCGGGGTGCGCCCGACCGCTTGGGGGAAAGCACCGCGGTCACGCCGGCGTCGGTTTCCACAAAATCCCGCAATCGCCCGGGGATCAGCTCCAGGCGGCCCTCGGCGCGCAGCCGGTCGAGCGCGGCCGCGGCGCCGGGCGGCATGCGGTGGCGATGGGATTCCCAGAATGGCCGCACGTGGCGGAGGAAGCGGCGGCGCTCGTCGAGCGGCAGATTTTTCCAGAGCGCCTGGGTGCGGGGGCGCATCGCGTCGAGCACCGCCCGCCAGTCGCCCCCGGCCGCGGCGATCTCGCCGCGCACCACGCGCGTGAGGTCGCGAATCTTCGCGGGCAGCGGTCGGCCGGCCAGGAAATCAGGCCGCGGCGGGGTGGAAGCGTGGGCTTGGGGCCAGCGGCCGCCCCGGGAGGTGACGAAATATTTTCCGCGATGGCCGGCGGCTTCGAGGGCGAGGATGACGTCCACGGCCGTGAGGCCGGTGCCGACGAGAAGGACGTCCGCGTCGGGTGGCGCGAGCATCGCGTCCCGCTTCCAGACGAGAGGCACGTAGCGCGGGCGGCGGAAAAAGGGATGACGACCGGGAAGCGGATCGCGCGGGGGGAGGTTGCCCAACGAGAGCACGACGTGCGAGACGTCCTCGGTGTCGCCGTCGCTCGTGACGACGGTGCCGCCGCGCGCCGTCGGGATGAAATCGACGGCGCGGCTGGCGCGGATGTCGAGCGTGGCCCGGCAGTCGGGATGGGAATAGATTTCCTCGACGAGGGCGGCCAGATAGCAGCCATAGATGGCGCGAGGCGCAAAATCCCCGGCCTCGAAGCGTGATTCGTGGAGCAGGGAAACGACGTTGCCGGCGCGGTTCAGCCAATCGAGAAAATGGGCGGGCTGGTCGGGCAGCGCGCTGATTTTCTCGGCCGGGACGTTGAGGAGATGCGTGAGATCGCGCGTGCCGTAGGCGAGGCCCTTGCCCAGATTGTCGGCGGGATCGAAGAGCACCACGCGACACGGCACCCGGGCCTGCAGGCCGATCTGCGCCGCGACCAGCGCGCCGCTCGCGCCGCCTCCGACGATGGCGATCACTGCGGCTTGTCGAAACGCACGCGGACGCAGGTCTCGACCTGCACGACGCGGCCCTCGTGGATCGTGATGTGCACGGAGCCGAACTTGAGCGAGCGGACCTGGCGCTCGACGATCTCCAGCCACGTGTCTTCGGTCGGAAGGATCGTGCGCTCGTCGGGCGAATCGGTCGCCGAGGGAAATGGGCTCATGAGATATAGCGAGTTATTTGGTCGTTATTCAGGGCGAGGGAAGTCGTTTCGGGAAAAAATCAAACGGGAAGCGGGGAGAACTCCGCGCGGTCGGAGGCGTTGTCCGGCCCGGGGAGGTCGAGAAATTCCGCCACGAAACGATTGGCGGGCCGGGCGCGGACCTCGGTGGGGGAGCCGATTTGCTGGATGTGGCCCTTGTCGATGAGGACGACGCGATCGGCGACCTCGAAGGCTTCGTCCTGATCGTGGGTGACGAAGAGCGTGGTGAGTTTGATGCGGTCCTGGAACTCACGGAGCCAGCGGCGGAGTTCCTTGCGGACTTTCGTGTCGAGCGCGCCGAAGGGTTCGTCGAGGAGGAGGACCTGTGGCTCGATGGCGAGGGCGCGGGCGAAGGCGACCCGCTGGCGCTGGCCGCCGGAGAGTTGGCTGGGCAGGCGTTTCTCGAAGCCGCCGAGCTGCACGGCGTCGAGCAGGCCGAGCACGCGGGAATCGATCTCGGCCTTGGCCGGACGCCGGGCGCTTTTCATCACGCGCAGGCCGAAGGCGACGTTCTCGAAGACGCTGAGGTGGCCGAACAGCGCGTAATGCTGGAAAACGAAGCCGGCGCGGCGGCGGTAGGCGCTAAGCGAGGTGACGTCGACGTCGTCGAAAAGCACCTTGCTGGCGGAATCGTCGGGAAATTCCAGTCCGGCGATGGTGCGCAGGAGGGTGGTTTTCCCGGAGCCGCTGGGGCCGAGCAACGCGATGAGTTCGCCGGTCTCGATCTTGAGGCTGACGTGATCGAGGGCCGGAAACCGGGAGTATTTTTTCGTGATGTCGCGGACTTCGATGCTCATCGGGTCATGGGGATGTCGGAAGTGCGGGCGGCCTCGGCCAGCTGCTGTTCGGCCCGCCACTCGGCGTAGGTTTTAATCACGAGCGTGATCAAGGCAAGGATGCAAAGCACGGAGGCCACGGCGAACGCGGCGGAGATTTTGTAGTCCTCGTAGAGCGCGCCGATCTGGAGCGGCATGGTGTTCGTCTTGCCGCGGATGTGGGCGGAGACAACCGAGACGGCGCCGAACTCGCCCATCGCGCGGGCGTTGCAGAGGATGATGCCGTAGAGGAGGCCCCACTTGATCTTGGGCAGGGTCACGCGCCAGAAGATCTGCCAGCCGTTCGCGCCGAGGCTGAGGGCGGCCTCCTCCTCCTTCGTGCCCTGGGCCTGCATGAGCGGAATGAGGCCGCGCGCGATGAAGGGGAACGTCACGAAGATCGTCACGAGCACCATGCCGGGCGTGTTGAAGATGATCTGCAGGCCGTGGGCGGCGAACCATTCGCCGAACCAGCCGTTGAGGCCGAAGACCAGCACGTAGGCGAGACCGGCGACGACCGGCGAGATCCACAGGGGAAGGTCGATGAGCGTGATGAGGATGGAGCGGCCGCGGAATTGAAACCGCGTGAGGCTCCAGGCGGCGGCGAGGCCGAAGAGGGTGTTCAACGGAAGGGCGAAGGCGGTGACGAAGAGCGTGAGCTTCACCGCGGCGAGCGTTTCTCGATCCTGAAAAATCGCGAAAAAGGCGGGGATGCCCTTGGCGAAGGCTTCCTTGAAAACGACGGCGAGCGGAAGGAGCAGAAACAGCGCGAAAAAGACGAAGACGACGCCGATCAAAATCACGCGCACGAGGACCGGCTCCGCGGTGGCGCGGATGGGGCGCGACGGGTGGACCGCGGTCGGGAAAGCGGTGGCGCCGGCCATTTAGACGACCCCTTTCCGGGCGTTGTCCCAGGCCTGCAGGCCATTGCTGACGAGCAGGATCACGAAGGACGCGATGAGCATGACGAAGCCGATGGCGGCGGCGGCCGCGTAGTCGTAGTTGTCGAGGTTCGCGATGATGCGGACCGGCGTGATCTCGGTTTTGAAGGGGAGGTTGCCGGCGATGAAAACCACGGAGCCGTATTCGCCGACGGCGCGGCCGTAGGCGAGGGTCACGCCCGTGAAGATCGAGGGAAGCAGGCCCGGCAGGACCACGCGGCGCAGGGTCTGGAGCCGGGTTGCGCCGAGGCACGCCGCGGCCTCCTCGACGTCCATCGCGAGGTCCTGGATGACGGGCTGCACGGTGCGGACGACGAACGGCAGTCCGATGAACGTGAGCGCGATGAGCACGCCGAGCTGGGTGAAGGCGATCCGCACGCCGGCGGGGCCAAGGTAGGGTCTCGCCCAATCCTGCGTGGCGAGCCACGCGCCGAGCGGGGAGTGGGGGCTGAACAGGGCGCCGAGCGGCTCGCGATAGGCGAACCATTTGCCGATCCATTCGTTCGGGCCGTAAAGGGTGGTGAGCGCGATGCCGGCCACGGCCGTGGGGAGGGCAAAGGGCAGGTCGACGATGGCGTCGAGCAGCCGCCGGCCGGGGAACCGGTAACGGACGAGGACCCACGCGGCGAGCACGCCGAAGACGCAGTTGACGAGTGCGGCGACGAGCGAGAGGCCGAAGCTCACCTTGTAGGTCGCGACGACCTGCGGGCTGGAGACGGCCCGCCAGAAGTGCTCCCACCCGCCGGCCTGGGTCTTCACGAAAAGCGCGCTGAGCGGGATGAGCACGACGAGGCTGAGATACACGAGCGTGTACCCCAGCGTCAGGCCGAAGCCGGGAAGAACAAAACGTTTGCGCACTAGATGGATTGAGCCTCGGAAATGGTTGCGCGGAAGCGAAGGAGAATTTCCTCGAGCGCGAGGCGGTGCGCCTCGATCTGCCGGTCGAGCGGCGCGAGCTGCGGTGTTTCGAACACGATCTCCAGGGGCCGCGGGTGCTGGGCCGGCGGCGCGCCGAGCACGCCGGGATAACCGGCGTCGATGATGCCTTCGTTGGCCTGGAAATTGTCGATGCTCTTGTCGAAGTTCCGCGGCAGCACGGCCGACGCGCGGGCGAGCGCGGGCTCGAGCACGTGGCGGGTGAGCTCGTGGCCCTTCACGAAGCCGTAGAGCCCGGCGCTCGTGTCGTCGGCGTGCAGGGCGACGAGTCCGTCGAAAGAGAGGTTCACGAGCTGGCGCTCGAGCAGCACGACCTCGGGCTCGGCGGACTCGCGCCAGAATTGCCGGTTCAGGTCGACGCCGTGGCGCGACCAGCGCGTGTCGTCGGAGTAGCCGGTGGGATTGCAGACCGGGTAGACGAAAAGCTCGTAGCCGCGGGCGAGCTCGGGGTCGCGGTGGACGGCTTCCAGGAACGAGATGGCGCCCAGCACGCTGGCCTCCTCGTCGCCATGGATGCCGCCGAAGATGCCGAGGCGCAGGAAGCTTGCGCCGGACGAGCCGGGGCCGGTGAAAAGAAATCGCGGCAGCGTCACGCGCTCGCCGAGCGGGCCGGTGAGCTCGAGGTGCGTCGTGAAAAGATGCGGCGATCCGTGGGCGAGTTCCTCGATCGGGCGAATGGCCTCGCGGACGCTGCGGCGTTCGCGGAGGCGGCGGGATGGGCGGGAGTCGGGCTTCACGATCATGTTGGCGATCAGGGTTTGGCCGGTTCGTAGATGGCGTCGAAGACGCCGCCGTCCTTGAAGTTTTTTTGCGCCGCGTCCCAGTCGCCGAAGATTTCCTCGACGGGGTGGAGCGTGACCGAAGGAAAGATCGCGGCGTTCGCCTCGAGCAGCGCCGGCGAGCGCGGGCGCAGGAAATATTTCACCGCGATCCGCTGGCCTTCGTCGGACCAGAGGTAGCGCAGATATTCCGTGGCGAGCTCGCGGGTGCCGCGTTGGTCCACGACGCGGTCGATGACGCTCACCGGCGCTTCGGCGAGAATGCTCGAGCTGGGCGTGACGACCTCGTAGTCTCCCGGGCTGAAGACTTTCGCGATCTGCAGCGCCTCGCTCTCGAAGGTGAGCAGGACGTCGCCGAGGCCGCGCTGCACGAAGGCGGTGGTGGCGTCGCGGCCGCCGGTCGGAAGCAGCGGCGCGTTCTTGAAGAGCGTGGCGACGAATTCGCGCGCCTTTGCGTCGTCGCCGCCTTTTGCGGTCTTCGCCGCGGCCCAGGCGGCGAGGAAGGCGTAGCGGCCGTTGCCCGAGGTTTTCGGGTTTGCGACGATGATCTGCGTGCCCGGTTTGGCGAGATCGCCCCAATCCTTGACTGCCTTGGGGTTTCCCTTGCGGACGAGAAAAACGATGGTCGACGTGTAGGGCGCGGCGTGATCGGGGAGGCGGGTGCTCCAGTCCTCCGCGACGAGGCCGGCGTCCGCGAGCAGCTGGATGTCGGTCGCCTGGTTCATCGTCACGACGTCGGCCTGGAGCCCGTCGAGCACGGCCCGGGCCTGCTTGCTCGAGCCGGCGTGCGACTGCTCGATGGTCACCGGCGAGGGCCAATGCTTCGCGAAGGCGTCGTCGTAGTCGCGGTAAAATTCCCGCGTGACGTCGTAGGAGACGTTCAACAACGTCGCCGGCGCGGCGTGGGCCACCGCGGCGCCCGCGAGCAGGAGCAAAATCATTTTCATCGATCAATCAGGAGGGACGCGCTTTGCCGCGCCCCTTCTCGGCGGAGGGCGGCGACGAAGCGCCGCGCTCCATTTTTTTGGGGTCAGTTCGGTTGTTCCGCGAGGAGTTCTTGCTTTGCTTTGTCGGCGAGGGCGGTGCTGAGATAACGCTCGCCGGTGCTGCAGCCGACGGTGACGATCAATTTCCCGGCGAACTCCGGCCGCCGCGCCAATTGAAGGGCGGCCCAGACGTTCGCGCCGGTGGAAATGCCGGCGAGGATGCCTTCTTCCACGGCGAGTTGCTGGGCGGTCGCGATGGCGTCCTCGTTGCTCACCGTGATGACGTCGTCGAGGATGCCGACGTTGAGATTGTTCGGCACGAAGCCCGCGCCGGTGCCCTGGATCTTGTGCGGCCCGGGCTTGAGCGGCTCGCCGCGCCGGGTCTGCGAAATCACGGGCGAGTCCTTCGGCTCGACGGCGATGGCGGCGAACCCCGGCTTGCGGGATTTCAGCACCTCGGACACGCCGGTGATCGTGCCGCCCGTGCCGACGGCGGAGACGAGGGCGTCCACGCGGCCGTCGGTGTCGGCCCAGATTTCTTCCGCGGTGGTGCGGCGATGCGCCTCGGGATTGGCGGGGTTGTTGAACTGCTGCGGAATCCACGAGCGCTCGAGCTCGGCGTGGAGCTGCTCCGCGCGGGCGATGGCGCCCTTCATGCCTTCCGCGGCGGGCGTGAGGACGAGTTTTGCGCCGAGCAGGGCGAGCAGGGTGCGGCGCTCGAGGCTCATGCTCTCCGGCATCGTGAGGATGAGCGGATAACCCTTCGCGGCGGCGACGAACGCGAGCGCGATCCCGGTGTTCCCGGAGGTCGGCTCGATGATCGTCGTGCCGGGGGTGAGCCGGCCGTCCTTTTCCGCGGCGGCGATCATCGCGGCGCCGATGCGATCCTTCACGCTGCCGAGCGGGTTGAAGAATTCTCCCTTCACCGCGATCGTCGCCGGGGAGCCGGCGGCAATGCGGTTGAGCTTGATCAGCGGGGTGCGACCGACGGTCGCGACGACGTTGTCGAAGAGGGCCATGGCGATGGGCTAGTTGCCGGTGGGCCGGTAGATTTGGTCGAAGGTCCCGCCGTCGGCGAAGTGCGTCGCCTGGGCTTTCGTCCAACCGCCGAAGGCGCCGTCGATCGTGACGAGCTCGGTCGCGGCGAACTGCCCGGCGTATTTCTTTTTCGCGGCTTCGCCGACGGGGCGGTAGAAATTCTTGCCCGCGATGTCCTGGCCTTCGTCGCTGTAGAGGTATTCGAGGTATTCCTTGGCGAGCGCCTCGGTGCCCCGTTTCTGCACGACCTTGTCGACCCAGGTGACGGGTGGCTCGGCGAGGATGCTGAGCGGCGGCGTCACGATCTCGAACTGATCGGGCTTTTCCTTGAGGGCGAGGTAGGCTTCGTTTTCCCAGGCCAGCAGGACGTCGCCGAGGCCGCGCTCGGTGAAGGTGACGGTCGAGCCGCGGGCGCCGGAGTCCAGCACGGGCACGTGCTTGAAGAGCGCCGCGATGAATTCCAGCGCCTTCGCCTGGTCGCCTCCGTTGCGCTTCGCGGCATCGGCCCAGGCGGCGAGATAGTTCCAGCGGGCGCCGCCGGAGGTCTTGGGGTTCGGCGTGATGACTTCCACGCCCTCCTTCACGAGATCCGGCCAATCCTTGATGCCCTTGGGATTGCCCTTGCGGACGAGGAAAACGATCGTCGAGGTGTAGGGCGAGCTATTGTGCGGCAGGCGCTTCTGCCAATCCCCGGGGATGAGTTTGCCCTTGGTGGCGAGCGAATCGACATCGTAGGCGAGCGCCAGCGTCACCACGTCGGCCGGTAAACCGTCGATGACGGCGCGGGCCTGCTTGCCGGAGCCTCCGTGGGAGGCGTCCACCTTGACCTCCTCGCCGGTCTTTTGCTTCCAATGTTTCGCGAAGGCGACGTTGTATTCGGCGTAAAGCTCGCGGGTCGGATCGTAGGAGACATTGAGAATCGTGGTCTGCGCCGCCGCGCTGGCGAGGAAAGCGGCGGCTCCGAGGGTGGCGGTCGCCGCGAACAGAAGGGTTTTCATAAAATCGAGGATGGGTTGGCGTTCGAAAAAATTAGCGGCTCGAATCGGATGGTCAACGAAAAACGATTGCAATGGTCGTTATTCAGACGACGAACATGTCATATCATTTATAGTCAACGCGTTATATGCCGTCGCCGTCGATTCCCTGCAGGGCGGAAACTTCCCGGTCCGTCACCGGGCGACCCTGCATGACGTCGGCGAGCGTGGTGTCGTCCATGAGACGGGCGACGAGGTTTCGCGATTCCAGCATGACGCGGCGAAATCGGCAGACGGGCTCCTGCGAGCACCGTTTGTAATCGGTCACGGACACGCACGCCAGCGGGGCGAGGTAGCCGTCGAAGTGGCGGACCACCTCGCCCATGGTGATGCGCGTCGGGTGGCGGGCGAGGACGTAGCCGCCCCTTTTTCCGGCCGTGCTCGTGACCCAGCTCCGCTCTTTGAGGTCGAGCATGATGTGCTCGAGGAAGCGCTTGGGGACATCGTTTCGCCGCGCCAGCTCCGCGATGGGAATCGGCTGGCCGCCAAAATGTTCGACGAGGGTAAAAAGGGCGCGCAACGCGTAATCGGTGCGCATGGAGAGCTGCATCGATTAGCGATAGGGGAAATCGTGATTCGCGTCAAAGCCGGACGCTCCGCGGTGATGACGCTGGGCCGGATCGACATTCAGATGATGCGGCCGCGAGCCGGCGCCCCGACGGAGCGGGGCGGCTACAACGGCCAAGCTCTTGCGCGGGCCTCCTTGTCGCCACGGCGCTCCGTCGCCGTGTGGCGCGAGGTTGCGCGATGCACCCGCGAGCAGGCGCCCCGACGGAGCGGGGCGGCGACAACGGCCAAGCTCTTGCGCGGGCCTCCTTGTCGCCACGGCGCTCCGTCGCCGT
>CAXTSM010000004.1:109453-131986 GCA_964247025.1 uncultured Chthoniobacterales bacterium
GCCACGGCGCTCCGTCGCCGTGTGGCGCGAGGTTGCGCGATGCACCCGCGAGCAGGCGCCCCGACGGAGCGGGGCGGCTACAACGGCCGAGCTCCTACGCGGCGTCCTTGTCGCCACGCGCTCCGTCGCCGTGTGGCGACGAGGCCTTTTATGGGTCGAGCCGGAATTATCAAACCGTCTGCCTAGTAATAGTAGTTCGACGGAAGGCCGAAGGCGTTTTCGATCACGCGGATTTCCGGCCGCCCGGTCATGACGACCTCGACCACGTCGAATCGAAACGTCAGGTCGGGCAGGTCCAGCATGCGCAGCCAGGCCATCGCGCCCTTGACGATGCGGCGGCGTTTCCGGCTGTCGACCGCCACGCTGGGGCGGCCGAACGTCTCGTCGCTCCGGGTTTTCACCTCGACGAAAACGAGCGCCTCGCCGTGGCGGCAGACGAGGTCGATCTCGCCCCCCTTCGCGCCGCGAAAATTCCGGTACAGCACCTTGTAACCGGCGCGTCGGAGATGGTTCGCGGCGAGCTTTTCTCCGCGCCGGCCGAGGGCCAGATGCGGAGCCTCCGCGCGGCGAAAAGACAAAAGCCGCTCAATCGAGCGCGAGCGCAAGCTGCGCCACCGGCGAGAAACTGCGGCGATGAATGGGGCAGGGCCCATGGCGCCGGAGGCTAGCGAGGTGCGCGGCGGTTGCATAGCCTTTGTGCCGCTCGAAGCCGTATTCCGGCCAGGCGGCCGCGTGGGCGCGCATGATGCGGTCGCGGGTGACCTTCGCGATCACGCTGGCCGCGGCGATGCTCAGGCTGATGCCGTCGCCGCCGACGAGCGCGGTGTGGGCGACGGGAAACGGGCGCACCGGCAGACCATCGACGAGCGCGTGGGCGACGACGGTCGCGAGGGAGGCGACGGCTTCCCGCATGGCGTGGTGCGTGGCGCGAAGGATGTTCAGGCGGTCGATGGCGTCGGTCTCGCACACGCCGATCGCCCAGACGACCGCGCGGTCGCCGGTGAGCCGGGCATATTGCTCGTCCCGGGCGGGCGCGCCCAGCCGCTTCGAATCGTCGAGGCCGCGGCGTTTGTAGCCGAGCGGCAGGATGACGGCGGCGGCAACGACCGGACCGGCCAACGGGCCGCGGCCGGCCTCGTCGATCCCGGCAATGGGAAAAATCCCGTCGGCGTGCAGCTGACGCTCGTGCTTGAGCGAACAGGGCATGCGCGAAGGGGCCGCCTAGGCGCGATCGTTCTTTTCCTTGACCGTGATGGCGGACTTGCCCTTGCGGTCGCGAAGATAATTCAGCTTCGCGCGGCGGACCGAGCCCTTGCGCTCGACCTCGATCTTCGCGATGCGGGGGGAATTGAGGGGAAACACGCGTTCGACGCCGACGCCCGAGCTCACGCGGCGGACGGTGAAGTTCGCGTTGATGCCGACGCCCTTGCGGCCGATCACGATGCCGGCGTAGATCTGGATGCGCTCCTTGTCGCCTTCGATGACGCGGGTGTGAACCTTCACGGTGTCGCCGACGGCGAAGCTCGCGACGTCTTTCTTCAACTGCTCGTTTTCAATGGTGGCGATTACGCTCATGGCCGGAAATTGGTGGAAGGAAGAGAGTGTCCGGTTTTGTCGGCGCATCAAGTCCAAAGTTGGGGTTTTTGCGCGGCGCTCAGCGCTCGAGCGCGGCCAGGACGGCTTTCTGCACGTGCAGGCGATTTTCGGCCTGCTGGAAGATCGTGTCCGCGTGCGCCTCGAGCGTGGCGTCGGTGATTTCCTTGCCGCGATAGGCGGGCAGGCAATGCATGACGAGCGCGCCTGACTTGGCGACGGCGACGAGCTCGTCGTTGATCTGGTAACCGCCCAGCTGCGCGAGGCGGTAGGCGGCTTCGTCCTCCTTGCCCATGCTCACCCAGACGTCGGTGTAGAGCACGTCGGCCCCGGCGGCGGCGTCCTTCAGACCGGTGGTCACGGCGATTTTTCCGCCCGCCCGGGCCAGCAAATCCGCGGGGGGCTGGAAATGCGTGGGCGCGGCGATGCGCAGCTCGAACCCGAGCTTCGAGGCGGCCCAGATCCACGAGCGGGGCACGTTGCAGTCGCCGTCGCCGACGAAGCAGACGGTCAAATCCTCGAGGTGGCCGCGCTTTTCGCGGATCGTGAAAAGATCCGCCAGGATCTGGCAGGGATGCTCCTCGTCGGTGAGCGCGTTGATCGTGGGAATGCCGCTGAAGCGGGCAAAGTCCTCGACGTCCTCCTGCGCGAACGTGCGGATCACCGCGCCGTGCAGCATGCGGCCCATCACCCGGGCGGTGTCCTTGATCGGCTCGCCCCGACCGAGCTGGATGTCGTTCGCGGAGAGAAACATCGGGTCGCCGCCGAGTTCGCGGATGCCGACCTCGAAGCTTACGCGGGTGCGCGTGGAGCTCTTCGCGAAGATGATCGCCCAGCATTGGTGGCGCAGCGGATGGGTCTCGTGCCGACCGCGGGAATCCTTCATCCCGGCGGCGGCGTCGAGGATCCCGAGGATCTCGCCGCGCGAAAGCGACTCGATGGAAAGCAGGTGTCTCACGCGGCGTTTCTAGTTCCCGGTGCGCCCCGGCGCAAGCTTTCCACCCTGGAGGGCGACGCTTCGTCGGTGCCTGTTTTTTCGTCACGGAACCGACGAAGCGGCTCCCGCCATCAGCGGCAAAGAAGGCCCGCGAGGATCGCGACGGCGGCGTCGATTTCCTCCCGCGTCACGTTGAGCGGCGGGAGGAAGCGGATCGTGCGCTCGCCGGCCGGGATGACGAGCAGGCCGGCGTGCAGGAGCAGGACGGTGAGCGCGAGCGAGGGCGGGCGGCCATCCTCGACGCCGAGCCGTTCCTTGAAATCCGCGACGAGCTCGAGGCCGATCATCAGGCCGAGGGCGCGGACTTCGCGGACGAGCGGGGAGCCGAGCGCGCGGAGCTTTTCGACAAAATAGGCGCCGGTCTCGGTGGCGTGGGCGAGCAGTCTTTGTTCCTCGATCTCGTCGAGCACGGCGAGGGCCGCGGCGCAGGCCACGGGGTTCCCGCCGTAGGTCGTGCCGTGCGTGCCGGGGCCGAGCAGGTCGCAGAGCGGGCCGCGGTCGTCGAGCGCGCGATGACGCGCCCAGAATGCGCCGAGCGGGAAGCCGTTCGCGATGCCCTTGGCCCAGCTGACGCCGTCGGGTTCGACGCCCTCGGGCGCGATGCTTTTCCAGCCGCGCCAGTCGCCCGTGCGCCCGAGGCCGCATTGGATCTCGTCGAAGAGGAGCAGCAGGTCGCGCGCGTCGCAGATTTCCCGCAGGCCGCGGAGGAACTCCGGCGTGGCGGGGTGGATGCCGCCCTCGCCCTGGATCGGCTCGAGGAGGATCGCGACGGTTTTTTCGCCCACGGCGGCGCGCACGGCGGCGAGGTCGTTGTGGGGCAGATGCGTGAAGCCCTCGAGCAGCGGCGCGAAGCCGGCCTTCACCTTGTCCTGCCCGGTGGCGGAAATGCCGGCCATCGTGCGGCCGTGGAAGGAATTCTCGAAGGTGAGGATTTCGTGACGGCCGGTGGCGGCGCCGAATTTCCGCGCGAGCTTGATGAGGCCTTCGTTGGCCTCGGCGCCGCTGTTGCAGAAGAAGGTCTTGCCCTCGAGCCCGATGAGCCGCGAGAGCCGCTCGGCGAGGAGGGCCTGCGGGCGGGTGCGATAAAGGTTCGAGGTGTGGACGAGCTTCGCCGCCTGGGCGGAGATCGCCGCGGTGACTCGGGGATGCGCGTGGCCGAGGGAGCAGACGGCGATGCCGGCGCCGAAGTCGAGGAGCTCCCGGCCCTCGTCGGTCCACACGCGGCCGCCCACGCCGCGCTCGATCGTGAGATCGAAGCGCCCGTAGGTGGGCATCACGTATCGGTCGTAGAGGTCGCGCAGGCTGGGATTCACGGCGTCCTCATTTCGCGGATTCAGAGCGGAAGATCGAGATTTTCCGGCTTGGCCGAGGAGATCAATGCGATGAAGCCCCGCTCGTCGAGAATCGGGACGCCGAGTTCGCGCGCCTTTTCGAGCTTCGATCCGGCTTCGTCGCCCGCGAGAAGGTAGTGCGTGGATTTGCTGACCGCGCCGGCGACCTTGCCGCCGAGCTGCTGGATGCGCTCGGCAAATTCCGGCCGCGGCGCGCTCAGCGTGCCGGTGATGACGAACGTTTTGCCCGCGATCGCGCTGTCTCCGGAGCTCGCGGCCGCCGTGATCTCCGACTCGGGCCGAATGCCGTGTTTCTCGATGCGCCGCAGCGTCTCCCGGCCTTCTTCGTTGGCGAACCAGCCCAGCGCGGCCCGCGCCGCCACGGGGCCGATCGCGGTGGAGACGTCGCGCGGGTGGCTCTTCTGCGCCTTGGATTTTTTGGCTGCGCCGGCTGCGATCAATTTTTCCCCGAGGGCGTCGGCGCGTTGTTTCAAGGCTTCCCAGGCGGGTTTGGCGGCCTCGCGATCTTCCTTCGTGCGTTCGCCGCCGGCGCGGGCGGCGGGATTGGAGGCGGCGATTTCTTCATGGAGATCGGCGAGCGAGACGATGTCGCGAAGGATTGCGGAATCGACGACGGCGGAAAAATCCGCGTGCGACTTGGCGATGTCGCGCGCGGTGACGGCGCCGACTTCCGGGATCGCGAGCGCGTGGAGCCAGCGGCCGAGCGGCAGCGTTTTTGCGCGCTCGAGAGCGCGGAGGAGTTTCTGCGCGTTTTTTTCCCCGAAGGTGCGCGGATCCTCGTCGGTGCCGAGGTTCAGCGGGGCGAGGTCGGCGAGCGTGAGGTCGAAAAGATCGAGCGGGGAACGGACCATGCCGCGTTCGACGAGTTTGAGCGCGACCTTGTCGCCGAGGCCTTCGATGTCGAGCGCGGCGCGCATGGCGAAATGCTCGAGCAGCCGAGTGACTTGCGCGGGGCAGTGAAGATTCACGCACCGCACGGCGACGAACCCCTCCTCGCGCGCGACCGGTTCGCCGCACGCCGGGCAGCGCGCGGGCATCTGGAAAATACGCTCGGTGCCGTCGCGGAGATCCGCGCGAACGCCGACGACGGCGGGGATGACCTCGCCGGCTTTTTCGATGCGGACCGTGTCGCCGATGCGGATGTCCTTGCGGGCGACCTCCTCCTCGTTATGCAGCGTGGCGCGGGCGACGGTGCTGCCGCTGACGAATACCGGCTCGAGCTCCGCGACCGGCGTGAGCACGCCCGTGCGCCCGACCTGCACGGTGATGTCGCGCAGCTTCGTCTGGGCGCGCTCGGCCTCGTATTTGTAGGCCATGGCCCAGCGCGGCGCCTTGCTCGTCGAACCGACGGCGCGCTGCTGGTCGAGGCGGTCGGCCTTCAGCACGGCTCCGTCCGTCTCGAACTCGAAATCGTGCCGCACGGCGCCCAGCGCGCGAATCGCGGCGAGCGCCTCGTCGACGGTCGTGGCAAGGCGATGCCAGCGGCTGGTGGGCAGGCCCCATTTTTCGAGCCAGGTCATGAACTCGCCCTGCGTGGCGGGATCGTCGCCGTCGAGCAGGCCGAAGCCGTAGAAGACGGCGTTCAAACCGCGGTTGGCGACGAGGCGGGAGTCGAGTTGCTTCAGCGAGCCGGCGGCGGTGTTGCGGGGGTTCGCGAAGGCGGGCAGCCCGGCTTCGTCGCGCTCGGCGTTGATGCGGACGAATTCTTTTTTCGGCAAATAGATCTCGCCGCGGATTTCCACGCGCCGGGGGGGGTCGCGGAGCAGGGAGTCCGGAATGGACCGGATCGTGCGCACGTTTGCCGTGACGTCGTCGCCCTCGGCGCCGTTGCCCCGGGTGACGGCTCGCGTGAGATGGCCCGCCTCGTAGAGCAGGGAAATGGCGACGCCGTCGACCTTTGGCTCGACGGTGAGCGGGATGGCCTCGGCGGGGAGCAGGCGCTCGAGGCGGCGCACGAAATCCGCCACCTCGGCTTCCGAGTAGGTGTTGTCGAGGCTCTGCATGGGCACGAGGTGCCGCGCGGTGACGAAGGCGGCCAACGGCGCGCCGCCGACGGTTTGGGTGGGCGATCCCGCCATCGCAAGCTCGGGGTGCGCGGCTTCGAGATCCGCGAGTTCGCGGTAGAGGGCGTCGTATTCCCGGTCCAGGATCTCCGGGGCGGCGTCCTCGTGATAAAGACGGTTATGCCGCGCGATCTGGGCGCGAAGCTCCGAGACGCGATGAGAGTCGCTTTCCATAAACAAGGAGGATGAGAAAGATTCCCAACGCCGATCCGAGGGCGTCGGCGGTGAGGTCGCCCAGGTCGCCGCCGCTTCGTCCGGGGGTGTAGAGCTGGTGGATCTCATCGACGACGCCCACGCCGATCATGATGACCAAGGTGAAGATCCCGAGGCGGAGATCCCGGAGGCCCGAGGTAAAGCGAAGCGCGGACGTCAGCAGGACGGCGCCGATGGCGAAGAGAAGAAAATGGACGACTTTGTCCGCCTGGAAGAACGGGAGCGGCCCGAAGCGGGAGTTCGGCACGGAGGAAAGAATCGTGAGCATGGCCGTCCAAAGGAAAAAACTCCACCAAACCAGCCGACTCCACCGTCCGTTCTTGTGTCCCATCGTTCGAGCAAGGACCAATGCCCTTTCGACCGTCCTTCGTCAACCCTCGGAAAAAGTTTCTGCCGGCCTGGCACGGCAGTTGCTTTTTCCAATGATGTATTCAACAAGGTGACCCGGCTGGACGGGAAAAATGGCGATAATATCTTGGGGGAGATGCTATCGCGGGGAGAGCCAGCCGGGTCACTCCTTTCTGTGAACGTCGTCTTTGCCCCCAAGTTTCGACCGGAGTTCCGGGCGACGGAGACAAGCTTCTCCGGCCGGAGGCGGCGGCTGCGTTCGGCGGGCTCCGTCGCTCGTTCCGTCCCGCGGAACGCCATTTGGCCTTTGATTCGTTGAACGATTTTTCTCCTTTACAAGCCTTGATTGCCATCTACCGTTCCCCAACTCCTCGCTCCATGTCTCTAATTACTTGCAATAACGCCTCTTTTTCGCGCGGTTCCGTCGCTCTTCTGCTCGTTTCTTTGCTGTCGACGACCGCCTTCGGTGCCGTTGGCTACGAATTCCGAGCCAAGACGGGAGACAACGTCCGGGCGATCGTCTACGCGGCGAAGACGGACCGATACAATTACGGCATCGTTCGCCAGGGATCCTTCGGCGCTCCGGCCATCAACGACAAGAACGTCGTGGCTTACCCCTGCATCATGTCGGGTGCGGGCCTCACCGCCTTCACGAACATCGGAGTCGTCACCAAGCAGGCGAAGCGGGGAGCGGTCCTGACGCTGCAGGCGGGCTTCGTGGTGAACGACAATTTTATGCCGAAGCCGGGAAACGGTGAGATCAACGAAGCGGACAGCGCCTATTTTTGGCACATCGGCCAGAACGTGGGCATCAATAACGCGGGACGCGTCAACTTCGACGGACAGCTTCTTTACACGGTCGATCTGGTGGATAACGACGGCAAGGTGACCGGCACGACCGACCGCGAGACCGGCGTCTATGGAACGGTCGTTCCAAAGGGGAGGGCCTACATCAATTTCGGGTTGGCGAAATACGAAACTTACGATCCGGAAATCCTGAACCGCCCGGTCAGCATCAACACCTTCGGTTCCACCGCCTACAATGCGGAGATTCAGGTGACCGATTCGAAATACGTCGAGGGATTCCTCTACAGCAGCATCTCGACCGGCCGGCAGACGATCGCGACGGTGGAGTCCAACGTGATCGGGTTGTCCTATTTCACAACGTTCGTGAATTTTTCGACCGCGATCGTCGCCGACGGCAATGTCGCTTTCGTTGTCGCCGGACTTTCGGATGACGGGGCGGACTTCGACGGGATCTGGCAGGGCAGCAACCCCAATATTCAGCCGGTTGTCGTGAAGACGACGGCTGCTCCCGGCGGCGGTCAGTTTACAAGTTTCGATCCGATCCCGGGACCCAGCCGCAACGGGACCTACTGCGCGTTCGTTGCGAACGTGACCGGGGGCAAAGTTGCCCGGGGGGTCTTTCGCGCCAACAAGAACGGGGATCATCTCATCCCGATCACCTCCATCGGCAAGCCCGCCCCGAATTCGAACGGGAGCGGAACCTCGGCCAAGTTTTCGGACTTCACCTCCGTCGTGAGCAGCAACCTGGGGCAGGTTGCCATCGTTGCGACGGTCGCGGCGCCCACCGGTGCCGGCGGCACCACGCTCAAGACCGGACTGTGGCTCACCGACAAGACGGGAAAAAACCTCACGCAGATCGTGTTGACCGGCCAGAGCATCGACTCCGGCGCGGGGATCAAAACGATCAACAAGATCACGGTGAACCCCATTTGCTGCATCAATCGGTCGGGGACGGTGACCTTTACGGCCTCGTTTTCGGACCGCACGTCCGCGGTCATCGTCGCCAGCCAGTTCTAGCGTCCTTCCGGACGGATTTCGAATTCCCGGCCGGATGGTCGTTCAAGGGCGACGACGATCAACCAGGCTGGATGAGTTCGATCTCGTAACCCTCGGGCGCGTCGAGAAATCCAATGATCGATCCGCCCGCGGTTTTCGTCGGCCCGTCGCTGAGCGGGTATCCCAACGCCGTGGAATGACGGGCGAAGGCCGCGATGTCCGCAACCTCGAAGGCGAGATGGGTGAGATCCGGCCCGACTTTTACGGGGCCGCTCCCGTCGAACTTGCAGATCTCGATCTCTTCGACGCTTCCGGGGGCCTTGAAGAAGACCAGCTCCGAGCCACGGGGGCTGGTCGAGCGACGAGTCATTTCAAGTCCGAGAACGTCGGTGTAGAACGAGATCGTTTTTTCCAGGTCGCTTACCCGGTAGCGCGTGTGCAAGAGTCTTTTGATCATGCCATCTGGTAACACAAGGTTTGGGAAACGTCCAAGTGGGTCCGCGCCGCCGGCGAGTCGGGGGGCGGGGTAATCCCGGTCGGATCGGATGCGCCGCTTGATCCGGGTTCCGCTGCGCTTGATGGTTTTCACGGTCATCGGAGCGGCGATGGCGTGGCTGGGCTGTGAACTCGCGGTGGGGGCCATCTCATGGGGCCGGACCTACGATCGCCTGGCGGATGTCCCCGCGCGGGAGGTCGGACTGGTGCTCGGCACCTCCAAGTTCGTCGCCGCGGGGCGGCTGAACTTGCATTATCGACGGCGCATCGACGCGGCGGTGGAGCTTTTTCACGCGGGCAAGGTTCGGCGTCTCATCGTGAGCGGAAACGGCTCCGAGTCGAATTACAACGAACCTCGGATGATGCGGGAGGACCTGATCGCCCGCGGAGTCCCGGCGAACCGGATTTTGTCCGACGATGCCGGCCTGCGGACCTTCGACTCCGTGGTCCGGGCGGGTGATGTGTTTCACGTTTCCCGCTACACGGTGATCTCGCAACGTTCTCACAACGAACGGGCGATTTTCATTGGCCAGGTTCGCGGGCAGGACGTCATCGGCTGGAATGCTCGGGCGGTGGATTTTCAGACCGATCCCCGCACGGCTCTGCGGGAGCGATTGGCCCGGATCCTGGCGGTGCTGGACGTGGCGGTCTTCAATCGAAGCCCGCGATCCCCGCCCGGCGGAAATACGCTGTCTTCCGCCGCGCGGGTTCGATAGTCATCCTGCGATGTCCCACCCACCCCTGCTTCGCGCGACGGGCCTTCGGCGCTCGTTTCGAATCGGCCGGCGCTCCATCGAGGTCCTGCGCGGAATCGACCTGGAGGTCGCGGCGGGAGAAACGGTGTTCCTATGCGGCGCTTCCGGAGCGGGAAAAACGACGCTGCTCTACACGCTTGCGGGATTGGAACGCCCGGAAGCAGGCGAGGTTTTTTTCGAGGAAACGAGCGTATATGGGGTCGGCAGCGCCCGGCTGTCCCGGCTGCGCAACGCGAGGATGGGATTTATTTTTCAATCCTATTTCCTGCTGCCGGAGCTCACCGCGCTCGAAAACGTGCTGGTGCCGGCGATGATCGGCCAGCGCGCTGCCCGGGACCGGGCGACGGGATTGCTCGAGCGGGTGGGGCTGGGCGACCGCCTGCACCACCTGCCCTCGGAATTGAGCGGGGGCGAGCAGCAGCGGGTGGCCATCGCCCGGGCTTTGGTGAACGATCCCTCGGTGCTTTTCGCCGATGAGCCGACCGGCAACCTCGACTCGCAGACCGGCGAATCGATCATCGAGCTGCTGCTCGGCCTGGGACGCACCGACCGGCGCACGATTCTGGTCGTCACGCACGACGTCGATCTCGCCCGGCGTGGCGACCGCATTTTACGCATCGAGGACGGTGCGCTTGCGATCTGAGGGCGCGCGCGAAGCTTCAGAACGAGAACTTCCCGCTTGCGTTGAAAAGCGGGTCGTCGCATATTTCGCGGCTCTCCGTCTCACGACTCTATCGTCCAGTGGCCTAGGACACCGCCCTTTCACGGCGGATACACGGGTTCGAATCCCGTTAGAGTCGCCACTTTTCTCTCTGACAATGGCAATTTACTCTGTAGGCGAAAATCGTTGGTGATCGTTGGTGGTCATTTGTGCTTGCTGATACCCGCGTTTTCGTCGGGAAAAATCGAGGAGAGATTTTTTTGACTCTTGCGGATTTACGCTCAACCAACACGAGCGTGGTCGACGATTTGCTCACAATTCCCGAAGCAGCCAAGCGGCTCTCTATTGGTGAAAGCACGCTGCGCCGTTATCTCGCTGTTGTGATGGTGGCTCCTGCATGTTTCAGAGCCCGACGAGAGGCAGAAGGAGATCCTCCGTTTTTTGTAGCAGCTCCGCTCAGGACGGTCAGGTCTGAAGAGGATATGGTGCCGCAAGGCGTCGCCGAGAAAATCAGCGGACAACCGCAACGCCTGAGGCCATTCGACCTTCCTCAGATCTCCGACGATCCAATTGCGTGAGATATAGGCATGGAATTATTGCTCCGCATCCTTTCCTAATGGCAATGGCACTAGCCCCAGCTCTTTCAGAAATCTATTATGCGTGGCAGCCGCCTTACGAATGTCTTCCTCGATTGCGACCAGCTTTTCGTGCGTTTCTGAGAGCTTTATCTCCTCCTCGCCTACCGCCGTGCTGATGTAGCGGGAGATGTTCAGGTTGAAGTCGTTCTTTTCGATCTCGGCCATTTCCACGCGGCGGGAGTAGCGGGGCTCCTCGGTCCGATTCTGGCAGGTGGCGATGATCTTCTGGATGTTCGCCTCGCTCAGTTGGTTCTGGCGTTTGCCTTTTACGAAGTGCTCGGCGGCGTTGATGAAGAGCACGTCGTTGGGCTTCTTGCACTTCTTGAGCACGAGGATGCAGACGGGGATGCCGGTGGAGTAGAAGAGGTTCGCGGGCAGGCCGATCACGGTGTCGATGTGGCCGTCCTTGAGCAGCTTGGTGCGGATGCGTTCCTCGGCGCCGCCGCGGAAGAGCACACCGTGTGGCAGGATGATGGCCATCACGCCTTCGTCTTTGAGGTAGTGGAAGCCGTGCAACAGGAAGGCGAAGTCGGCGGCGGATTTGGGGGCGAGGCCGTGGCTTTTGAAGCGCACGTCCTCGGCCAACGCGTCGGTGGACTCCCAGCGGTAGCTGAAGGGCGGATTGGCGACGACGGCGTCGAAGCTGGGCTTCTTCGCGGGGTTCGGCTCGCGCATCATGTCCCACTCATTAAGCAGGGTGTCGCCGTGGTAGATTTCGAACTCCGTGTCCTTTACCCCGTGCAGCAGCATGTTCATGCGGGCGAGGTTGTAGGTGGTGATGTTCTTCTCCTGGCCGAAGATCTTGCCGATGGTGCCGCCGGCCTGGTTCACCTTCTTGCGCACATTGAGGAGCAGGGAGCCGGAGCCACACGTGAAGTCCATCACGCTCTCCAGCCGCTTCTTCGGGCCGGTTTTCGGTTCCTGGCTGTCCAGCGTCACGATGGCGGAGAGGATGTCGGAAATCTGCTGCGGGGTGTAGAACTCACCCGCCTTCTTGCCGGACCCGGCGGCAAACTGGCCGATCAGGTATTCATAGGCATCGCCCAGCGCGTCGATGTCTGTGGAGAACTCCGCCAGCCCTTCGGCGATCTTCTGGATGATTGTGCAGAGCTGGGAGTTACGGTCGGCGTAGGTCTTGCCGAGCTTGGGGGAACTCAGATCGATCTCGGAGAACAGGCCCTGAAAAGTGCTCTCAAAGGATTCCGTCTCGATGTATTTGAAGCCCGCTTGCAGCGTGTTCAGCAGTTCCGCGTTCTGGGTGCGGGCCAGATTGGCGATGCTGTTCCAGAGGTGCGACGGCTCAATGACGTAATGCACCTTGCGCCGCATCTGCTTTTCGAAGTCCGTGACGTCGTCCGGGTTGTTGGCATACCAGAGCGCCAGCGGCACCTTGCGCGGGTCTCCGCCCACATCGGGGTAATCCCGCCCCAGTTCCTTCTTCGCCGCCGTCTCGTAATTATCCGAGAGATAGCGCAGGAAGAGGAAGGAGAGCATGTAGTCGCGGAAGTCGTCCGCATCCATGGCCCCCCGCAGTTGGTCGGCGATGGTCCAGAGGGTCCGGCCCAGTTGTTTTTGATCGGTCATTTTTTGGAACGACGTTTGATTTTCGTTTCGAGGGCTTTGAGGTCGGCCTCGTTTTCTCGATCCACCGCCTCCGCTTCCTCCGTTTTCCGGCGGTGATCGTAGTCGAGGTAAAGCGCGCCCGTCTTCGTCTCCATCTGCTCATGGCTGATGGAGCCGGCGTGCTTGAGCAGCGGGAACCCGTTGGAGGTGACGATCTCATCCACGTTCTGCTTCCAGAAGGCCATGCGCGTCTCCTGCCGGCTCTTGGCTCGCAATTCGGCGGTTTCCAGGAAGATGACCACCAGCCGGTTCGGGGTGTCGATCTCGTCCTCGGTGAGGTAATTCTTGGTCACGACAATGTCCGCCTTGCGCACCTTGTCGCCCTTCCAGGCGAGCAGGCCGAAATGCGGATCGGCGGCATTCGCCCGGGCGGTGATGAGTTCGGCGGCGGTTTTCCGCGTCACGGCGAAAATGAGAAGGTTCTGCACCGTGGCGAAGAAGACCTGCGTGGCCCGGTCCGTCTTGTCGTAGTCGCTGCTGAGGGCAAAGAGGTCGCGCACCTTCTGGTAGAAGCGCTTTTCCGAGGCCCGGATGTCCCGGATGCGCTCCAGCATCTCGTCGAAGTAATCCGGGCGGCCATCCGGGTTCTTGAGGCGCTCGTCGTCCATCACGAAGCCCTTGATCAGGTATTCCTTCAGGACGGTGGAGGCCCAGCGGCGGAACTGCACCCCACGCGGCGAGCGCACCCGGTAGCCCACGGCCAGAATGGCATCCAGATTGTAGAGCGTGACGGGGCGCTGCACTTCGCGGTTTCCCTCGATTTGAACTGTCAAGGATTCCTTGACAGTTGCCACTGAGTCCAGCTCCCCGTCCTCGAAGACGTTCTTCAGGTGCAGGGAGATGTTCTGCTTCGTGGCGGCGAAGAGTTCCGCCATCTCGAGCTGCGTGAGCCAAATGGTTTGGTCCTCGGCGCGAAGCTTGATCTGACTCCGGCCGTCTTCCGTGGTGTAGAGGATTAGGTCGTTCATGCCGCAGGAGCTTTCGCGGATGATTTCGACGCCGTCTTTTTCGCCGCCTTGGCGGGAACCGGAGCGGGTGCGACGGTTGACGCGGGTGGGCTTGGGAACAAGGCTGGATTGAACGGATACTCCTTGAGAAACCCGTCGAGGATCTTTCGGAAGTAATCTCTCGTCTCCTCGCCCATTTCCGTCGGCTCGTAGAGGGAGTATTTGCCGTGGCTCAGCAGGTCGATGAATCGCTGATGCAGAATCCCGTCAGCATCGTTCGGATCTTTCTTGATGCAGGCGGAGAAATGGCCGTGGCCGTGAAAGACGGCGGTCTTTTCGAGCACCGATCGCAGCGTGTTGAAATGGTGGGTATGGATCTGGTCGCTCTGCGCGGCTTCATACAACGCCACCAGCGAGGCGACGTGGTGAAAGAAGGGCGTATCGGATTTCTGCCGGAGAAGACTGTAGCCTCCACCCGTCCGGCTGCGGTTGAGGCAGTATTGCGGGAAGTCCCGCGTGCTGAGCAGGTTCTTGATCTCGTTGCTCAGCACGTTGAAAAACAGGACGTGATGCGTGGAGATGACCGTCTTGAGCTGATTGGGTGTTTCCCGGAACAACTGCACGAGATGATTGGCGACCACGATGGCGTTGTGCTCGTCCAGCGACGAAATCGGGTCGTCGATGTAGATATATTTCACCCATTTGTAGGGGCCGGTGCCGTCGTCATCCATTGCCAACCGGACGATGGCGAGAAAGAAGCACCAGATGAAGATGTTCTCCTCGCCCCGGGAAATCTTGATGTTGTCGACGGTAACGGTGGTCCCGCCGGTCACCACCTCCCGGGAGAAGCGAACGATCCACTCCTCCTTGATCACCTTTCCCGCCTCGCCCTTCACCGGCAGCGTATCCAAACGAAAGTCGAAATCGGCGTAACGCTGCAGCAGAGGCCGAATCCGGTTGTCCATCTCCAGTTCGTACAGTCCCGCGAAGAACTTGGACGAGGGATGCAGGATCAAATACCGCTCGCTGTCGCCGTCGAGGTCGTTGTGCCAGGAGAACAGGTCCTCGGTGAAGGCGTTGAAGTAAAGGGTATCAGCCTGCCCTGCCTGCTTGCCGAGGTCCTTGAAGGCCGTGGACAGCCGCGTCTTGCCCGTCCCGTTGTAGGCATAGAGGAGGACAAACCTCTTGGTCGTCAGTTGCAGCCGGAAGTCGGCCGCCAGGCTGTTCAAGTCGGCGTAGGGCGCCGCGCTCATGCCTCAACCTCCTTCGGGGGTGGGAAAAGCTGCTGCATTAGGCCTTTTTTGTGGGTCTTGAGGGCTTCGAGCTTTTGGGTTTCGGCGGTGATCAGGGCGTCGAGGCTGCTCAGGCACGTGGCGATGCGTTGTTGTTCGGGGATGCCAGGACGTTTAATCTCAAACAAATCAATACCCGTCGTCGTAAGATTCGTGAACACGCCGCCATGAGTCGCGCCTTTTTCAAACTGCTCGCGGAGAGTGCTAAGAGTGTGAAAAAGAAAATCCTTTGTGGCTATCGACTCGTCAATATCGACCAACGCTAGAAACCCGTCGTGGATACATGCGTCAACGGCCAAGAAGGAAACAACTCCAACGCTGCCCGAGCACACAATAGTTAGTGTTCCAGCCGGACACGGTCGGCTGAGCCGGGCTCCTTCTTCGGTCAAAGAATCTATTTGAGGAGTGACCCATTTCCCATCTCTCGTAACATCTTGAACCATTAGCCTTGGGACAGGGCCGCCGTAATACCGTGGATCACCTTTGGGCCGGGGGCTAGCGCCTCGAATAACTCTGCCAATTTGTTCCAATCTCTTCACCTCCCACACCCCGGCGTTTTTGAATTCGGGGAAGCGGAGGCGGGGTTGGGTTTCGCCTTCCCGGGGGAAAAGCTGCTGCATCACCCCTTTTTTATGGGTCTTCAGCGCGTCCACTTTCCGCGCTTGCGCGGCCATCAGCTCGTCCACCGAACTCAGGCATTCGGCGATTTTTTTTTGTTCGGCGAGGGGGACCAGCGGGACCTTGAGTCGGGCAAACGTCTCGCCTGTGAGGTGTTTGATTCCGCCGCCCGTGAATAGTGAATTGAAGCGCGTTGAGCCTGCTAGATTTTCAAGATGAAGGACAAGCAAGCGGGGCTGGAACGGTATTTTGAACCGAACACGGTGAATGGCCTTCTGAAACTTGAGGCCTGGCAGGCGACCGTCCCAGACAGCAGCACGTCCAGGCTCTCCGCCCTCGCAGACAACGACGTCGCCAGCCCTTAATCCGAAACGATCAAGTTCGGCGTCGCCGAAGAACATTTGCGGCAGGTTTGAAGTGTCCACATGGTTCCAGCGGACCGAGATGTTGTTGAGGTAGGGATGGAGACGTCCCGTTGTGTGCTTCTGTTTGTCGAGCATCTTGCCAAGCTTGACGTCGGCGATCTCCCCTAATGCAACCTCTTTCCAACCCTCCGAGTTCCGGAACTCCGGAAACCGCAGCTTCGGCACCAGCGCGGGCGTTGCCTCTTTCCCCGGCTCGCTGGCTTCCGTCTTACTGCTCATACGCGCTGAGTCCTGAGATGTCCCGGCCTGCGGCGCGTTTGGTGAGGAGGGGATGCAGGTCGGCCATGAGGGCGAGTTCGGCTTGGGTGCGGGTCTTCCAGCCGAGGTCGAGCGGGGCCATGAGGTCGCCGAGCTGCTCGCCATCGAAGATCATGCGGTCGAGGATGCTGTCCACAAAGATTTGCAGGGCAGGCGTGGCGAGACCATGTCGCGCAGCGATGGCGGCGAGTTCTGTGGCGTTCTTCTCCGCCTGGAAGCGGGTGTAGCCGTCGCGGATGGCGGTTTCGCTGAGGCCTTCGCCCGCCTGGAGGGTGCCGATGTATTCGGCGATGTCGTCCCGCTCGTTCATGAACTTGGCGTCGGCGCTGATGAGGCCGATGAGTTCCTCGCGGGTCATCTTCGACTTGCCCGGCCCTTTCTCCGAGAACCGGGCGATGAGGCCCATGATGTAGTCGTAATCAATGACGGCGGAGGCGAAGAGGACGAACTCGAAGTCGATCTGGTCCACGGGGTCGTCATTGAGGTCGTTTTTGCCGCCGGTCTTGCCCTGCTGCTCTTTGAGCCGCTTGGCGGTTTCCAGATACTGGCCCTTGAAGCCGCGCAGGGCTTCCTCGGGCAGCGCCTGCTCGATGGCCTTTTTCTCTTCCGGTTCCAAGTCGGTGTATTGGTCGAGCTGGGTCTTGAGCCGCTGGACTTCCTTGAAGTGGGTGATGAAGGCAGCCTTGGCGGCGTCGCCCTTCAGATTCGCCACGGCGGAGGGCGTGCAGTCGAGGCCCTGGGACTTCATGAAGCCGTCCAGCTTTTGCACGGCGGCCTCCAGCTTCTGGATGACCACGGGGGCCTTGTCCACGAGCCAGATTTCCCGCGCCTGCTCACTGGTCTTCTCTCCGGAGAAGAGGGCGATGGCGGCATCCACGGCGAGCTGCTGCTGGCGGAAGTCGAGGATGTTACCGTAGGGCTTGGTGCCGTTGAGCACGCGGTTCGTGCGGGAGAAGGCCTGGATGAGGCCGTGGTGCCGCAGGTTCTTGTCCACGTAGAGCGTGTTCAGGAACTTGGAATCGAAGCCGGTGAGCAGCATGTCCACCACGATGGTGATGTCGATTTTGTGGTGGGGGACGTTCGGGAAGGCTTTCCGCAAATCCTCGTCCGGCCATTGCTGGTCTTTGATGCGCTTCTGCACATCCTGGTAGTAGAGATCGAACTCGCTGAGGCGGTGATTCGTGCCGAAGCGGGCATTGTAATCCGCGACGATGGCCGCGAGCGCCTTCTTCTTCGCCTCGGGATCGACCTGGTTGTCTGCCTGCTCCTGCGGCAGGTCTTCGGAAAGCTGTTCGATGTCCTTTTTGGCCTCGGCATTCTCCGCGAGCTGCGCCGGCGGGGAGAAGACGCAGGCGATGTTCAGCGGCTTGAACTCGGGATCGGCGTCCGCCTTCTGCCGCTGCATCTCGGCGAAGAGGGCGAAGTATTCGATGGCGTCATTGATCGACGCGGTGGCGAGGACGGCATTGAAGCGGCGTCCGCCGGTGGCGGCATCGTGCTTGGAGAGGATGGCGTCGATGACAGCGCGCTTGGCGATGGCTTCGCCCGGCTTCGGCGTCTTCTTGCCGGCCTCTTCCTTGGGCTTGAAGTAGTCGATGTGGAAGCGCAGGACGTTCCCATCCTCGATGGCGTGGGTGATGGTGTAGGCGTGGAGCTCCTTCTGGAAGAGGTCCGCCGTGGTGCGCATGGAGGCCTGGGTGTCCTCGATCTTTTGCAGGGAGGCGTTGGCCTCAAAGATCGGCGTGCCGGTGAAGCCGAAGAGCTGGGCCCGGGGGAAGAACTCTTTGATCGCTTGGTGATTCTCGCCGAACTGCGAGCGGTGGCATTCGTCGAAGATGAAGACGATGCGCTGGTCGGCGAGCGGGGCCAGCATCTCCTTGTAGGTGGGCTGGTCGTTCTTCTTCCGCTGCTGGTTCCGCTTGCTGGTTTCATCCAGGGCAAGGCCGAGCTTCTGGATGGTGGTGACGATGACCTTGTCCGCGTAGTCCTCGGAGAGCAGACGGCGCACGAGGGCGGCGGTGTTCGTGTTTTCCTCGACGCAACCTTCCTGGAAGCGGTTGAACTCCTCGCGCGTCTGGCGGTCGAGATCCTTGCGGTCCACGACGAAGACGCATTTGTGGAGATGGTCGTTCAGCTTGAGCAGCGTGGAGGCCTTGAAGGACGTGAGCGTCTTGCCGCTGCCGGTGGTGTGCCAGATGAAGCCATTGCCATTGTCCTCCTCGATGCACTTCACGACGTGCTGCACGGCGTAGACCTGGTAGGGCCGCATGATCATGAGCTTTTGCTCGCTCTCGATGAGCACCATGTAGCGGCTGATCGTCCGGCCGAGGTCGCACTTTTTCAGGAAGTCATCGGCGAAGTCGTCGAGGTGGGTGATCTTTTTGTTGGCCTCGTCGGCGAACTCGTAGATGGGCAGGAAGCGCTCCTCGGCGTTGAAGGCGAAGTGGCGGGCGTTGTTGTTCGCGAAGTAGTAGGTTCGGTCGCGATTGCTGACGATGAAGAGCTGGAGGAAGCAGAGCAGCGTCTTCGCGTAGCTGTTGCCGGGGTCGTTCTTGTAATCGACGATCTGCTCCATGGCCCGGCGCGGGCTGATGCCAAGGGTCTTCAGCTCGATCTGCACGCAGGGCACGCCATTGATGAGCAGGAGCACATCGTAACGGTGGTGGCTGTTGTCCGTGGTGACGCGGAGCTGGTTGATGACCTCGAAGTCGTTTTTGCACCAGTCCTTGAGGTTCACCAAGGTGAAGTTCAGCGGCGTGCCGTCATCGCGGGTGAAGCTGGTGATCGCACGCAGGGTCTTCGAGGCGGTGAAGACGTCGGGCGTGACAATTTCGTCCAGCAGGCGGGCGAACTCGGCGTCGGTGAGGTTGACGCGGTTCAGGGCCTCGAATTTCTCGCGGAAATTGCGCTCCAGCGCGGCGCGGTCGGGGATGTCGGAGCGGAGGGTGTATTTGAGGTCGCGAAGCTTCGAGATGAAGATGTCTTCAATATCCTGCTCTCGAATGCGGGGAGCCGGCCCATCGGCGTCGAGGGGGTATTTGATATTCGAGGACATTGGAACAAGCATGACACCCCATCAGCCTATATCGCTCCGTAGAGATGGGATGCCGGCTTTAGTAGGTTGGCGAATACAAGAAACTTTTGAGGAGGCACAAACCTCACATGCTGTCAAATCAAGAGTAATTTGACGAGGAAAACTCCTGATCCGGAAGATTTTGGCCCGATTCGCAGGGAAAACGCAGCGTGGATGTTGGGCGAAGCCGACAGCTTTTTGTGGGCCGAACAAAAAACCCGGAGAGTTGGACTCTCCGGGATCTGGTAGGAATGGAAGTGTGATGGGGCGGCGCGTCTGTTCAGGCGATTTCCGTCCGGCAGGTGAACCTCAGACCACTTGTGGAAAGATGCTGAACCATCTTTCGATGTCCTCGTCCGAAATCGACTTTCGAAGATGTGTCTCCAGCATTTGGGGAGAAGTCCCAAGTTCACTTGCCGTCTTGGACGCATTGTTTGAGGCGGCGAAAAGATAGGACATCATCGAGAGACGCAGGATATTGGGCAGCCGTTCTTCGCTGGCCGACTTGATCCATCGCGGAAAAGAATGCTCGGCGAGAGCGGTAATGGACTACCCGCCCGGAGACTTTCGCGATTGGAGCCAGCCACGCGGAGGCGGCATCGGGGAAGGGATCTTCCCGGCGCTCCTCACCTTACCGTGGGAGCGATCCGGCGATCGTTCGGGACTCCGTGGGAGGTTTGTTTTTGAAAAGTTGTCGTCCCACCGGAACGACGGCATTTGGAACTGGCTTCTTCTTTACGGTTCGGGGTTTGCGCGGATGAAGTTTCGGAACCAGTCGCCGGATGGCTCGATGATGCGGTCCTTGGTCTTCGGGTCCATGTGGCTGAGGCCGAAGTTGGCGGCGTAGCCTTCCGCCCATTCGTAGTTGTCGACGAGGGTCCACGGGAAATAGCCGCGGATGTCCACGCCGTCGGCGAGGGCGCGTCGCATCTGGTTCACGTGCTCGCGGAAGTAACGGATCTTCTTCTGCTCGCTTTGGGTGCCGATGCCGTTCTCGGAGACGACGATTGGTTTTGCGTAGCGATGGCTCACGGTCTCGAGCACCTCGTAGAAACCCTCGGGATCGATCTCCCAGCCGTTTTGCGTGTAGTTGGAATTTTGCTCGCCAAAGGGCCGGAAAACAAACCGCGTCACGCTCGCATCCTGCGAGTAATAATAGTTGACCCCGATCACGTCCATGGACCCCGCGACTTGATCGAGGTGATCCCAGTTTTGCCGGGCCATCATGTTGTAGACGAAGCCGGTGGGATCCTGGAGGTGATTGCGGCGCCAGTTCGGGACCGAGTAGATTCCCATGACGACGGCGTCCGGACGTTCCTCGCGAATGATCGTCGCCGCGTCGCGAAACATGGCGACCGCCACGCGGGTGGCTTTCTTCAACGCGCCGGGCGTCAGCAGCAGACCGGGAGGCCAGTGGCCGCCGAAGTAGCCGATGTAGAGGTCGCCGTTGGGCTCGTTCTGCGGGACGTAGATCCGCACGGTCGGCGCGAGGGCGGCAACCATTTTGCGGACGTAGACCTTCCACGCCGCCTCGATGCCGGGATAAAGAAAATTCGAGTGGGACTTGTCCTTGGAATCGTAGACCCACGAGGGAAAGGTGAAGTGCCAGAGCGTGACGATGGGCTCGATGCCGGCGTCCTTGAGGCGGCGCGCCATGGCGGTGTATTGGCGGATGGCGGCCTCGTTGAAGACGCCGGGCCGGGGCTCGACGCGGCCCCACTCGATGCCGAAGCGGTAATGATTCACGCCCAGTTTCTTGAGCGCGGCCACGTCCCGGTCGAAATAGGTCCACGAAAAGGTGGCGTCGTCGCCGCGCGGGGGAATGTGTCCTTCTTCGGCGAATACGTCCCAATCCGTCTGAAAATACTGCGACGAGCCCCGGACGACGCCGCGGTCTTCGTTCTGATAGCTTGCGGTCGAGGAGCCCCACCAGAACGGACCGGTGTGCACCGCTTTCGCGGCGGCGGGTTTTTTGTAGGCCGTCGGGGCCGTCACGCACCCGACCAATGCCGATAGGAACAGCGCGCCAGCCGGCAAAAGGCGAAGAAGGGAGTCCATGGGAAATCGGGGAACGGCTTGCTTGCCTTTATCGGCTGCGTGCCCAAGCTTCAATCAAATGATTTCCCATCGGATGATCTTCGCGGCGGTCGCGCTGGCGTTTTCCGGGAGCGCGGACGCGCAGCGCGATGATTTCCAGCAGCCCGATACCCTGGTCTTGAAGAATGGCACGGTCGTACGGGGATTGATCATCCGGAACTCCGCCACCTCGGTGCTGATCCAGGAGAAGTTCGAGGAAAACGTGTATCCGAAAAGCCAGATCACGCGCATCCGCGACGAAGCGGATCTCGGGGTGATGTTCACCGACATCAATCGCAAGGGAGCCCTGCCGCCGTGGCGCGTGATCGCGAACGACCTGCGCACGCACGACGAGATCAGGTCGCTCGTCGAGATTCCCGCCACGCTCGTGGACAACGGCGAGTTCCGAAACGTGCCCTACAAGTCGTTTCGCGCGAATCGGAACGTCGAGTTGAACGTCTACGGTGATCCCGCCGATCCCGCCGGCGTCGAGATGGGCATTTACGGCCCGAAATCGAACGACGACAAGCTGCGCAAGACGCTCCGCTCCTACCTTGCGGGATTTCTCACGACGCGGGCGGAAGTGGCCGCGCTCTACGGGCTGAAGTTTTCCGGCGGGATCGCGGATGCCGGCGATATCCGCATCGAAATCACGCCGGCGGACGCTCCCGACGCCTACGGCGCGTGGTGGATCTCCCTCTACAATCGAAAGCGCCTCTCCGCGGTTCGGCTGGACGACGCGGAATACGCGCGCATGGTGCGCCCCGTGGATCAGGTGATCGACAAGAAAGGCCGCGTCATTGCCAATGGCTGGTCGGGGTCCCAGATCGATCTTTCCCCAAAGATCGGCGAAGTCGGAGCGGCGGCCCGGGTCATCATGCGCGGGTTCTACCGGGACGACAAAGGCGATTTTCGGCTCATCCAGAATCCTGGCGCCGAAAAAATGCAGGCGAACTGAAGTCTACGGCGCGCGGCGACCCGTGACGAGTTGAAGGATCAGCATGACGAGAGCGACGACGAGGAGGATGTGAATCAGGCCGCCGGCAACGTGAAGGCTGAATCCGAGAGCCCAAAGAATGAGCAAGATAACGAGAGCGGTCCAGAGCATGGCAATAGGGGTGGGTTGTTGAAGAAGGTTCGCTTCTCACCCCGGGCTTGCGCGGTTTTTGTTTGCAATGGGGGCGAAGATTGTCATCGCGCGGTGACCGGGGCGAGATGGAGCCGCCCCGCTCAGTCGGGCGTGGGGAGCGGGGGCGTCTGTGCGGCCCGGCCCGACACGGCGACGGAGCGCCGTGGCTACAAG
>CAXTSM010000004.1:132086-171313 GCA_964247025.1 uncultured Chthoniobacterales bacterium
GACGGGGGCGTCTGTGCGGCCCGGCCCGACACGGCGACGGAGCGCCGTGGCTACAAGGACGGCGACCGGGGCAAGGTGAGATGGAGCCGCCCCGCTCAGTCGGGGCGTGGGGGACGGGGGCGTCTGTGCGGCCCGGCCCGACACGGCGACGGAGCGCCGTGGCTACAGGGACGGCGACCGGGGCGAGGCGAGATGGAGCCGCCCCGCTCGGTCGGGGCGCGGGGAGCGGGGGCGTCTGTGCGGCCCGGCCCGACACGGCGACGGAGCGCCGTGGCTACAGGGACGGCGACCGGGGCGAGCGAGATGGAGCCGCCCCGCTCAGTCGGGGCGTTGGGGAGCGCGTGATCTCGCGCCGCACGGCGACGGAGCGCCGTGGCTACAAGGACGGCGACCAGGGTGAGGCGAGATGGAGCCGCCCCGCTCGGTCGGGGCGCGGGGAGCGCGTGATCTCGCGCCGCACGGCGACGGAGCGCCGTGGTTACAGGTCGGACGCGGCGCGGGAGCGCCCTGGTTATGTCAAGATGCGGGCCGGAACGGGGACAATGAATCAGACCCGCTCGACGACGCGAAGCGGGACGCGGTGGTCGGCCGGCAGCTCAAGCGCGTGTTCGAACATCTCGCGGCGCACCGTGCGCTTGATCTCGGCGAGCGAGGCGGGGCGGCGTTGGAGGATTTCGGCCAGCGAGCCAAATTCAGCGCGGGTTTCTTCCCCGGCCTGAAGGCGCAGACTGGCGGAGAGAAGCCGGCGCAGGCGGTAAAATGGAAGGTAATGATCCGCTTCCAAACGGCGACGACAGTGAAGAAACGTGTCGAGGGCGCGATTCCAATCGTCGCCGTGCAGAAGAAGCTGACGCAGGTCGAGAAGCGTGTCCCAGGTCGTCGATGGAGCGGAGAAAAAGAGTTCTTCGACGATCTGCGCCGCCTGCTGCCGCCAGATGGCGGGTGCGGGTGAAATCGAGGGAGAGTCTTGCATGAGGACAAGGTATGCGATTGAGAATCACTCGCAATAAATTTCGTGCGAACAAAAAGCGCGCCTTCGTGAACGAGGGCGCGCTTTTTTTTGGTGGGGGGGAAAACGGCTTACAAATTTTTCAAGAAGCTCTTGAGCATCCAGACGGTCTTTTGATGGGTTTGGATGCGCTTGATGACGAGATCCTGGGTCTCGAGGTCGCCGGCCGCTTCGCTGGCTTTGCGCAGCTCGTGGGCATTGCCGAGCAGGGTTTCGTGGGAATCCACGAGATGGGCGACGAAGTCCTTGGCGGGCGCGGCGCCGATGGAGTGCTCCTGGACGCGGGACGCCTTCGCGAGGGTGGCGAGGCCGCCCGGGGCGTAGACGTCGAGGGCGCGCAGGCGTTCGGCGACCTCGTCGACGGCGGTGAAGAGCTCTTCGTATTGGGCCTGGAAGGCAACGTGGAGCTGGAAAAAATTCGGGCCTTCGACGTTCCAATGGGCGAGGTGGGTCTGGCCCAGGAGGGCGTAGGAGTCGGCCAGGAGCGTTTTGAGGCCTTCGGCGACGGCGTTGGTTTGCGGCTGGGTGGTGGTGGCGGTTTGGGTGGTCATGGGTCTTTGAATTGGAATCATTCTAAGGTTATTTCGTAACTTGCGCAACCCTTGGATGGTTTTTTGTGTAGATTGCGTGGATGGGCAAGACGTTGTGCGACTGGTCGAAGAAGGACCTCGAGAAGCGGGGAGTCGAGCTGGCGGCGATCGTGCGCGAGCCTCGCTGGTATTGCCGGAAGTGCGCGCGGGTGGCGAACACGTCGAAGGTGCTTTGCAAGCCGCGCAAGTTGCCGGGGCTCGATCCGGTGCTGGATGACGTGACGGACTGATTTCGTGGCGGGGCGGAGCGGCTCGCTTCGGCGGTCATGGATCGTCGCGATGAAGGTCGGATGTCGATCCGGCGGGAGCATTTCGATGAGAGCGGTCGCCGCCCTGCGCTGGGGGGCGTTCCCCGCGCAAGACACCCCCAGCCCCGCGCGGGGCGAGAGAGCGCCGTGGCGACAACCCCGGTTTCGAGTTCCGACTGGTTTCCAACGCGCTAGATCTCGCGCGTGCCCGGCGGGGCCGGATGGGGGGCGGGGAGCGTGAGGTCGCCCGGCAGGACGAGGCCGAGCTTTTCGGAGAGCACGAGGCGCAGGTGGTCGGCGGTGAGGATTTCCGTGGTCGTCGTCGTCCCGGTCGCGGGGCGGGTCTTGAAGTGGTTCGCGACGACGATGCGGCGCTCGGTGGCGGTCGTCCGCACGCAGATCGGGAGGCGCGTGAAGACGGAGTCCGGCGAGCGGCTGATGAAATAGTTCAACGCGCGGAAGTCCGAGAAAAGAAACGGATCGAGCGAGAACGCGTAGTTCGTGCGCCATCCGGGGGGGAGCGCGTGCTCGAGGCGGTAGCCGTGGGTTTGGTCGCGCCGGAGGCGGAGGCGATCGAGTCCGTGGTCGAATTCGCGATCGAGCTCGAACGGAATGGCCTCGACCAGGCCGTTCCCGCCGAAGCCGACGTCGGCGAGCCAGCGCGCGCGGTCGAATTCCACGAGGGTGATCTGGTGGGAGCGCGGGCCGTAGTTTCCGGGCGAGATGAGGACGCGGGCGCAGAGGGCGCGGGTCCGAAAGCCGAGGGCCTGCAAAGCGAGGAGGAAGAGGCCGTTCAATTCGAAGCAATAGCCGCCCCGGCCGGCGTGGATGAGCTTGCGCGCGAGGTCGGGGGCCTCGAGGGAAACGGGCCGGCCGCAGAGGGGGTCGATGTTCTCGAAGGGAATCGCGAGGACCTGGTGGCGATGCAGGGCGGCCAGCGTGGACGGGGTGGGGTCGAGCGGACCCGACCAGCCGATGCGGGCGAGGTAAGCGGCGAGCGGGAAGGCGTCAGTCGGCATCGAGGTGCGGGGCGAGCGCCTGCAGCAGGCGCGCTTGGGCGGGCTCGGAGCGAAGGCGGGCGGCCAGGGCGGCGCAGCGGGCGTGGAGCGGCTGGTCGCCGAGGAGGGCGGCGAGGGCGAGAGCGAGGTTTTTTTCGGTGAACCGGCGCGGCCCGATCCGGTCGCCGACGCCGAGGCAACGGACGCGGGAGGCGTTGTCGGGCTGGTCGTGGGAGAAGGGGCGGATGAGCTGCGGGAGGCCGGCGGCGAGCGCCTGCGAGGTGGTGCCGACACCGCCGTGATGGACGATGGCGGCGCAGCGGGGGAGCAGCACGCTGAAGGGCGCGTAGGGGACGGGGAAGATCTCCGGGGGCAGGCCGGGCGGGAGTTTGTCCGGGAATTTCGTGGCAAAGATGGCGCGATGTCCGCCGCGGATGCAGGCGGCGCGCGCGATGGCGAAAAAGGATGCGCCCTGCGCCATGGCGGTGCCGGGCGTGAACAAAATGGGCGGGGGGCCGGCGGCGAGGAACGCCTCGAGCGGCGGCGCGAGGGCGATCTGGTCGGCGAGATCGTAGAGCGGGAAGCCGACGCAGGCGACGCGCGGCGGCCAGTCGGGCTGCGGCGGGCCGAACCATTCCGGCCAGAGGCAGATGCCGCCGTCGGGCGATTGCCACCATTCGCGAAAGGCGTTCCGCGGCGCGGGGATGCCGGCGGCGCGGCAGGCGCGCCGCACACCGGGATTCACCTCGTGGCCGATGCGCGCGCGGATGAGGCCGAAGAAGGCGCGCTTGAGCGGGGCGGGCGATTTCTGCAGCCACCCGAGGTTTTCGGCGAAGAGGGCCGTGTCGCCGACGGTGAGGAACACGCAGGGCTGCAGGTGCACGCTGAGGAGGGGAAAGCCGGACTGTTCGCGCGCGAGCCGGGCGCCGAAGGCCGTGGCGGGAGCGAGCACGAGCGGGTGGTCGGCGCCGATCTCGCGGGCGACGAGATCGTGGTGGCGACCGGTGACGTCTCCGGCGTAGCGGAGGACGAGGGGCGGGCCCTTGAGGGGGTGCCAGACGTCCGGATGATCGAGGAGCGCGCGGTATTCCGCCTCGTCGCCGAAGGGCACGTGCCGGAGGCCGAGGGCGCGGATGGAACCGGCGAAGACGGGGTTCGCGATGACGGTGACCTCGTGGCCGCGGGCGCGGAGAATCTTCCCGATCCAGAGGAAGGGGTTCACGTCGCCGGAGCTCCCGATGGGGAGAAGCAGGACGCGCCTCATCGCCGGAAAAGATTCAGGAGAATCGTGAGGACGATGCTGATGACGAGGCAGGTGACGACGGGGAAGCCGAACGAGAAATTCCCGCGCGAGACGAAGATGTCGCCGGGCAGCCGGAAGCCGCGGCCGAGCCAGAGCACGGCGCCGAGGGCGGCGAGGGCGAGGCCCGCGACGACGAGCATTTTTCCGAGGTCCGGCACGAGGGGAAATTCGCGCGGCTTCGCGGGGGGCGTCAAGCGCGGGCGCTTCGGGCTTTTCCCCCGGAGCGGCTTCTGGTTGATCATGATCGCATGAGACGATGGCTGGTTTGTTTGTTTTTGGCGGGAGGCGCGTTCGCGCAGGCGCCGAACGCCGGTCCGGAGCTGCGCGTCGCGCTGGCCGGCTCCGCGCCGTTCGTGGTGCATGAAAAAGACGGGGTTCCGGCGGGATTTGCGGTCGGGCTGTGGGAGAGCGTCGCGGCCGCGAACGGATGGCGGTTCACCTACCGGGATTTTTCGACGACGGAAGCGGCGCTCGCGGCGGTGGCGGCCGGGCATTGCGACGTGCTGGTCGGAAATACGAGCATCACCAGCGAGCGCGAGCGGCAGGTCGAGTTTTCGCAGCCGTTCTATCGGGCGGGTCTGCAGGTCATGGTGAGCGAGCCGCGGGGGCAGCTCTTGCGCATGCTCGGCGGGCTCGCCGAGCCGCAGCATATGATCGTGCTGGGGGTGATCGCGCTGGGCGTGCTGATCGCGACGGTGGCGGTGGAGGCGTTCGAGCGGCGGCACAACCCGGACTTCCCGGCGACGCGCCCGGCGGGGTTGGCGGAGTCGTTCTATTACATCATGGGACTCGTCACCGGCAAGTCGGCCTACAAGGGTTTCCCCGGCCCGCTCGGGCGGCTCGTGCTGGTGGGATGGATGGTCGCGAGCCTGTTCGTGGTGTCCTACGTGACGAGCATGCTCACGACGGCGATGACGGTGGACACCCTGCGGGGGCACATCCACGGGCCGGACGATCTGGCCAATCATACGATCGGATTGATCGGGGGCTCGGAGAGCGAGAATTACGCCCGCCGGCGCAATCTCGATTACGTCGCGTATCCGACCATGGCCGAAGCGGTGGCGGATTTGGTCAAGGGCCGCGTGCCATGCGTGCTGGGCGACTCGCCGGTGCTGCAATATTACGATTACACGAATCCCCGACTCTCGATCCACGAGGTCGGGCCGGTCTTCCAGGCGGTGAACTATGGCTTCGCGGTGCCGATCGACAGCGCTTTGCGCGAGCCGATCAACCTCGCGCTGCTGCACATGGCCGAGAATGGAGATTTCGACCCGCTCGGGCGGGCGTATTTCGGCGAGTCGTATCAGAAATAGAGCCCGGATCGGCGGAGTCCAGGCAGGATGCGGGGGCGACGAGCGGCCGATGGCTCGTCGCTGGGCCCGGCTTCGAGAGCGGCTCGGCCGGGCGTCGTGCGATGCGGGGAGACTTGCCTTCCTGGCTGGGCGGGAGTCGCCACGAGGGGGGATTCGCGCGATGACGCCCCGCATGGTCGCCATGAGCGCGCGCGTTTGGGGGGGGCGCCTGATCTGGGGCGGCACGGCGACGGAGCGCCGTGGCTACAAAGAGGCAGCCGGTGCTTCTGGCCCGGTGAAAGCGAGACTCGGCCTTGTAGCCGCCCCGCTCCGTCGGGGCGCGGGGGGCGCGTGATCCGGCGCCACACGGCGACGGAGCGCCGTGGCTACAAGGAGGCAGCCGGTGCTTCTGGCCCGGTGAGAGCGAGACTCCGTCTTGTAGCCGCCCCGCTCCGTCGGGGCGCGGGGGGCGCGTGATCCGGCGCCACACGGCGACGGAGCGCCGTGGCTACAAGGAGGCAGCCGGTGCTTCTGGCCCGGTGAAAGCGAGGCTCGGCCTTGTAGCCGCCCCGCTCCGTCGGGGCGCGGGGGGGGGGCGCGTGATCCGGCGCGGCACGGGGACGGGGGCGCCGGGGCGACAAAGAAACGGGCCGGGGCGATCTTGGCCGGGCGCGCAAAAAAACCGGTGCGAACCGGCGGCCGATGAAAACAGTTACGCGTGGTATTCCTGCAGGCTCTTTACGCTCAGGCCGCGGTCGCGCACCGCGCGGATGGCGGCGGCGCTGGCCTGGGCGCCGCGCAGGGTCGTCATCGTGGCGATGCGGTTCGCGACGGCGGCGCTGCGGATCGTGACCTCGTCGAGGCGCGGCTGCTGGCCGGCCGGGGTGTTGATGATGAAGTGGATCTCGCCGTTCTTGATCATGTCGAGGACGTTCGGGCGGCCTTCGCTGAGGCGATACAGGCGGCGGGTCGGGATGCCGGCGGCCTCGATGCCGGCGGCGGTGCCCTCGGTGGCGTAGAGGGTGAAGCCGAGGTCGGCGAAATCGCGCGCGACGGCGACGGCGGCGGCCTTGTCGGCGTCCTTCACGCTGATGAAGACGTTGCCGCCCGCGGGGAGCGCGGGCTGCGCGGCCATCTGGGCCTTCGCGTAGGCGCTGCCGAAGTCCGCGTCGATGCCCATGACCTCGCCGGTGGAGCGCATCTCGGGCCCGAGGGTGATGTCGATGCCCGGGAACTTGATGAACGGGAAGACGGCTTCCTTCACGGAGAAGTGGGCGGGCATGATCTCTTCCGTGAAGCCGAGCTCGCGAAGGGTGCGGCCGGCCATGATCTTCGCGGCGAGCTTGGGCAGCGCGACGCCGATGGCCTTGCTGACGAAGGGCGCGGTGCGGCTGGCGCGCGGGTTGACTTCGATGACGTAGACCTGCTCGTCCTTGACGGCGAATTGCACGTTCATGAGGCCGCGGACCTCGAGCTCGCGGGCCATGGCCTTCGTCGCGGATTTGATCGTCTCGAGGGATTTTACGGAGAGCGAAAAGCTCGGGATCACGCAGGCGCTGTCGCCGCTGTGGATGCCGGCCTGCTCGATGTGCTCCATCACGCCGCCGATCACGCAGTCGACGCCGTCGCTGATGCAATCCACGTCGACCTCGGTGGCGTCTTCGAGGAAGCGGTCCACGAGGATGGGGCGGGAGGAGGAGAGGCCGGCGGGGACGCCGGCCTCGGCGGGCGAGACGCCGACCCTACCCACCTCGGCTTCGATGGCGCGGCGGATGTAGCCGCGCAGGTCGTCCTCGCCGTAGACGATCTCCATCGCGCGGCCGCCGAGCACGAAGCTGGGCCGGACGAGCACGGGGTAGCCGATGCGGCGGGCCACGGCGACGGCTTCGTCGCCGTTCGTGGCGGTGGCGCCGGGCGTCTGCTGGAGGCCGAGCTTGTCGAGCATGGCGGCGAAGTCCTTGCGGTCTTCGGCCATCTGGATGCTCCGGGGCTGGGTGCCGATGATGGTGCAGCCGTTGGCCTGGAGGGCGGCGGCGAGGTTGAGCGGGGTCTGGCCGCCGAATTGCACGACCACCGCGTCGCACTTTTCGTTTTCGTAGATGTTCAGGACGTCCTCGAGGGTGAGCGGCTCGAAGAAGAGCTTGTCGCTCGTGTCGTAGTCGGTGGAGACGGTCTCGGGGTTCGAGTTGACCATGATGGTCTCCCAGCCTTCCTCCTTCAGCGCGAAGGCGGCGTGCACGCAGCAGTAGTCGAACTCGATGCCCTGGCCGATGCGGTTCGGCCCGCCGCCGAGGATCATGACCTTTTTTTTGTCGCTCGGGCGCGCTTCGTCCTCGTCGCCGTAGGTGGAGTAGAAATACGGCGTGAAGGCTTCGAACTCCGCCGCGCAGGTGTCGACGAGCCGGTAGGTCGGGAGCACGCCGGCGGCCTTGCGGGCGGCGCGGACTTCGGCCTCGGATTGGTTCGTGATCGTGGCGAGCTGGCGGTCGCTGAAGCCGAGTTTCTTGGCTTTGCGCCAGTTGTCGCCGGTGAATGCGAAGTCGGCGATCTGCTTCAAGTTGTGGAGAAACCACGGGTCGATCCGCGACAGCGCGTGGATTTTCTCGACGCTGTAGCCGGCGCGGAACGCCTCGCGGATGGCAAAGACGCGGCCGACCGTCGGGACGCGCAGCAGGCGCTCGAGCTCGGCGGTTTCCAGCGGCGCGTCCCGGCCGTCGGAGCCGAAGCCGAAGCGGCCGATCTCGAGCGAGCGCAGGGCTTTCTGGAACGATTCCTTGAAGGTGCGGCCGATGGCCATGGCCTCGCCGACGCTCTTCATCTGGGTCGTGAGGGTGGGGTCGGCCTGGGGGAATTTCTCGAAGGTGAAGCGCGGGATCTTCGTGACGACGTAGTCGATGGTCGGCTCGAAGCAGGCGGGCGTCTCGCGCGTGATGTCGTTGCGGAGCTCGTCGAGCGTGTAGCCGACGGCGAGCTTGGCGGCGATCTTCGCGATGGGGAAGCCGGTGGCCTTCGAGGCGAGCGCGGAGGAGCGCGAGACGCGGGGGTTCATCTCGATGACGATCATGCGGCCCGTCTGCGGGTGGATGGCGAACTGGATGTTGCTGCCGCCGGTTTCCACGCCGATCGCGCGGATGACGGCGAAGCTCGCGTCGCGCATGCATTGGTATTCCTTGTCGGTGAGCGTCTGGATCGGCGCGACGGTGATGGAGTCGCCGGTGTGCACGCCCATGGGGTCGAAATTCTCGATGGAGCAGATGACGACGCAGTTGTCCGCGCGGTCGCGCATGACCTCCATTTCGTATTCTTTCCAGCCGAGCAGGGATTCCTCGACGAGCACCTCGGTGGTGGGCGAGAGGTCGAGGCCGCGCTTCACGATCTCCTCGAATTCCTCGCGGTTGTAGGCGATGCCGCCGCCGGTGCCCCCGAGGGTGAAGGCGGGCCGGATGATGAGCGGCAGGGTGCCGATCTCGGCCGCGACGGCGCGAGCCTCCTCCATGGAATGCGCGGTGCCGGAGTGCGGGACGTCGAGCCCGATCTCGAGCATGATGTCCTTGAAGAGCTGGCGGTCCTCGCCGCGCTGGATCGCGTCGGCCTTCGCGCCGATCATGCGCACGCCATGGCGCTCGAGCGCGCCGCTCTGGAAGAGCTCCATGGCGCAATTGAGCGCGGTCTGGCCGCCAAGCGTGGGCAGGAGGGCGTCGGGCCGTTCGCGCGCGATGATTTTTTCCACCACGAGGGGCGTGATCGGCTCGACGTAGGTGCGGTCGGCGAATTCCGGGTCGGTCATGATCGTGGCCGGGTTCGAATTCACGAGCACGACCTCGTAGCCTTCCTCCTTGAGCGCCTTGCAGGCCTGCACGCCCGAGTAGTCGAATTCGCAGCCCTGCCCGATGATGATGGGGCCCGAGCCGATGAGGAGAATCTTGCGAATGGAAGGATCTTTTGGCATGGCGGGAAGAGCGCCCTGCGAGGCGCCGCGCGCGGCAGCTTACGAAATGCCCGACCCGGCGCGCAACCGATTCCCGAAACGATGGGCGATGCGGTCCGGACGGGTCTCGAGGATCTCCCGCGGAGGCGCGGAGGCGCGGAGACGCGGAGGAGGAGGGAGGCTTTGGGAAAACTCCGCGCCTCCGCGGGAGATCCTCTTCCGCCACGATGCTCTCCCTTTTTTCCCTTTTCCCGCGCCCCGCCGCTTTTCATTTTCCTGATTTCGGATTTACCTTCCCCCGGCCGCGCGCCGCGTTCTTCCTCCGCCCGACGGCACGATTCCCGCTTCCCCGATCGCCGTAAATCCGCATGAAGAGTCAAATCACCGCGCTCGTCGTGCTTGCCCTCGCGCTCATCACCTGCGTCCAGGCGGAATTCTGGGAGCCCGCGTCCGGAAAATACCAGACGCTGCGGGACTGCCGCTACATCGAGAGCGGCGCCGACGACGGCGATAGCTTTCTCGTGCGGCAGGGCGGGAAGGAATTTCTCTTTCGGCTCTATTCCGTCGACACGCCGGAGACCTCGATGAGTTATCCCCAGCGCGTGGCGGACCAGGCGGCGCATTTCGGCATCACCCCGGCGCAGGCCGTGAAGATCGGCCGGGAGGCGGAGGCGTTCACCCGGCGCCTGCTCCAGGCCGGCGCCTTCACGGTCCAGACGTGCTGGCAGGACGCGAAGGGCGCGAGCCAGATGAAGCGCTACTACGTGGTGATCACGCTCGGCAACGGCAAGGACCTCGCGGAGCTGCTGGCCGGGGCGGGACTGGCGCGCGTTTATGGATTCACGCCGACGACCCCCGGGTTCTCGCTGCCGAGACTACAGGGCCTCGAGCGCCTGGCGGAGAGCCGAAAGCTGGGGGCCTATGGCGGCGGAAAGGCTCCCCCGGGGGCCGGGGCGACGGCCGTGGATGCGAGCGCCTCGCGCCTTCCTCCGACGATATCCGCCTACGCCCGGCCCGCTTCCTCGCCCGCGGCCGCCGCGGCGGCGACCGGGGGAAAGGTGAACGTCAACACCGCGACCGAGGCGCAACTGCTGGCCGTCCCGGGGATCGGGCCGCATTACGCGAAGCGGCTGATCGAGGGACGCCCCTACAAAAACGTCGACGACCTCGTCCGCGTGAACGGCATCGGACCGAAGACGCTCCGGAAGCTGGCGCCCTACCTTTCGGCCGGGCCGCGTTAGGCCGGAAGAACGGCCACAAAGAACGCAAGGAACGCAGAGGCCGGGTGGTCGGAGGCGGTTTCCGTCGAGATCTTTCGCGTTCTTTTGCGGCGATGTCTCGCCGCGTTCGTCAGGCATTGTCCCGCTCCACGGCGGCGCGAAACTCCGCGAAAAAACCGGGCCGCGCGGCTTCGACGCGGTTCCAGTTGGGAATCAAGGGGGGACCGGCCGGGTCCGCGAGGTAAGCGTCGGCGGCGGCGCGCAGGCTACGCCCGAACGAGGCGGCGATGGTTTCCTCCTCGTGGCGATTTGTGACGAGGCCGTTCAGGACGGCGTCGGCGGCGTGGGTGCGGATCGCATCCTCGGCGGCGCGGAGATAGACGGCGAGCAAGGTGTCGAAGTGCGCGCGATCCAGCGGAACGCCTTGCAGGGCGAGGGTGCGAAACACGCAGCCGGCCACGTCGACCGCGGTTTTTTCCAGGCCGTGGGCGCGAGGGCCGGGGGCGGCGATCGGGTGGTGGCGGTGGTCGTAGCGCTCGGCGACATCGACCTGGCAAATGGCTCGCGGGGAGACGAGCCGGAACATTTCGGCGAGCATGCCGGCCTCCACGCCCCAGTCGGCCGGCATGCGCATGCGGCGCAGAAGGCGGGCGTCGAGGCAGATTTCGCCGGAGAGCGCGTAGCGAAACCCGTCGAGATACCCGAGGAGGGGATGCGGACCGAGGACGGCGCCGAGCGAGCGAACAAGGGGAGTGAAGAGCAGCCGGGTCACGCGGCCGTGCAGGCGGTCGGAGAAACGGGCGCTGTAGCCTTTCGCGAAATCGAAGCCGAGGGTGGAATTCGCCACCGGATAGCAGAGCCGCGCGAGAAACGTCCGGTCGTAGGTGAGGATGTCGCAATCGTGCACGGCGACGACGCGAGCCCGTCCGCCCGCGAGCAGATGTCCGAAGCCGAGCCAGAGGTTTCGTCCCTTGCCGGCGGAGCCGATCGCGAGACCGCCCTCCTCGAGGCAGGCCAAAAGTTTCCGCGTGCGTGGGCCGTCGTTCCACAGGAGCCGGGCCGGCAGGGCGGCGAAGATCCTGCGTGCCGTTTTCCACGCCGCGGCGTCCGCGCCGTCGAGGCCGACAACGATCTCCGAGAGGTAAGGCACGTCGCGCAATTGACGGACGATGTTTTCCAGCGCCGGCGTGCCGAGCTCGCGGGCGTGGCAGGGCAGGACCAAGGCGATGGGCCGTTCCGCGGAAAAGTCCGTGAGCTCGCGTTCGAGTCTCGCGAGGTCCGGCTCCCCGAGCCGGTGCAGCGTCGCCATCGAGCCGCCCTGGAAAAAGTCCGCCATGCGCAACCCGCTAAGCCGCCGTTCCTCCGGTGACGATCAAATTCCAGAAGAAAAGGACCACGGATCTCACGGACGCCACGGATGGAGGAGGGGAACCGCAGAGGACGCGGAGAGCGCAGAGAAATCAAGGGCAAACGAAACCCCTTCCTTATCTCTGCGCCTTCTGCGTCCTCAGCGGTTCCTCCCCTTCCTCCATCCGCGGCATCCGTGCTATCCGTGGTCCCGTTCATCCCATGAGAACGTTCCAACGCATCGGCTTCGTCTCCACGCGCTTCGCCGGGACCGATGGGGTGAGCTTCGAGGCGGGCAAGTGGGCGCGCCTCTTCGAGGCGGACGGCGCGCGGTGCTTCTGGTTCGCGGGACAGCTCGAGACCCCCGCCGCGGTGAGCCACCTTGCGCCCGAGGCGTTTTTCAACCACCCGGAGACGCTCGAGATCCAGGCCGGCCTGTTCGGCGTCACCACGAGAACGGCCAGGACCGCGAGTCGCGCCGAAGCGATGACCGGGCGGCTGGCGGCCGAGTTGCGCGCCTTCATCGCCCGATTCGGCCTCGACCTGCTCGTCGTCGAGAACGCGCTCGCCATTCCCATGAACGTCCCGCTCGGCCTCGCGATCGCGGCGGTGATCGAAGACACGAAAATTCCGACGATCGCGCACCATCACGATTTTTCCTGGGAGCGCGGGCGATTCGCGCTCAACGCCGCCGCCGACTACCTCGACCGCGCGTTCCCGCCGCGGCTTCCCGGGATCGCGCACGTCGTCATCAATTCGCTCCAGCGGGCCGGACTGCGGGCGCGTCTCGGCCTCGATGCGACGGTGATTCCGAACGTGCTCGACTTCGACGCGCCGGTCCCGGAGCCGGACGAATACGCCCGCGGCTTCCGGCGGGACATCGGCGTGGGCGATGGCGAGACGCTTGTTCTCCAGCCCACGCGCATCGTCGCGCGCAAAGGCATCGAGCACAGCATCGAGCTCGTGCGCCGGCTCGCCGATCGCCGTGCGGTGCTGGTCCTCACGCATCCCGCCGGCGACGAGGGTCTCGATTACCTGCGCGCGATCGAGTCGCGCATCGCGACGGCTGAAATTCGCGCCATTTTTTTATCCGGCCGGGTGGCACCGGCCCGCGGCTTCCGGAGCGGGCGAAAGGTCTACACGCTCGCCGACGTTTACCCGCACGCCGATCTCGTGACCTATCCGTCGTCGTGGGAGGGCTTCGGCAACGCGCTCATCGAGGCGGTTTATTTCGGCCGGCCCGTGCTCGTAAACGCCTATCCGGTCTACCGGAGCGACATCCGGCCCCGGGGTTTGCGGGTCGTGGAAATGAACGGGAGCGTGACCGACGAAGTCGTGGCGGCCGTGCGGGCGGTGCTCGACGATCCGGCGCGACGGCGCGATTGGGCGAGGGAAAACCGGGCGATCGGACGAAGTCATTTTTCCATCGAGCGGGCCCGGGGCCCCCTTCGGGATATTCTGTCGGCCTCGCGTGGGCCGCTTGCCGCTCTGCCGGCCATCCGATAGGCTGCCGGCCGTTCCGATGCGGGAAACCTTCCGCCGCTTGCCGAGGGCCGCGAATACACGTTCCGCCTGCTCAACGCGCAGGGAGACATCGCACCTTGAACAGCCTCGTCGACGCCGCGATCACCGATGGCGCCGACATCGTCATCCCCTGTTGCGGGCAGCCTACGCCTGATTCGTGGGGATCGACAATCCCCGCAACGCCGCTTCGATCTTTCCGAAATCCGGCAGGTCCTTCGGCGTCGGCGTCTGCTCGCTGTGGACGATGGTGCCGTCTTTATCGATGACGAACGCGGCGCGCGCGGACGTGTCGCCAATGCCCGCGAGGTTCGGGAAAAGCACGTCGTAGGCCCGGGTGACCTCCTTGTTCAAGTCGCTCAGCAGCGGGATCGTGATCCCTTCCTTCTTCGCCCAGGCGTCCTGCGCGAACGGCGTGTCGACGCTGATGCCCACGACGGTCGCGCCGAGACCGGCGTATTTCTGGAGGCCGCCCGAGACGTCGCACATCTCCGCGGTGCACACGTCGGTAAACGCGGCGGGAAAAAACAGGAGGACGACGGACGACTTGCCCGCGTGGTCGCGCGGCGAAAAGTCGACGAGGCCATCCGGGCCCATGGTTTTAAGCGTGAAGTCGGGAGCCGTGGTGCCGGGTTGGAGTGCCATGATCGATGAAGGTTTCCCGCGACTTCAGTCGGGAATGATTGGTCTCGCAAGGGCGAATTTGGTTTGCTGCCGGCCATGATTGGGACGTCCTTCGGGCCCCGGGCCGTGCTCGTCGAATTCGGCGACGCGGACCCGGAAGCGACCCGCGGCCGGGCGCGGGCCATCGGCGGATTTCTCGAGACGGTGCCAGGTGACGTCCTGGCGGATTTTTCCATCGCGTTCGATCAGGTGCTGCTGGAGTTTCGCGAGCCCGTCGACCGGGCGGCCTGGGTCGAAAAACTCCGCGCGCTCGAGCCGCGGCCGGCGGGCGAAGCGAGGCTCCACGAGATTCCCGTGCGCTACGACGGCGAGGACCTCCCCGCGTTCGCCGCCCGGGCCGGACTCGGGACCGGCGAGGTCGTCGAGCGCCACGCCGCCCCGGTCTACGACGTCGCTCTCATCGGGTTTTCCCCGGGATTTCCCTATCTCGAGGGCCTCGATCCCGGCCTCCACGCGCCGCGCCGGGCAAATCCCCGCCCGCGCGTCCCGGTCGGGTCCGTGGCCATCGGCGGTCGCCACACCGGCATCTACAGCGTCGAGAGCCCGGGTGGCTGGCATCTGCTGGGACGCACCGACGTGCGGCTGTTCGACCCCGCGCGCATCGAGCCGGACGAGCGGGCGATGTTTTTGCTGCGGCCCGGGGACCGCGTGAAATTCGTGCCGATCGCCTGACGATGGACGCGCTCGAAATCCTCCATCTCGGCGTCGGCGCGAGCATTCAGGATCTGGGCCGGCGGGGTTGGAAGCGCTTCGGCGTGCCGTCGAGCGGAGCGATGGATCCGCATGCCGCCGCGTGGGCGAATCGCCTCGTGGGAAACGCCGAGGGCGCGCCCGTGCTCGAGCTGCTGCTGCAAGGCGCGGAGCTTCGCGTGCTCGCGCGGCGGCGTTTTGCGGTGACTGGCGGCGGGCCGGGCCCCGGCGTGCCCGTCTGGCACGCGCGCACGCTGCCGGCGGGTGAGCGGCTGGTGTTTCCCCCCGGCCGGTCGGGGGTGTGGACCTACGTCGCGGTCGAAGGCGGCTTCGCCGCGCCGCGCCTGCTCGGCAGCGCGAGCGTCTATTCCCGCGGCGGCATCGGGAGGGCGCTCCAGGCCGGCGAGCGGCTGCCGGCCGCGGGCGGCCGTTCCCTCGCGGGCCTGGCGGATTCCTGGGCCTCGTGGAGCGAGCGGCGCGATTACGCGAATCCTCCCCGGCTCGGCGTGTGGCGCGGCCCGCAGTGGAGCCGGTTCGACGCGATGGAGCGCGCGGGATTCTTTGGCGCGGAGTGGGAGGTCGCGAATCGCAGCGACCGCGTCGGCTACCGGCTCGAGGGGGCGCGGATCAATCCGCCCGAGGGGCAGATGCGCAGCGAGCCGGTGCTGATGGGCTCCATCCAGGTGCCGCCCAACGGGCAGCCAATCGTCACGATGCGCGACGGGCCGACCGTGGGCGGGTATCCGAAGATCGCGATCGTCGACGAGGAGTCGCTCCCCTGGCTGGCGCAATGCCGGCCCGGCGTGCGATTTCGCCTGGTCCTGATGGAATGAAGCTCGACGCCGACCTCGGAGAGAACGAGCCGCCCGCCCGCACCCGCGCGCTGATGCGTATCGTCGATCTCGCGAACGTCGCCTGCGGCGGGCACGCCGGCACGCCGGCCACGATGGCGCGTTGCGCGCGGCTTGCTGGGGAGTTCGGCGTGGCGCTCGGGGCGCACCCGGGGCGGGCCGGAGAATTCGGTCGCGGGGCGATGGAAATCACGCCGGCCGCGCTCGAGCATTTGATCGTCGGACAAACCTCCGCGCTCGCCGCGCTCGCCGCGCCGCTTCATCACGTCAAACTCCACGGCTCGCTTTATCACGCGGTCGAGAGTTCCCCCGCGCTGGCCCGCCGCTACATCTCCGTCGTGCGGAGCAATTTTCCCGGTCTCCGCATCGTCGCGCGAGCGGGCGGGCGCGTCGTCCGGCTGGCGGGATCCGACGCGCTGGCGGAGGTCTTCGCCGAGCGCGGCTACCGGGCCGACGGGACGCTGATTCCGCGCGGCGAGCCGGGAGACTTGATCCACGATCCGCGCGAAGTCGCGCGGCGGCTGCCATCTTTGCGGGGCGACACGATCTGCATCCACGCCGATTCCCCGAACGCGATCAAGATCGCGCGGGCGGTGCGCCGGGTATTTCCCGCGGATCGCAACCCGCCGCGCGCAGCGCGCGAAGGCTGAGCGCGGCATCGCGTTTGGCCAGGCGCCGGCCGGTGGCGTCGCGGACAAGCGGCGCGTGATAGAACGCCGGCGGCGCGGCGCCCAGCGCGCGGTAAAGCAGCAATTGCCGCGCGGTCGACCCGAGCAGGTCCTCGCCCCGCACGACCTCCGTGATGCCCATGGCGACGTCGTCGGCCACCACCGCGAGCTCGTAGGCGGGCACGTCGTCGCGGCGCCACACGACAAAATCCCCGAAATCCCGGCCCGCCTGGAACCCCATCGACCCGCGGCATTCGTCGACGAACTCGACCGACTCGCCGTCCGGCACGCGGAAGCGCCAGCTCACGCCGGCGGGCGTTTCCCATCGGCGCGCTTCGTCCGGTGAACGGCGCCACTCGACGGGAAAAACCGGCTCCTCCTCGTGGGGCGCGCCGGCGGCGAGCTCCACGTCGCGGCGGGATTGAGGCGAAGGATAAATGAAGCCGCCGTCGCGGAGCCGCCGCCAGGCCGCGAGGAAAATCGGAACGCGCGCGCTTTGATGAATCGGACCGTCGTCCCAATCGAGGCCCAGCCACCGGAGATCCTCGACGCACCCGGCGACGAACTCCGGCCGGCAGCGGCCGGCATCGAGATCCTCGACGCGCAGCGTGAGGTGGCCGCCGGCGGCGCGGGCGCGCGCGTGCGCCCGGCGAAACGTCGCGGCATGGCCGGCGTGCAGCCAGCCGGTGGGCGTCGGGGCGAGTCGGCCTCGGTAGGGGATCGTCATGCGGGCGAAGCGGATCTCGGTTGGCAAAAAAAAGGTCGGCGTGCATTCTACGCGCCTGAATTTGCCGCTTCCAGAACCGACCGCGCCCTGCGTGAGCGTCGTCATTCCGCTCTTCAACGAAGCGGGGACCATCGGCCGGGTCGTCGCGGCGGTGCTGGCCCAGCCCTGCGTCGCGCAGGTGGTGATCGTCGACGATTGCTCGACCGACGCCTCGCTCGAATCCGCGCGCCGTCTCGCGGAAGGCGACGGCCGCGTCGTGGTGGCGAGCCACGCCCGGAATCGCGGCAAGGGCGCGGCCGTCCGCACCGGGCTCGCGCGCGCGGACGCCGCGATCGTCCTGATCCAGGATGCCGACCTCGAATACAATCCCGCCGAATACGAGCGGCTCATCCGGCCCATTCTCGTCGGCGACGCCGACGTGGTGTTCGGGTCGCGGTTCATCGGATCCGAGGCGCACCGCGTGCTTTATTTTTATCATTCGCTCGGGAACCAGTTCCTCACGCTGCTTTCCAACCTCACGACGAACCTCAACCTCACGGACATGGAATGCTGCTACAAAGTCTTCCGCCGCGAGGTCGTGACCCGCCTCACGCTGGAGGAGGAGCGTTTCGCCATCGAGCCGGAGATCGCCGCGAAGGTCGCCCGCCTCGGGGTGCGGGTCTACGAGGTGAGCGTGAGCTACCGCGGCCGCACCTACGCGGAGGGCAAAAAGATCGGCTGGCGGGACGGGCTGCACGCGATCTACGCCATCGTGAAATACCGCCTGGCCCGGAACGAAAATCGCCCGTGAGCCGCTTCTTTTCCCGGCATCCGCTGCTGCGCGACGCCCTCGTCTGGGCGATCCCCGCGCTGCTGTTCGGCGCGGTCCTGCGGCTGATCCTGCTGAGCTATTCGCCGTATGCGTATTGGGGCCTGGACGCGCGCTCGTTCATGGGCTTCACCGACGGCGTGGTGAACAATTTCTATTTCAGCATCAACGAAAAGCGGCGCTACCTGTATCCGCTTTTCCTGCTGCCGGTCTCGATGCTGCCCGGCCCGGCGCTCCTCGCGCTCGGCTGGATCCAGGCCGCGGCGGGGTGGCTCACGGTGCTGCCGTTCGCCTACATCGTGCGGCGCATCTTTGCCGGGTGGAAGGTCTTCATCGTGCCGCTCACCGTGCTCTACGCCGGCCTGCCGATTTTCCTCTGGTATGAGCACGAGCTCATCGCGGACACGGTTCTCTTCGACGGCCTCGTGTGGATGCTCGCCGGCTGGATGGCCTGGGTGAACCAGGGTCCGGGAAAAGGCTCCGCCCGCGCCGCGCGGCTCTGGTGGTGCTTCTTCGCCCCGCTCGCCCTCATCGCCCTCACGAAGCCGTCGGTGAAATTCCTCTGGCCGGGCATCGGGCTCGCGCTGGTCGTCGCCGGCGCGGGGCGCACGTTGCGCTGGCGGCACTGGGCGGCGCTCGGCGCGCTTTTTCTCGCGACGCTGACGATGGGGGACGAGAACCAAAGCTCGTGGCTCCTGCTGACGAGCACGTTTCCATTCACGCAGCTGGACACCTCGCTCCACGCGCCCTACAAGGCGGAGATCCGCGAGTGGGTGCGGCAAAAGAACGCGCGCTTCGACTCCTACGCGGCGGAGGATTACGAGGTGCAGCGCTACCTGCGCGGGCCGGGCGACGACCCGAAGCGGCCGCTCTGGAGCAAGCTCGCGAAAGACCACAAGGCGCTCAGCCGGATGTACCGGGACATTGCGATGGAAGCCATCCGCGCGCGGCCGGACCTTTTTCTGAAGACGAGTCTTCATCGCCTGCTCGGCTCCTGCAACGCCGCCGACTTCGGCTTCATCCACTTCGCGCCCGATTACACCGCCCGGCGCGTGACGGGCGGCCTCGGCCGGCCGGAGAATCCCGAGAGCATGCTGCGCATCGCCTACGGGCTGCCGCGGAGCGAGCCCTTCCCGTCGAAAGCGGAACTCGCCGGGTGGCTCGACCCGCACGGCGACAGCGCGGCGGCGCGCTGGATGGTCGCCTACGTGCGGGCCTACCAGGCGGCCGGCGCCCTGGTCGTGCGCCCGGGGGGGGGTCAGCCATCGCTGGACCGATACCGCCCGACCGCGCTCGGCTGGTGGCTTTTGGCCGGGATGCTGGTGGCGTGCTTTCCGCCGTTCTTGCGGACGGTCGGCGTGTGGGGGATCGCCATGGCCGCGGCGCTGGTCGCCACCTACCTGGTGGGAATCCAGAACGTGCGCTACTTCGGCCCCGCGTGGCCGCTCGTCCTGCTCACGCTCACGGTGCCGCTCGATGCCATCTTTCGGGTGGCGGGCAAACTTCGCCTCGAAGCGGGCCGGCGGTTCCGCTAGGCAGGGCGGCATGTGGTTCGTCTATGCGCTCGCCGCGGCGGTGATCTGGGGCATCAGCTACGCGGCGAGCGGGCGGGTGATCGGCCGGGGCGTGTCGGCCCTGACGTTTTTCACCCTCTATGCGTCGACCGGCCTGGTGATGGGTCTCGTCGCCCTCGCGAGCACGGGACGGTTGGGAACGCTCCCGACCGAGCTGCGCGGCGTAGGGCGCGACTGGCCATGGCTGGCCGTGGCGATCGTGAGCTCCGGGGTGGGTGCGCTGCTCATCTACATGGCGATCGGGGAAAAGAACGCCACCGTCGCCTCGCTCGTCGAGATTTCCTACCCGCTCTTCGTCGCGCTCTTTGCGTGGGTCTTCTTTCGCGAGACCCAGTTCAACGGCGTGACCATCGTCGGCGCGGCCTTGATTTTATCCGGCGTGGGCGTGGTGTTCATCGGCAACCGGCATTGAGCGAGCCGCGTGCGCGGCCGGGTGCGCGGCGAGCGTTCGCAGGGCGTGGCCGAGCAGGGTTTTGCCCGGCTCCGTGCGGTGCCAGGTGGAGGCGCCCGAGGGATGGGGAAGCGGCAGCAGCTCGCAGGCGTGGCCCGCATACGTGATCGGCAGCATGCGACCGACGATGTCCGAAAGCAGCAGGAAGGGATGGAACTGGGCGATGGCGAGCTTGCCCACGGCGAGCACCAGATCGGGCCGGAGAAGATCGAATTCCGCCCGCAGCCACCTCGAGCAGTTTGCGATTTCGTCCGGGGCGGGCACGCGGTCGCCGCCCTGGGGATTTTTCCCCGGGAAGCATCGGCACACCGCGGCGAAATAAATCCGGTCGCGCGCTTCGTCTTCCCTCCAGCCGGTCGCGGATTCGATCCATTTGAAGAGAGTCTTGCCCGCCGTCCACGCGAAGGGGCGCCCGAGAATGGGCTCCTTCACGCCGGGCGCCTGGCCCACGAGCAGAATGCGGCTGGGGGCGGGCCGCCCGACAACGGCGGGGCGATGCATGCGCGGGCAGACGACGCAGGCGCGAACGACGGCGAGATGCGCCTCGAGCGCGGATGAGGGAACCGACATTCGGGGAGGATTCCACAGAAGCCCGGCGAGGTCACGAAGCCTCGCGCCTCGCTCAGGTGGCTGGCGCAAGCGGGGCCCGCGAGACCGCTCGAGGCCAGAGGTCGCCGCCGTCGCGGATGCTTTCCAAATAGATCCGCGCGTCCGACTCGGTCACCCAATGGCCACAGCCGGCGATCAAATTCGCCGCTCCAAGCGCTTCCGGGGAGCGCTCGCCATACTTCGCGCAGATCTCCGCGTATCGCCGCAAAAACATCGGGGGCAGGGTCACTTCCCTTGTTCGCGAGGACGGTTTCTTTCGGCCGTAAAAACTAAGGGGGGCGCCGAAGCGCCCCCCTTGTTCTGATTTCCTGAAGCGATCGCGAATTACGGGGTCGGCGAGGCGGCGGGTTTCTCCGGGGTCCCGCCCCGTTCCATGCCCGAGCCCGTCTGGGTGCTGGTCCCAGCGCCCATGGACGCATCGGTTCCGGTGGGCGATGTCGTGGTCGAGGTGCCGGTGCCGGCGCCCGCGCCCGAATCCGTCTGGGTGGCTCCCGTGCCCGTGGCTCCGCGTTCCATGCCGGAACCGGTCTGCGTGCTGGTGCCCGTTCCGCCGGCTGGCGCCGTGCCATCTTCGGCGAAGGAGATCGCCGGCAGGCAGAGACTGACCGCGGCGGTAAGGAGTGCGATTTTGATTTTCATACTATCCGCAAATCGAACGCGGGGGATGACGCGGGTCTCAGGACTTTCCCTGAGCGGTCTTCCTGATTTGCCGGATAAAGCTCCCTTCCCTCCAAGGATACGACCAGCCGCGACCCTCGCGACGAAACAGGGGACTATGAGCACCGAATCCAACACCGTGAAAACTCTTCTTCAAACCCTCGCCGATGGCGTGGAGGGTTTTTCCAATGCAGCCAAGTCCGTGAAGGACCACAATCTCAAGGTGCTTTTCGAAGGGTTCGCCGCCGAGCGCCAGGAGATGGTCGACGAGTTGACGGCCTTCAGCGACGCGGATGGCACGGAAAGCCATGCAACCATCGCCGGAGTCGTGCATCGGGGTTGGATCGACCTCAAAAGCGCTCTCACGTCGGGCGACGACCATGCGATCCTGGCCGAATGCGAGCGCGGCGAGGATCACGCCGTCGCGGCCTTCAAAAAGGCGGGGGACAGCGACCTGCCCGCGGAGACCAAGTCGACGATCTCCTCCATCGCGACCCGCGTGCTTGCCGTGCACAATCAGGTCCGGGACCTGCGAGACGCGGCGAAGCAGGCCTGATCAGCGCGACGCGGCGCGCGACGATCCGACGGGGCCCGAGGACCGCACCGCCTGGACGCCGAACGTCGCGATGGTCGCCCCGAAAACGACGACCGTCCCAAAGGCGAGAGGCAGTCCGGCGGTCGCGGCGAGCAGGCCGATCGCGGGCGGGCCGGCCAGGAAACCGAAATAGCCGATCGTGGTGACGGTGGCGAGGCTTGGCCCCGCCCGACCGGGATCCACCCGGCCGGCGGCTCCGAAGACGACCGGCACGAGGTTGGCGATGCCGAAACCGGTCATCGCGAAGCCGCCGAGCACCGCCGCCCAGCTCGGGAAAAGCGTGGCGATCCCGATGCCCAGCGCCATCAATCCTCCGCTCAGGCGAAGCACGGCGACGGAGCCCAGGCGCGCGATGAGAACGTCGCCGAGGAACCTCCCGCCGGCCATGCACAGGGCAAACGTCGCAAAGGCGATCGGCGCGACGGCCAATGGCACCCGCACCACGGTGCGGGCGTAGACGGCGCTCCAATCCAGCAGCACGCCCTCGCTGAACAGGGCGAGGAACGCAAGCGCGCCGAGCCGGAGCAGCCGTCGGTCCGGCCACGAGAAGGAACGGCCCGGCGCGCGGGGATCCGGCGCATCCGGCAGGAAGCGACCCAGGGTCGAGAGCGCCAGCGTAAAAAGAACGGCGGACATCGCAAGCATGAGAAACGACGCGGAGAGCCGGGAGTGCAGCGCGACGCTCAGCAGGAACGCGGCGCCCAGCCCGCCGAGGCTCCAGAATCCCTGGAAGGACGAAATGATCGGCTTGCCGAGCGCGTTCTCCACCGTGATGCCCTGCGCGTTCACGGACACGTCCAGGGCCCCCTTTCCCAGGCCGAAAACGACCGCCGCCGCAACCAGCGTCCCCGGAGTCGGGGCGAGCGCGAGCAGGGGCAGCGTGCCGCTGAATCCCAGCGCCGAGAAAAAGGCGATGCGGTGGCTGCCCCAGGCGGCGACGAGCCGGCCGGTGACGGGCATGGAAACGAGCGCGCCCGAGACCAGGCCGAAAAGCACTCCGCTCAACTGCCCGGTCGAAAGCGCGAACTTTTGTTGGAACGCGGGAATGAGCGCCGCCCAGACGCCGAACGTCATGCCATCGACCAGGAACAAGGTGGCGGCGGCGACCCGGGCGCGGCGGGCCGGGTTCCGCGCTTTTTCGTCTTGCGGCATCAGGCTTTGCCGAGGGAGCCGAGGACGTTGACGAGCAGAGCGACGATCGTGGTGCTGTAGACGAACGCGATCGCGCCATGAACGAGCGCGAGACGGCGCATTTCCGAGCTCGTGATCTCGATGTCGGACGTCTGGAAGGTCATGCCCAGCGTGAACGCGAAGTAGGCGAAGTCGAGGTAGTCGGGCGCGGTGTCGCCGGGGATTTGCAGTCCGCCGTGCTTCGAGTGGCTCGCGGTCTTGCGGCGGTGGAAAACGTGGGCGTAATGAATCGCGAAAAGCGTGTGGATGAGCGCCCAGGAAAGGAAGACGGTGACGACGGTGCGGAGCAGGTCGGCGGTGCGTTCGGCGGGCGGCGCGGAGGCGTGGCCGAGCAAGGTGAAAAGGATGGCGAACAGGCTCACGCAAGCGGCCAGGAGCACGAAGCCGAAGATGGCCACGCGACTGGAATCCTCGAGCCGCGTGAGCCGAAGGGCGTGGGCGGGATCGTGCGTGAAAAGGGTCGTCCACATGAGGGCGAGCAGCGAGGCGGCGTAGACGTCCCAGGCAAGCGGCAGGCGATCGAGCAACGAGGAGTGGCCCGACGGGGCGAGCAGCGCGAGGGCGGCGACCGGAAGCGCGATCCATTGCCGATGCTGGGCGTCGAGGCGGCCGATGGCGGACAACCCTGCGCGCAGGGGATGCACGGCTATCGTCGTCATCGGCGCGTCGTGAGGGCGTGGAAAACCAGGTGGTCGTCCGCCGCGTCGGCGGTGATCGAGTCGCCGGCCACGAACCGGCCGTCGAGGATCTCGAGGCTCAGCGGATCGAGGATCTCCTTTTGGATCACCCGCTTGAGCGGCCGGGCGCCGTAGGCGGGATCGTAGCCCTCTCGCGCGAGAAACGCGCGGGCGGCGTCGGTGAGGGCGAGGGCGAGGTTTTGCTTCTGCAGGCGGTCGAGCAGGCGCTGGAGCTGGATGTCCACGATGCGCGCGATCTGCGATTCGTCGAGGCGGTCGAAGATGATGGTCTCGTCGATGCGGTTGAGAAATTCCGGCCGGAAATGCGCGCGCAGCGCCTCGGTGACGCGCTGGTTGCGTTCCGCGGGCGGCAGATCCTCCATGATGAATTGGCTGCCGATGTTCGACGTGAGGATGAGGACGGTGTTCTTGAAGTCGACGGTGCGGCCCTGGCCGTCGGTGATGCGGCCGTCGTCGAGCACCTGGAGCAGGACGTTGAAGACGTCCGCGTGCGCCTTTTCGACCTCGTCGAAGAGCACGACCGCGTACGGCTTGCGCCGCACGGCTTCGCTGAGTTGTCCGCCTTCCTCGTAGCCGACGTAGCCGGGCGGCGCGCCGATCAGGCGGGCGACGGTGTGCTTCTCCATGTATTCCGACATGTCGAGGCGGATGATCGCCATCTCGTCGTCGAAGAGGAACTCGGCCAGCGCCTTGGACAGCTCGGTTTTGCCGACGCCGGTGGGGCCGAGGAAGAGGAACGATCCGATGGGGCGGTTCTCGTCCTGAAGGCCGGCGCGGGCGCGGCGGACGGCATTCGACACGGCCTTGATCGCCCGCTCCTGGCCGACGACGCGGGCCATGAGGCGCTCCTCCATCCGGACGAGCTTCTGGCGCTCGCCTTCCTGCAGGCGGGAGACGGGGATGCCGGTCCAGGTCGCGACGACCTTCGCGATGTCCTCCCCGGTGACTTCCTCGGTCAATAAAGCGGGCGCCGACGAAGCGTCGCCCTCCAGATGCTTGAGGGTGGCTTCGTCGAGCTGGCGCTGGAGCTCGGGGAGGCGTCCGTATTGGAGTTCGCTCGCCTTGCTCAGATCGCCGCGGCGCCGGGCCTGCTCGAGCTCGGTCTTGAGCTGGTCGATCTGTTCGGCGAGCTTCTGCGCGCGGCCGATTTCCTCCTTTTCCTTTTGCCATTGAGCCTTCAGGCGGCCGGCGTTTTCGCGGATGTCGGCGAGTTCGCGCTCGAGCCGGGCGAGGCGCTCGCGGCTCGCGGCGTCCTTCTCTTTTTTCAACGCCTGGCGCTCCATCTCGAACTGCATGATCTGCCGCTCGAGCACGTCGATCTCGGTCGGCAGGGAATCGAGCTCCATCTTCAGCCGCGAGGCGGCTTCGTCGATGAGGTCGACGGCCTTGTCGGGCAGGAATCGGTCGCTGATGTAGCGGTGGCTCAGCACGGCGGCGGCGACGATGGCGGCGTCCTGGATGCGCACGCCGTGGTGGACCTCGTAGCGTTCCTTGAGGCCGCGAAGGATGGCGATCGTGTCCTCGACGCTCGGCTCGTTGACGATCACGGGCTGAAAGCGGCGCTCGAGGGCGGCGTCCTTTTCGATGTGCTTGCGATATTCATCGAGGGTCGTGGCGCCGATGGTGCGCAGCTCGCCGCGCGCGAGCTGGGGCTTGAGCATGTTGCTGGCGTCCATCGAGCCCTCCGCGGCACCGGCGCCGACGATGGTGTGGAGCTCGTCGATGAAGAGAATGATCTCGCCGTCGCTGTCGGTGACCTCCTTGAGGAAGGCCTTCAGCCGGTCCTCGAATTCGCCGCGGAATTTCGCGCCCGCGACCATGGCGCCGATGTCCATGGCGATCACCCGCTTGTTCTTGATCGACTCGGGGACGTCGCCGCTGACGATGCGCCGGGCGAGGCCCTCGACGATGGCGGTCTTGCCGACGCCGGGCTCCCCGATGAGCACGGGGTTGTTTTTGGTGCGGCGGGAGAGCACCTGCATGGTGCGGCGGATTTCGTCGTCGCGGCCGATGACGGGATCGATCCGCCCGCGGCGGGCGAGCTCGGTGAGGTCGCGGCCGTATTTCTCGAGGGTCTGGTATTTGCCCTCGGGGTGCGGGTCGGTCACGCGCTGGCTGCCGCGGACTTCGGCGAGGGCCTGCATCATTTTGTCGCGGGTGATGCCGGCGGTCGACAGGAGCTTCGCGGCGGCGTCGTTCACGCCGAGAAGGGCGAGCAGGTAGTGCTCGGCGCTGAGGTATTCGTCCTTGAGCTTCGCCATCTCGCCTTCCGCGGCGTCGATGGTTTTCCGGAGGTCGTGGCCGATGCCCGGCGAAGCCGCGCCGTGCACGGTCGAGCGGCGGGCGATCTCCTTTTCCAGGCTGTCGCGGATCGCGGCCGGGCTGGCGCCGAGCTTCTGCAGAAGCGGAACGGCGATCCCGTCGGGCTGCTCGAGCAGGGCGAGGAGGAAGTGGTCGTTGCCGACTTCGGCCTGGTTGCGTTTCGAGGCGAGGTCGAGGGCGGCGTTGAACGCCTCCTGCATTTTTTGGGTGAATTTGTCGGGGCGCATAGGGGTGCGGTGGGTGGAAAATTAATCCGGGAGGAGCCGGGAATCAAAGCCGAAGGGCCAGCCGTCCCCGATGATGATGCGGGGGAAATCCGCGTGGCCGGGGTTCAGGAGGAAGTTGCGTTCGGAGGGGATCAGCGTGCTCGGGACGGCGAGCACGGCGGACGTCCCCGCGGCGATCCAGCGGTCGCCGAGCCGCTGGGAGGCCGGGCCGGCGGGCGAGGAATGCCAGCCGGGCGGGAGATCGGCGGGGGTCGTCATCAATCCCTTCGGCCAGTTGAGCTCGAAGCACACGTGGTCGAGCGGCGTCGGCGGGTTGAGGTGCGCCAGCGTCTCCAGCGCGGCGAGCGCGAGGGAATCGCTGGTGTAGACCAGGGCGGCGCCGGGGGAGTTCCAGCGGCCGCCGAAGCGCCGCGCGCCTTCGCCGGTGAAGGTCTCGCCGGCCCGGGCGCGGCGAACGATTCGCCAGCCGGTGACCATCAGGCGTAGACGCCGTAGTCGATGCGGCCGAGAAGGGTTTCCACCTCGCGGGCGCCGATCTCCGTCTCCGCGTAGTCGAGCGGGATGGCGCCGCCGAGGCCGCGCTGAGGGGCGTTCAGCCACCCGCGGGCGGCCGGGATGCCGCCCAGGACGGTGACCGCGCGGCCGAAAATCCGCGCCAGGCGCAGCGTCTTGTCCGACTCGTCGGTCGAAAGCACGCCGGTCTTCTGGCGGCGGTGGAAAGTCGCACGGGACATGCCCACCTTCGCCGCGACGCGCTCCATCGGCAGGTCGAGCGCCTCGCGCAAATCCACCAGCTCGGCCATCGGAAGACCGTCGAGGATCGTGCGGATGAGGCGGTTGATCTCGGACTCCTCGCCGCGGATCTGCCGGCGGATCAAGCCGGCGCCGTAGCCGCGGAAGGCGATTTCCTGAACCCGGTTCGTGCTCATGGTCTGTATCGTTTGATACAACAAAATAGATCACATGAGATCCGGGGTCAAGGGGCGATCAGCGGAGCTTGATCTTTTGCCGGATGAAGGTCGGCACATCGAGATCCTCGCCGCCGACGATGGTGGGTTCGCTTTTTTCAAAGCGACCGCGCGCCACCGGATCGAGGCTGAGCGTCTTTTGCTCGGTCTTGGCGGATTTCCGGGCCGCGGCGGCCTTCGCGACCGCGTAGGGGCTCGTGTCGAAAAGTTCGCTGGCGTTCGGGGAAGCCGCTTCCGACTCCGCGGCGGCGGGTTCCTCGACGGGTTCGACGGGAGGAAGGGGAGGGGAGACGGGCTCCCGGCGCGGAGCGGTGTCCTTTCGGACGCCGCCGTCCGTGGCGGCGAGCAGCGCGACGCCGAGCGAGACGCGGCCGGGGTCGAGGCCGACGCCGAGGTGCAGGTGACCGTCGGTGTGGCGGCCGATGGCTTCCATGATCACGCGGATCTCGGCGAGGCGGAGATCCGGCGGCGCGGTCACGTGGACGAGGGTGGCGCGGGCGTCGGCGAGAGATTTGCCGCGGCCGAGCAGCGGGGACTTCAACGCGCGTTCGACCGCTTCGTGGGCGCGGTTGCCGCCGGTGGCTTCGGCGAACCCGAAGGCGCAAGCCGAGTCGGAGTGGCGGAAGACGGCGAGCAGGTCGGCGATGGAAATGCGAATCGGGCCGGCGGCGTCCGTGAGGCGGGCGATGGCGCCGACGGTCGCGGCGAGCACCTCGTCCGAGGCCGCGAACGTTTCGTGCACTCCGGCCAGCGGCTCGGCGAGCTCGGCCATGCGGTCGTTCTCGAAGGTGAGGAACGCGTCCGCGAGTCGGGCGAGTTCCGCCTGGGCGGCGGCGGCCTGCTGCCCGCGGCGGCGACCTTCGAACGAGAACGGCATGGTCGCGAGCGCGACGACGAGGGAGCCCTGGTTTTTCGCGAGCTCGACGACCACGGGGGCCGCCCCGCCGCCCGCCCCGCCGCCGAGGCCGGCGCAGACGATGACGATGGCGACGCCTTCGAGGGCGGTCGCGATGCCGGCCGCGGATTCCTCGGCGGATTCCGCGCCCATTTCGGGGTCGCCGCCGGTGCCGAGGCCGCGGGCGGTCTTCGCGCCGATGAGGATTTTTTTTTCGGCCACCGAGCCGCCGAGGGAGACGCCGTCGGTGTTGATCGCGACGAGGTCGAGGGCGGGGCCGAAGCCGGCGAGGGTGAGGCGGTCGATGAGGGACACGCCGGCGTTGCCGACGCCGGCGACGAGGATGCGCGGGGGCGCGGAGTGGTCGGACTCGGTGAGGAGGTTGCGCGGGATTTCCAGCATGGCGTGGGGTCAGGCGTTGGCGCGACGGCGGAAGATGTTGCCGATTTTTTTCCCGACGGCGCCGAAGAGCGAGTCGGGTTCGTCCTCGAGCTGCATGAGCTGCGCGTATTTCACGACGCCGATGGCGGTGGCGTATTGCGGGTTTTGAAAGACCGAGGTCGGGCCGGCGACCTCCTGCGCGACAACGGCGTGCACGGGCTGGTCGAAGATTTCCGCGGCCACCTCCTGGATGCCGCGCAGGCGGCAGCAGCCTCCGGTGAGCATCACGCCGGCGCGGACCATGTCGAGGTCGCAGTGGGCGACGACGTCCTTGCGCACGAGCTCGAAGAGCTCCCGGACGCGGGCGTAGATGATGCGGTTGAGATTCGCGCGCTCGATCTCGCAGCCGGAGAAGCCGGAGTCGTTCTTGAGGATGATCGTGTCGCCGGGCTGCGCCTCGTCGGGATCGGCGCTGCCCTCCTCGGTTTTCAAACGCTCGGCGCGGGCGATGGGAATGCGCAGGCCGATGGAAATGTCGTTCGTGATGTGGTCGCCGCCGATGGCGAGCACGCCGCTGTGCTGGATGGCGCCGTCGAGGTAGACGAGGTAGTCGGTGGTGCCGCCGCCGATGTCGAGCACGATGGCGCCGAGGTCCTTCTGGTGCTGGTCGAGCACGACCTGGGAGGAGGCCACGGAGTTGATGACGATTTCCTCCACGGCGACGCCGGCTTCCTTGACGCAGCGCAGCGTGTTCTGGATGCGGGTCTTGACGCCGTGGACGATGTGGAAGTCCGCCTCGAGCTTGTGCCCGACCATGCCGATGGGGCTGACGACGCCCTCCTGGTTGTCCACGTAATAGTGCTGCGTGATCGTGTGGACGAACCAGTTCTGGTCGGGGATGTTCACCTCCTTCGCGCTGGCCTCGACGTCGCGGATGTCCTCGGCGTCGATCTCGCCGCGGTCCTCGGGGATGGGGGTGACGCCGCGGTTGTTGAAGCTCTGGATGTGGGCTCCGGTGACCGAGACCCAGACGCTCTCGATCTCGGCGTCGGCCTTTTCCTCGGCGTCGGCGATCGCGTCGCGGACGCATTGGATGGCGTTGTTGAAGTCGACGATCTCGCCCTTGCGGATGCCGACGGATTTCGACTCGCCCACGCCGAGGATGCGCAGCGAACCATCGGGCCGGGTCTCGGCGACGACGGCGCAGACCTTGGAGGTGCCGATTTCCAGTCCTACGAGCAGACGATCCCTGGGCATTAGTCGGTGGCTTTTTTGGGTTTGGACGACCCCGTGGGGGCGGGCGGCCCCTGCAACGAGACGAGCATAAAGCGGACCGGGGTGTATTTTTTGGGGATGAGGTTCACGGTGTCGAGCTGGCGGCCGGTTTCGCGGCAGTTTTCGAGGAGCTTTCGCACGCGGTCGAGCTGGGCGCCGGGGTCCCTTGGCGAGAAGGTGAGATGCGCCCGCGAGTCGTCGACGACCTCGAGCGCGTAGCCCTGGGTGATGTCGATGGAGCGGATGTTCAGGAGCGATTGCGGGCGTTGGGCGCGCGCGGTGAGGAGGTCGAGCGCGGCGTGGAGGTCGGCGACCGCGAGGAGGTCGCCGCGGGCGATCAGGTCGGGATCCGTCGCGAAGATCACGGGAAGGCGCCAGTAGGCGGACTCGACGCGGTAGGGCTTCATGGTGCGGCCCGCCGCGTCGAGGAGCAGGGCGCGGTCGGTGGAAAAATCGGCGCCGGCGCGGGCGAGCCACGCGATGGGAACGCGCTTCCGGAGGCGGATGCGGACCGTGTCCGGCCAGTTCCGCTGGATGGAGACCGTGTCGATCTGGTCGATGCCGCGGAACGCCCGCTCGGCGGCGCCCAGATCGAGGCGGAAGACATTCGCGCCCATGGTTAGGCCCGAGAGGCGGATCGCCTCGTCGTGGGTCATGAGGTCGTCCAGATCGGTTTCGACGACGCGCAGGTTGTATTCAGGATTTTGGAGGAAAAATTTATTGGTGACGGCGCGGAAGCCGGACACCAGGCCGACGGCGACGGCGATCCAGAGCGTGACGCCGAACATCACGCGCCAAACCCGGCTTTTCCGCTGGCGTTGCGCGGTCGAGCGGCGCACGCGAACGTCGAGAAGATGGTCGCGGGACGACCGGGCGACCGGCGCGCGGCGATTTCGCGTGGGCTTGGGATCGCGGGTTTTCATGCGGGCGGCGCGCCTTTCGCGAGCGAGAGCATGGCGATGCGCTCGCAGAGGGCGGGGAAATCGATGCCGACGGCGGCGGCGCCCTTGGGCAGGAGGCTGGTCTCGGTCATGCCCGGGATGGTGTTGACCTCGAGCACGTGGGGATTGCCCGCGGCGTCGAGGAGCACGTCGACGCGCGAGTAGACCTCGAGCCCGAGCGAGCGGTGGGCGGCGAGGGCGGCGGCCTGGACGCGGCGGGTGGTCTCCGCGTCGAGGCGCGCGGGGCAGAAATATTCGGACGCGCCCTTGGTGTATTTGTTTTCGTAGCTGTAGAAATCGACCTTCGGGACGATCTCGACGATCGGGAAGGCTTCGTCTCCGACGATGCCGACGGTGAGCTCGGCGCCCCGGATGAGTTCCTCGACGAGCACCTCGTGGTCGCGCGCGAAGCAGTCCTCGAGCGCGGCGTCGAGCGCCACGGTGTCCTCGACGATGTGCACGCCGACGCTGGAGCCCTCGCGGGGCGGCTTCACGACGAACGGGAGCGGCAGCGTGGGGGCGTCGCCCTTTGCGACGATTTCCCACTTTGCGGTGGGGACGCCGGCGGCTTCGAATCGTTTTTTGCTCGCGATCTTGTCGAACGCGAGCCGGCTGCCGATCTCGCCTTCGCCGGTGTAGGGCACGCCGCGGGCGTCGAGGATGGATTGAAGCCGGCCGTCCTCGCCGAAGGTGCCGTGGATGATGTTGAAGGCGAGCGCGACGCCCGGGGGGAGCTCGAAATGCTCGTCGCGGACGTCGATTTCGGTGACGTCGGCGCCGAGGTCGCGGAGGGCGCGGGCGACGGCGGCGCCGGAGTTGAGCGAGACGGCGCGTTCGGCGCCGGGGCCGCCGACGAGCACGGCGACGGATTGATGGAGGAGGCGGGTGATCATTCGAGGTCCTTTCCGACGACCTGCACTTCGGTTTGCAGGTCGATGCCGCGCTCGCGCATGGCGGCGGCCTTGATTTCTTCGATGAGGGTGAGCACCTCGTCGGCGGTCGCGCCGCCGTCGTTCACGATGAAGTTGCCGTGCACCTCGGAGACGCGCGCCTTGCCGACGACGAAGTTCTTGAAGCCGAGTTCGTCGATCAATTTGCCGGCGGGAATTTCCGGGGGATTCTTGAAGATGCAGCCGGCGCTGGCGGCGACGGGCTGGCTCTCCTTGCGGTGGGCTTCGGATTGGTCGAGGCGGCGCTCGATCTCCTCGGCGGGGGCGGGTCGGCCGCGCAGGACGGCGGAGAGCGCGAAATTCTTTACGAGGGTCGGGACGTGGCGGTAGCCGATCTCCATCTCGGCGGGCGTGCGGGTGAAGATGTTGCCGTCCTGGTCGCAGAAGCGGACGCGCGCGACCTGGTCGAACGTCTGGGTGCCCATGGCGCCGGCGTTCATGCGGAGGCCGCCGCCGAGGTTGCCGGGGATGCCGTCCATCCATTCGAAACCGCCGAGGCCGGCGCGGCGGGCGGTGGCGGCGAGCTGTTTGAACTTGACGCCGACGCCGGCGTGGATCTCCTCGCCGACGGCCTCGTGGCGGGCGAATTCGCCCTTGGCGAGATGCGCGACGACGCCGGGAATGCCGCCGTCGCGAACGAGGAGGTTCGAGCCGCGGCCCAGGACCATCAGGGGAACGTCCGCGTCGAAGCAGTGGCGCACGAGGTCGGCGAAACCGTCCTCCGTCTCGGGCTCGATCCAGAATTGCGCCGGGCCGCCGACGCGCAGGGTCGTGTGGCGGGCGAGCGGCTCGTAGAGGCGGATGGCGCCGGGGCCGAGGATGGATTGGAGGCGGTCCCGGAGGGTGAGGTCGGCGGCGAGCCGGGAGCCGCATTCGTGGATGTTGCCGGCGCCGAGGCTGATGATGAGGTCGCCGTCGGCGATCTCGGGGCCGAGCTCCCACGGGAGGCGCGGCACCTCGGCGCGGAAGCGGGCGAAGGGATGGCCGTTGCGCTCGAGCGCCTCGATGAGCGTGAGGCCGGAGACGCCGGGGATCGGTTTTTCGCTGGCGGGATAGACGTCGGCGATGAACACGGCGTCCGCGTCGGCGAACGCGCGGCCGAACTCCTCCTTGAGCGCGAGCGTGCGGGTGTAGCGGTGGGGCTGGAACATCACGAGCGTGCGCTTCCAGCCGCCGGTGCGGGCGGTGGCGAGCGTGGCGGCGATCTCGGTCGGGTGGTGGCCGTAGTCGTCGACGACGATGTTGCGCGCGCTCTGGTATTTGATCTCGAAGCGGCGGCGGGCGCCGCGGAAGGTCCGGAGCGCCTCGGCGACGGGGGCGAAGCCGGCGCCGAGCTCGAGGGCGAGGGCGAGCACGGCGAGGGCGTTCGTGGCGTTGTGCGCGCCCGGGACGTTCAGCTCGATCTCGCCGAGCGGCGCGTCGCCCCGCGAGACGGTGAAGTGGGATTGGAAGTTCGCGGTGCGCAGGGCGGAGAGGCGGTAGCGGGCGGCGGGGGCGGAGCCGTAGGGGATGGCGCCGGGATGGGACGCGGCGACGCGGGTGGCGCCTTCGTCGTCGGCGCAGTAGAAGATTTTCCCCCGCGTCTGGGCGACGAGCTTGGCGTAGACGGCGTCGATGGCGGCGAGGTCCTTGTAGAAATCGAGGTGCTCGGGCTCGATGTTCAGGACGATGGCGTGCTCGGGATGGTAGTTGATGAGCGTGCCGTCGCTTTCGTCGCCTTCCGCCACGAAATATTCGCCTTCGGAGTCCCAGCGGGCGTTGGCGCCGAGGATGGGGATCTCCGCGCCGACGTAGTGCGAGGGTTTGAAGCCGGCGTGGCGCAGGACGTGCGCGGCCATGGCGGAGGTGGTGGTCTTGCCGTGCATGCCGCAGACGACGATGCCTTTCTTGGCGGCCATGATGGCGGCGAGCGCGTCGGCGCGGCGGACCATGGGTTTTTCGAGGGTGCGCGCGGCGTCGTAGGCGGGGTTCCCGGGCTTGATCGCGGACGAGTGGATGACGAGGTCGGCGTCGTCGATTTCTTCGGCGCGATGCGGGCCGTGGAAATCCAGGCCCTTCTTGCGCAGGCGCTCGACTTCGACGGTGTCCGCCTTGTCCGAGCCGCTCACGCGGTGCCCGAGCGCGAGCGCGAGCGCGGCGATGCCGCTCATGCCGGAGCCGGCGACGCCGATGAGGTGCACGCGCGCGGGCGGGCCGGTGAGGATCTCGGTGAGGTTGGGAATGAGCACGGTCAGGCGGAGGCTTTGGCTTGGACGGCGCGCTCGATCACGTCGGCGACTTTTTCGGCGGAATTGGCGGGCGCGAGGGCGCGGGCGGCGGCGACCATGCGCGCGCGGGCGGCGTCGTCCGCGAGGAGCTCGGCGATGCGGCGGGCAAGGAGGTCGGGGCTGGTGCCGGACTCGAGGAATTTCTCGGCCGCGCCGGCGTGGACGAAGATGTCGGCGTTGATCTCCTGGTGGTTCTCGGCGGCGTGGGGGTAGGGGACGAGGATCGAGGGCAGCCCGAAATGCGCGAGCTCGCTGAGGCTGGCCGCGCCGGCCCGGGAGACCACGAGATCGGCGGCGGAGTAGACCTCCTGCATGCGGTGGTGGAACGGGGCGACGTAGGCGGGGACTTGTTCGCGGAGGTAGTTCGCGGCGGCGAGGCGGTCGTCGCGTTCGCCGGTGAGATGGATGATCTGGAGGTGCGCGTCGCGGAGCATCGGCGCGGCCTTGAAGAGGAGCTGGTTGATGCCGCCGGCGCCCTGGCTGCCGCCCATGACGAGCAGCGTGCGGCGGGCGGGATCGAGGGGGAAGAGGGCGAGGGCCTCGTCGCGGGGAATGCGGGCGCCGAGGTCCTGGCGCACGGGCGTGCCGACGACGGAGCATTTCTTCCCCGGAAAATAACGCTCGCAGGCCTCGAAGCCGACGAGGACGTGGTCGACGAAGCGCGAGGCGTATTTGTTGGCCTTGCCGGGGATGGAGTTCGACTCGTGGATGAAGGTGGGGATGCGGCCGAAGCGGCCGGCGAGGAGCGGGGCGGTGGAGGTGAAGCCGCCCATGCCGAGGACGGCGTCGGGCTGGAACTTCCGGTAGATCTGCTTGCAGTGGCCGATGCTTTCCCACGTGCGCGAGACGAAGCGGATGAGGGCCGGCGAGAACAACGAGGGGAGGCCGACGGAGGGGAGTTTCTCGGCGCGGAAGTCGGGGTGGGCCTTGAGCGCCTGGGCGTCGATGGCCTTTTCGGAGACGAGGAGGAGGATTTCGTGACCGCGGTCCTTGAGGGCCTGGGCGACGGCGAGGCCGGGAAAGAGGTGTCCCCCGGTTCCTCCGCAAGCGATGACGACGTGCATGGCGAAAATGCTAGGGCGCTAGATGCGCGGTGTCACCCTCGCGGCCAGCCGGACGCGGCCGACCGGGGCGGCGACGGGATGGCCGTGGCGGTGGATGTTGATGAGCACGCCGACCATGAAAAGGCAGACCATGAGATTCGACCCGCCGAAGCTGATGAAGGGGAGCGGCATGCCCTTGTTGGGCAGGAGGGAGGTCGTCATGCCGATGTTCACGGCGGCCTGGAGCAGGATCGTGGCGATGAAGCCGAAGCCGAGAAGCATGCCGAAGCGGTCCTTGGCGTTCATGGCGACGAGGAAGCCGCAGATGCAGATGACGAGGTAGCTGGCGACGACGGCGAGGGTGAAGAGCAGGCCGAGCTCCTCGCCGATCATGGGGAAAATGAAATCGGTGTGGGCCTCGGGAAGGTAGAGCATTTTCTGGCGGCCGTTGCCGAGGCCGAGGCCCTCGACGCCGCCGGAGCCGATCGCGATGAGCGCCTGCCATTGCTGGAGGCCCTCGGTGAGGCGGTATTGGTCGGGATGGAGGAAGGCGAGGAAGCGCTGCATGCGCTCGGGGATCTTCGTGGCGACGAAGATGACGCCGAAGAGCCCGGCCGCGGCGCAGGCGCCGAGGTAGCGGAGGCTCGAGCCGGCGACGAACATCGTGCCGACCATCGCGGCGCCGATGAGCGCGGTCGCGCCGAGGTCGACCTCGACGACGATGAGGGAAAGCATCACGCCGACGATCGCGATGGGAAAAACGAAACCGAAGAAGAACTCGCGCGTGCGCGGGGCGTGGCGGTCATACCACCAGGCGAGGAAGACGACGGAGGCGATCTTGGCGAGCTCGCTGGGCTGGAAGTTGGCGAAGCCGAGCGCGAGCCAGCGGCGGGAGCCGTTGATGCGGAGGCCGACGTGGGGGGCGAAGCAGAGCGCGAGCGTGACCAGGGCGAGGCCGAAGATCGCCCACCACCATTTTTGCCAGAAGTGATAGTCGATGAGCGCGCCGAGGGTGCAGGCGACAAGGCCGATGCCGAGCCAGAAGCACTGGCGCTTCACGAAGTAATAGACGTCGCCGTGGGCCTGCTGCGCAAAGGCGCTGGTGCTGAAAAGCATCACGACGCCGAGCGTCACAAGCCCCGCGATGACGAGCAGGAGGATGTGGATGCCGTGGCGCTGCAGGATGGCGGTGATCGTCTTCAGAAATTGATTTCCCGGAGTTTTGCCGCAGATTTCGCCGATTTCGCAGATCGAGGACGGAAGCTATTTTTTGGTGGGGGCGGGGACTTTCAGCTTTTGGCCGATCTGGAGTTTGCGGGGGTCGGGGTTGCCGTTGAGGGCCATGAGGTCGGCGTAGGGGACTTTTAGTTTTTTCGCGATTTTCACGGGGTTGTCGCCTTTGGCAACGGTGTAGAGCGTGCCGGAGTCCTTGATGCTGGCGGCCGCGGCGAGGCTTTCGGCGGTGGGCGTCGCGGGCGGGGCGGCCGGGGCGACGGGGGCGGGCGCGCCTCCTTCGGGGATCGTGAGCACGGTGCCGGCGCGGATTTTTTTCGGGTCGGTGATGTTGTTGGCGGTTTCCAGCGCGGCGATGGTCACGCCGTATTCGGCGGCGACCTTGGTGAGCGTGTCGCCGGGCTGCATTTCGTGGGTCTTGGCGCCGGCGGCGGCGACTTTCGCGGGCGCGGGGGTGGGACTGGCGGCGGCGGTGGCGGCGGGGGCGGTCGGCCCGGGACCGCCGGCCGGGGCGGCGGCGGGGCCGTTCGAGGGATCGGCGGCCCCGGGGTCGCCGGGGGCGGGGGCGGCCCCGGGGTCGCCGGGGGCGGGGGCGGCCTGGGCGTTCGCGAGCGGCGGGGAGGTCTCGCTCAGGCGGTCCTTGGAGGCGGAGAAGATTTCGGCCTGACGCGCCTTGATGGAGTTGAAGGCGAAGACGCCGGCGACGGCGATGACATGGAGCACGAGCACGACGACGAACGCGTGCGAGAGCTTCATGTTGGGCTCGGGTTCGTCGAGGAAGTCGTCCTCGTCCTCGACGATGGGTGCGCGCCGGGAGCGGGCGACGCTGGCTTTCAGCTTGAGCTTTGGCGGGCGTTGGAGGGGCGTCGCGGGCTTGCGGAGCGGCAGGCGGATTTTCATTTGGTCGATGGTGGAGAGTTGATGGTTGGGGCGGATCAGGTCAGGGCGTGGACGGCGCTTTTGAATTGGTTTCCGCGCTCGCCGTAGTTTTTGAACATGTCGAACGAGGACGTGCCCGGGGAGAAAAGCACGGCGTCGCCGGGCCGGGCGGCGTGGCGGGCGATGGCGACGGCTTCCTCGAGGGAGCCGGCCCGCCGCGTGGGGGTGGCGGCCCAGGAGGCGGCGATGCGGTCTTTCATTTCCCCGATGAGAACGGCGAGGTGGGCGCGTTCATTCACGAGCGGAGCGATGTCGTCGAATGCAAAGCCCTTGTCCTTGCCGCCGGCGATGAGGACGAGCGGGCGGTCCTGCGAGAAGATGGCTTTTTCCATCGCGTCGAGGTTGGTGGCCTTCGAGTCGTTGATCCATCGCACGCCGTCGAGGTCGCGCACGAATTCGCAGCGGTGCGGGGGCGGGGCGTAGTCGAGGGCGGAGGCGGCGAGGCGGTCGAAATCGACGTCGAGCGCGTGGCCGATCGCGAGCGCGGCCATGAGGTTCTCGGCGTTGTGGATGCCGGTGAGCTTGGTCTGCGATTGGTCGAGCACGGGCGCGCCGCGGAAAAGGATCGTGTGCTGGCGGAGGGTGAAGTCGGCCTCGGGGACGTAAGCGCTGAAGGTGAGCGGTCGCGCCGCGAGCGGCGGGAGGGTCGCGCGGGCGTTGATGACGGCGAAGTCGTCGGCGGTCTGTCCCTCGAAGATGCGGAGCTTGGCGGTGCGGTATTGCTCCACGTCGCGGTAGCGGTCGAGGTGGTTTGCGCTGAGATTGAGCCACACGGCGACGTGGGGGCGGAAGTGGCGGATGGTCTCGAGCTGGAAGGAACTGGTCTCGAGGACCATGACGTCGAGCTCGTGGCTCTGGCGGACGGCGGTGGCGAAGGGGAGGCCGATGTTGCCGCTGGCCATGGTGCGCACGCCGCAACCCCGCAGCATGGCGGTGGCGAGCTCGGTGGTGGTCGTCTTGCCGTTCGTGCCGGTGATGGCGACACAGGGGCAGGAGCATTCCTGGAAGGCCAGCTCGAGCTCGCCGATGATGGGGATCTTTTTCGCCACGACGTTCTGGACGAGCGGCACGATGGGGTCGATGCCGGGGCTGAGCACGCCGACGTCGTAGGGGGCGGGATCGGCGTCGGCGGCGGGGCCGAGAAGAACGCGGATGCCCATGGACTCGAGCTTCGCGGCTTTTTCGCGCATGGCGGCGTCGTCGCCGCTGTCGGCGACGGTGACGGTGGCGCCTTCCTCCTTGAGCAGGGCGGCGGCGGCTTCCCCGCTGTGGCCGAGGCCGAGGACGATCGCGTTTTTTCCGGAATAGATCATTGGATCAAGAAGGGGTTTTCGAATCTGGAACCCAGGAAATCAGGAAAATTCATCGGAGCTTCAATGTCGCGAGGCCGAGCAGGGCGAAGAGGATGGACATGATCCAGAAGCGGACGATGACGGTGCTCTCCTTCCAGCCGCTGAGCTCGAAGTGGTGGTGGATGGGCGACATCTTGAAGATGCGCCGGCCGGTGGATTTGAAGCTGGCGACCTGCAGGATCACGGAGCCGGCCTCGATGACGAACACGCCGCCGACGATGACGAGGAGGAGCTCCTGCTTCGTGCAGATCGCGACGGCGCCGAGCATGCCGCCGATGGCGAGCGAGCCGGTGTCGCCCATGAACATGCGGGCGGGATGGCAATTCCACCACAGGAAGCCGAGGCAGGCGCCGGCGAGGGCGAGGCAGAGAACGGTGAGTTCCCCGGCGGCCGGCACGTTGGGGATCTGCAGGTAATTGGCGGCGACGGAGGTGGCGGCGACGTAGGCGAGCATGCCGTAGGTGGCGGCGACGGTGGTGCTGCATCCGGCGGCGAGTCCGTCGAGGCCGTCGGTGAGATTGACGGCGTTCGAGGTGCCGACGATGACGAGCAGGTAGAGGCCGAAGGCGAAGACGCCGAGGTTGAAGGGCTCCTTGTAGAAAGGGACGTAGAGCGACTGCGCCTGCAACCAGAGCGCGTGGTCCGAGAAAAAGAAGAGCGTGAAGCCGGCGGCGAGGACGCATTGCAGGACGAACTTCAGGCGGCTGCTGATGCCGTCGGAGCTTTTCTTCGCGACCTTGAGGTAGTCGTCGTAGAAGCCGATGCCGCCGAGGAA
>CAXTSM010000005.1:0-169053 GCA_964247025.1 uncultured Chthoniobacterales bacterium
TTGCGCATGGCTGTCTAAATACAGATGAACTGCGGAAGATTTATATGCACCGAACAGTATATTGGGCGGAGGGGGATGATAGCGGATGGGTTGACTTCTGTCTATCGCGGAGAGTAGAGAGGTGAATGGTTTTTCACTTGGATGAGGGTGGTTTTGGGGTTGGAGTCAATTTGAGGCGGTTGTCTTTTCGCGAGAATCGGATGCGATGATGCGTAAGCCGGAAGGCGAAGAGTCTCGGGACGCCGTGGAGAGATGTAGGGCCGAGTTTTTGGAGGCGGCGGATCCGGAGGCGGGCCAGAAGCTGAATTGGGTGAGGCGGTTTGGCCTGTTTATTGGCGACCGTGGATGGTCCGATGTGCGGCGGGAGGATGTTGAAAATTTTTTAACATCTCTTCGTGAACGTGGAATGGACGGTCGTTGGGTGGATCAAGCGGACGAGGCGCTTCGAACGTTGTTCACCAAGGTTGTGCGGGTTGCTTGGGCGGAGCCTTGGATTTCTCCGGTGATGTATCGGCGGGTGCGCGGTGAGCGTCAGCGAGTGAATGAGGCCGCGTTGCGGAAACGATTTGCCGGCCGGACGGATGAAGGGCGTCTGCCGGGGCGGGTGGAGGGGTTCGTCGAGGAGGTCAGGCTGACGATGCGAAGGTTAAACTATGCAGCACGCTCGGAAGAGACTTACGCGGATTGGACGAGGCGATTTCTGCTCTTTGGACGGCCGCGGAGCCGAAAGGAGATTTCTGCGTCGCTCGTGGGAGAATATTTGGAATACCTCGCGGTGGTTCGGCAGGTTTCCGCCAAAACGCAAAATCAGGCGCTGAACGCCTTGGTTTTCGTTTTTCGGGAGGTTTTGAAACGGGAACTGGGAGAGTTGGACGGAGTCGTGCGGGCACGGGAACGGAGGAAGCTGCCGGTCGTATTGACGCGAGAGGAGATAACGAGGCTGCGTGAGGCGTTGACGGGGCCTTACCGCTTGATGGGGGAGTTGATGTATGGCACGGGGCTTCGGCTGATGGAATGCGTGCGCTTGCGGGTGAAGGATGTGGACTTTTCGGCGTTGCAGGTGGTCGTGCGCGAGGGAAAAGGAGGGAAGGATCGAGTGACAACGTTGCCGGCTTCGCTGGCGGGCGCCTTGAGAAACCATCTTGCCACGGTCAAGGCGCAGCATGAACAGGATCTCGAGAATGGACATGGGGCAACCTATTTGCCGGAGGCGTTAGCGCGCAAGTGGCCGCGGGCGGCGCAAGATTGGCGCTGGCAGTATGTGTTCCCGGCGGCACAACTCGCGGTGGATTGCAAGTCTGGCCTGGTGCGGCGTCATCATGTGAATGAAAACACGCTCCAGAAATCGGTCAAACTGGCGGCACAACGGGCGGGATTGACGAAGGTGGTCACGTGTCATGCGCTTAGACATAGCTTTGCGACGCACTTGTTAGAGGCGGGGTATGATATTCGGACGGTGCAGGAACTGCTGGGGCATTCGGACGTGAGCACGACGATGATTTACACGCATGTGCTGAATCGCCCGGGGCTGGCGGTGCGGAGTCCGTTGGATGGCTAAGAAGCTCCGAGGGTCAAGCGGGAGGGTGCAAGGATGAGCAGGGAATTCCTAGTTGCATAATTCTTGAGTGGATTTCCAAGTCCTGCGCGTAAAGGATGACGAAAGATAGATTGCCTAAACTTGATCGACGATCGCAGACTTAGCGACCTGTTAACAAGCCCACCCAGGGATGATGATGAAGTAAGAACAAGGCGAGAGTTTGACGTGGGGAACGGGGTTGGGTGAATCAACATTCAGTTGTCGGCGCTGACTTTTTCCAGGGGGGGTGTCCATGATCGGCGGGGTCGTGCAACGGTCATGGCCCGGCGACAATGTGCGATGGCTGAATTTTGATCTAGCCTGGCGCTTTTGAGTGGGGGTGTTGTTACGGTGCTCTGTTGCGGGCGGGTCGGGGTCGTTTGCGCGGGGACGCCCCGACGGAGCGGGGCGGCTACAACGCTTTTAGAGGGAGGGGAACTTGGTCTTGGCGGCGCGTTGCGGCCCCTTATTCCACGTCGACCTCGATGCCGCCCACCCAGCGGGAGATCAGGTTGTAGCCCCAGGCCCCGAGCGCTCCGAAGATGAATCCCAGGGCCGCGTAGATGACGGGGACCACGACCGCCGCGACGAGCGTTCCGACAAGGACGAAAACGAGGGATGGGGCGGATGCGTCATGGGAGAAAACGGCACTCAGGATTCCGAATAAGAGAAAGAAGGGAACAAAGATAAGGGAAAGCAGGCCGTAGACCGCGCCCGCGACTTTTCCCAATTGGAGGGGAGTGATGCGTTTCAAGGTTTTTTTCATGATTTCATGAGGGATCGGCGGTCAGACTTAGTTGGCTCGCGTTGGCGGTGAGCCGGATGAAGCGTGCGGGGGAAGCACGGGCCTGAGGTGGGTTCCGCGGTTTGGTTGGCCAAATCTCTCGAGTTGAAGAATATGAGCGGGAGAGGTCGGTAGAATGAGTCATAAAACCGCCCGCGAACAAGCAAGGTTGCCCGGGGGCTTCTAACGATCCGGGGCGAGCGGATGTCGCTGGTTTGAGGCTGTCCCGGCCAAAAATCTGATTATGCCACCAATGGAAAGCAGCGAAGGGGATTTCGCCCATTCTTCTTCTAACGCCAAGCTCAGCTAACCCCGATCAGGCGACCAAGCTCTGGATTGATCGCGCGAAACGCCTAACCGACCGAAGATATTCGGGAACGTATGTTCGGAACGCGAAAAATGTGCTCGGACGATAAAACACGGGTGCGAACCGCCAAAACCGATGGGCGGAGCGTCGCAACATGCGCGCGGACGACAAAACGCATGCGCGAACCATCGAAACAACTGCGCGGACGACAAAACGCATGCGCGGACCATCGAAACAACTGCGCGGACGACAAAACGCATGCGCGGACCGTCGAAACAACTGCGCGGACGACAAAACGCCTGCGCGGACCGTCGAAACAATTGCGCGGACGACAAAACGCATGCGCGAACCGTCGAAACAACTGCGCGGACGACAAAATGCCTGCGCGGATCGTCCGGACACGTGTGCGGACGATAAAAGCACCGGTGCGAACGACCAAAACATCTGGGCGGATCGATAAACGCGTGCACGGACGGCTGACGGAGTGCGCGGACCGCCTAGACATGTGCGCGGCCATTCCTCTTCGTTATTACCTGCCCTAATGGGATGAGAGAATGGAGAATGGCTGGACGGGCGAAGGGTTGCGGGCTGGAAGTCATTGCCGTCACCCGGACTTGAACCGGGAGGGGAGGCGTGGGTTCGGGCTTGGGTGCCGGGGTCTCGGACCGCGGTGGGAGCGGGCTTCCTGCCCGCGGGTTTGGGCGCCCCGGTTGACGTGGATATCGGAACGGATGGGACCGGCAAGGATGCCCGTCACGACCGCCGGGAAGCCCGTGGTCACCGGGAACGAGGATCCAGGGCGCAAAGGGGGCTGGGGATGCTGCCGCCTTTGATGGACGAAGGGATTCCACCGACTTGGATCATCTGGCGGGAGTTAACCGGGTAAGATGGGCGGAGGGCGAGCGGAATCGACGACCAGAAGATCAATCCCGAGAGGAGGCGGCCGGCATTGGCGTCGGTACGTGTTTTTCTCGCGGCGGCGGTCGTGGACCGCCGCCACCAGGAAAGAAGTTTTCGAGCGGGTCTCGCCAACCGACTTAGTTCATCGGAAAGGATGCGAGGGCGGAGGTGCGGTCTTCGAAGATCGGGTAGGCGGTGGCGAAGCCGGCAAGGTCGAAGACGCGTTTGACTTCGCCTTGCAGGGAGCACACGGCGAGGTGGCCGCCTTTTCGCGAGAGGGCGCGGCCGACCATGAAGAGCTCGCGGAAACCGGCGCTCGCGGTGTAGTCGAGTTCGGCGAGGTCGACGAGAAGATGGCGGGTGCTGTCGGTCTCGGTGATGGTCTTGAATACGGCGTTCAATTCCTGCCAGTTGTCGGGCTCGATGCGACCGCGGATTTCGAGGATGGTGACGGGGCCTTCGTGGGAGGTGGTGTATTCAGCCATGGTGCGAATGGTAAGGCGGACAGGATGAAGGAGAATCGAAATTTGGAAATCAGGAAATCAGGAAATTGGGAAGCGCGTGGCGGGTATGGGGTGGAGGTTCTGAGCGGCGGTCGGGGCCCGTTCGGCCGGATGCCGGAACGGCAGGGGCCGGAAGCCTGCGCTTGCCCGGTGGTTCTCGCGGCGGACCGGATGACGGGGCTTGTGATCGGGGCGGCGGCTTTGGTAGGGCGTGGAGGGATGCGGGGCGGCGGACTTTATTCGGCGGTTTTTTCCATGGGGGTGCAGAATGCCTTCGTCTATCGGTGGAACTTCTTTTTTCGCGCGGCTTTCGGGTTGCTGCCGCTGGCGGCGACGGTGTGGATCTGGCGCGAGATTTTCAACGGGCGCGGGAGCGATGTCGGCGGGTATTCGTTTGGCGAGATGGTTTTTTATTTCGTCGCGGTGACGGTCGTGGAGAGCATCGTGAGCCCGACGGATGACGAGTGGCAGATCGCGGCGGACATCCGGGAGGGGAGGATCAGTTCCTTCCTGCTGCGGCCGGTGAATTACCTCGGGTACCGGGCGAGCCTGTTCTTGAGCTCGCGCGTCGTCTATGCCGGAGTGGCGCTGCTGCCGCTGGCGGCGGTGGTGTGGTGGCTGCCGGGAGAGATGCGGATGCCGGCGGATGCGGTGACGTGGGCGGTGTTCCTGGTGTCGGTGGTGATGGCGGCGGGGCTGCAATTTCTCATTGCGTTCGTGCTGGCGACGCTGGCGTTCTGGGTGCTGGAGATTTCGACGCTCGTGTTCATTCTTTATTCGTTCGAGTATTTCTTGAGCGGGCGGATTTTTCCCATCGACGTGCTGCCGCCGACTTTGCGGGCGGTCCTGAACGCGCTGCCGTTTCCGTATGAGCTGTATTTTCCGGTGGCGGTGTGGATGGGGAAGCTGACGGGCGCGGCGATGTGGCAGGGCCTGGCGGTGCAGGCGGCGTGGACGTTCGGAATGCTTGCGCTGAGCGGGTGGGTGTGGCGCCGCGGGGTGCGGCATTACGGGGCGTTTGGCGGGTAGGAGGTCGCGGCGGCGGCCCTACAAAGGGGCGGCGCGTCGGAGGGTGGCGGTGGTGGAGCGGCCGGGGACGAGCGGGAGGATGCGGATTTCGACGCCGGCTTCGCGCAGGGCGGCGCGTTCCTCGGCGTCGAGCGAGTCGACGGTGTAGTCGCCGCCCTTGGCGTAGAGCGCGGGGCGGACGGCGCGGATGACGGGGGTGGCGCGGGGGGTCTCGAAGATGGTGACGTAGTCGACGACGCGGAGGGCGGAGAGCACGCGCGCGCGGTCTTCGGCGCAGTTGATCGGGCGGGATGGGCCTTTCAATGCGCGGACGGACGCGTCGGCGTTCACGGCGATGGCGAGAGCGTCGCCGAGGTCGCGGGCGCGCTCGAGGTAGTCGACGTGGCCGACGTGCAGGAGGTCGAAGCAGCCGTTCGTGAGCACGAGACGGCGATTTTCCGAGCGCAGGCGGTCGGCTTCGAGGGCGAGATCTTCCAGCGAAAGGATGGCGGACATGGAGCGCAAAGTGCGATTCATCGAATCGGGGGCGCAACGTAAAAATGATTGGCGCGGCGAGGCCGGTTGCCCATTGTTTGGCGGAAGTTCCCCATTCCCATGCGCCCAATCACAAAAGTTTTCCTGCTGATCGTCGTCGCGTTCGTCGTTTATCTGCTGTGGCCGCACAAGCCGAACATCAAGGGATTCGATCCCGGGACGCTGGCGAAATTGCAGGTGCAGGAATGGCAGGCGGAGAAGGCGGGGAGGCCGATGTCGGCGTGGTGGACGCGTTTCCGGATCTACACGTCGCAATATGATTTCCCGCCGGTCGCGGCGTTTCGAATCGCCCAGAGCGAGGGCTCGGCGCTGTCGCGGCTGAGGCCGACGGAGATCAGCGCGGCGACGGGCGAGAACCCGGAGGTGAAGGCGGGGTTTCTCGAGAAGTTTGCGCTGATGAAGCGGAGCCTGGACGCGACCTTCGATGCGGAGTCGCTCGCGCAGGAGGAGCTGACGTGGCGGACTTCGTTGATCGACGGGGCGTCCGCCGACCAGATGGTCGGGCCGGTGACGCATATCCTGGCGGGTCTTTACGGGGGGGCGCCGGAGGATTTCGGTGACGTGGCGGCGAATGTCGTGAGCGCGCAGGAATTGATCCTGGGAAGCGGGGCGCCGGTGGATGGACTGGATCCCGCGAAGGCCGCCCAGGCCGCGGCGCAGGAGGGCTATAAGCTGCTCAAGGAAATCGCGGAGGCTCCGGCTCCGGCGGGCACGGCGCAGGAAGCGTCGAACTGAAACGAGCCAGGGGCGGACGTCGGGAGGAGGCTGGCGGGGGGTCAGGCCGTGACTCGCGGCGTGAGGGCGATGCGGGCGACGACGTCGTCGCGCTGCGCGGCGGAGGTGCAGCCGATGGTCACGGCGTCGACGCAATCGAGATTGAGCGCGAAGCGGAGGCATTCGTCCATGCGGTCGGCGAGCTCGCCGGCGCCGAAGATCTTCATGCCGATCACGCCCTTGCCGGCGGCTTTCATGTCGCGAAGGACGGCGATGACCTCCGCGGGGCGGGCGTCCATGAAGGAGCCGTGGGGATTGATGCGGGCGAGATCGATTTCCACCCAGGGCTCGCGGGCGGCGGTCTTCAACGCCTCGAACGAGTGGCAGGACACGCCTTTCGATCCGATGATGCCGCGCTGCTGATATTCGTCGACGACGTCCATGGCGGCCCGCCGCTTTCGGTTCCAGGCGGGATCCTCCATGCAATGGAGAAGCAGGATGTCGATGTGGTCGACGCCGAGCTCGCGCCGGTAGCGCTCGATGTCGGCGCGCATCTGCTCCGCGGTGGCGGCGTGGGTCTTGGTGAGGATGGTGAGTTTTTCGCGCGGGGCGCCGTCGGCGAGGGCGCGGGCGAGATGAGGGTGGGAGCCGTATTGGTCGGCGGAATCCCAGGACGTGAGGCCGGCGTCGCAGCCGTCGCGCAGATATTGGGCCAGGCCTTCGACGCTCATTCCTCGGGTCTGGTCGGACCGTCCGCCGGAGCCGTTCGAACCGGTGCCGAGGAAAAGGCGGGAGCACGCGATCTTGCGGGGGCCGAGGAACACGCGGTCGGTGGCGCGAAACGGCGGGCCGGCCGACTTGGGGGATTGGGCGAGCGTGAGGCGTGGGAGGGCGGCCGCACAGGCGACGCCGAACGCGGACCGGAGGAAGTCGCGGCGATTCATGGCAAAACTTTAGCCGGGGAAGTCCCGGGCTCAAGGGCGGATTAAGCGGCGGCGGCGAGGGGCCGGAGGTCGCCGGTGATGTGGCCGTCGTAGAGGGCTTTGCCGAGGATGGCGGCGTGGAGGCCGGGCATGGCGGCGAGACGGCGGACGTCGGCGGGCGAGGAGACGCCGCCGCTTGCCACGAGCGGACAGTCGAGGACGGCGAGCAGTTTTTCCATCGCGGCGAAGTTCGGGCCCTGGAGCATGCCGTCGGTGGCGATGTCGGTGTAGATGATGGCGCCGGCGCCGGCGGCTTGGACGGCGAGGGCGAGTTCGGTGGCGTCCTGGGCGGTGGTCTCGGTCCAGCCTTTTACGGCGACCTTGCCGTGGCGGGCGTCGATGCCGACGGCGACGCGTTCCCCGCCGAAGGTGGCGCACGTTTCGCGGACAAAATCCAGGGACTCACTGGCGCGGGTGCCGATGACGACGCGGGAGATCCCGGCGTCGAGGGCGGCGCGGATGGCGGCTTCCGAGCGCATGCCGCCGCCGAGTTCGCAGGGAATGGAGACGGCGGCGCAGATGGCGCGGACGGCGTCGAGATTGTGCGATTCGCCGGTGAAGGCGGCGTCGAGATCGACGAGGTGCAGCCAGTCGCCGCCGTCGGCCTCCCAGCGGCGGGCGAAGGCGGGCGGGTCGGAAGAGTAGACGGTTTTCTCGGCGGCTTCGCCGCGGCGGAGGCGCACGACCTCGCCGCCCATGAGATCAATGGCGGGAAACAGGAGCATGCGGTTCTTGGGTGCGGGGCGGGGGATCCTGGATCGCGTTCACGAAGTTGCGAAGGATCGCGAGGCCGGTGTGCTGGCTTTTTTCGGGGTGGAATTGCACGGCGCTGAGCGCGCCGCGGCTGACGCTCGCGGCAAATGCCCCGGCGTGGTCGCAGGTCGCGGTGACGATGGCGTCGTCGGCGGGAACGGGGAAGTAGGAGTGGACGAAATAGACGCTCGGCTCCGCGGGGAGCGCGCGGTAGAGCCGGTCGCCGCGGCGGACGACCTCGAGCGCGTTCCAGCCGATGTGCGGGACCTTGAGCGGGCCGGCGGGAAATTTCCGCACGACGCCGGGTAAGACGCCGAGGCCGGCGACGCCGGGGGTCTCTTCGCTGGACTCGAAGAGCAGCTGGTAGCCGAGGCAGATGCCGAGATAGGGCCGGTCGGCGGCCAGCCATTCGCGGAGGGGTTCCCAGAGGCCGGTGGCGCGCAGATTCCGGGCGCAATCGCCGAAGGCGCCGACGCCAGGAACGACGACGGCATCGACTTCTCCGAGCGCGTCCGGAGACGAGACGAGACGCGTGCGTGCGCCCACGGCGTCGAGCGCCTTGCCGACGCTGCGGAGGTTGCCGCTGCCGTAGTCGATCACGCCGAGCGTGATCGACCGAGTGGATGGTTGCGAGTCGATGGTCGAGAGGATGAGAGCCGAAACTTTTCCGATCAACGATCAACTTTCTTCACAGCACGCCTTTCGTGCTGGGCACGCCCCGCACGCGGGGATCGATCTGCGTGGCGACATCGAGGGCGCGGGCGAGGGCCTTAAAGACGCCTTCCGCCATGTGGTGGGCGTCGCGGCCGGAGAGAATTTCGACGTGGACGTTCGCCGCAGCGTGCACGGCGAAGGCGCGCAGAAATTCCTCCACGAGCTGGAACGAGAAGCCGTTGATGGGCTCGACGCCGCCGGGCGCGCGGTATTCGAGAAACGGTCTCCCGCTCAGGTCCACGACGGCGCGCACGAGCGTCTCGTCCATCGGGACGTAGGCGTGGCCGTAGCGGCGAAGGCCGGCCTTGTCGCCGAGGGCTTTCGTAAAAGCCTGGCCGAGCACGATGCCGGTGTCTTCGACGGTGTGGTGAAGGTCGACGTCGAGGTCGCCTCGGGCCGCGATCTCGAGGTCGAACAAGCCATGCCGCGCGAAGAGCGTGAGCATGTGGTCGAAAAACGGGATGCCGGAGCGGGCGATGGCCGCGCCGGAGCCGTCGAGGTCCAGCGTGAGCTGGATGTCGGTTTCGGCGGTTCGACGATCGATCGTGGCGACGCGAGGCATGCGGCATTGAGCCTGCCGTGGCGGGGCGGCGGCAAGCGTTTTCGCCTAGGGCTTCGGCGACGGGGCGGGAGCGGAGGATTCCTCGACGGTTTTCAGGCGCTCCTCGAGACGCCCGAGGCCCTCGTATTCGGTCCACGTGGTCTTGAGCTGGGCGATGGTGGCCGCCGCGGCATCGGCGTGGTGGGCATCCAACTCATCGGTGGCCCGACGAATGAGTTTCGCGGCGAGGGCGAGCTTGGCCTTGTCGACGGTCGCGAGCTGCTGGGTGAACTGGACGCAGTTTTCCTGCATGGTTTTGAGGCCCTTTTCGTCGTAGGGCAGGATGGCGAAAAAGTGCTGGCCGTTGCGCTGCGCGGCGTCGGCGAGAGCCGTGGCGCGGGCGTTCTCGGCGTCGACCGCGGCCTGGATGGGGGCGCGCTGCTCGGGCGGCGTGCGGTCGATGGCGGCCTGGCGCTGGGCGAGGGTTTGCGGCAGGTTGCCGACGGTGAAGGTGAGTTGCTGCTCGAGCTTGGGAAGGTTTTTTTCGGCGAGCGGAACGGCGTCCGCGTAGGCCAGCGAGGCGGGGAAGGCGGTCTGCAGGCGGTCGAAGGCGTTCAACGCGAAGGCGTAGTTTTTGGCGTCGACGAGTTGCTTCATGACGTCGAGCAGGCCGGCGGCGTCGATCTGGTATTTCGAGGCGGCGTAGGCGGCCGGGTCATACCAGATGCCGGCGACCTTCACGTCGCCCGCCTTCAGGCGCGCGATGTCGGCGTCGAGTTTCTTGATCTTTGCGTTGATGTCGGTCGCGCGGGCCGACGTGGGATATTGCCGCAGGAAGGGGCGCAATTTTTTGGCGATGAAGTCGTCGTAGACGGCGGGGGTGAGGGCGGTGTCGGGCGGTCGCAGGTCGCGGATCGCGACGAAGGCGACCTCGTCGGGGGAGACGACGACGGAGCCGGCGATCTCCGCGCGGTCCAGGTGGCGCTCGTCGGTGATCGTGGGCGAGAATTGCACCTCGATGGTGATGCCCGACGCGTCGGACTGGAGGATTTTGCCCTCGACGATTTCTCCCGACTTAAGTTTGACCGCGTCCGCGAAGAGGGCGGAAAGCGGAAGAGCGATGAGGAGGGCGGGGAAACGCATCACGGCAAGCTAGCGGCGGCAGTTCATTTGTAAATCGCGGAGGGACGCCCGCTTGGCTGGTCGGCGAGCGAGAGCCGGATCGCGCGCTCGATCACGGCGACGTGCGCGGCCGCGCGGTCGTCGATGTGCGCCTCGGAGGGGGTCTCGGCGGTGAAGGTGCGGTCTGCGTGGTGGAAATGGAGGGTGAACGCCTCGGGGTGCAGCGGCATCGAGTCGGGATGGATGCGGCGTCGCACGATGCCGGCCTTGCTGCCGCGACCCTCGATGGTGCGGCGGGTATCGGCGGATAAAAATCGGGACGAGGCGGCGAGGAGCTTCTCCGCCCAGCCGGGCCGATGGTTCCTGATCTCGTAGATATAGACGCCGTTCGCGTCGTAGTCTTCGTGAAGCATGAGCGCGAGGGTGAAGCGGCGCCCGGCGAGAGCGGCCTTGTGCGCGGCGGTCTGCGGGACGGAGTCGTCGCGATAGGTGCGGTTCAGATCGCGGCCGTCGGCGTCGAGGCGCTGGTTGTTGACGAGGCCCCACGGGTTCAGGCATGGAAAGATGAGGGGATTAAATCGCGAGAGGTCGGCGCGGGCGGTCGCGAACCATTCCAGGCAGCCCTCGGTGGCGCCGGGTTCGTCGCCGTGGATGCCGGCGGAAAGGTAGATCCACGGGCGGTCGGGGACGGGCCGGCGCGGCGCGACGGAGAACAATTCGTAGCCGCTCGCCGACGCGTAGGGAGTGAGCCGGCAGCCGCGGGCGCGGGCGACGGAACGCCAGCGGCGGATGAGATGCCCGTAGTCGTGGGCGCGCTGGTGGTCGATCGTCCGAGGCAAAGGTCGAGCGCGTGGGAGATCAGTCGATGAATCGCCGGGTGATGTCGCCGTAGGCGTCGATGCGGCGGTCGCGGAGGAACGGCCAGTGCGTGCGTTGGGTGTCCACGGAGTCAAGATCGATCTCGGTGACGAGCACGGTCTCCCGGTCGGCGGGAGCCTTGTCGAGGATCTGGCCGGAGGGATCGCAGATGAAGCTCTGGCCCCAGAACTCGATGCCGTCGCCGCCGATCGGGGTCTCGAGGCCGACGCGATTCGGGGAGGCGACGTAGCAGCCGTTGGCGATGGCGTGGCCGCGCTGGATGGTCTCCCAAGAGCTGTGCTGGCGCGCGCCGTAGCGGTCTTTTTCCGACGGATGCCAGCCGATGGCGGTCGGGTAGAAGAGGATTTGCGCGCCGCGGAGCGCGGTGAGGCGGGCGGCCTCGGGATACCATTGATCCCAGCAGACGCAGACGCCGATTTTGCCGAAGCGCGTGTCCCACGCCTGGAAGCCGAGGTCGCCGGGGGTGAAATAAAATTTTTCGTAGAACAGCGGGTCGTCCGGGATGTGCATCTTGCGGTAGCGGCCGAGCAGCGTGCCGTCGGCGTCGATGATCACGGCGGTGTTGTGATAGATGCCCGCGGCGCGCCGCTCGAAGAGCGAGGCGACGATCACGACGCCAAGCTCGCGGGCAAGGGAGGCGAGGGACCCGGTCGAAGGGCCGGGAATGGGCTCGGCGTGTGCGAACTCCGCGTGGTCCTCGTGCTGGCAGAAATAAAGCGAGCGGAAGAGTTCCGGCAGGCAGACGATGTTCGCGCCGCGCGCGGCGGCCTCGCGGATGCCGGCGACGGCGGCGGCGAAATTCTCGTCGAGGCGGGCGGTGCAGCGCGATTGGACGAGGCCGATTTTGACCGGGCGGGGCATCGGTTTATTTGAATTTCGAGGCGGGGACGATCTCGATGCTCTTGATCTCCACGCGTTTCGTCGGCTTGCTGGGCTCGCCCTGGGCATTGGTCGTGGTGGGAGTTTCGGAGATTTTTTTCAGCACGTCGTCGCCCTTGATGAGATGGCCGAAGGCGGTGTAGGCGCCGTCGAGGTGCGGGGCGTCGCCGAGCATGAGGAAGAACTGGCAGCCGGCGCTGTCGGGGTCGGCGCTGCGGGCCATGGAGAGCACGCCACGGGCATGCTTGTGGTCGTTGAATTCGGCCTTGATCTTGTAGCCGGGATCGCCGGAGCCCCACATGTCCTCTTTCGAGAGGTCCTTCGTAAGGGGATCGCCGCCCTGGATCATGAAACCGGGGATGATGCGGTGGAAGGCGGTGCCGTCGTAGAATCTGGCCTTCGCGAGCTTGATGAAATTGGCGACCGTGAGGGGGGCGGCGTCGGGCCAGAAGGCGGCGACCATGGTGCCGGCGGTGGTCTTGATGACGGCGACTTCGTCCTCGGCGCGGAGCGAACCGAGGGCGGCGGTGGAAAGGGCGAGGGCGAGCAGGAGAGCTTTCATGCGGGCGATACCATTTCACCGGAAAAGGCACGCTGTCACGCGCGTTTCCTCGGGGCTTTACACGGCGGGGCCGAGGCGGAATGCTCGCGGCCGCATGGAAAACATCCGCATCCTCCTCAAGACCTCGAAGGGCGACCTGAAGATCACGCTTTTCGCCCCGAAGGCGCCCGTGACCGTGGCTAATTTCATCAACCTCGCGCAGCGCGGTTATTACGACGGCATCAAGTTCCACCGCGTCATCCCCGAGTTCATGGTGCAGGGCGGCGACCCGACGGGCACGGGCGGCGGCGGGCCGGGCTACACGTTCGAGGACGAGTTCGATAAGGCGCTCACGCACGACCGGCCGGGCATTCTTTCCATGGCGAACCGCGGGCCGCGTACGAACGGCAGCCAATTTTTCATCACGCATGTGCCGACGCCGTGGCTCGACGGCAAGCACACGGTCTTCGGCGAAGTGACCGAGGGCCAGGACGTGGTGAACGCGATCAAGCAGGGCGATACGATCACGAAGATCGAGGTGGTCGACTCGCCGGCGGAATTGTTCACCGCGCAGGGCGAGCGGATCGCCGCGTGGGAAAGGGATCTCGGCTAGCGCGATGATCTACGCGTGGGTCGCGCTGGGCGGAGCGCTAGGAAGCGTGGCGAGGTTCGCGCTGGCCACGGTGCTCGCGCAGCGGCTTGGATTCGCGTTCCCGTGGCTGACTTTGCTGGTGAACGTCTCGGGCTCGCTCGTGATCGGGTTGCTGGCAAGTCTCGGCGCGCACGGCGTGAGGGCGCTGGACACGGCGGATGCGCGCGCGTTCCTGATGGTCGGCATCCTCGGCGGATACACGACGTTTTCGGCGTTCAGCCTGCAGACGCTGGAGCTGGCGCGAGCCGGGGCGTGGGGCGACGCGGCGGGCTACGTCGCGTTGTCGCTGGGGCTGTGCCTGGGCGGCGTGGCGCTCGGTTACTGGCTCGGCGGGGTGCTGGCGCCGGCTTCGCGGTGAGGGGGGAAGGGCGCAATCGCCGGATCGGCCGGGGATTTGAAACCCCGGAGGGATCGAGGCGGGAAAAAGACGGCGTTGTGGCCCCCCGTTCCGCCGGAACGCGGGGTGGGAACGCGTGATCTCGCGCGGCCCGGCGATGGAGCGCCGTGGCCACGAAGAACAAGCCGGGGCGGTTTCACGACGCCAGGCTTCGGCGATGGGCCGGCGAGGGACGACGCGAGGAGGCCGGGATCGTCTTTCCCTCGTCGAGATCAACGTTCACCCGCCCGGGACGGGCGGGAACCATTGGTAGAGCCAGAAGTAGACGATCACGCCGGTGAAGGACACGTAGAGCCAGATGGGCATCGTCCACCGGGCGATGCGCTTGTGCCGGTCGTAACGAGCGCCCAAGGCGGGGATGACCGTGAGAACGACCATGGGAAGAACGACGATGGCGAGGAAGGTGTGCGTGCCGAGCAGCCAGAAGTAAAAGGTCTTCGGCCAGCCGGGATGGGTGAAATACGTGACGTGGCCCTGCTTGAGCACGTGGTAGGTGACGTAGCACGCGAGGAACAGCGCGGAGGTGGTGAGCGCCGTGACCATGCACGCGATGTGGGCGCGGGGCCGCCCGCGGCGGATGAACGTCCAGCCGGCGGCGATGAAGAGGGTGCTGAGGCCGTTGAGGAAGGCGTTGATGGGCGGCAGGTCGGAAACGGTCATGCGGATTTTCAGGTTCAGCGCGTGGGTTCGCGGCGCAGGGAGTCGATGTCCTGGAGCAGGGTCGGGAGGAGCGCGGGATCGTCGAGGTCGCGGTAGGCGCGGATGCGGCCGCGCTGGTCGACGACGACGAATTTCTGGGCGTGCATGGGGTCGCCGTTGGCATCTTTCGCGAGGCCCAGCAGCATGCCTTTCGTCACGAATTTTTCCACCGCGGCGTCGTCTCCCGTCAAAAAGGTCCATCGGGCGGGATCCGCGCCGAAGCGGGCGGCGTATTTCGCGAGCACCGGGGGGCGGTCGAACCCCGGATCCACGCTCACGCTGACGAGCCGCACGTCGTCGGCGCCGCCGGCGAGGGCGCGTTGAAGCCCGGCGAGGCGCTCCGTCATGATGGGGCAGGGCCCGGCGCAGCGGGTGAAGATGAAGTCGGCGATCCAGATCCTGCCGGCGAGGTCGGCGCGGGTGAAGCGCGAGCCGGTCTCCGCGGTGAAGGCGAAATCGGGGGCGGGGGCGAGGACGGGCAGGGGTGGGATCGCCGGCGCGGGGCGGATGTTCTTCAACTGCAGCCAGCCCAGCGCGAGCACCGCGGCGGCCGCGACGAACGCGAGGGCCCAGCCGAAGCGCGGGATGCGGGAAGGCGCCGACATGGTCAGCCGCGACGGGTCGCGACCAGGAGGGCGAGCAGGAGGGGCAGGTAGATGATCGACGCGAAGAACAGGGCGCGGGCGGCGTCGCCGGACCGCAGCCACGCGAAGCGGAGGGCGAAGGCGCAAAAGGCGACGCCGAGGAGGAGCGCGCCGAAGAAATAGACGGCGGAGTTCATGCCGATGAACGCGGGCGCGAGGCTGACGACGAGGAGGCAGAGCGAATAGAGATTGGCCTGGCGGGCGGTCGCGTGGCCCTCGGGGTCCTGACCGGTGAGAAAAACGAAGCCCGCGCGGGCGTATTCGTCGCGATATTTCCAGGCGATGGCGAGGAAGTGGGGCATTTGCCAGAACCAGAGGATGGCGAAGAGGACCCAGCCGGGAAGGCTCGCCTGGCCGGAGGCGGCGATCCAGCCGATGAGCGGCGGCAGGGCGCCGGGGACGGCCCCGACGAGGGTGTTGAGCGAGGTGGTCCGCTTGAGCGGCGTGTAGACGAGGACGTAGAGGATGACGGTCGCGGCGGCGAGCGCGGCGCTGAGGGGATTGACGAGGGCAAGGCAGGCCACCCCGAAAATCGAGAAAAAGAGGCCGAGCGTCAGCGCGTCGGCGGGATGCATCCGGCCGGCGGGCAGGGGGCGGTCGCGGGTGCGGCGCATGAGGGCGTCGATGTCGCGTTCCCACCACTGATTGAGGGCGGCCGCCCCGCCGGCGCTCAGCGCGGTTCCGACGAGCGTGGCGGTGAGCGCCAGCCAGGAAATCGGCTCCCGGCCCAGGCCGAGAAGGTAGCCGACGAGGGTGGTCGCCAGCACGAGCAGCGAGAGGGACGCCTTCACGAGCTCGGCGAGGTCGGTGAGGAAAGAGGGCGACTCGGCGGAGTCGGTGGTGCGGGCGGTGGACTTCATCAGGCGCGGTCCGCCTTTACGCGGAGACGCTGGGATAACGCATCGCGGCGGAGAATTCGAGGGATTCTTCGCGGGCGCGCCCCTCCATGACGAAGAGGCGGAACGCCAGCCGCGCCGCGACGACGAGCACGAGCGCGCCGAGGGCCATGTGGGTCGTGGCGACGTCGGCGGCCTTGTTCGACCAGATCGTCCAGGCGCCGAGGCCGATTTGAACGGCGATCATCGCGACGAGGAGGGCGGTCGCGCGGCGCACGCCGGCGGTTACATGGCGGCCCCGCCAGGCGAGCGCGAGAACGAAAGCGAAAATGAGCGCCGCCCCGAGACGATGGGCCATTTGCAGCCAGACGAGCGACGCCGTGGTGGGCGCCTCGCCGATCGCGGCGCGCCGGGCGTTGATGGCGGAGAGCGCGGCGGGGCTGGTGTCCGGAAGAGCCTGGCCGTAGGCGGCGGGGAAGTCGGGGATGGAAAGCCCGGCGTGCGCGTGGCGCATGGTCGCGGCGATCCCCAGCTGAACGAAGACGACGGCGACGAGCGCGAGCGCCAGCCACCGGAGGGAGCCGACGGCGGCGGACGGAGCCCAGCGGCCGGCCACGAACGCCGGGCTCGTGACGGCGGCGAGCACCGCGATGAGCACGAAGAGCGATTGGGCGAGGACGCCGTGGAGGATGCCGATCTGCGCGTCGTTGAGCATGACGCGCAGGCCGCCGATCGTGCCCTGCAGGCACACGGAGCCGATCGCGCACCAGGCGAGGATTTTCACCCAGCGCCGCGGCTCGCAGAACATCGCGCCGACGGTGAGCGCGATGAGCAGGAGCCCGACGGCGCTGGCCATGAGCCGGTGGGAGTGCTCGTAGAAGACGGGTCCGATCCAATGGGAGACCGGAAAGAGAAACATGTTGTAGCCGAAGGACGTCGGCCAATCCGGCACGGCCATGCCGGCGTCGCGGGAAGTGACGGAGGCGCCGCTGATGAGAACGAGCCACGTGCAGACCGCGGTGAAGACGGCGAGCCCGTGCAGCAAACGGCGGTTGAAGGAAAGGGCGGCCATGGGATGACGGCGGGAATTTTGCACGCGATTGGTTACGCGCGCAAACTCAACGTGGGGGCGTGGGATTTGCGGTGAACGCGATTTCCATTTCCGCGATGAGGCGCGCGTAGGTCTCGGAGGGCCGGTCGCCGAGGTGATCCTCGACGAGGCGTTCCGCGCTCCGGGTGTAATCGATGGCGAAGAGACCGAAGCGCGGGGTGTAGCTGCCCCACTCGTAATTGTCGGTGAGCGACCAGTGCATGTAGCCGAGCAGCGGGCAGCCCTCGTCGCGCAGGCGGCGGACCTCGACGAGGTGGCGGCGGAGGAATTCGCTGCGGTTGTGGCGGTCGCGGCGCGGGCCGAGGCGGGAATTGTCGGAGCGACGCAGGGAGGCCATGCCGTTTTCGGCGATGAGGACGGGGCGGTCGAATTCCCTGGCGTAATAGTCGCAGAAAAAATGCAGGCCCTCGGGCAGCAGGCGCCAGTCCCACCATTTGCTCGTCAGGCAATCCATGACCCAGGATCGCAGGTTCAGGGGAGCCATCTCGAGGTCGGCCCAGGTCGGCGGACGAAACATGTGGGCGGCGAAGGGGTCGTAATAATCGAGCCCGAGATAGTCGAAGACGCGGGGGCGGGCGGAGGCCTGGAGCTCGCGGAGGAGGGGACGCAGATTGCCGGTGGTGAACGATCGCGGGGCGATGAGGTCGAAGACGCGATGGGCGAGCCGGCCGAGAAATTCGAAGACGCCGCCGGAGAACGGGAGGTCCGCCTTCGCGAGGGCGAGGCGCAGTTTTTCGGAGTTCGCCGTGAGCGTCGGTTCGACCGGCTGCCCGGGCTGCCAGCCATTTTCGCGCAGCGAGAGCAAATCGTAGATCGCGTGCTCGCTCCAATACGTGTCGCTGCAGAAGGTGTTCGTGGTCACCATCGGAGCGGACCAGCCGTGCGCGGCGTGGAGGTCGTGAACGAGATTGTAGGCGCGCACGTGGGCGGCCAAGAGGCGGCCGAGGGCCTCGACGCCGGCCCGGGGGCCGCGACGTTTTCCAGGGAAGCCGGGGGCGAGGTAGGTGTTTTGAACGAGGATGTTCGGCTCGTTGATCGTGACGTAGTAACGGATGGGCTCGCGGGCGTGGGTCGCGACGAGCCGGAGGTTGACGCGCTCGACCACGACGCGGACGTATTCGGCAAAGGCGTCGACCGTGCGGTCGGCGAGCCAGGCGTCGACGCCGAGCCAGGCTGGATGCGTGAAGTGCTGGAGGGTGACGACGGGCTCGAGGCCGGCGGCTCGGCACGCGGCGATGCGGTCGGCGTAGGCGTCGATCACGACGGGATCGAAGGGCGGCGGGGAGGGAAGCTCCTCGGGTGAGGCGGATGGCTGCGCGCGGGGCCATTCGATGCCGAGCCGGAAGGCGGTGCAGCCCATCGCACGGGCGCGGGCGAAGTCCGATTCGTAACGCGTCCAGAACTCCGACGCGTGGCCGGTGCGTTGCGCCCGGCCGTTTCGCTCGGCGTGGGTCCAGTTGTTCTGCGGCTCGCCGTCGCCGTTGAAGCCACCCTCGCTCTGGTAGCCCGAGGTCGAGACGCCCCAGAGAAATTTCCCCGTCATTCGAGAGGCATCGTAGCAGGGATGGCAACCGCGCGGGCGAATCGCCGATTCGGTTTGACCGCGGGAGGATCGTGTGGATGGTTGCAAAGATGTTGACGATCACGACCATCCCGCGGCTGGCCCTTGCATTGATTTTCGTGATCGGCTTTTCGTCCGCTTCCCGGCTCGAGGCCGCGACCGATCTCAGTTTCCTCAAAGGAAAATACGGCGGGAAATACACGGCGGTGTATTTGATCTCGCAGGGGAAAAAAATCCGGGTCACCGCCGGCGGCACCTCGAGCGCCGTTCCCACCAGGTCGTCCGCGAAAATCACCACGAAAATCACGATCGGGTCCGACAAATATCAGCAGACGATCACGCTCAATCCGGACGGCACGGCGACGACCACCGCGACGCTCATGGGAGGAAAGAACGCTCCGTTCAGTTCGCCGGCGTCCGGCACCTACCGGGTGGCGGGGAGGACCGTCTCGCTGACGTTTCCGAATCCCGCGGGATACCCGGGCAGCTTGTCGATCCGCATTGGTTTCCTGAATTCGAACTCCACGCTCAGTATCTCGAGCGTGCTGGCGCTGACCGGGAGCGAGACGTATTACGCGACGGTGATCGGAGCCTGAATTCGACGACCGGATCGGGCGCGTCAGTCCAGCGCGGTCTGCAGGACCGAGACGATGCGGTCCATTTCGGCGCGGGTGTTGTAGAAATGCGGGCTGAACCGCAGCCACGTCGCGCCGTCGCGGGCGTTGCGGAGGGATGCGGTGATCCTCGCCGCCTCGAGGGCGCGGAAGAGCTTCGCGCCGTCGTGGCCGGGATGTCGCACGGTCAGAATGCCGCTGCGCATCGGGTCCGCGCGATCGGGTGAAATCGTCTCGAAGCCCATGGATTCGAGCGTGGCGTGCAGGTGGTCGCGCAGGGCCAGAATGCGGGCGGCGACATGCTCCAGGCCCACGCCGAGCAGAAGATCGACGGCGGCAAGCATGCCATACAGGCCGGTGACGTTCAGGACGCCGGGCTCGTAGCGTTGCGCGGTGTCGGGGAAGACGATCTCGTCCTGCGTGATGAATTGCGGCGAGCGGACGTTCCATGCTCCGAGCAGCGTGGGGTGGCAGCGGGCGAAATTCCGCCGGGCGACGAAGACGATGCCCATCGCGAGCGGTCCGAGCATCCATTTATGGGCGTCCGCGCTGAGGAAATCCACGTTTTGCACCGACGTCGGAAAGGCGCCGAGCGTCTGGATGGCGTCGAGCGAAAAAAGCACGCCGCGCGCCTGGAGCAGCGCGCCGATGGCGTCGACGTCGATGCGCCAGCCGCTCAGGAAATGACAGGACGCGAGCGCGACCATGCGCGTGCGGGGAGTGAGGGCGGCCTCGACGAGGTCCGGCGTGAGGCGACCGGGGCGATCGGGCTCGAGGAATTTCACGACGACGCCAAGACGGCGAAGATTGAGCCACGGATAGACGTTTGCCGGGTAGTCGTCGCGGTAGCAGAGCAGCTCGTCGCCGGGTTTCCATTCCAGGCCGTTCGCGAACAGGCTGAGGCCGAGCGAGGTCGGGCCGAGCAGCGCGATCTCGTCGGGCTGGGCGCCGATGAAGGCGGCGCAGCGCGTGCGGGCGCGGGCGATGTCCCGCAGCACGTCGCCAAATTCCTGGTGCTGTTCGCATGAGCGCGTGATGTGGCCGCGCATGGCGTCGGCGACGCAGAGCGGAAGGGCGGTGACGCCGGCGTGGCCGGTGAAGATCTGCGAAGCGGCGACGGGAAATTGCGCGAGGCGTTCGGCTTCGGTGGCGAAGGGGATCATTTCTGCGTCTGGCCTTCGTGAATGAGTTCCCAAAAACCGCCGGCGTGGCCGAGGGCCTCGTCCTCCTCGTTCATCGGGAGATTCGAGCGGAACAGGAAGTCGCGGATCGTGTTCTTGTGGAGCACCCGATGCACCTCGATGCCGTCGGGATGCGGGCTGAAATAGATGCGGTAGTCCCTGGCCCGGCACCGATGGAGATGGCGTCCATCGCGGCGCACGCGGCCGAAGTTTTCTCCCGCGAGCGAGTCGAGATCCTGCGGGAGAACCTGAAATTCGCAGAGCAAATCCAACTGCAACTCCTTCGGCAACGCCGCCATCTCCGCGGCGCTGATTTTATTGAAGACGACTTGAAACACCATTCCGGAGGGTAGCCCGCCGCGTCGCCGGGGTGCAACCTTCCACGGTCAGCGCACGTTCACGACCACGCCGCGCTTGGCGGAGCGGGCGCCGTTTTGGTCGACCGCCTGCACGACGATGCGGTTCCGACCATCGTGAAGCTTCACGGGCAGACGCCAGGGGGAGAGCCCGCGGGCGTTGCGGCGCGGTTGGGAATCGACCTGGACTTGGACCGCCCGCAGGCCGATGGAGGATCTCGCGGCGCCGCGGAGCACGATCGCCCGGGCGGAGGTGGAACGCACGGAGTTCCCGTCCACCGTCACCGTGGGAGGGATCGCCGGCACGGCCGTGAGCACGCGCACGATTCCGTCCTGCTTGTTCAGGAGAAAAACGCGTCCGCTTCGGTCGGCGCCGAAGCGGAGATCCACGCGGTCGGCGTCGGGGTGGGTGAGCTGGATTTGCTCGAGCAGGCTGCGCTGCGCCGCGCCGAAGCGCAGGCGGAGCTCCCGGATGGGCGTCTGGCCGCCGCGGGGAAGGCGGTCCCCGTCGATGGTGAAGACGCGACCCAGCGCAATGTCGCCGAAGAGAAATTGCCCCCGGAGCGCCGGGATGCCCTTCGCCCGATAGACGATGCCCGCGGTGACGGAAGCGCCCTCGTCATGATCGTATTCCGCGATGGGGTAGGTGAAGCCGGTCGCGCCCGCGTCGGCCCGGGCGTTGCCGTCGACGCTTCCCGGGTCATGGAAGACATAACTGCCCTCGCGCCGGCGCCAGCCGTAGTTCGCGCCCGCGACCCCGATGTCGATCTCCTCGATGGTGCCCTGCCCGATGTCGGCGATGAACATTTTTTTGGCGCCGCCGCGATCCCAGCTGAAGCGTTGGGGATTGCGAAAGCCGAGCGCCCAGATTTCCGGGATCGTGCCGCTCGCGCCGACGAAGGGATTGTCCGACGGGATGCCGTATTTGCCGTTCGTGCTGTTGGCGCCGAGCGGATCGATGCGAAGGATCTTCCCGTGCGCCTTCGCCCGGTTCTGGGCGAGATCGAGCGGATCGCCGCCGTTGCCTCCGTCGCCCAGTCCCACGTAGAGCTTCCCGTGATCGGCCGAGCCTGGAGCGGAGTTCGGGTTGAACGCCACGAGACCGATGGTGTGATTGCCCCACGGGGCCTCGACGCGGAGCACCTCGCGGAAGGGACGCGCGGCATTCGTCGCGGTGAATTTCGCCGCGGCGGGATTCGCGGCGCGCCATTCGAGCACGACGTTATCGTCCGCGTTGTCACCACCGCCGGGCGTGAAGTCCGCCGCGGGCGCGGTGTTGCCCGACGTGTGGGCGGTGTAGAATTTTCCGTAGCCGGGTTTCCCGGAATTCAGAAAGTCGGGATGGAAGGCAACGCTTTCGAGGCCCTGCTCGCCCGAGTTGATGAGGTCCACGCCGGGGACGGCCGCGAGGTTGAGGTAAAGCGTGACCTTTTTGCCGTCCGCGCTCACGGCGTAGATCGCGCCCAGTTGATCGAGCACGAAGATGCGGCCGTCCGGCGCGGCGAGCAGCTGGTGCACGCGCGGCGTCTGGCCGTTGAAGTCCGGGATCACCGCGAAATCCCGGGCCTGCACGACGGCGGCGCCTTTCGGGATGGGATTCGGAAAGGGATCGGCGGTGACGCCGAAGGCGGATGACGCCCCGAGGGCGATGACCGGGAGCCATGTCGGGAGGATGCGAAAGTTCATGATGGGTCGGGGGCGGCTTCCATGCCCCGCTTGCCGCCTCTCCCACGGTCGGCTACCTTCCCGACTCCGCAAATGCAAAAGACCGTCCAACTCTACGACACCACGCTGCGTGACGGCACGCAGGGAACCGGCATTTCCTTTTCGGTGCAGGACAAGATTCGCGTGGCGGAGCGGCTCGACGCCTTCGGGATCGATTACATCGAGGGCGGTTTCCCGGGGTCGAATCCCAAGGACGCGGAGTTTTTCAAGGAAGCGCGCCGGCGGACCTGGGGTCACGCGAAGATCGCGGCCTTCGGCGCGACGCGGCGCGGAAGGACCAGGGTCGAGGACGACGCCCAGGTCCGCGTGCTGCTCGAGGCGGAGACGCCCGCGGTCACGATCGTCGGGAAGACCTGGCCGCTGCAGGTCACCGAGGTGCTCGGCGTCTCCCTCGAGGAAAATCTTGCGATGATCGCCGAGACCGTCGCGTATCTGGAGGACCGCGGACGCGAGGTCCTCTACGACGCGGAACACTTTTTCGACGGTTACCGCGACGATCCTGCGTACGCGCTCGCGACGTTGAAGGCGGCGCATGACGCCGGGGCGAGGCTTGTCGTGCTCTGCGACACGAACGGCGGGTCGCTCCCGGAATCCATCGCCCGCGCGACGCGCGAGGCCGTCGCGGCGCTCGGTGCAACGGTGGGCATCCACACGCATAACGACTGCGGCCTCGGCGTGGCGAACGCGCTGGCGGCCGTCGAGGCCGGGGCGTCCCAGGTGCAGGGCACGATCAACGGCTACGGCGAGCGCGTGGGCAACTGCGACCTCGTCACCATCGCGGCGAATCTCCAGCTCAAGCTCGACCGCCCCGTCGTGCCCGATCTCACGCAGCTGCGCGAGCTTTCGCTTTTCGTCGACGAGCTCGCGAACGTGCCGCCGAACATCCGCGCCCCCTACGTGGGCGCCGCCGCGTTCCTCCACAAGGGCGGCCAGCACGTGCACGCCGTGCAGAAGCTCGCGCGCAGTTACGAGCACGTCGCGCCCGCGCTCGTCGGCAATCGCCAGACCATCGTTGTCTCGGATCTGTCCGGCCAGAGCAACGTCCTCGCGAAGGCGAACGAGCTCGGCTTCGCCCTGGAAAAAGGCGCGCCCGAGGCGGCGAAGACGCTCGCCGAGGTGAAGCGGCTCGAGTCCGAGGGCTACGAATTCGAGGCGGCCGACGCGTCCTTCGACCTGCTCGTGCGCAAGATGCTCGGCGCCTCGCGGCCGTTGTTCGACCTCGAGGAGTACCACTGCCACTTCCGCTTCGCCCCGGCCGCGTCGGAAAATCCCTGCGAGGCCACCGTGAAGCTGCTCGTCGAAGGCACCGCGGAATACGTCGTGGCCGAGGGCGACGGCCCGGTGAACGCGCTCGACGCCGCGCTCCGCAAGGCGCTGCGGCCCTTCTACGCGTGGATCGACGACGTGGCGCTCACCGATTACAAGGTGCGCATCGTCGACGGAAAATCCGGCACCGCCGCCCGCACGCGCGTGCTGATCGAGTCGACGGACGGCCACCGCTCCTGGGGCACCGTCGGCGTCTCCGACAACATCATCGAGGCAAGCTGGCAGGCGCTGGTGGACAGCTTCGAATATTACGGCAACGCGCGGAAGTAGCCGCGTCTACGCCGGCAGATGCAGGATGCGCCCGCAGTTCGGGCAATGCACCAGCGTCTTGTCGGCCTTCACCGCGAGCGAGGTCTGCGTCGTCGCCTTCATGTGGCAGCCCGTGCAGACCTCGTGCTCGAGCTCGGCCAGCGCGGAGCCGTTCTTGCTCTTGAAAAGGCGCGTGTATTGATCGAGCAGATCCTCGTCCAATCCCTCGGCCAGGGCCGGCCGGCCGGCCAGGAGCTCCGCGACGCGGGCCTGGATGTTCTCCGCCTTTTTCTTCAGCTCCACGAGTTGCGCCTCCAGGCGCAGGCGCTCCTCGGTGTGGGCGCGATCGGCCTCGCTGATGGCGGGGCGGAGGGACTCGACCTCCTCCATGATCTCGAGCTCGCGGTCCTCGATCGTGAGAATGACCTTGTCCGCGGCGGCGATCTCGTGGTTCAGCGCGGAAAACTCCTCGTTCTTGCGCGTCTGCATCTGCTGCACCTTGTATTTCGCGATCTGGTCGCGCTTGCCCTGCGCCTCGACCTGGAGGCGGTTGCGCTCGACCTCCAGGGCCTTCATCTGCGTCTTTGCGGCCTCGAGGCGGGCGGCGGAATCCGCGATCTGCTTTTCCTTGAAGCGGCGTTCCTCGGGGATCGCGGCGAGTTCGATTTGGAAGGCGCGAATGCGTTGATCGCGTTCCTGGAGCGTGAGGAGTTTTTCGACTTCGGGCAGCACTGCGGCGGATCGTTGCGGAATCGCCCCCGCGTCGCCAGCATCATTTTGCGCGCGATGAAAGTTGCCGTGCCTCCGCGCGGTGAATAAATTCGTCCGTCCCGCCGTCTTCGCCCCTGATGTCCGCGTTCGTTTCCGCCGCACCCGTCGTCCCGTCGTCGGTTCACCCTCCCGCGACGGTGCGGAAAAGCGGCTATCAGCCCCAGCTCGACGGACTGCGCGGCGTGGCGATCCTCTCCGTGCTGCTGCATCATTTCGACGTGCGCCTGCCCGGGCTGTTCGACTGGGGCCCGATCGGCGTGCGAATCTTTTTCCTGCTCAGCGGCTACCTGATCACCCAATCGCTCTGGCGCCTCCAGGCCGATTCGCGCGAAGCCGGCGGCTATTGGAAGGGGCTGCTCGGCTTCCACGCCCGCCGCATGGCCCGCCTCACGCCCGTGCTCTACGCGATGATCGCCGTGGCCTGCCTCATGGGCCTGCCCGAGTTCCGGCAGGCGGCCGGGTGGCACATGGCCTTCCTGTCGAATTTCTACGCGCTCCACGTCGACAAATGGCCCGACGCCGCGTCGCATCTCTGGTCGCTCTCGGTGCAGGAACAATTCTACCTTCTCTGGCCGCTCGTCATCCTCGTCACGCCGCGCCGCGCGCTGCCGTGGCTGCTGCTGGCGCTCTTCGCGGGCGCGTTCGCCTTTCGCGCCGCGATCATCGCGAGCGGCGCGTCCGATTTCTACCGGTGGGTGATGCTGCCCGGCGTCATCGACAGCTTCGCGCTCGGCGCCCTGATCGCCTGCGGGAAAAAGTCCGGCCGGCCCCTGCCGTTCACCTCGGGCTGGTCCGGCGCCCTCGTTGGCGGCGGCGCGCTGGCCTGCTACGTCCTCGCGCGCCTCGTGCGGTTCGGCCCCTTCCCCGGCGCGTGGGCGGCGGTCATCGAGACGCTCGAAAATCTCTTCTTCGCGTGGCTGCTCCTGCGCACCGCGGTCGGCTGGCGCGGCGTGATGGGTGGGATCTTCGAAAATCCCGTCCTCGTCTACCTCGGCACGATCAGCTACGGCCTCTACATCTTCCACGTGCTCGTCAGCGTCGCGCTCACGCCGTGGCTGGCGCGGCACGGCCTGGGGGCGGTCGATCACGGGCTGATCCGCAGCCTCGCGCTCCTCGCGTTCTCCGCCGGCATCGCGACGATCTCGTATCACTTCGTCGAGGCGCCGCTCGCGGCCTGGGTGCGCCGGCGGGAGGCCGCCCTGCCCGGAGCGCGCGGGGTCGCGCCCCGCTAGGCTGCGCCTCGTTGTTTCCTCGACAGCCCGCGGCGTCCGGCCGACATTCTGCGCGCATGAAACGCCTGCTGGTCCTCCTCGTCGTCCTCGCGCTCGCCGCCGCGGGCGTCTTTTATTTTCTTCGTCATCGCGGCGTGGCCGAAGGCGCCCAGCTGCTCCCGGCGGATACCGTTTTCTACGCGGCGCTGCCGGACGTGCGCCGCACGCTCGACCGCTGGCCGAAGACCGCCATCGCCCAGATCGGCGCCGAGCCCGCCGTGGCGGAATTCTTCAAGAAGCCGTTGTCCCTCGCCGCCTCGCAAGGCGGCTTCGAGGGCCTGGATTGGATCCTTCGCGTCAAGCCCGGGCGCTTGTTCGTGGCCGTGACCGCCGCGCGCGAGAACGGCGCCGACGCCCTCCTCGGGTTCGAATTCTTCGGCGGCCGCAAGGAACTCGACGCCGCGATGGACCGGCTTTACCACGAGCTTGGGAAATCGGTTCCCGCGGGCAAGCTCTCGACGGCGGATTACGAGGGCGACGCGATCACGACGTTCACGGGCGCGGGGCCGCTGGTCTTCAGCGCCGCCCACGGCTCATGGGCCTTTTTGTCGAACAGCGAAGCCGCGCTCAAGAAGGCGCTCGACCGCGCGGCGTCCCGGGACCACTCCGGTTCGCTGGCGGAAAACGACGACTTCAAGACCGTGACCGCTCATCTGGCCAAGACGCCGGACGTAGCCTGGTTCGGCGAGGTCAAGCCGGCGCTCGATCTTCTGAAAGCCGTGGCCGCCGCGCAGCCGGCGACGGGCATCAATGAAAAGCAATTCGCCCAGATCGAGAAGATCAAGGCCCTTGGCGGCACCCTCGTGCTGGACGGCGCCGACCAGCGCGAGTCCACTTTCGTGCTCGCGCCCGACGGGCCGAAGTTGCCGCTCGCGGACCGGTCGCCCATGGCGCTCACGACTCCCGCGTCGTTGTTCTATTACGACTCGTCCGTCGACTGGTCGATGATCGCGAGCGACGATTACCTTGCCGCGCAATCGCCCACGGTCCGCGATTTTCTCGCCGCCGCGAAGATCGACCTCAAGAAAATGCCGGAAATCTTCGGCGGCGATCTCGGATTGATCGTCAGCTGGTCGCCAAGCGCGATGGTGCCCTCGGTTCTCGCCGCGCTCGAGGTGAAGGACCGCAAGCAGGCCGAGTCGCTCGCGGATGCGACGCTCACGACGCTCGGCGTCACGACCACCGGCCGCGAGCTGCATGGAGCGAAGGTCTACGGATTCCCGTCGCCGATCCAGCTCATCGATCCGTCCATCGCCGTGGGCGACAAATTCCTCTACGCCTCGCTGACCGGCGCGGAACTCGAGCGCGCGCTCGCTGTGCAGGCCGGCACGCCGACGCTCGAGTCGGCGGCCGCGTTCAAGCCCGCGCTCGCGGAATACAAGGTGGACGCGCAGGCCTTCGGCTACCTCGACAGCAAGGCGCTGTTCGAGGGCATCTACAACCGCGTGCGGCCGGTGGCGATTTTTGCGGCCGCCATGTCGCAGGACGTCGGCAAATACGTGGATGTCGACAAGCTGCCGGAGACGGAGGTGATCAGCCGGCACCTGTCCGCGATCGTTTATACGACGAAGCAGGTCTCTGACGGCTGGATGATCGAAAGTTCGGGGCCAGTGACGCTGAGCCAGGCGTTTTTCGTCGGAGCGCTGGGCGGGGGAGCCGCCTACGCCTCCCAAATCCTCAAGGCCGTCCAGCGGTAGGTTGAAGAGGAACCGGTAGCCGGGTTCCTCCGCCGAGGAGACGGTGCGGCTTTCTGGAGCGATCTGACGCGGTCTATCGCGCGACGTAATTTTCTGAGGCGCCGCGCCTGACATCCTGTTGCCTCCGATTCCGCGGTTAAAAATTTACCTGGAAAATCAGTCCGGCCCGGCGATGGAATGCCGGGCCGACAACCGGATTCAAATGCGGAAGGTTTCCCGCCCCGAAGTTCCTCCCGCCTAGGGACACCCCACGGCGCTTTCGCAGCGACGTGACCCGGGGGAAGGGCCACCGGGATTTCGAAGCCGGGCAATCCCGCCTGCTCGTCGAAAAAAAAGAGAAAAACTTATCGCGTTTTGACTTTTTTTCTCTGTCGGGGCGGCGCGCAGAGAGAATATTCTTTACGCAATCGCTTGGTATAGAGCAGTATATTGACGCTGCTCGATGTGCAATTCCCCCCGATTGCTAGTGCGTCGCTTCTGCGCGGCCAAACGCCGACTCCCCGCTTCAAGGCACCTTCTGCCGGCGGATGGAGCGCCGCGGGCGTTGGTCTTTCCCGTCATCGATCGCAATGTCCGCCAACACGATCGCTTCGCGACGGCTCCGCTTCGAATCACCCCAAACAACCCCCAAAGCCAAATAATGCAGATCATGAAACGTTCATTGCACCCCCTCGAAAAAATCTCTCCTCCCGGAATAACGACCCCGATGTCGGCAACTCCCAAAACCAGCCTCATCGGCAAAATCGGAATCATGGTCCTGGCCGTGGGGCTCGGTTGCGGCGCGACGCAAAAAGCCTCGGCCATTGGCGCTGGCGACGCCGACACGATGTTCAACGGCTTCAACAACGCCTTCCTGGTGAACGGCAATTACTACAAGAACAAGATCAACGGCAGCACCTTCGACGAGGGCTGGACCGGAGCTCTGAATATCATGGTGGCGGAGGACGCGTTCGAGCGCACCGGCAGCGCCGCGCACAAGAACCTGGTCAACGCCCTCTGCACCACCTTCCTGCAGAAGTTCCCGCCCGGATATACCTGGGACGGCTATAACGACGACATCGGTTGGATCGCCATCATGCTGGCCCGCGGTTATCTCATCACCGGCAACGCCAACCTGCTCACCCAGGCTCGAACCGCCTGCTTCGACATGGCTTGGGCCCGTGGCTGGGACACCCAGTATAACGGCGGAGGAATCTGGGAGCAGCAGCCCAACATGACCCCGGCCGGCCAGGCGATCAACAAATCTCCCCTGTCCAACAACAGCCTGGGCAAGGCGGCCTGCTTGATCTACATGGGCAACCACGATCAATGGTATCTGGACCGGGCAACCCAAATCTACGATTGGGTCTGGCACCACCTTTTCAACTCCGGCAACGGCCAGGTTTACACGAGCGTGGATCGAAACGGGAATATCGACTACGCCACGGCGGTCTACCACCAGGGCACGTTCGCCGACTTTGCCAATTACCTCTACCAGATCACCGGCAACGTCAATTACTACAACGACGCCCGGAAGGCGCTCGATTACGTCAAGAACAACATGTATAACGGCGGCGTCATCGGCGGCGGCGGCACGAACACCTGGGCGGACGAATACGCGCGCGGCCTGGGACACTTCTGCCGCGACAACCGCCAATGGGGCACCTACTACAACTGGATGGTGCTCAACGCGAACGCCGTCATGAACCGGCGCCGCACCGACTACAACCTGACCTGGAACAACTGGAACCAGCAAACGCCGAACAACAACAACGAGATCACCAACCAATACGCCAGCGCGGCGGCCTGGATGCAATACACGCCCGCCACGCAGCCCAACAACATCGGCGGCAGGCACGTCATCGTCAGCAAACAGAACGGGGTCGCGGTCGATAACGCCGGGCAGACCGGCAACTCGGCTGGCGTCGTTCAATGGGGTCTGAACTACGGCCAGACCCAGGTCTGGAACTTCACGCAGAACTCGGATACGTCCTGGAACATCGTGAGCCAGTTCAGCTGGAAGGCGCTGGATGCCCCCGGCGCGGGAAATGACGTTCAAATGGTCCAATGGCCCCAGACCCGCGATACCAACCAACGCTGGTGGGTGGACGCCCAGCCCGACGGCAGCTACAAAATCTGGAACCAGTCGACCGGAAAGGCCCTTGATAACTCCAGCAACAACACCAACGGCTACAAACTGACCCAATGGCCGTGGAACAACGGCATCCAACAGCACTGGAACCTCCAATAAACCCCTAACCCTCGTATGACCATCAAGGCGCCGCCACCCAGCCGTGGCGGCGCCTTTTTTCCATCAAGAACTCACCCATCATCCCCTAAGAACATGCCCATCACAAATCGTTCATTCGAAATCCCCGTCCCAAAAACTCCCCTTCCTCGGCTCGCCGCTCGCGGAGCCGTCGGCTTGGCCTGCGCCCTGCTGCTCGCCGTGTCCGCGCCCGCGCACAGCGCCAACCTGAGGCTCATGCCCATCGGCGACTCGATCACCTCCGGCTTCCAAAGCTCCACGAACAATGGCTACCGCGGCGCCTTGTACGGCGCCCAGATCGGTCGCGGACATCGCACCGACTTCGTCGGCTCGATCCGCGACGGGAACGCGTTTGACCCCGATCACGAAGGACACTCCGGCTACCGAATCGAGCAGGTCGCCGGCTTGCTCAATGGCGCTTTGTCCACCTACCGCCCCAACGTCGTCACGCTGCACATCGGCTCCAACGACATGGCTCAGAACTACCAGGTGGCCACCGCGCCCAACCGCCTCGCTTCCATGATCGACCAGATCCTCGCCGGCTCGCCCGGCGTCACCGTGCTCGTGGCGCAGTTGATCGTGAACTCCGACTCCGCCGTCCAGTCCCGCATCAACGCCTACAACAACCAGATCCCCGGGATCGTCCAGGCCCGCGTGAACGCCGGCAAGCACGTCTACCTAGTGAACATGGGCTCCCTGAACACCGGCGACCTCCAAGACGGCTTGCACCCCAACGATAATGGCTACCAAAAAATGGCCAACGCCTGGGACGCCGCCATCCAACAAGTCATCGGCTACGGCTGGGTCACCAACATCGACTTCGCCGGCGTCTTCGAGATCCAAAGCGTTTCCAGCGGCCAGGTCCTCGATGTCCGCGGAGGCTCCACCGCCAACAACGTGCCCGTCATCCAATGGCCCTACACCAACGGCCGCAACCAGCTGTGGAACTTCATTCCGACCAGCAACGGCTACTACCAGATCAAGAACGCGAACAGCGCCCTGAACGTGAACGTCTACGGCGGCTCGACCGCGACCGGGGCGCTCATCATCCAATGGCCTTTCGGCTCCGGCAATAACGACCACTGGCTCCCCGCGCGCCAGGCCGACGGATCCTACGTGTTCTACAATCGCAACAGCGGCCTGCTCCTCGACAATCCCGGCGGGAACACGCAGGACCGGCAATTCGACCAATGGGGAGCCAACGGCGGCTCCAACCAAAGGTTCAACGTGATCCCCAGATAGTTCCTCGCATCCTCTCCCTTGGATCGGGCGGAAGAAGGCTTCCGCCCGATCGCTTTTCACATCGGCACGTCAGATCAAAGCACGCCTCGGGCGCCGGAAGAGATTCAACCGCAGAGAACGCAAAGAGCGCAGAGTTCAAAGAAGAAAATCCTCTCGGCCCCTTCGGCCTCCTCAGCCTCCTCTAGGTCCTCTAGGTCCTTAAAAAATTCCGGGCGGAAGCCCACGATGCGAGCCGACGGCGGCAGGTGCCGATCGGTCTCCCGCCTTGCGCGCCCTCCGAGCCGTCATCGCTGCCCTCGAAAACGAGCAGCGACACACCGTCATGAAATAGGCGGAGAAATCTGCGTTTCAGGCGGAGAGGGGGCGTAGAAATCGAGACCCGTTCCGTCGTTTCCAGGCGTTTCCTGTTGGGTGGAAGGATTTCCAGGCGATTGGCTGTGGAGCCTGTATTTAAGCCACTCTAGAGAGAGTTGAGAGTGGTGGCTGGAGAGGGAATCGAACCCCCGACACGAGGATTTTCAGTCCTCTGCTCTGCCAACTGAGCTATCCAGCCTCGGAAGGGAAGGCGCAGCATACGGACTCGCCTCGCGATTGCAAGCGTTTCGCGGTCAAACGCCTCCGCCCGGCATCTTTTCCGTTGCGGCGATCAGCCGGTAACGGCCGCGCTCGCGCCGCAATCGCAGCGGCGCGCCGAAGGCCGCGGAAAGCACGCGGGCATTCACGGTCTCCCGCACCGCGCCGCCTGCGAGCACGCGGCCTTCCCGCAGCACCAGGGCGTGCGTGAAGACCGGAAGAATCTCCTCGACGTGGTGCGTCACCAGCACGAGCGGCACGGCGTCGCGGCGGGAGCCGAGGTCCTGCACCGACGCGAGAAAACGCTCGCGCGCGACGGGATCGAGGCCCGCGCAGGGCTCGTCGAGGAGCAGCAGGCGCGGCTTCGCCATGAGCGCGCGCGCGATCAGCACGCGCTGGCGCTCGCCCTGCGACAGCACCGCCCAAGGCTTCGCGACGAGCGCCGCGCCGCCCAGGCCCGCCAGCCGCCGCCGCGCCTCCGTCCGGTCCGCCCGGGAGAGCTTGCCCCAATGCCCGGCCATCGCCCGCCGCCCCCCGGCGACGATCTCGAGCGCGGAACCCTCGTCGGGCAGCAGCTGCGCGATGCTCGCGCTGACGAAGCCCAGCCTCGTGCGCAGCTCGCGCCAGTCGGCCGCGCCGAAGGTCTCGCCCAGCAGATGCACCGCGCCCTCGCTCGGCGTGAGGTAGCCGCCGAGCGCGCGCAGCAGGGAGGTCTTGCCCGAGCCGTTCGCGCCGAGGATCACCCAATGCTCGCCCGGCCGCACCGCCCAATCGATCCCCCGCAGGAGGTGCGCCGCGCCGCGATGGATGCGGAGATTTTCAACGCAAAGAATCGGCGTCATGGAAAAAGGAAAAGGTGCGCGCCGGGCCGCCCGCGGGCAGGAAGGGCGCCACGACAAAGCCGTCGCGCTGGATCGTCACGCGCACCGCGCCGGTCTCGTCCTGACGAAAAAGCGCGATGCCGAGGGCGTCGACCGCCCGCGCCCAATCCGGGCGGATGTTTTCCGCCCGGGGAAAATCCGCGGCCGTCGCGATCACCGCCCGCGGACGCGCCACGCGCAGGAATTCCGCGTCGCCCGAGAACCCCGAGACGTGGCGTCCCATCACGAGCAGATCGCACCGAAGCTGCGCCGGCGCGTGCGCGAGCAGCCATTGCTCCGTCGCGAGACCCGCGTCCGAAACAAGCAGCGCGGAAAACCCGCCCGCCGCGAGCCGGAGGACGACCGCCTCGTCGTCGGCCAGGTCCGCCTCCCGCCCCCGCGGCGGATACAGCACCGTGATCCGCGTCGACGCATCGAGAACGAAGTCCCGGCCGGCGTCCGCCGCGACGACCTCGACGCCCGCCCCCGCCCACGCTTCCAGCAGCCGCCGTCTCGCCGGCGAGCGGGCGGCCCGGCCCGAGTCGAGCACCTCGCGCGGGCGCAGCGCTTCGGCGAGCCGCGCGGCGCCCCCGACGTGGCGGCCGTCGCCGTGGGTGAGCGCCAGCGCGTCGAGTCGGTTGACGCCCTGCCGGCGAAGGAACGGCAGCAGGACAGCATCCGCAAAATACGCCGGCCCCGCGTCGACGGCCCAGGTTTTTGCGCCGGTCCGAAAAACCGCGGCGCCGCCCGCCCCGGCGTCCAGCACGGTGAGCGCGGCCACCGTCCCCGGCGCCGGCCCGACGTAGACGGCCGCGCCCGGCAGCGACGCGATGGCCTGCACGAGCAGGAGAAGGATTTTCGTCAGCAGGAAGTTCGCCTGGTTGAACACGCCCGCGAGCCACGGCGAGATCGCGCCCGCCCCCAGCGAGACCGCCGCCAGGCCCAGCACCAGGCCCGAGAGCGGCACCGCAAAAAGGTTCGCCGGGATCGAGGCGAACGAAACGAGGTGGAAATAATAAACGATCAGCGGCAGCGAGACCACCCAAGCCGCCAGCGACACGGCCACGAGCGCCGCCGCGCCGCCCGCCGCGCTCTCCGCCGCGCGCCGCGCGCGGGACCGCAGGCTTTTCGGCACGAACGGATCGGGCGCGACGAGGGCTTCCATCCGCCGGCCGAGCGGACGCGCGAAGAGAATGATGGCCGTCACCGCGCCGAACGAGAGCTGGAAGCCGGAGTTGAAAAGCTGGCTCGAATCTCCCGCGAGGATGAGCAGGCCGGCCGCCCCGATGCCGTTGAGCGCCACCGCCGGCCGGTCCAGCAGCCGGCCCGCCGCGACGACCGAGAGCATGATCGCCGCGCGCACGCTGGCCGGGCTCAGGCCCGTGACGAGCACGTAGAAAAACAACGCCGGCACGACCACCAGCACCGACCACCGCGGGCTCGCGCCACCCGCGCCGAGCAGCGTCCAGAGAATCACCGCCACGATGCCCACGTGCAGCCCGCTCACCGAGAACAGGTGGAACGTGCCGGTCTCCCGGAAGGCGTCCTTGAGCGAATCAGGCGCGTCGGAGGTCTCCCCCAGCGTCATCGCGCGGATCAGGATCGCCTCGGGCGTGCCGTCGATGCCGAGCGAGATCGTGCGCGAGACCCAGTCGCGCGACGCCAGCGCGAAGCGCACGACCGGATTGCCGCCCACGCCCAGGAGGGTGGCCTCGCGGGAGGAGGGGACGTCGAGCTGCGAGCGGATTCCGGCGTTCGCGAGCCACGCGGCGTAGTCGAACGCGCCGGGATTACGCGGCGGCGGGCAGTTGGAGATCGACGCGCGCACCTCGTAGCGGCCGCCGTAAACGGGCGGGTCGCCGTTCCACCGCACCACGACCCGGCACGGCGCCGCGGGGGCTAGGCCGGGCGCGGCGACCGTCTCCAGCCGCGCGGTGAACGCGCAGCCATCCGGCGCGAGCGCCGAGGCGCGGGGCGCCTCGAGCACCTCGATCACCGCCTGGCAAACGCGCGGCGTCCCGTCGAGTCCGCGGGCGAGCGCGGCGGCGGGCGACTCGCGGTATTGCCACGTCTGCGCGGCGGCGAACGCGAGCGCCACGCCGACGGGCAGCGCTGCGCTCCGCCGGAACGCCGCAAGCAGGGCCGCCGCCCCGAGCGCGGCGTAGACCCAGCCGGAAAGAGGAACAAAGCGGCCGAGGACCACGCCGATTGCCGCCCAGAAAAACAAGCCCGCGCAGGGGAGACGCTGGCGGAAGAACGAGGCCCGGCTCACGGCGCGGCATCATTCGTGAAGGGCGCAAAGAAGGCAACGCTCCGTCGTCGGCTTTGAAGGGGCGCGGGCGCCTCCCGCGCAAAACGGTCGCCGCCCCGCTCCGTCGGGGCGCGGGGGGACGGGAACCCGCGTCGGAAAGCGTGACCCTGGTGCACACGGCGACGGAGCGCCGTGGCTACAAGGAGGAGGTTGCAGAGAGGCGAAGCTGTCGCCGCCTCGCTCAGTCGGGGCGCGGCGTGGGAACCCGCGTCGGAAAGCGTGGCCCTGGTGCACACGGCGACGGAGCGCCGTGGCTACAAGGAGGAGGTTGCAAAGAGGCGAAGCTGTAGCCGCCCCGCTCCGTCGGGGCGCGGGGGAACCGCGTCGGGGAGCGTGACCCTGGCGCACACGGCGACGGAGCGCCGTGGCGACAAGGAGGAGGCCGCAGAGGGGCGATGTTGTCGCCGCCCTGCTCCGTCGGGCCACCGGCCGACGCGACAAGATCGAGGTCGGAACGGCGCTCCGCCGCCGTCCTACTTTCCGCTTTTCATCGAGGAGGGCTTTCGGCGGCGGGGCGGGTGCGAAGCTGGCGGTCTTGATCGGGCTCGCGATGTGGCCGGAGGCGCGAGCGGCTCGAGGGAGCGTCACCAGATGCCGAGCAGCCACGACGCGACGAGAGCGGCGAGCAACAGGGCGGCGGTGATGATCCAGACGGGGTGAAGGCGGGCGGATTTCCCCTGCCCGCCGCCGAACTCGCGTTTCACGAAGTCGGAGTAGTCGAAGTCTTCGTCTTCGAGGATGCCGTCGGCTTCGAGCGCGCCGGGTTTCCAGCCGGTGCGGTGGTCGGCTCCGCACTCGGGGCAGGCGAGGGCGCGGGGCGGGACGTCCTCGCCGCACACGGGGCAGACTCCGGGCGTGCGCGGGCGGCTGTTGTGATGGGCCATGGGGAATGATCGGGATCACCGGATGGGTAGAGGGAGCGCACGACGAGAGAAAGACGAAAGTGACCCGGCCGGATCGTTCGACGAGCGGTCGGCCGGAATCGAAACCCCGCGCGCCGAGCGACCGGCGACGCCGATAATCAGCGGAGGACTTGCGCGAGAAAAGTGGCTTTCGCGGTAGCGAGGAACCCCAGCGGAGTGCCGGGAGCAAGCGCGACTTCGGTCACGGAAGAATGCTCCGGACCGGCCGCGGGCGCGCCCGCGAGACGAAAGCCGCGATGCTCCAGGTGGGCCACGAGCCGCCCGCAAAGGTCCCGCCGCACCCGGAAGACGGGGCGCGTCTGGGCGGCGGTGGGGGAGAGCAAGGTGAGGATGCGGTCGTTCATGCCAACGGCGTCTCGTGAAGGGCGGGCGGCGTGCGTCCGCGGTCCCTCAGCGCGCGGAAGAGGATACTGGCGGACAAACCGGCGAGCAACAGGATCGCGGTGCCGGTGACGATCTCGCGGCTTCGGCGAATGGCATTGTCCGCGGAAGAGACCTGAAGGCCATGGGCAAATCCATGCACGAGCGCAAGGGAGGCGAAAAGCGACGCCGCGAGCCAGAACGGCGGCCGTTGGCCGGATAAAACCAGCCCTCCGGAAACCGTCAGCGAAACCATGATGGCAACGGCGATCGGTTGGGCCGGATTCGCCGGATAGCACATGCCTCCCGCGAGCGCGAAGGCGAACACCAGAATGAAGAGCGCGAGCAGGCTCCAACGGCGATTTCCCGGGTAACGGCCGGCCAGCAGTCCCATCGCCAGGAAGACGAACACAGGCGGGAAGCCGTCGATCGGATAAGGAAAGGCATGCGCGATGTTGGCGTCGATGACGGTGGATGCGTTCATGTCCACGAGGGCGGCCAGCGCAACCAGGGGCAATAGCAGGAAGACGATCTTCATCGAGGCCGGGCGACGCAGGCTGGATCAACGCGCCCAGGCGGCCACATGCGCGAAGGCGGCGGCTGCTCGCGGGCTGACGGCGAGGCCGCTCGCTCCGAGAAGCGCGGCGACCAACGCGACGGCGAGCAGAGAAAAAGCCACGCGGTGGAGAGGGGGGTGGGAGCGATCGGTGGGGTCCATGAAACGAAGAGAATAGGGCGGGTTCGTCCGTGCGGATCGAGGGGTCGGGAGACGCGGTGCGGGACGGAAGGGGAGGACTAATCCGAATTCGATTCCAGGTTCCGGAGCCGACGCTCGAGATCTTCGACGCGGTCGGGCAGCTTCAGGACCTTCACGCCGTTCTGACCCGACATGAAGCCGTTGGCTTTCTCGATGAGTTGATCGGCGTTGATTTCGCCCTGGGTCAGGTGTTCGAACGTGTGGCTGGAAACCTTCGAGAGAAGTCTCGCCAACGCGGTGAGCGCGGGTTCGCGCAAAAGCACGGCCCGCCGCCAGCGCACTTCTTCACGAAGGCGGTCGGTGCCGACGGCTTCTTCACCCGGGGCGGACGGGTCGGCTGGATCGTAAAACGCCTCGAGCAGGAGCTCGTCGCGCGAGAGATCGCCCAGTGTGCCGGAAGCAGGGGTGGGAGCCGGGGTTTGGGCGGCGGTTTTCGTCAGATCGGTCTCGACCGCCGCAGCGGCAATGGCCCGCGGACGGCGGGCGGCTAGGCTAAATTCGTTCATGTGGGTGTGACGCGCGAGGCGTCGGGGCGGTCAAAGAGGCGCGCGGGCCTGGAGTGTGTTGCAAGTAAAGTGTAATATCTTACGCCGTTCGGAGGGACGTTACGTGTATCGGGAAAGAAGTTTTTTGCTCGCGGGCGCGACGGGAGCGGCAACGAAACATCGGCGGGGCAAACGGAACCCAGGAAAACAGGATTCGGAAATCTCTCCGTGTGCTTCGTGCGCTCCGTGTGAGATCATCCTGTTCATGGGTCCGTTTCGAAAATCCGCGAATTCCCCGGCTCGGTCGTCGCCCTGGCTGTTCTTCGGGCTGGCCCTGGGGATGATCGGGATTTTTTTCGTCGTGACGTTGGGGCTGCTGACGCTGGGGGGCGGACGCTAGATGGAGGCGGGGGTGGTGCTGCTGACGCTGGGGCTCGTGCTGCTGACGGGGAGCGCGTTCGCGGCTTTCGTCTGGGCGGCGCGGGATGGGCAATTCGAGGATCTGGAGCGGGGGGCGCGGGTCATTTTCGAGGAGGACGAGGGGGGGGATTTTTCATCCGACGGGCACGGGGGACAGGGAGGGGGGCGGGAGGGCGCGGGAAAAGGGGAAAAGGGGAAAAGGGGAAGCGGGAAACCGGGAGGCTCGAACGAGAGTTTTTCGCCCGAGGGGCACGGGGGACGCGGAGGGGGGCGTGGAGATGCGGGGAAGGAGGAGGGGAGGAAACGGGAAACCAGGAGAACGGGAAATTCCCATGGGGGTTTCGCCCGCCCAAGGGCCGGGGAGGCCGGTGGGGGCTTCTTTTTTCGAAAACTCCGTGATGTCCGGTTGAACCTTCCCGTTCCTTCACGCCTGGAGGGGGACGGGCGGGCATGAACGGGGGGCCGGACCTTTCTGGCGGCGGGATGCCGGGGGCGACGCGGGACGACTTCGAGCGGGCGGCGATCGATCGGTCGCTGCGGGGGCCGGTGCTGTTTTTTTTCGGCTCGGGCGTGGCGTGGCTGCTCGTCGGGTCGTTGCTGGGCACGCTGGCGGCTTTGAAGATCAGCTTCCCGCATGTGCTGGATTCGGCGGCCTGGCTGACGTTCGGGCGGGTGCGGCCGGCGCATTTGAATATCGTGGTCTACGGGTGGGCTTCGTCGGTGGGACTCGGGGTGGGGATCTGGCTGATGGCGCGATTGTGCCGGGTGGCGCTGCGGCACCGGGGATGGCTCCTGGCGGCGGGGGTGGCGTGGAATGTGGGCGTGGCGGCGGGGGTGGCGGGGATTCTCGCCGGACAGAGTCGCTCGATCGAGTGGCTGGAGTTTCCGGGCTGGGCGACGCCGGTGCTCTTCGTGGCGTACGCGTTGATCGGGGGGTGGGGAGTGACGATGTTCCGATTCCGCCGGCCGGGACACGTGTATGTGTCGCAGTGGTATCTGCTGGCGGCGTTCCTGTGGTTCCCGTGGCTCTACGCGACGGCGAATATTTTGCTGATCTGGCGGCCGGTCGCGGGCTCGGTGACGGGGGCGGTGAACTGGTGGTATGGCCACAATATTCTGGGGCTGTGGTTCACGCCGATCGGTCTCGCGAGCGCGTATTACATGATCCCGAAGGTGCTGGGACGGCCGGTGCACAGCTATTATTTGTCGATCCTTGGATTCTGGTCGCTGGCGCTGTTCTACAGCTGGAACGGGATGCATCATCTCATCGGGGGCCCGTTTCCGGCGTGGATGGTGAGCGCGAGCGTGGTGGCGAGCGTGATGATGTTCATCCCGGTGATCGCGGTGGCGATCAATCATCATCTGACGATGCGCGGGCATTTCGATTATTTGAAGTGGAGCCCGACGCTGCGGTTCACGGTTTTCGGCGCGGTGGCGTATACGGTGGTGAGCTTTCAAGGGAGCTTGATGGCGATCCCGACGTTGAACAACCTGACGCACTTCACGGACTACACGGTGGGGCACGCGCATCTGGGGCTCTATGGGTTCTTCACGATGACGATGTTCGGGGCGATGTATTACATCGTGCCGCGGCTGGTGGGCTGGGAGTGGCCGTCGGCGGCGATGATCCGCTGGCATTTCTGGCTGGCGGCGGCGGGCATCGGGCTGATGTTCGCGTCGTTGACGATCGGGGGATTCCTGCAGGGGCTCGAGTTGAACGACCCGGGCTCGCCGTTCGCGAACTCGCTGGCGGTGGTGGCGCCATTTCGCCACACGCGCATTCTCGGCGGGATGTTGATGGGGGCCGCGCATCTGGTTTTTGCGGTGTTGTTCATCCGGATGCTGCGGCGCCACGGCGGGTCGCGCGAGGAGCCGACGCTGCTCGCGAAGGCGGAGGGGGGCGGCCCGACGGGATGAGCCGCCTGCCGCTTTTGTTTGCCGGGATCCTGCTGGTCTTCGCGTCGTCGTGGCTCGGGCTGGTGGCGTATCCGTACTTACAGCTGAGCCATTTCCCGGTGGTCGCCTCGAAATACGGCGGGCTCGTGCCGCCGCCGCTGACGGGGAGCGCGGTGGCGGGCGAGCGGGTCTACGCGGCGAACGGCTGCGTTTATTGCCACAGCCAGCAGGTGAGGCCGGCGTGGCTTTCCAGCGACATCGAGAAGGGCTGGGGGCCGCGGCAGACGGTGGCCCGGGATTACGCGAACGAGCGGCCCGCCTTCCTGGGGACGATGCGGACGGGGCCGGATCTTTCGAACATCGGCGTGCGCCAGACGAGCGCGCAGTGGCATTTCCGCCATCTCTACGAGCCGGACGAAGTCACGCCGAAGTCGATCATGCCGTCGTTTCGTTTTTTGTTCGCGGTGCGGGTGGCGGGAGCGCAGCCGGGCGGGGACGCGGTGGAGGTGACGGGGCCGCACGCGCCGGGGCCGGGCTACGAGGTGGTGCCGACGCAGGAGGCGCGCGATCTCGTGGCCTATCTGCTTTCGCTCCGACGCAACGATTCCACGCCGGAGGCGTCGATTTCCAAATGAGCGGCGCACCCGAGCCGCCGCCGGAGCCCGATGAGATGGACCTCGGGAAGGTCCACGGGTCCATTCTGCGCGAGCACCAGGAGCCAGGCGAGGGGCGGGTGGGGGTGCCCACGTGGTTCGTGCTGACGATCATGGCGCTGGTGTTCTGGGGCGGGTTTTACCTCGCGACGAACGGCGGGGGCTTTCGCGCGGACGGGTTCGTTCCGGCGCCGTTCACGCCCGCGGCGCCGCTCGATCCGGCGACGCTCGGGCGGCGGACGTTCGTGCAGAATTGCGTCATCTGCCATCAGGCGGACGGGCAGGGCGTGCCGCGGCAATATCCGCCGCTGGCGGGAAGCGAGTGGGTGCTCGGCGAGGGCGGATGGCGGAGCGAGCACCTGATGGCGGTGCTGCTGGGCGGGCTGGAGGGCCCCGCGCAGGTGCGGGGCGCGACCTTCAATGGCGCCATGCCGTCCTGGAGATTTTTGCGCGACGAGCAGATCGCGGCGGTGCTGACTTACATCCGGGGAGACTGGGGGAACGCGGCTGCGCCGGTCACGGTGGAAGCGGTGCGCGCGGCCCGGGGGAGGATGAGCGGCCGCGGAAGCGCGTGGACGCAGGAGGAATTACGCGCGATGCCGGCGGACGCGGCGCCGGGGGGCGCCGGGCATTGACCCCCGGGTCTCAGGTCGGTCGCACGAGAAGCTTCTCGGCGGCGGCGATCCGGCGCTGCCGGGCGTCGAGCGAGAAGAATTCCGGCCGCCGGCTTCGAGGGCGGCGGCGACGTGGAGAAGGTCCATGCTGCGCGTGCCGTGCCGCCCGGAATGCCGGCCGGAGAGCGACGGAGCGCGAAAGAACATCGCGTCGAGATGGTAATCGGGCCGCACCAGCCGTCCGGCCTCCACGTCGGCGTCGAGGGCGTGGATCGCGGAGGACTCCTGCCGGGGCGTGAGCTCGCCGCGAGATCGCTTGAGGTGAATCGCGCTGGGAATTTCCACCGCGTGGTGAGAAAACGGCAGCGGCGCGCCGGCGGCATCGATCCAGGCGATGGCTTCCGGGGAGTTGGCCTCGAGGACATAGCGTCTGACCAGGACGCCCGAGTCGAAAGAGGCGTTCACCGGATTCCGCGGTCTTCGTCGATCACGCTTGCGACGTCGCCCCCGACCGGGCGGCGGGGAAAGATTTTCCGCAGGCGCGCGAGGCTGTCGACGGGCGGGGGAGCCGCCTTCGCGCGCCGCGCCGGGACGAGGGTGGCGAAGACGCGGCCGCGTTTCGTGATGGCGATGGTCTGCCCCTCGTGGATCCATTTCGACAGTCGGGCGAAATGATTGCGCAGGTCGGCGACGGAGGCGGTTTTCCTGAGAGAGGAGGTATCACGGAGCAAAGGAGGCGTAAAATGGTCTCCGGGGCGGCGGGGACGCGCCGTTCATTGACGGGGCGCGCTTCGGCGGCCATAACTCGCGGCATGGCTGGCGTGATGACGATTGCCGCGATCCGCGGGGTGGTGAAGGAGGGGCCGGCGTTCGCCGAGGTGCACGCGCAGGTCGAGCAGTGCACCAAAAAGGAGGGGTCGAACGGGAAGCCGTTCTGGGAGCTGAGGCTGCGCGACGCGGCCGACGCGCTGACGCTGCGGGTGTGGTCCGACTCGCCGAACGTGCGCGTGTGCGAGGCGCTCGAGGACGCGGATTGCGTGGCCGTGGAGGGCGAGTTCTACGTGAACGGCGCCTTCGGCGTGGACGCGCGCCGCTGGGAGCTGCGGCGGCTGCCGCCGGGGGAGCGGGCGGCGCTCTTCGAGGGCGGCGAGGCGGAGCGGGCGGCGGTCGAAGAGGATTATGCGTGCGTCGAGCGGGCGGTCGGGAGCGTGGGCGACCCGCGATTGCGCGCGTTGGCGGAGCGGTTCCTGGCGACGCTGGGCGGGCGTTTCCGCCGGGCGGCGGCGGCGCGGGTGAACCACCATGCCAGGCGCGGCGGGCTCGCGGCGCACACGGCGCAGATGATGCGGTCGGCGCTGGCCATCGCGGACGCGTATCCCGCGCTCAACCGGGATCTGCTGGTGGCGGGCGTGCTGTTCCACGATTGCGGGAAATTGTGGGAGACGTGCCCGCCGGAGGAAGGCTTCGCGATCCGCGCGGATCTGCGCGGGGAGTTGATGGGTCACATCAACATTGGCGTCGAGGTGGTGAACGCGCTTTGGCGGGAATTGCCAAAGGCGGGATGGGAGAATTTCAGGCCGGCCTCGGACGAGGTGCGGCTACACCTGATTCATCTGATTCTTTCGCATCACGGTTCGCTGGAGTTCGGCTCGCCGGTGCTGCCGAAGACGCCCGAGGCGATCGCGCTGCATTACGTGGACAATCTCGACGCGCGGCTGGAGATGATTTTCCGGGGTTATGCCAGCGGGGGGCAGGCGGCGCCGGGGATCTTCGATTACGTGCGGCCCCTCGGGGTGGGGCCGGTCGCGGCGCTCCGGAGATTCCACGAGGAGGACGCGGGCGGCACGGAGGAGAGCGGCGAGCCGATCAGCGGTAGCGGTAGAGCTTGACGCGCTGGATCATGTACTCTTCGCCGCGGAGGCGCAGCCCTTTGCCGGAGAGGATTTCGTCGCCGTTCAGCCGCCGCCCGGGGATCCAGCGGCCTTCCCGGTAGACGCCGTCCTCGGCCCAGGCGATGCCGACGATCGGATCGCCGGGCGTGTTTGGCGTGAAGTCGATGGTGAGCCCTCGGCCGGCCACGAGATATTCGTCCGGCCCGGTCTGGATGAAAATGCCGGCGGGAAACTCGGGGGTCGGGAAGGAATAATGCCGCGCGATCCCGAGCCCGAGCGTGTAGTCGCCGACGGCGAGCGTTTGTTCCGGATGGTCGTGGTCCAGCAGGGCGCCGCCGATCGCGCCCCGGCCCTGGTTCTCCAGGACAATCGGCGCGATCTGGGCGAGCACGCCATAGGTCCGGGAGAGCTCCGCGGAAAAATCCGGGAGGCTTTCCATTCCAAACGGCGAGAACCCCATGGCATCGTGCTGGCCGAGGGCATAGAAGATGGCGCTGCAGGTGCGCGTGGTCCGCACGATCTCCGGAATGAACAGGGGATTGTTCGAGCGGGCGTAAAGGGCGCAGCGTTCCTCGAAGAAGCCGTAGATATCGGGCGCGAGGATGTCGACGGACGGGGCGCCGGCCTTCCAGACGTCCATCATGTAAGGAAGCGGGCCGCCGCTCGGGTAATCGCCGGGCTTCATGGGCTTGGACTCCCGCCAGTCGGCCAGCCACACGTTCACGAACATGGGCAGCGGGTATTCGGCCTTGCCCGCGGCCGCGACCCGGTCGACGTAGCGCGCGTAGTTCCAGGCCATGAAAATTTCGTCCGTCCCGTCGCCGACGCCGAAGACGTCCTCCCAGGTGCCGGACGTCCGGGCTCCGGCCGCCTCCCAGATCCTCCGAAAACCAGGGACGAGCGCGCCCGTGTTTTTCACGAGGTCATCCATCAGCTCCTTCGGCACCGGCGAATGGAAGGCCGCGTCGGCCGCCGGGGATCGGTCGCGCGCTTCCGACAGCACGCCCACCTCGTTTTCCACCTGGATCATCAGCACGGTCTGGCGGTCGCCATCGATCTCACGAATGTGGCGCATGAGCGCCGCGAAGGCGCGGGCGTCAGCCTCCCGGTTCGCGTCGCTGAAGGTCGAAAGAATATCCAGGCTCCGGCCATTTTTGTTTTGGGCGCGGGGGAATCGTTTCCGGTCGGTTTTCACCCAGAGCGGCGGATAGGTGGACACGGCGTTTTTCCAGCTTCCGAACCACAGAAAAACGAGCCGGAGATGATTCTTGCGCGCGAGGTCGATGGCGCCATCGACGAGACGGAAGTCGAACCGGCCTTCCGCGGGCTCGATGAGGTCCCAGCCGACGGCCGCGAGCGCGGTGTTGAGGTTGCCGGCGGCGAACTTCGCCAGGACCGGAGCCATGTAGTCGAGGCTGGAGGACGTGGAGTTGTGCAGCTCTCCCCCGAGGATCAGGAACGGTCGGCCATCGACGACCAGCTGCATGACGGCGCCGCGCCGGGCGAGGTGGGGAATCGCGGAAGCGCGATCGGTTCCCGCGCCCGCGCCCGTCCGCGCCGAAGAGCACAGGAGCAGGCCGAGGCACAAGGCCCGCAGCGCCGTCGAAACACGGCGGAAGTCAAAACTTTCCAAAAAACGGAGCGAGTCCGCTCGCGGGGGGAACGAGTTCATGGGCGCGGAGGAGACCCGGGCGACGATGGATCGAGCCGGGACTTTCTCAAGCCCAATCTTGGAGCCGGCGGCGGGGAAATCTTCGTCCGGTGATTGACACGCGGAAGCCGCGCGCGTTTGTTCACCCGCGGAAATCCCTCCGTCCATGAATCGAAGAAACGCCGCGTTCACGCTCATCGAGCTGCTGGTCGTCATCACCGTCATCGGCATCCTGATCAGCCTCGTTTTCGTCTCCGCGCAAAACGTCATCCGGAAAGGAAACGAAACGCGGGCGTTGAACAACCTGCGCCAGACCGCCGCCGGGCTCCTGCTCTACGCGGCCGACCACGACGGCCGCATCCCCGGGCGCGCCGCCGACGGCACCGGCGAAGACCGCTGGCCGAAGCTCCTGATCGCGGGCGGATACATCACCGACAGCAAGGTCTTCGCCGCCCCGGACGATCCCAGCAACTTTCTGAGGACGAAACGCAACGTTCAGGACAACGGCCAAAACAACTCGAGCTACATCGTCAACGGCGGCGAGGATCCCGGCGGCGCGTCGGGCGGGGGCTCCGGGTCGCCGCCCCTGGCGCTCGCCGCGGTCGACCAGCTCAGCAAGACGATCCTCGTCGGGGTCGTGTACAACGACGGCAACTTCTACCTCGACGTCGATCAAGGCGACGAGCCCCGCCTGATCAAGCCCGCCCTTTTCGGCACGACCAACGTCTATGCCTTCATGGACGGCTCCGCCCGCTTCCTCGCCGCGGAGGACTATCGAAAGCAAAACACCGAGGCGGGCAGCGCCGCCTACCTTTGGTTGATCCACAAACCGTGACGCCCCCACGGTTCGGCAAAATGGAGGGTTGCAATCTCGCATCCCTGCATTAGAAAAACTTATATCGTTTATGGGCGTCCTGACCACTCCCTCCGCCAGATCGTCCCCGTTGTCCGGGTGGCTGAATTCGTCCATCGGGAAAAAGACCATCGTGGCGATCACCGGCGTCGCGATGGTGATTTTCCTCGTCGGCCACCTGCTCGGCAACCTCACGTTCTTCCTCGGGCCGCTGGCGATGAACGGCTACGCGCTCCACCTGCACGACCTGGGCCCGCTGCTCTGGCTCGCCCGCACCGGCCTGCTCGCCGCGGTGGCGCTGCACATTTATTACACGATGCGGCTCTGGCAGGAAAACCACGCCGCCCGCCCGGAAAAATACCTTCACCGCAGCCGCGTTCAATCCACCGTCTTCGCCCGCACGATGCGCCTCACCGGCCTCGTCGTCTTTGCCTTCGTCGTCTTTCACCTCAGCCATTTCACGTGGCTCATCGTGCATCCGGAATTTCGCACCTTCGAGACGATGGTCGACACCCGCCGCGCGCACGACGTCTTCCGCATGGTCGTCGCCGGATTCAGCTATCCGCTCGTGAGCGCGTTCTACGTCCTTTCGCTCGGGCTTCTCGCCTTCCACCTCAGCCACGGCGTCGGCAGCCTTTTTCAAACCCTCGGCTTCAACAACCAGCGCCTGCGCCCGCGCTTCGAACGCGCCGGTCACGCGCTCGCGTGGCTGCTTTTTGCCGGCTTTTCCTCGATCCCGATCGCGGTGCTGCTCGGCGTCGGCCGGGAGACCTTGAGATAACATGACGCTCGATTCCAAGATTCCGCCCGGCCCCGTCGACCGCAAGTGGACGAACTTCAAGAACCACGCCAAGGTCATCGCGCCCGCGAACAAAAGAAAGTTCGACCTCATCGTCGTCGGCAGCGGCCTCGCCGGGGCCTCGGCTGCGGCGACGCTCGCCGAGCAGGGCTTCAACGTGAAGTGCTTCTGCTACCAGGATTCGCCGCGCCGCGCGCACTCGATCGCCGCGCAGGGCGGCATCAACGCCGCGAAGAATTATCAGAACGACGGCGACAGCGTTCACCGGCTTTTCTACGACACGATCAAGGGCGGGGATTTTCGCTCGCGCGAGGCGAACGTGCACCGGCTCGCCGAGGTCAGCGCCTCGATCATCGACCAATGCGTGGCGCAGGGCGTGCCGTTCGCCCGCGAATACGGGGGCCTGCTGGCGAACCGGTCATTCGGCGGCGCGCAGGTCTCGCGGACGTTTTACGCCCGCGGCCAGACGGGTCAGCAGCTTCTGCTCGGGGCGTATCAGGCCCTCGAGGCGCAGATCGCGCGCGGTGCGGTGAAGATGTTTCCCCGCACCGAGATGCTCGACCTCGTGCTGGTCGAGGGCCACGCGAAGGGCATCGTCACCCGCGATCTCGTCACCGGCGAGATCACCACGCACGCGGGCGACGCCGTGCTGCTCTGCACCGGCGGCTACGGCAACGTCTTTTATCTTTCGACGAACGCGAAGGGCTGCAACGTGACCGCGACGTTCCGCGCCTACAAGCGCGGCGCGCTCTTCGCGAATCCCTGCTACACGCAGATCCACCCGACCTGCATCCCGGTCAGCGGCCGCTACCAGTCGAAGCTCACGCTCATGTCCGAGTCGCTGCGCAACGACGGCCGCATGTGGGCGCCGAAGCGGCCGGAGGATTGCGGCAAGAAGCCGGACGAGATCCCGGAGGAGGAGCGCGATTATTTCCTGGAACGCAAATACCCAAGCTACGGCAATCTCGCGCCGCGCGACATTTCCTCCCGGAGCGCGAAGGAGGCCTGCGACGAGGGCCGCGGCGTGGGTCCCGGCGGGCTCGGCGTCTACCTCGATTTCGCGGACGCGATCAAGCGCCAGGGACAGCCGGTCATCGAGGAGAAATACGGGAACCTCTTCGAGATGTATGAAAACATCACCGGCGAGGACGCCTACGAGCGGCCGATGCGCATCTATCCCGCCGTGCACTACACGATGGGCGGCCTCTGGGTGGACTATAACTTGATGAGCAACATCCCGGGCCTGCACGTGCTCGGCGAAGCGAATTTCTCCGACCACGGCGCGAACCGCCTCGGCGCATCGGCGCTCATGCAGGGGCTGGCCGACGGGTATTTCGTGATTCCCTACACGCTCGGCGAATACCTCAGCACGCAGTTCGGCCAGAAGGTGAACGCCGCCCACCCCGCGTTCGAGCGGACGAAGCGGGAGGCGGCGGCGCGCGTCCAGCGGCTTCTCGACGTGCGCGGCAACCGCAGCGTGGATGACTTTCATCGCGAGCTGGGCCTGCTCGTCTGGGACAAGTGCGGCATGGCCCGTGACCGCGCCGGCCTGCACGAGGCGCTCGAGCACATCCCGAAACTCCGCGCGGAATTCTGGTCGACCGTCTCCGTGCCGGGATCCGGCGCGGAGTTCAATCAATCGCTCGAAAAAGCCGGCCGGGTCGCCGACTTCCTGGAATTCGCCGAGGTGCTTTGTTACGACGCGCTCACCCGCGAGGAAAGCTGCGGCGGCCACTTCCGTTCCGAGCACCAGACCCCCGACGGCGAAGCCCGGCGCAACGACGAGGAATTCATGCACGTATCCGCCTGGAAATACGAGGGCGACGGCGCCGCGCCCACGCTCGTGAAGGAGCCGCTCACCTACGAGGTCGTGAAGCCCGCGACGAGAAGCTACAAGTAGAGTCGATGGTCGAGAGTTGATTTTCAATGGGAACGGCGATGTTTAACTTCGAGAAACTCGGTGGCTGGAAACGCATGAGTGATTTTGCCGCGCCGGTTTCCCGGGCGACCCAGACTTTTCCGGCGGGCGAGCGATTTCAGCCCACCAATCGAGTGCGGCGGGCGGCGGTCTCGGTCTCTTCGAGTCTGGCGGAGGGTTTCCGCCGTTCGTCGAGGACGGACCACGCGCGCTTCGTTCGAATCGCGACGGGTTCGCTTTCTGAAGTCGTCCCGCAGGCCGGCATCGCGAAGCAGCGAGAATCCCACGAAACGATCTTTCTTTCGACCCATCGCGAGGCCGAGGGATCGAGCCGCAGGCTGAGCGGTCTCCGCCACGATCTCATCTCCGCCGAAGGCACTCGCCGAGCCGATCAATTTTTCAACTCTCAACTATGAACTTTCATTTGAAGGTGTGGCGTCAGAAAAACCAAGCCGCGCCCGGCAGACTCGTCTCCTACGCGGCGACCGACATTCCCGCCGACGCCTCTTTTCTCGAGATGCTCGACATTGTGAACGACGGTCTTTCCGCCAAGGGAGAGGATCCGATCGCGTTCGATCACGATTGCCGCGAGGGTATCTGCGGGATGTGCAGCGCGGTCATCAACGGCGTGCCGCACGGCAAGGATCGCGGCTCGGGCACGACCTGCCAGCTTTACATGCGCCGCTTCGACGATGGCGAGACCATCACCATCGAGCCGTTCCGCGCGGGGCCGTTTCCCGTCGTCCGCGATCTTTCCACGGATCGCACCGCCTTCGACCGGGTGATCCAAAAAGGGGGGTTCATTTCCGAGCGCAGCGGCTCCGCTCCCGACGCGAACGCGTTGCCGATTTCGAAGGTCGTCGCCGATGCGGCGATGGACGCCGCCGCGTGCATCGGGTGCGGGGCGTGCGTGGCGGCCTGCCCGAACAGCTCGGCCATGCTCTTCGTGAGCGCGAAGGTCAACCATTTGAACGTGCTGCCCCAGGGGAGGCCCGAGCGTCATCGCCGCGTGCTCGGCATGGTCCGCCAGATGGACGCCGAGGGCTTCGGAAATTGCTCGAATTATTATGAATGCGAGGCCGTCTGTCCCGCGCATGTTCCGGCCTCGTTCATCGCGGGGATGAATCGAGACTATACGGTCGCTTCGCTGAGGGAATCGGGCGGAGTGAATATTTGAGGGGACCCCGTTCCCGAAGTCGGGCTTGTCGGCCGGATCCATTTTCAGGAAAGGGCCGGCGGCCCTGGCCGGGTGAGGCGGCGAGCCTTGGGAAAAGCGCGGCCGAAACCGCCGCACCCAGGAAAGTTTTTCTTGAAATTGCCTGCTCCCGCATTGATCAATTCGGAACGGGGCTGTTCAGCCGACGATTTCCCTTTTACGTTCAACTTACAACCTCGCCCCAAGCATCATGAAGAGCCTGCTGTCCGTTTTTCTCCTGATTTTTGCCGTCCTTCCACGGGCAACCGCCGTGTCCGGATACTCCACAAGCTCGTTCGCGCTTCCGGTGGATGCCATCGACGCGTCGGTCAGCGGCCTCACCGAGGGAGGAAAAGTCGTCGGAACCTACTCGGATCTCGATGGTGATCACGCGTTTCTTTGGGCGAACGGCGCCTTGACCACGTTCAAGCCGAACAACGCGACTTCGAGTTCGGCCAAGGGAATCAACACCCAGGGAGACATCGTCGGATCTTCGACGACGAACGACGTCGAACGGGGCTACCTTCTCGTCGGCGCCACTTACACCACGATCCTGCCCTCCGGCAACGTCGCCAGCACGGCGCGTGGGATCAACGACTCGGGCCAGATCGTTGGAGACGCCACCACCAGCAAGGATTTGGTTCGCGGTTACATCAGAACGAACGGAGCGGTTACGTATCTCTTCCCGACCGGTTCCACGGCGAGCACGGCCGTGGCCATCAACGCCTCCGGCCAGGTTGCCGGCACGTTCACTGATTCCGATGGCGTCGATCATGCCTTCCTGTGGTCGAGCGGGACATTTACAAATCTGGCGCCGGCCAGTGCCTTGGCCAGTTTCTCCAGCGGCATCAATACGGCTGGCGACGTGGTCGGCTCCTACACGGATGCGAACAACGTCGACCATGGATTTCTTCGGCAGTCGAACGGCACGTTCGTCGACTTGACTCCATCCGGAGCGACCACGGCCGCCGCCAATTCCCTCAACGCGGGCGGGACGGTGGCCGGCTCGTCGAACGACGGTGTTTCTCCCGATCATGGCTTCGCCTGGTCGAACGGCACGTTCGCCGCCCTGCTGCCCGATGGCATGACCAGCAGTTCCGCCCAGGCGATCAACTCTTCCGGCCAGATTGCCGGTTTCGCAACCGATGTGAACGGCCGCTTCTCGGTGTTCCTTTTGACCCCGGTTGTCAATCCGACGCCGACGCCAACCCCGGTCCCAACGGCAACCCCGGTCCCGACAGCGACCCCGGTCCCAACGGCGACCCCGGTCCCAACGGCGACCCCGGTTCCAACGGCAACCCCGGTCCCAACGGCGACCCCGGTCCCGACGGCGACCCCGGTCCCGACAGCGACCCCGGTCCCAACGGTGACCCCGGTCCCGACGGCGACCCCGGTCCCGACGGCGACCCCGGTCCCGACGGCGACCCCAGTCCCGACGGCGACCCCGGTCCCGACGGCGACCCCGGTCCCAACGGCGACCCCAGTCCCGACGCCGACGGCGACTCCGACCCCCACCGCCACGCCGGATCCGAACGGTCCGTCCTTCGTCATCTTTGCCCCGCCGAATTCCGAATCGGCGGCCGCGGTCAAGATCAACGACGCGGCCAAGGTGATCGGCAGCTACAACGACGCTGATTTCAACCAATTCGCCTTTCTTTGGGTTGGCGGATCTTTTGTGAACATTCCCTTGCCCTCCGGCAGCACGGGAAGCGATGCGGTCGGCGTCAACGCGTCGGGCCAGGTCGCCGGAAATTTCACCAACTCGGCTTTCAACGAGCGGGCATTTCTTTTTGTCAATGGCACCCTCACCACGCTGCTGCCCTCGGGGACCCTCACGAGCCATGCCAGCGGAATCAATGACGACGGCCAGCTGGTCGGCTTCTCGAGCACCGTCAGCGGGATCGATCGTGGCTTCCGATGGGCCAATGGCCAGTTCACGTCATTGGTTCCGACCAACGCCACCGCAAGCTATGCCCAGGCGATCAACGCGCCCGGCCAGATCGCGGGGTCCTACCTCGACGCGGATTCCAATCCGCGCGGGTTCCGTTGGTCCAACGGCACTTTCACCACGTTTGCCTTTCCTTCCGGCACCAGCGACAGCGCCGTCGTGGCCATGAACGATGCCGGGCAGATCATCGGCACTTTCTCCAACGAAAACGGCAACACCATCGCCTACCGTTGGATTTCCGGCGCGCCCGCCGCGCTGCTTCCGTCCGGCGCAACCGATAGCTCCGTAACGGCGATCAACTCCGCGGGGCAAATCATCGGGTCCTACACGGACGCTTCGTCCGTGGATCACGCCTTCGTGTGGTCGGGCGGCACGTTTGCCGATCTTGCGCCCGCGGGAGCCACTAGTTCCCTGGCCACCGCGATCGACGCCTCCGGACGAGTCCTGGGTCAGTACACCGATGCCAACGGCGTCGACCATGCTTTCGCCTGGAAGAACGGCGAGCGCACCGATCCGTCGCCGCTCGATGCCGTCAGCAGCACGGCGAACGACATCAACGCCACCGGCCAGATCGTCGGCAGTTACGTCGACGGCTCCGACCATTCCTGGATCTTCTTGCGCACCCCTCCGGGTGCGCCGACTCCCACGCCCACCCCCGAGCCGACGGCCACCCCGTTGCCGACGGCCACCCCGGTCCCCACGGCGACCCCGGTCCCTACCGCCACGCCCGTCCCCACCGCGACCCCGCCCCCTTCCACGATACCGGTTGTGATCGTGTCGGGTAGCCAGGCCTTTACCAGCACGAAGACGTCCGTTCAAATTCGCGGGAAGGTCACGGGCCAGGCCACGAAAGTGACCTATCGCGTCGGATCCGGAAAGCCGCTCAACGCGGTCGGCACGACGAGCTGGAGATTCACCGCCACGCTCAAGAAAGGCGCCAACGTCATCACGATTCTTGCGACGGGCCCGGCCGGCAACTCGTCGCCGGTCCAGGTAAAGGTCACCGTCGTGACGCCGAAGCCAGCCGTGACGGCGCCGGGATATAGCCTGTCACAAATCTCGCCGAACCTTCTCGTCGACGGCGTCGTCACCGCCCTAAATTCCTCCGGACGCCTCATCGGCTCCTATTCCGATGCCGACTTCAACAGCTTCGCCTTCACGTGGGCCAACGGCACGCTGACCAAGCTCGTGCCTGCGGGTGCGCTGGGCAGCGTGGCCAATGCGATCAACTCCGCGGGTTTGATCGCGGGGTCCTACACCGACGCGGACGGTTTCGACCACGCGGTGACGTGGAACGACGGCGCCGTGACCGATCTGGCGCCGGCTGGTTCCACCGCAAGCTCGGCGGTTGCCATCAATGCCTCCGGCGAAGTCGTCGGCTCTTATTCGGATGCCGACGGCGTGACCCATGCCGCCGCCTGGGTCAACGGTGCCTTGACCGATCTTCTCCCCTCCATCACCTCGGGAAGCTTGGCCGGCGCCATCAATGCTTCCGGCCAGGTTGCGGGCACCTACAGCGATGCGGATGCCGTCACCCACGTCTTCCTTCTGGATGGCGGACAGCTTACCGAGGTTCCCCTGCCGCCCGACAGCACGGATGCCACCGTGATCGGCTTGGATTCCACCGGTCGGATTGCGGGGAATTACACCGACCAGGACTTCAACACCTTTGGCTTCACCGGGGCCACCGGCACCTTCACCAAGCTGGCGCCCGCAAGCGCCAGCAACAGTTCCGTCGCCGCCATTTCGGACGCCGGATCCGTTGTCGGCAGCTTTGGCGACGCCGATTTCGTCGATCACGCTTTCGTGTGGTCGCAAGGGGTGCTGACCAATCTTTCACCGAAGGGAGCCCAGGGCAGCTACGCCACGGCGATCAACAGCGCGGATAAGATTGCCGGCTATTACACGAACGCCGACTTCGAGGACCACGCGGTGACGTGGTCGGGAGGCGTTTTAACGGATCTGAACTTTCGAAACGTTTCCGGCAGCTATGCGAATGCCATCAACGCCTCGGGCCGCATCGCCGGGACCTACAGCGACACGAACGGGACTACCACCATCTATCTGTTGACTCCAAGTCCGATTCCCGTCGTGACCGTCACGGGCAAGACCGCCGTGACCACGAAGGCGAAAAGCTATCCGCTCCGCGGCACGGCAATCTGCACCGTCAGTGCGGTCACGAAGGTGACCTACACCGTTGGCTCTTCGAAGAAGCCCCATCCCGCGAGCGGCAAGTCTGCGTGGAAGATTACCGTCCCGCTCGCCAAAGGGAAAAACATCGTAAAAATCACCGCGACGAGTGCCACCGGAAAGTCCAGCCCGGTAACGGTCGTGATTACGCGAAAATAGTTTCCGCCGATCGGAGGGCGGCGCTTCGTCGCCGCCGACTTCTCGCTTCTAGCGTGGAAGAAGAAGGAAACGACGAAGCGTCTCGCTCGGATTGACGGACGTGCTTTCCCCTCGTCGGCAGCGGCTTGCACGCCCTCGACGAACGGCGCGGATTCACCTTGCCGGTTGGGCGGGCCGAGTCCGACGCTCCTCGGGAAGACGCGGAAACCATTCCTGCTTTAATTTTGGAGGTGGTGCTTCGTCTCCCTCCGCCGTTGCCTTTTCCCGCGGGAAGAAGGGAAAAATGAAGCGTTTGCCTCCCGTTCACAGCCGCGCTTTCGCCCGGCGGACGGCGGCGTCCGCGCCTTCGACGAGCAGGCAAATTTCACCTTTCGGCGGATGCGCGCCGTAATGCGCGACAAGGTCGGCGGGGAATGCACGGCGGTATTCCTCGAATTTTTTCGTGAGTTCGCGCGCGACGCAGACGATGCGATCGGGCGCGAGTTCGACGAGCGCCGAAAGGGACTTCTGCAGGCGATGCGGCGATTCGTAAAAGATCGTCGTGCCGTCACGAGCGAGGGCGGCGGTCAGCTCGTTTTGCCGCTGGCCGGACTTGACCGGAAGGAACCCGGAAAAGAAAAACGCGCTTGCGTCCAGCCCCGAGCCAACGAGGGCGGTGATCGCGGCGCACGCTCCGGGGAGGACCGTGCAGGCGAGGCCAGCCTCCGCGCAGGCGCGCACCATCCGGGCACCGGGATCGGAAATGGACGGAGTGCCGGCATCGGTGATGAGCGCGACGTTTGCGCCACCTCGAATCCGCTCCAGCAACTCGGCGGTGCGCATCGCCTCGTTATGCTCGTGGAAGCTGACGAGCGGGCGCTTGATGCCGTGGTGCGCGAGCAGGATGCCGGAGTGGCGCGTGTCCTCGGCGGCGATCACGTCGGCCGCCCGGAGCGATTCGATCGCGCGAAGCGTGATGTCGCCGAGGTTGCCGATGGGCGTGGGAACGATGGTCAGCATCGAGGAAAATGCGGGATGCGGAAGCGGAAGGCGGAGCGATCACGGAGGCGGTCGGTCATTCCCTCCGCCGCCCACACTCTCCCGTCCGCATGCTTAAAATCCTTCGGTGATTTCTCCCGCCAGATCCACGGCGACCTCGTGAATCGCGGTCACGATGGCCTGATTCTGGTCGGTCTGAAGGTCGGCGTCGTTGAAGAACGAAGTGGAGCCGAGGACATCCCCCTTCAGGAGGGTTCGGCCCGTCACGCGGTCCGTCAATTCGTATTCGACGCGGAGCTTCAGGCTGAATTCCCGCGTGGCGAGCACGTTCGAAAGCACCGCGCGCGCCTGACCTTTTTCCACGCTCTTGAGCACGCAGGTGAGAATTGCGTCGGCGCGGTAGTCGGGCACGATCTCGTAGGTGCCGTCCTGCTGGAATTGCTTGATCGTCGAGTCCGCCATGAGGACCTCGAGGCGCGGGATGTAGGTGTCGTTCTTGAAGCTCGGGATCGCGATCTTCGTCACGTTCTGGAGCATGGCCGGCTTGGCCGAACCAAGGCGATAGCCGCAACCGGAAAGGGCGGAAAACGCGAGGCAAACGAACAGCAGAGGGGCGAGGGGTCTCATTCGGTGGGAAGGCCGGGTTCGACCGCCGGGAGTGGCTTCACGTCGTCGACGTTGGTGCGCAGGCTGGGCGCGGCCGCGGGCAGTTCGTCCGGCACGATGTCGCGCTTCGGCGGTCCGGCGTAATCGGCCAGCGACGAGGTTTCGACCTGAGCCTGGAGTCGCCGGCGAAGCAGGGCCTTCTCGCCGGTTTCCGCCTTTTCCGGCCCGGTGCGCAGAGCATCGTCACCGTATTGGCTGCGGAGTTCCTCGATGCGCGCCTTCGCGAGCTCGGCCTGGGCGCTCTTCGGCTGGCGCCGGATGACGTCGTTGTAATAGATGACGGAAGCCTTCAGGTCGTGGGTGAACTCGTAGAATTTCGCGATTCGAAAAACGTTGCCGGATTCCTGGGTGCCGAGGCGGTCGAGATTTTCCCGCGCCTGGGGGGCTTTTTCGCTGTTTGGATATTCGATCAGGAAATCCTCGAACGTGTTCCGCGCCTGCACGAGCGCGGAAAGATCCTGCGACTGCTGAGCAAGGCCGATGCGCAGGTAGACGTAGGCGATCTGGTAGAGCGAATCGTCGCAGACGTCGCTGTTGGGATAACTGTCGAGAACCTTCTGGTAGGCCTTGATTGCTTCGAAGGGTTCGCTTTGCTTCTCGTAGGAAAGACCGAGATTGAACTGCGCGACGGGCGCGTATTTGCTGAACGGCGCGTTCGCGAGGATGTTGGTGTACATCTCTTCCGCTCGTTTCGCGGAGTTGCCGATGGAGAGGCCGAGGATCTTCTGCGGCCGGCCCTGGAGGTATTTGTTGGCGATGGCGACTTGGGCCGCGACGGCGCGCTCGAAGTTCGGCGTGTCCGCGTAACGGGTCAACAGGGCCTGGTAGGCGTTGAAGGCCCGGGAAAGATCGCCCTGCGATTCGAGCAATTCCGCGAGGCGGTATTGCGCGGTCGAGGCCTCCGGGGCGATGGGATATTTCTTCAACGCGCGGCGGTATAGCTCGACGGCCGAACCAGCGGCGCCCGCCTCGTCGGCGTTGCGGGCCTCGTTGAAGAGTTCCGTGGCGGCGGCTTTGTCCGCGGACGAGAGCGTTGCGGCGTTGGCCTGGGTGGTGAGGAGGGGAGTCGGAGCCGGCGTCGGCGTGGGCCCGACCGGGGCGGACTGGCCGCGAGCGGGATCCTGGGCGCGGGCCGAAAACAGGAACACCCCCGCCCAGACGAGGATCGCCATCGCAAGGGATGCGCTCCGCGCGCGTGGGGGGCCAAAACCTCGGAACATGTGAGCGGTGAACGTATGGAGTGGCGAAAGGAGCGTCAAGGGAACGATGGACGAATCGCCGGGCGATCGTCTCGCGAAAAGGTGGCGGAAAGCGAACCACCGGCGGATGAGTCCCGCGGGACCCACTTGCCGCCGGTGGTTGGATGATTTTTCCGACGGATGACTATTCGTCGCCCGCTTTTTTCTTCGCGACGGCCTTTTTAGCCGGCTTCGCTTCGGTGGGGGTGGCCTCGTCCGACGGTGCGTCGACGGTTTTTTTGGGCGTCGATTTTTTCGTGGGCTTGGCTTCGACGACGGTGGCCTCGGCTTCCACCGCGGCATCGACCCACTCGATGTAGGCCATCGGCGCGGAGTCGCTCGGGCGAGGCCCGAGCTTGATGATGCGGGTGTAGCCGCCGGCGCGGTCGGCGGAGCGAGGCGCGAGGACCTCGAACAACTTCTTCACGGCGTCGCGTTGGCCGAGATACGAAACGGCGAGGCGGCGGGCGTGCAGGTCGCCCCGCTTGCCGAGGGTGAGCATTTTCTCGGCGAACGGGCGGACGGCCTTGGCCTTGGCGAGGGTGGTCTTGATGCGGCTGTGCTCGATCAGGCTGACGACCTGGTTGGCGAGCAGGGCGTCGCGATGCGACTGGCTGCGGCCGAGTTTCACGGTTTTCTTACGGTGTCTCATGAAAAGATGCGGTTGGGACGTTCGGCGGTTCAGGCCAGGGGTTCGGCGGGCAATTCAATAAGGCCGGACTCGAATTTCATGCCCAGTCCGAGGCCGAGCTGCACGAGCTTGTCCTTGATTTCGTTGAGGGACTTTTTGCCGAAGTTGCGATACTTGAGCATCTCGGCTTCCGATTTCTGCGCGAGCTGGCCGACGCTGGTGATGTTCGCGTTGTTAAGGCAATTCGCGGCGCGGACGGAGAGCTCGATCTCGTTCACGCTCATGTTGAGGAGCTTCTTGAGGCGGCTGTTTTCCTGGCTGACTTCCTGCGGGGTCTCGTCGAACTCGACCTGGGTGTCGTCGTAGTTCACGAAGACGTCGAAATGCTTGCGAAGGATCGCGGAGGCCTGGAGCAGGGAGTCGTCCGGGCTGATGCGGCCGTCGGTCCAGATCTCGATGACGAGCTTGTCGTAATCGGTGCGCTGGCCGACGCGGGTCTGCTCGACCGCGTATTTCACGCGGGTGACGGGGGAAAAGATCGAGTCGATCGCGATCACGCCGATGGGCATGTCAGCGCGCTTGTTCTCGTCGCCGGTGGCGAAGCCGCGGCCGACGCGCACCTCGAATTCCGCTTCGAACTTCTGCTTTTTGTCGATCGTGCAGATGTGTTGCTCGGGGTTGAGCACCTCGACCTGGTTGCTTGCGGCGATGTCGCCGGCGGTCAGGGCGCCTTCCTTGTTCGCGGTGAGCGAGAGGTTCCGGATGTCGCCGTCGCCGGTCGCCTTGAACTTGATTTTTTTCAGGTTGAGAATGATGTCGACCACGTCTTCGACGACGCCGGGCAGGCTCGTGAACTCGTGGGGCGCGCCCTCGATCTTGACCGAGGTGATGGCGGCGCCTTCGAGCGAGGAGAGGAGCACGCGGCGGAGGGAGTTGCCGACGGTGTGGCCATAGCCGGCCTCGAAGGGCTCCGCGATGAATTTACCGTAGGTTTCCGTGAGGGTGGCCTCATCCCGCGAGAGGGATTTCGGCATTTCGAAACGACCGAGACGAACTGGCATAACTTATTTTCGATTTTTGATTTTCGATTTCAGATGGCCGAAGAAAGGAGCCGCTCAGGCGGATCGAGGATCGAAAATCAGAAATCGAAAATGTCTTCGCCGGGTTCCCCCTGACGCGGACGGCGAATGTCGAGGACATCCTCCCAGGGACCAACGGCGACGGTTCTTTATGGTTTTCCGCGCGAGCCGGGTAGAATGCCACCGGATCGCCGAACGTAAAGAGAAATTTCCGCCGCGAAACGCTTCGTTTCATTGGCATGCCGGCTGCTTTCCCGGTGGTGCGCGCTCGTAGAGCATCAGGGTCGGGCGCGTTCCGGATTTTCCATGGGTTGGTTGAAGTGGCGGCGTTCGGTTCAACCGGGCGTCGCCATTCGGCTCCGGCCCTTCGCCCGGCTTACGAGATCTCGATCCACAGCGCCGTGGTGTTATCGCGGCCGGAGCTTTCCACGGAGGCGCCGACGAGCTTGCGGGCCGGGTTTTCCCGGGCTTGCGGATCGCCCAGGGCGGTCTCGATTTGCGCGTCGAACAAGCCGTCGACCAGCCCGTCGGTGCAAAGCAGAAACCGGTCTCCCGCCTCATAGGCCACGGCGCCGAGGTGGGGCGTCACGAATTGATGGCCGGCCCCCAGCGCGCGCTGAAGGGCATTTTTTCCCGGATGCCGCCGGGCTTCGCGCTCGTTGATCCGGCCGGTGCGCTGAAGCCAGCCGACATGCGTGTCATCGACCGAAAGCTGCCGGAGCCCGCCCGCCGCCGGCCGATGGTAAACGCGGCTGTCGCCAATGTGCGCGTGGTACATCCAACCGGGCGTGAACCAGGCCAGGCTCAGCGTCGCGCCCATTCCCGCGCATTCCTCGTCGCTGTCCCCCAGAAACAGGAGCGCGCGGTGGATGTCGTGAAAAAGCTCCGTCAGCACGTCGTGGAATCCCGCCTCGAGCCCGGCCGCGGCCTGGCGGTAGGCCGGCGGCAGGCGGCGCGTGATTTTTTCCACCGTGATCCGGCTTGCGAACTCCCCCGCCTTCGCGCCGCCCATGCCATCGCTCACCGCGAAGACCAAATCGGCCTGACCGGCGGACACGCCCCCGTCGCGGCCGAGGAAGCGAACCTCCTCCGCGTCGAATTGCAGGCACAAAAACGAATCCTCGTTATTCGTCCGGACCCGCCCCCGGTCCGTCCAGCCGAACCACCGCAGGGAGCGCATCGGGGGCGGCGTCGGCGGCGTCGTCATTGGGCGATTCGTCCAAAATGCGGGCAAACTCGAAGTCGATCAAGCAGAAGCGCCCGTCCGTCTGACGGTAGGTCACGTTGCGAAGCTCCGCGTCCTCGTGGCGCACGCCGTAGGCCTCGAGTTCGCCGTAGATTTCCCGCATCCGCTCCTCGTCGAGCCGGTCCACGCGCGAGCCGCAATTCGTCGTCACGATCCGGCGCTCCGCCGGATCCCACTCCAGCAATCGCGGCACGAACGTGCACCCGCGCGCCTCCAGGTGGCGCAGCACCTTCACCTCGGTGGCGAAACGCTCCTCCGCCTTCGGTCCGCGGAAAACCTTGTGCACCCGGCCATCGTACCCGATTCGCACCGTCGCCCGGAGCGTGTCCTTCACCTGCCGCATCGCGATGTGACCGTCGGCCCGCGTCCCCGCCAAAGCAAGCCCCGTGACCGCCGGACGAGGCGGCGACGCGCGGTCCCCGACCGTTGTTGCCCATGCCTTGCAGTCAACAAATTACGGCGATTCGCGTTGCAAAAATGGCATCGATCTTGCTACTCCAGCCTCGCTCTCCCGCCCGTCCGAGCGATGGGCTTGGGGGCACCAAGAATCCAAACCGCCGGGCGCTTGAATGCCGCCCGCAAAACCGACACCCGCAACCAACCAATATGGCGAAGTATAAACTGGAATACATCTGGCTCGACGGCTACGAGCCCGTCGCGAACCTCCGCGGCAAAACCCTCGTGAAGGAATTCGATAATTTCCCCGGCCTCGAGGACGTGCCGAACTGGGGCTTCGACGGCAGCTCGACCCGGCAGGCCGAAGGCCACAGCTCCGATTGCGTGCTCAAGCCCGTCGGCGTCTATCCCGACACGACCAAGGAAAACGGCGCCATCGTCCTCTGCGAAGTCATGCACGCCGACGGCACCCCGCATTCCACGAACGCCCGCGCCACCATCCTCGACGACGAAGGCACCTGGTTCGGCTTCGAGCAGGAATATTTCCTCTACAAGGATGGCGCCCCCCTCGGTTTCCCCAAGGGCGGCTTCCCCTCCGAAGGCCAGGGCAAATACTACTGCGGCATCGGCTACGGCTACATGGGCGACATCGCCCGCGAGATCGTCGACACTCACCTCGACCTCTGCCTCGACGCCGGCCTGAACCACGAAGGCATCAACGCCGAAGTCGCCAAGGGCCAATGGGAATTCCAAATCTTCGGCAAAGGCTCCCGTCGCGCCGCCGACGAAATGTGGGTCGCCCGCTTCCTGCTCCAGCGCCTGTGCGAAGCCTACGGCGTGGACGTCGAATACCACTGCAAGCCCCTCGGCGACACCGATTGGAATGGCTCCGGCATGCACTCGAACTTCTCGACCGAATACATGCGCACCACCGGCGGCGAAAAATACTTCCTCGCCCTCATGGACGCCTTCGACAAATACAAGAACGAGCACATCGCCGTCTACGGCCCCGACAACCACATGCGCCTCACGGGCCTGCACGAGACGCAGTCCATCGACAAGTTCAACTGGGGCGTCGCAAACCGCGGAGCCTCCATCCGCGTCCCGAACAGCTTCATCCCGAACGGCTACAAAGGCTACCTCGAAGACCGCCGCCCGAACTCCCAAGGCGATCCCTACAAAATCGCGAGCCGCATCCTGCAAACGATCCAAACCGTCTCCACCACCTAGGATCGAAGAGAGATCCAATCGCAATAAGGAAGAGATTTCGACCGTCAAACGCCGCCCGTCAAAGGGCGGCGTTTTTCGCGGGCAGATTGATATCCTTCGATGCCGGAATGCGGGGCAGCCTCGACCGGACGACCGATCAAGATCACGCCCGAGGCATGAAACGGACTCCGCCCGTCGAAGTGGCACAACCCCAGCCCGGGCCGAGCATAAGGCGAAAGAAGCCCCGGCCCGGATTTTTTACGCCGAATCTTCTCTGGCCGAGCGGGAAGACGCCGCTTTCCGCGCGGGCCGGCCGGACGCCTTGATTTCCTCTTGCCGCCACTCGTCCGCGTATTCAGCCGAGCCCGACATTCGTGTTCGGGACCTGATGTCCGATGGAGTTTATCCCGCCGATCTCCGGCCTTTCCTTGACTTGGTTGCCCTTCAGAAATCATGGCGATAACCGCCATCGATCCCGGGAAACGTCAAAAAACCGAACGCGGAGAATCGGTGGCCGACCGCAAAATCGTTATCGACGCGGTCCGGAGGGTAACGGGCGACTTGGATCAACGCTTCGGCTTGTGGCCGTGTCGGTGATGAATGTCAGGAAAATGGGCGTGTGCGTGCGTCTGCCTCTCATGGCGATGGGAATGCGAATGGGGCTCAAAAATGGGGTCGCCGGATGAATGTTCATGCTGATGATGTGCGTCGTGCCGGTGCAGATGCCCATGCTCCGTCGCCTCATGAAGATGTTCGTGTTCGTGCCGCTCGGTGAGGTGCAGCCAAACTCCAACGAGCATCAGCGTTCCAGAAAGACCGAGAAGCCAGTCGAAGTTTCCCTGCCCGATGGCCAGAGCGAAAGCCGCACCCGCGAATGGCGCGATCGAGAAATATGCTCCCGTGCGAGCAGCTCCTAGGTGACGGAGGGCCAAAACGAATAACACGAGACTGATTCCATACCCGAGGAATCCGATTGTTCCGACGGTGAGTCCGAGCGCGAAGGAGGGCGGCTGCGCGCCGACGGCCGAGGCAAGCGCAATGTTCATTCCTCCCGCGACAAGTCCCTTCCACATCGCGATTTGGCCCGGGTCACGGGCGGAAATCCTGCGCGTAAGATTGTTGTCGATTCCCCAGCAGAGACAAGCGGCAGCCACAAGCAACGCGCCGGACGAGAGGCTGATTCCTCCCTCGGCGGGGAGGGCAAGCAGCACGCCGCCCAGAACGATGCAAGCGAAACCCGCCGCGATTCGCTTATCGACGTTCTCGCGAAAAATTATCCACGCGATTCCTGCTGTCGCCACGGCTTCAAGATTGAGGAGCAACGAAGCCGTGCTCGCGGAGGTGCTCATCAGCCCGGAGAGTAGACAGGCAGGAGCGACAACTCCTCCCGCCAGAATAGCTCCCGCGAGCCAAGGCAGATCGATCCGGGTCAGCGGAGTTTCGGCCGTGCGAATGCCCCGAAGCATGGCGAGCCCAATTCCTGAGCCGAGATAAAGCAGGCCCGCGACAAGCAGTGGTTCCGAAGTGGCGACGGCAAGTTTGGCCAGCGGAGTGCTGAGCCCAAACAACAGCGCTGCTCCCAAGGCGTAGAAAATTCCTCGATTCATCTCGGCGGAAAGATCGGGCCCTTCACCTGGAATCGACGACGCGGGGACTCAGTCGCCGCGATTCCAGAGCGGCCGGAAAATGGCCGCCGACGCCTGGATGCCGGCGGACGCAAATTTGCGCCTGCGATTTCCCCCGGATTTTCTCGATCTTCGTCCGCGATAAGCTCCCGTCCCCGGCGGTCATCAGGATTATTGCCGGGGAGAATTTCTCCCGGGTCCGCGAGAATGCGCGTCATGGGAAGAGTTCCGGTCGCCATGCCTTTAGTTTGACCGATCGGATGGACCGGTAAATCCGTTTCGACGGCGAGCGACCCCCGATCGCCGCCGGCAACGCGGGCGCTCGCTCTTTTTATCTCCGGGGGACGTGAGCGAGGCATCTTTGACTGCGCGCCGGTCGCTTTGCGGAGCGGCATTCGGCGATGCCTTGCGCCCCGGACGGGAGCCGGGTCCTCGCGGACACCGAAATTTTCGACGAATGGTCGGCTGGACGTCTTCAACGAGTCCCAATTGGTCGCTGGCGATACGCGGGGTTGCCTGGCCGCCCTCCGTGCACGGACGTCCTGCGCGGGGAAGGGGACGGTTATTGCCTTCATCACCCCGATGACGGGACGTTTCTGCGTGGTCGAAACATTGCCCCGTGGTGGACATGGCTAGGCGGGGCGAGTGGCGAGCGGTGGATTGGGAAGCGGCGTAACCGGAACCGTCGCCTTCCGCTCGAACACGCGGTAAAGCGCGGGCAGCATGAAGAGCGTGAGCAACGTCGAACTCACCAGCCCGCCGATGACGACCGCCGCAAGAGGCTTCTGGATTTCACTGCCCGGTCCGGTCGCAAAAAGCATCGGAATCAATCCCAACGCGGCCACGCTCGCCGTGATGAGCACCGGTCGCAACCGCAGCACGGCGCCTTGGATGACGGCCAAGTCCGCCGCCATTCCTTCGCGCCTCAGCTCGTTGAAGTAACTGACCATCACGACGCCGTTGAGCACGGCCACCCCGAACAGGGCGATGAAGCCCACGCTCGCGCTGACGCTCAAGTTGAACTCGCCGACGACCAGAGCAACGATGCCGCCAATCATTGCGAACGGGATGTTCATGATGATGAGGAACGCTTGTTTCACGGAATTGAACGAGCTGAAGAGCAGGAGGAAGATCGCCGCGATCGTGATGGGCACGACGACCGCGAAGCGCCGCATCGCCCGTTGCTGATTTTCGAACTGGCCCCCCCAGGTCATGATGTAACCGGGAGGAAGTTTGACCGCGGCGTCGATCTTTCGCTGCGCCTCAGCGACGAAACTGCCGATGTCCCGGTCGGTGACGTTGCACTCCACCACGATGCGGCGTTGCCCCATCTCGCGGCTGATTTGCGCCGGTCCCTCGCGCACCTCGATTTTTGCGAGTTGTCCGATCGGAATGAGCGCCCCGGAGGGAGCCGGAATCAAAATCTCCCTGATCGGTTCGATGTCGTTGCGGGCGGTTTCCGGGAACCGCACCGCCAGGCCGAAGACTTTCACGCCGTCATAAACCTTGCTGGCCTCCTTGCCTCCGATGGCCGCCTCGATCACGTCCTGAACGTCCAAAACGTCGATGCCGTAACGGGCGATTTTATCGCGGTCGATTTCGATTTCCAAATAGGCCAGCCCGCTGACCTTTTCCACGGCGACATCGGCGGCCCCGCGCACCCTGGCCAGCACTCGGGCCACCGCCTCGCCTTTCCGTTTGAGCACCTCGAGGTCATCGCCAAAGATCTTGATGCCGATTGACGATTTCACTCCGCTCACGAGTTCGTCCACGCGCAGGGCGATCGGCTGCGAGAAGCTGGATGCCACCCCCGGCAGTTCCGAGAGCGCTCCGCGCATTTTTTCGACCAGTTCGTCTTTGGACTTGGTGGTGGTCCACTCCTCGGGAGGCTTGAGCGTCACGATGACGTCACTCACCTCGACCCCCATCGGGTCCGACGCGATGTCGGCGCGGCCCGTCTTGGAGACGACATCGATGACCTCGGGAAAAGATTTGAGAATCTTCTCCGCCTTCGTCTGCAGCCTGAGGGACTCGGGAAGTGAAATGCTCGGAATGCGGAAAGTTTGAACCGCGATGGAGCCTTCATCGAGGGATGGCAGGAATTCCGTTCCGATGCGGGGCGCCAGGGCGAACGCTCCCGCGAGGGCCAGCACCGCCGGGATGACAACGATGGCCGGATACCTGACCGAAGGTCTGAGAATCGAAAGGTAGCCGCTTTTCAACCAACGGATGTGAACCGGGTCACGCTCATGAGGAACCTGCTTGAGGAAGAACGTGCAAAGCATCGGCACGAACGTCAGCGAGAGAATCAGCGACCCGAGCAACGCGAACGAAATCGTGAACGCGAGCGGGCTAAACATCTTTCCCTCGAACCCCTGCAGGGTGAACAGCGGAAGGAAGACGAGGATGATGATGAAAATGCCGAACACGATGGGACGGCCCACCTCCTTTGCGGCGGAGAGCACCGTCTCAACCTTTCCGGCGCGTCCCTGGCTCTGGTCATGCGATTTCTCGGTGAGATGGCGGTGGATGTTCTCCACCATCACCACCGCGCCATCGGCCATCATGCCGATACCAATGGCGAGGCCGCCAAGGGACATGAGGTTCGCGCTCAGCCCGAACCAATTCATCATGATGAACGCGAAGAGCGCCGCGAGCGGAAGGACCAGCGTGACGATGATGGCGCTGCGGACGTCGGCGAGAAGGATGATGAGCACGATGAGCACGAACACCGCACCCTCGGCCAAGGCCTTGGTCACGGTCTTGATGGCCTGACCCACCAGCTCGGTGCGGTCGTAAAACGGCACCAGCTCCACGCCCTTCGGCAGTGCCTTCTGGATCGCGGGGAGCTTTTTCTTGACCGCCTCGACCACCTCACGGCCACTCGCTCCTTTGAGCATCAGGACGATTCCCGCGACGGCCTCGCCTTTGCCATTTGCGGTCACCGCGCCCTGACGGAGTTCCGCCCCGATTTTTACCTCCGCGACATCACGAACGGAGATGGGCGTGTGGTCCTGCTTGGCGACGATGATGTTTCCGATGTCGCGCTGGTTTTTGACGAGGCCGATGCCGCGCACGACGTATTGCTCCGAGCCGTGCTCGACGAAATTGCCGGAAGCGTTCGAGTTGTTCTTTTCCAGCGCCTCGAACACCTGCGCGAGCGTGATGCCGTATGATGTCAGTCGGCCGGGATCGATGATGACCTGGAACTGCCTGGTGAGACCGCCGAACGAATTCACGTCGGTCACTCCGGGGACGGTGCGCAGCAATGGCCGAACGATGTAGTCTTGAATGGTGCGCAATTCGGTCGCGTCGATTTTCGGGTCATCGCTGGCGAGCGTGTATTGAAAGACCTCTCCCAATCCCGTCGTGATCGGACCGAGGCTCACGTCGACTCCCGCCGGCAGGCTCTCGCGGGCGCTTTGCAGGCGCTCGGTCACGAGCTGCCGGGCGAAGTAGTCATCCACCCCATCTTCGAAAACGATGGTGATGGCACACAAACCGATCTTCGAAACCGATCGCACCTCTTCCAGTCTCGGAAGACCGGCCATCTGAATTTCGATGGGACGGGTGACCAGCTTTTCGACCTCGGGTGGCGACATGCCGCCGGTGGTGGCGAGCACCTGAACCTGAACATTCGTCACGTCCGGGAACGCATCGATGGGGATCCGCGTGACCGACAATGCCCCGAACCCGACGAGGATAATCGATGCCAGAATGACGGGCAGCCGCCGGCGGACGGAGAACTCGAGAATCGCGTTGATCATGGCCTATTCCTCGCCAAGTTCGCCTTTGAGCAGTTCCGACTTCAGGATGAAGCTGCCTTCGGTGACGACCTCCTCGCCGACCTTCAGTCCCTCCAAAACCTGAACGCGCCCACGTTGCTCCAGGCCGGGCGTGACGCCGCGTTTCTCGTATCGGTTCTCACCGATCGCCAGAAAGGCGATTTGCGCGTCGCCGTCTCTTTGGAGCGCCGTATCGGGAATGACGATGGCGTCTTTCAGGATGGTCGTCGTGATTTCGACGTCGGCGAACATCCCGGCCTTCAGCTCGCCGCCGGCGTTGCGGGTCTCGATGCGGACCTCCAGCGTGCGTGAGTCCGTCTCGATTCGATTTCCGAGTCGCACGATTCGCCCGCGGAATTCTCGTCCGGGATACGCGAGCACTTTGAACGTGGCATCCTGTCCAACTTTCACCGCCGCGATGTCGCGCTCCTTCACTTCCGCAATCACCCACAAATCGGTGGGATCGCTGATGGTGTAGATGGCGCTGCCCTTGTCGACCAGCTCACCGACCGTGCTTTTGCGTTCGATGATCACGCCATCGATGAGGGCCTTGATTTCAAGCGGCTTGCCGAGCAACTCCGGTGATTGAACGAGAGCGAGCACGTCGCCGACTTTCACGCGGTCGTTGAGGTCGAAGTTCAGCTTGACGAGACGACCTTCGAGCGTGCTCGCGACCTTCGCGGTCCTGTTCATGTTCTCCGTCACGCGCCCCGCTGCTTTGAGCGTCGTGTCGAGGTTGCCGAGCTTCACCGGCTCGGTCTTGATTTCGACGTGTTCGAGATTTGCCTTGGTCAACGTGACCACGTTTTCATCGTGGGCGGCTTCCGGTTCCGCGGCTTCTTCGGCGCGCTCCGACTGGCCGCAGCCGTTCAGCGCGATGGCGACGAGCGGGGTGATAAGCAGGTGGGTGAATTTGTTCATGTGGGTGGAAAATCAAGGTTCGAGGTCCAGGGAAACGCCGATGGCGGATTCGAGTTCGGCCCGCCTCGAGGCCAGGCGGCCAAGCGCCTCGTAGTAACTGGTGAGCGTGTCGAAGTAGGTCCGCTTCGCGTCGAGATAGATGATGAGGGTCGTCGTGCTCTGCGCGTATCCCTCTTCGGCTTGCCGCACGAAGGCTCGCATCTCGCCCAGGAAGGCGGGTGGATAGAGCGCGAGCTGATCCCGCGCCACGCCGAGCTCGGAGCTGGCCTTGGTCACCTCTCCGGCAATTTCCGCCCGCAAACGCTGGATCTCCGCCAAGGTTTGCTTTTGCCGGGCGGTCGCCGTCTGGATTTCACCCTTCTTCCGGTCCCAGAACGGCAGCGTGACGCTCGCGCTCACCGCATAGATTTGCTCGTCTTTGTCGTATTCGACGGTTGGTCCGGCCGCGAAGTCCGGCCGCTTTTCCATCCGTGTCCGACGCAGGGTGAGCCCGGCCTTCTCGGCTTCGATGTCGAGGGCTCGAAGAGCCGGATTCCGGGCCATGGCCAGACCAACGAAGTCACCGGCACGGCCCTTCGGATTCAGATCTTGCAGCGAACCCGATAAGGCGAGAGGCGCGATCGGCGACCGCGCCATCAACGTGTTGAGGACGATCCGAGCGGAGGTCACCTGTCCCTGAGCCTCTTTCAAGGCAACTTGCGCGGAGATGAGTTCCGCCCGGCTCTTCATGGTCTCGAAGTCACCCGAGTAGCCGCCCTCCGCCCGTTTGGTCGCCGATTCGACGAACACCTCGGACGAGGCGACTTGCTCGGTCCTCGCCTCCTGGATTTTCTGGGCCGCCAGCACCTCGTAAAAGGCACGACTTACCTTGGCTGCGATCTGAAACCGGAAGGCTTCGATGGCGACCTGTCGCAACCTGACGTCGGCCTGAGCAATGGCGATTTCGAGCGTCCGTTTGCCGGGAAACTTGAATGGCTGACGGAGCGAAACCACGCCGTTGAAGGCGGTCACGAATGACGTCTCCTCCAGCGCCCGCCGGACTCCGGGCTCGATCGTCAACTCCGGGTTGTCCCACGTTTTCGCGGTAATGACGCCGCCGCGGGCGGAGGCGACGGCCGCCTCCAGCAACAACATCTCGGGGTTTTTGGCTCGAGCCTCGGCGATGGCAGCTGGCAACGTGAGCCTTGCCTCGATGTTCGTCGCGGCCCGAAGGCCACAAACGCCCGCCGAGAAAAAGCAGCAAGAAGCGACCGCGGAAATGAAGCGGTGCATGATGTTCCTTTTCGAGACGCTTTCAGGCGGCATCACGAGTGGTTCCCGGGATGGTAGACCACGCGGATCTTCGCTGCCTTCCGCGCGTCACCCAGAGGAAAGCTGGCGACATAAGTGTCATCGTAACGTCTGCCTCCTCCCGGGGCGGAATGAACGGAATGGATCGCATCCCGTTTCTCGACGATTAAGCTTCCATCGGGTCCGATCAACTGGATGTCGACGTGACCGGACCGGCCAAGGCGATTTCGAATGGCGCTACCTGCCACGTATAAACGGTCGGATGTTTCGAACGCGCGAATACTTGCGACCTTGCCCGAGCCGCTGTGGGTCGCTTCGAGCGGCAGGGTGGAATCGGCTTGCCGGAACCATGTTTTCAGCGAGGTGCATCCCAAAAACGTGGAGGCGAACATGGCGAGAAGAAGGGTCGAAAACTTACGGGCGGTGAAAAAGAAAAAGGTGTGGGTCTGAGAAATCATGAGGTTGTCTTGGTGGCTCGCCGGAAGACGTGCCTCCAGCGTCGCGAATTGCTAAAAAAACCGAACGTGACGTCCGGATCAGCGGGCGCAGCGCCCGATCAAGCGCGAGTCACGGGCACAGTGCGCCCGCGATTTATCAAGACAACCGAGGAGGATAATCGATTTCGCGGGCGGAACCTTCCGGCACGAAATCGGACTTCTCGAAGTAGACGAAATCTCTTTTTTTGACCCCAAAAACGGATTCCGAGTCCCATGGAAGGATCGAAGCGTGGGCCGTGCAATGGCAGGAGTGAGTCGCGGGGGTCTCGCCACATTTCCCCGGCGGGGAACCTTCGTCGGAGTTCCCGTCCTGCACGCAGGAAATCATTCCCGTCTCATCAGCGGAACAGAGCATCACCTGGGCAAAAAACAGGGCAGCCGTGCTCAAGCACAGAGCCGCAAGCCAGGATTTACTCCGATTCACCATTCGCAATCCACCTAGTGGAGAATCGAGTCCCTGTCAACTTTTGCCGCCAATGATTGCTTTTTCTCGCGAGAGGTCGCGTTGTTCGACCGTGAAGATCGCCCGGAGCAGGAACTCTCCGACCAAAACGGCGGAGGCTCCTCCCACCTGGATAACTTTTCGAGTGATCGCCGGACGACGATCGAACGAGTTCGGAGCGAGCTACATGGCCGCCGACAAAGCAAGGCCGTCGACAGCGAACACCGGCTTAACGAGAATGGAGATGAGACCGGCGATCCGTCCGATGGAATCGTTCGTTTCGAAGACGGCCGTCGCCTTGGAAACCGAGCCGAGACCGCGTGACAATGCGTCCCCCATTGAACGCGACACGGCACTTAGCGGAAATGGAATGGAATCCCCTTCGATCCTGGATTTATCAGCCCCTTCTGTATAGCGACGGTGAATCCATCGGGAATTTTGACAGAATGTATGTCGCATTCCCGGGGCCAGATAAACATTGAATCTGCCCATGCCGATAAACACAGGCTCGGAGCGCTGTTCCGGGGCTCTCTACGCGCAGCTTCAAAAAAAGATTCTCAACTAAATAAAATTTCTTCGAGAGGGCTTCCCTAGCGATTTAACGAAACGAAGGCGTCAAACTTCCTTCCTGCCCGTTGTCGGCAAAACCCCACCGACGACCTGCGGGAAGGTCTAACGAGAAAAATCATGCGCGGCTTTCGGGGTTGCCAACTGTGCGGCGGCGGCTACTTTTTCGTTGCGATGCGTTACCTGCTGACCAACCGACTTACTTCGCTCCGCGCCCTTCCTGCGCGCGCTTTTCTGCGCACGGATCGCGGAGTTCTCCTCGCTTAACTTGTCGGCTGGCGCTGCTTCGGGTGGAAGCGGTGAATGGTCCTGTGAATTTTCCTCCGCCCGCATTCCAGTCCTCTATGATTCCCCAAGCAAACAGCAAATATCGCCCCTTTCCGCCGGTCCCGATTGTGGATCGCCAGTGGCCCAACCGCACGCTGACCGCCGCGCCCATCTGGTGCTCGGTCGATCTCCGCGACGGCAACCAGGCGCTGGCCGTGCCGATGAATGTCTCGCAGAAACTCGAACTCTTCGACGCGCTGGCGAAGTGCGGCTTCAAGGAGATCGAGGTCGGCTTTCCGTCGGCGTCAAACACCGAGTTTCAATTCAACCGGCGACTGATCGAGGAAGGGCGCATCCCCGACGACGTGACCATCCAGTGCCTCGTTCAGGCGCGCGAGGACTTGATCGAAAAGACCGTGCAATCGCTCATCGGCGCAAAGCGGGTGATCATTCACCTCTACAACTCGACCTCGCCCGCGCAGCGCCGAGTGGTCTTCGGCAAGTCGAAGGAGGAGATCAAGCAGATCGCCGTGCAGGGCGCGCAATGGATCAAGGACCATCTGCCCCGGCTCGCGGGCACCGATGTCCGGCTGCAATATTCACCCGAAAGTTTCTCCGCCACCGAGGTCGAGTTTGCGAAAGAAATATCCGAGGCGGTGATGGACGTGTGGCAACCGACGCCCGAGCGTCCGATGATCCTGAATCTGCCCGACACCGTGGAAGTCGCGATGCCGAACGTCTATGCCGACCAGATCGAGTGGGTGAGTCGCAATATCAGGAATCGCGAGTCCGTCATCATCAGCCTGCACACGCACAATGACCGCGGCACTGGCGTGGCGGCTACGGAAATGGGCCTGCTCGCCGGCGCGGAGCGCGTCGAGGGCACACTCTTCGGCAACGGCGAGCGCACCGGAAATCTCGATATCGTCATCGTCGCGCTCAATCTCTACATGCACGGCATCGATCCACGGCTCGACTTTCGCGACATGAATGCCCTCATCGAAATCTACGAACGTTGCACCGGCATGACCGTCCCGGCCCGCCAGCCTTATGCGGGCGAACTGGTCTTCACGGCTTTCTCCGGCTCACATCAGGATGCGATCAAGAAGGGCCTCGCCGAGTGGGAACGCGACGCACGCACCCATTGGGACGTGCCGTATCTGACCATCGATCCCGCCGACATCGGCCGCGAATACCGCGAAGTCATCCGCGTCAACAGCCAGAGCGGCAAGGGCGGCGTTGCGTATCTGCTCGAAAGCGAATTCGGCATCGAATTGCCCAAAGACATGCAACGCGAGTTCGGCCCGATCGCCAACGACGCCGTCGATGCGCTCGGTCGCGAAGTCACGGCCGCCGAACTGAAGGCGATGTTCTGGAGCGAATACGTCGAGCGCACCGAGCCATGGAACCTGATCCATTTTCATGCGGATGGCGTCGATGGCGCCTTCGAGTGCCGCGCCTCGGCGCGCCGAGCCGGGATCGACGTGGGACTTGTCGGCGCAGGCAACGGGCCGATCGCTGCCTTTGTCCACGCGCTTCACCAAACCAACGCGGCGCGTTTCGAGGTCGCGGATTTCAAACAGCACGCCCTGAGTTCAGGCACCGAAGCCAGCGCCATCGCTTACATTCAAATCCAGCTTGCCGGCGGGAAAGCCAAATGGGGCGCAGGCGTGGACACGAATATCGAATTGGCCTCGATCAAAGCCGTGCTTAGCGCACTGAATCGGGCGTGATACCCAAGCGATTTACAGAAGCTGCGCCCCTTGACATACCCCGACATTTTTCCCGTCTTCGCTAGACCCGCTTGAACAATGGCTCTACAGCCCATGGGCAGAACCTTTGTCATTTTTAGCGACTTTTTCCATGGCACTGATGGCGACAGGTATTCTGTCGCTATACACCTTCGGGCAAATCCCGTTTGGTGAGGGAGGGTGACCGACGGGACTCGAACCCGCAACAACCAGAATCACAATCTGGGACTCTACCATTGAGCTACGGCCACCATTACGCGGGCTGGTAAATTGAACTTCGCCGGAAATTTGTCAATCGCGTTCCTCCGCCTTGGAAAAGAACCGTTCCGGCGCCCTGAGAAACTCGATTGAAGGAGTGCGGATGGGGCTTGGGGAATCTCTGATGACGGCGCCGCTTGAAGATCTCGTCGGGTGCGGTGGCGGATGGTGGGCATTCCGGCCATTGACGCAGCGACGCGCATCCTCGACGATTTTCGGCGATGACTTCCAATGACCAACTCGTGATCGAGCCGCCTTCCCGGCGGGGGCGGGTCTTGCTGCATTCCTGCTGCGCGCCTTGCTCGGGGGAGGTGATGGAGGCGATGGCGGCGTCCGGCGTGGATTACACGATCTTTTTTTATAATCCGAACATTCATCCGCGGAGGGAATACGAGCTGCGCAAGCTCGAGAATATTCGCTTCGCCGAGAAGGCGGGGGTGGCGTTCGTCGACGGGGACTACGACCCGGAAAATTGGTTCGCGCGCGTGAAGGGGCTGGAGTGGGAACCGGAGCGGGGCGCGCGCTGCACGGCTTGTTTCGACCTGCGGTTCGAGCGGACGGCGCTTTATGCGCATGAGCACGGGTTTCCGGTGATCACGAGCTGCCTGGGGATTTCGCGGTGGAAAAACATGGCGCAGATCAATGGCTCCGGGGAGCGGGCGGCGGCGCGTTATGGCGGGATGAGCTACTGGACCTACAACTGGCGCAAGGGGGGCGGCGCGCAGCGGATGGTCGAGATCTCGAAGCGGGAGGAATTCTATCAGCAGGAATATTGCGGCTGCATTTATTCGCTGCGGGACACGAACAAATGGCGCGTGGCGCGGGGGCGCGGCAAGATCAAGCTGGGGGTGAAATTCTACGGGCGGAACGAGTCTGACGCGCCGGCGACTTAGCGGGCCGGCGGGTGGTCGCTCATTCGGTGAGGGCCGAGGGGTTCGCCCGGCTCCACGAGGACCAGCTTCGGCGGAAGAGCGGGCCGCATTGCCAGCAGTAGCTGAAGAAGCGCTCGAGGAATTCCTTGCGGAGGTTTTCCGTCGGGCCGGCGAGGAGGTCGATGCCGCCGAGCCGGCGCTGGCGGGCGACGATCTCGGGCCGGGAGGCGCGGACGTAGTTTCGCATCATGTCGTAGAGCGTGAGGAAGAGCGTGGTGCGGTTTCCGCCGGTGTCGCAGTGGAAGTGGAGCCAGATGTCCTCGTCGAGGTCGCGGACGAGCGCGACGAAGCGGTCGAGGTCCTGGTCGCGCGGGGTGACGGCGTCGGGCATGGCGACGCGGAAGTAGCCCCATCGGGCCTCGGCGACGAGCCGGGACTCGAGGACGGCGTCGCGGATGTCGAGCTTGAACTCGATGGGCCGCCAGGATTTCTGGTCGGCGAAGACGCCGGGGGCATACTGGGTGGCGGTGGTGAAATGGCCGGCGACGAGGCGTTTCGTCCAGGCGTCTTCGAGGGCCTCGACCGCGGGCGCGCGGCGGCTCGAGCCGATGATCCCGGGCGGTCCCCAGGAGACGGCCGCGCCGTCGAGGAAGGTGTGCGGCTCCTGGCGGAGATCGATGACGGCGACGCGTTTTTCGCCGAGGGCCTGGCGGACGGCGTAGAATTGGTCGCGGCAGAATTGGCCGCTGCCCGAGGCCATGAGGACGCTGAGGCCGGCGTTGCCCGCGGTTTTCGGATTTACTTTTTCGGTGGTGCGCCAGTTCGCGGGAAGCGCGCGCTCGGCGGGGACGTCGATCACGGATCCCGCGGGCGGCGGGTCGGGGAAGGGAGGCTGGGTGAGGACGAGGGCGGCGTCCTTCGGCGGGGGCGGGGGGGAGTCCCAGGGCATCGCCACGGCGAAGATGGCGACGAGGAACGCGGGACTCATTCCATCGCGCGCTCGATGGCGGCGTAGTCGATGGTGCGCAGGCGATCCTGGCCGGCGCCGAGCTTCGGGATGCAGTCGATGAGGGCGCGGGTGTAGGGGTGCTGCGGATTGGCGAGGACTTCCTCGGCGGGACCGAACTCGACGATGCGCCCGCGGAACATGACGGCGACGTGGTCGCAGAGGCCGCGAATGATGGCGAAGTTATGCGTGATGAGGATGACGGCCATGCCGAGGCGGGCGCGGAGACCGCGGAGCTGGTCGAGGATCTGGGCCTGGATCGTGACGTCGAGTGCGGTGGTGGGCTCGTCGGCGATGAGGAGGTCGGGCTGGCAGCTGAGGGCCATGGCGATCATGGCGCGCTGCTGCATGCCGCCGCTGAGCTGGTGCGGGTAGTCGCGCATGCGCTGGGCGGGGTTCACGATGCCGACGGCGTCGAGCCATTTGACGATTTCAGCGTCGACGTCGGTGACCTCGGGGCGATGGAGTCGGATGGCTTCGGCGATCTGGCTGCGGATCGAGTAGACGGGGTTCAGCGAGGAGGAGGGTTCCTGGAAGATGTAGGCGATCTCGCCGCCGCGGATCTTGCGGAGCTCGGCGGGTTTCATTTTCAGGACGTCGCGACCTTTCCACCGAATTTCGCCGGCGCCGAAGCGGGCGGGGGGCGTGGGCAGCAGGCGCGTGAGCGCGAGGGCGGTGACGCTTTTGCCGCTGCCGCTTTCGCCGACGATGGCGAGAGTCCGGCCGGGCTCGAGCGTGAAGGACGAGTCGATGACGGCGTCGGTGCGGCCGTGCTCGGTGTCGAACGTGATGGAAAGGTTTTTGACCTCGAGGAGCGATGACATGGCGGTGATCAGTGCGTTTCGGTTTTCGAGCTGGCGGCGCGGCGCAGGGCGTCGCCCACGAGAAAGAAGGCGAGGGCGGAGATGAAGATCGCGACGCCGGGAAAGACGATCAACCACCAGGCGTCGAGGATGTAGCTTTTGCCGTCGGCGATGATGTTGCCCCAGGTGGCCTGGGGCGGCTGGACGCCGAAGCCGAGGTAGCTCAGGCCGGCTTCGGTGAGGATGGCGTCGGGGATGCCGAGCACGGCGGTGACGAAGATGGGCGCGGCGGCATTCGGCAGGATGTGGCGGAAGATGATGGCGGGGGAGCGCTGGCCGAGGCTGCGGGCGGCGGCGACGTATTGGCTTTCCCGCAGGGTCAGGAATTCCGCGCGGACCAGGCGGGCGGTGCCGGTCCAACTGACGAGGCCGATGACGACGACGATGTTCAGCAGGCTGGGGCCGACGAGGGCGACGGCGGAGAGGATCAGGAAAAACGTGGGGAAGCAGATGATCGCGTCGACGATGCGCATGAGGACGTTGTCGATCCAGCCGCCGAAGTAACCGGAGATGGCGCCGAGCACGACGCCGATGCCGAGGGAAACGGCGACGGCGACGAAGCCGACGGTGAGGGAGATGTAGGAGCCGTGGAGAATGCGCGAGAGCACGTCGCGGCCGAGGTTGTCGGTGCCGAGCCAGTTCGCCGGGCTGGGCGGGAAAAGCTTGCGGTGGAGGTCGGTGGTGTTCGGGTCGGCGGGGAAGGGGACGTGGGCGAGGCCGAGGAGCCAGAACGTGATCGCGGTCGCGACGAGCAGCGCGATGACGGCGGTGGACACGAGGGCGACCGGGTCGCGGCGGAAGCGCGCGAACAGGCGTTGGGCGGGGCTGAGGTGGTCCATGCTATTCCAGGCGCACGCGGGGATCGACGATGGCGTAGAGGACGTCCGCGAGCAGGTTGCCGGCGAGCACGAGCGCGGCGGTGATGAAGTTCAAGGCGACGAGCAGGGGGTAATCGCGCTCGAGCACGGCCTGGTAGCCGAGGCGGCCGATGCCGGGGTAGGCGAAGATTGCCTCGATGATGACGGAGCCGCCGATGAGCGCGGGGAGCAGTGCGCCGATGCCGGTGATGAGGGGGCGCAGGGAATTGCGCAGCGCGTGCTTGTAGTTCACGGTCGGCTCGTCGAGGCCCTTGGCGCGGGCGGTGCGGATGTAGTCCTCGCGCAGTGTTTCGAGCATGGAGGCGCGGACGTAGCGGGATTCCGCGGCGATGCCGCCGAGGGCGAGGATGGTGGCGGGCAGGGCGAGGTGCCAGGCGTAGTCGAGGAGCTCGGAGAGGCGGTTCGGGTATTCCAGGCCGAAGCTGTGGGTGCCGAGGATGGGCGTGCCGAAGGCGTGGGTGATCCCGATGATGGCGAGGTAGCTGATCCAGAAGCTTGGCAGCGCGAGCAGGGCGAACATTCCGACCGAGAGGGCGGTGTCGGGCCAGCGGCCGGCGGTGCGGGCGCCCCAGACGCCGAAGACGAGGCCGAAGCTCAGCGCGATGACGATGGAGGTGACGTTGAGCGCGATGGTGGCGGGCAGGCTTTCGCCGATGCGCTCGAGGACGGGCCGGCCGTCCTTGATGCTGCGCAGGTCGCCGTTGAAGAGGTCGCGCATGTTGAGCCAGTATTGGGCCCAGATTGGCTCGTCGAGGTGGAATTGCTTGCGGAAGTTCGCCTTCATCGTCGGCGAGACTTTGGGGTTCATTTCGCCCCAGGGATACGGGCTGCCGGGGGTGAGCGTGACGATGAAGAACGAGACGACGCTGATGAGGAAGGCCAGGACGACCGAGATCAGGAGACGACGAACGATGAAGGGGATCATTTCGCGACGGCGGTGGATTTCGGCAGGAGGTCGGCGTAATCGGGGCGATAGGTCACGTCGGAGAAATAATTCCACGCGCCGGGGATGACCTGGAAGGGCGTGTCGACCCAGCCGTGGTCGGTGGGGCGGCGGATGCGCAGGCTGTCCTTCCAGATCACGTAGGGATCGCGCGGGACGTTGAGAAAGAGCATGGGCTGGTCGTCGTAGATCACGCGCTGGAGCTTGCCGGCGAGTTTTTTGATTTCCGCGTGATCGTATTCCTCCCGCAGGGCCTCGATCAATCGATCCGCCTCAGGGTTCTTGTAGCTGATGGAGTTCAGCTGGTCGGGATGAGTCTGGGAGGAATGCCAGACCTGGAACTCGTCCCAATTCGGCGGCGTCTGCCAGGCGAGGACCAGGGCGTCGAACTCCTGCTTGAGCACGAAGCGCTGGATGAAGACGGCCCATTCGTAGATTTCCACGGTGACCTCGGCGCCGACCTTGCGAAGGGAGTCCTGCACGAGCGTCGCGACGTCCTTGCGGACGTCGTTGCCCTGATTGGTGATGAGTTTGAAGCTGAGGCGCTGACCGTCCTTCACGCGGATGCCGTCCGGCCCGGGCTTCCAGCCGGCTTCGTCGAGCAGCCGGCGGGCGAGGGCGGGGTCGCAGGGCAGGGGCCGGATCGTGGAGTCGGCGAACCAGAAGTCGGGAATGAAAATGCCGGTGGATTGCGTGCCGTTGCCGTAGGCGACGAACTTGATGATGTCCGGGACATTGACGGCGAGCGCAAATGCCTTCCGGACGCGGAGGTCCTGAAACATGGGGCGCTTCAAGTTCCAACCCACGTAGGTGTAGGCGAAGGCGGGCACGGTCAGCACGGTGAAGCGAGGGTCGTGGTGATAGGATCGGATCGCCCAGGGCGAAAGCACGGCGGGATAGATGTCGAGCTGGTGGGTCTCGAACGCGAGGCGGAGGACGGTCGGGTCGGGCAGGGCGCGGAAGACGAACGCATCGAGCCAGGGGCCGGCGCCCCAGTAGATCGGATTTTTGACGAGGCGGACGAATTCGTTCGTGCGCCAGGAGTCGAACTTGAACGGGCCGGTGCCGATCGGATGGCGATTGAAGTTCTCGGCCCACCATTTTTGCGGTTTGCCGCGAAGGACGTGCTCGGGGAGGATCGGCATCGTCCAGCTGAGCAGCGCGGTGGAATAGGGTCGCCGGTAGGTGACGACGAATTCGTAGGGGCCCGGCGCCTCGACCTTCAGAATGGGATCGTAGTCGGCCTTCCGCGGCGAGGCGACCTGCTCGTCCATGAGGCAGTCATAGGTGAAGACGCAATCCTTCGCGGTGAACGGCTCGCCGTCCTGCCAGCGCACGTTTTTTCTGAGCGAGAACTTCAGGATCGGCTCCGCCAGGAAGTTCCGTCGGGAGAGGAGGCTCGCCGAGGCGTTGGGAATTTTGGTCGCGCGAAGAAAATCGGTGAGCACCTCGAGGGGATTGCGGCCGGGATCCCGCGCGGTGATCTCGAACGCGATGTCGTAGTCGAACCATTCCCGCTCGATGACGACGTCGGGGTGAGCCCGGCGAAATTCCGCCAGCGTCCGGCGGGCGTCGCGCCCGAGGTCGGCCCGCATCGTGACGAGCGGAACGATCGCGCCGGGATCGAGCTCCCGTTCCACCGCGGCGATCGTGCGAAGACCCGGGAGCGTCTGCGTGAGGACGAGGCGGTCGCCGCTCGCGACGGCGGATTGAAGCGTGGCGGCTTTCCAAAGGTCGGAGCCGCCGGCGTGGATCGCCGCCGCCGCCGCGGTCGCGAGCTCGGGCGTGCGGAAACAGACGGTGGCGCGCTGGGACTGGTCGTAGGCGGTGGCCAGCTGCGTCGCGAGCTCCAGCTTGTCGTTGAACTTGAGCAGGGCCTCGAAGATCATGCCTTCCACTTCGCTCGCGGATTGCTCCGAGGACTGGAGCGGATTGATCTTCGAGGGCTCGCCGATGGAGCCGTAGGTGAACTCGTTCTTCTTCCGCGTCGTGAGCTGCGTGCTATTGACGAATGCCGCGACGAACAGCGCGATGAGCAGGGCGGGGACGCCGTAGATGAAGAAGCGGGCTAGGCGCATCGGGAATGGCGCGTATCGCGGGCGGGTCCGGCGGGGTGCTTCTTCATTGGCGGGTGAAACGAAATTACGTCCCACGAAGCGCGCGGATAAGCAAGCCATCAGGACGAGCGCGCGCGCTTCCCGGTTGTCGGGGCAGGACGCGTGTGCTTCACTGCCCGACCGCATATGAACGTCGTCGTAGATACCCAGCCCAACTGCATTGCCACGCTCCGCGTCGAGCTCGAGCCCGAGCGCGTCGAGCGCGAATGGCAGGTCGTCGCCAAGCAATTTCAGAAACAGGCGCGGCTGCCCGGCTACCGTCCCGGCAAGGCGCCCCAGGCGCTCATCGACCGGAAGTTCGGCGCGGACATCCGCGAGGAGTTGCAGAACAAGCTGCTCCGGCAGTCCTTGAACGAGGCCATCGAGCAGAAGAGCCTGCGCGTGCTTTCCGTCTCGAAGGTCGAGGACGTGGAGATCGGCGCCGACCGCGCGATGCGCTTCACCGCGACGGTCGTGACCTCGCCGGATTTCGAGTTGCCGGACTATTCCCGGATCGACCTCGATCTTGCGAAAAAAACCATCGACGACGCCGCGGTCCAAAGCGCGCTGGAGGAAATCGCGGAGCAGCACGCCGATTTCGAGACCGTCGAAGGCCGCGGCCTGGAAATGGGCGACTTCGCGGTGCTCACCTACGCGGGCTCGCTGGATGGCCGGCCGCTGGCCGAGGCGGTCGAGAATTGCCCGCCGCTGCTCGCCGGGAAGCCGAATTGGTGGATTCGCCTCGCGCCCGAGACGCTGGCGCCCGGCTTCAGCGAGGCGCTCGTCGGGCTCGATGTCGGGGGCAGCCGCGACTTCACGCTCGACCTTCCGGCGGATTTTCCGTTTCCGACGCTGCGGGGAAAGTCGATCGCCTATGCCGCGACGCTGAATGAGATCCGCCGTCGCGTGCCGCCGCCGCTCGACGACGCGCTGGCCGCCAAGCTCGACGCGGGCAAGACGATGGACGAGGTCCGCGAGCGCCTGCGCGGCGAGCTCGAGAAGCACGCGGACAACGAATTCGAAACGAACAAGCGCACGCGGGCGCTGCAGCAACTGCTGGCGAACTCGGCGTTCGAGCTGCCGACGCACCTCGTGAACAACGAGATGACCGGCCTCCTGCGCGACATCGTGAAGGAAAACCAGGGCCGCGGCGTGAGCGAGGAGGAGCTGAAGGCGCACGAGGACGAAATCCTCGGCGCCGCCAAGCAGAGCGCGGCCGAGCGCGTGCGTTCGACGTTCCTTCTGCTCCGCATCGCGGAAAAGGAAAACGTCCAGGTCACCCAGCAGGAACTGGCCTTCCACGTCACGCAGCTCGCGGCGCGGTATCAGGTGCCGGTGCAGAAGTTCGTGAAGGATCTGCAGAAGCGCGACGCGTTCGGCCAGATCCGCGAGCAGATTCTCGCGGGCAAGGCCCTTGATTTGATCGCGGCCAATGTTACCGTGCGCGAACCCGAGGCGCATTCCGCGCCCACGGCCTAATCCACGGAGAAGTCCATTTCATGCTGGTTCCCATCGTTGTTGAACAGACCGGGCGCGGAGAGCGCAGTTACGACATTTATTCGCGCCTCCTCAAGGATCGCATCATCTTCATCGGCACGCCGATCGACGACCATGTCGCGAACCTCGTCATCGCGCAGATGCTTTTCCTCCAGATGGAGGACGGCAAGAAGGACATCAATATCTACATCAACTCGCCCGGCGGCTCCGTGACCGCCGGCCTCGCGATCTACGACACCATGCAATTCGTGACGTGCGACGTGACGACCTATTGCATGGGCATCGCCGCGAGCATGGGCGCCGTGCTCCTGACCGCCGGGACGAAGGGCAAACGATACGCGCTCGCGAATTCCGACATCATGATCCACCAGGTCTCGGGCGGCGCCCAGGGCCAGGCCAGCGACGTCGAGCGGCAGGTGGAATTCATGTTCAAGCTCAAGAAGCGGCTGAATCGCCTCCTCTCCTTTCACACCGGCAAGTCGGTCGAGCAGGTCGAGCGCGACGCGGACCGCGACAACTACATGACCGCCGACGAGGCGAAGGCCTACGGCCTCGTGGACGAGGTCGTGAAATCCCGCAAGGAACTCGCCGAGGTCCTGCCCGACGTGAAGCCCGCCACGGAATAATCTCGCGTGGCCCGGCCGTCCAATCTCACGATGTGCTCCTTCTGCGGGAAGAGCCACGCGGAGGTCCGCAAGCTCATCGCGGGCCCGGGCGTCTACATCTGCGACAGCTGCATCACGGTTTGCAAGGGCATCCTCGACAAGGAAATCGGCGACGACTCGCGCCGCCAGACCTCCGCCGTGCGCATGAGGAAGCCGGCGGAAATCAAGCGCGAACTCGACCAGCACGTGGTCGGGCAGGAGATCGCCAAGCGCACGCTGGCGGTCGCCGTTCACAACCACTACAAGCGCATCGTCCAGGATTCCTCGCCCGATGGGTTGCGCATCGACGCGCTCGCCGAGGTGGAGATCGAGAAAAGCAACATCCTTCTCGTCGGCCCCACCGGCTCGGGGAAAACGCTGCTGGCGCGGACGCTGGCGCGCATCCTCGACGTGCCGTTCTGCATCGCGGACGCCACGACCATCACCGAGGCCGGTTACGTCGGCGAGGACGTCGAGAACATCGTCCTGCGTTTGCTGCAGGCCGCGGACTACGACGTGAAGCGCGCCGAGATGGGCATCGTCTACATCGACGAAATCGACAAGATCGGGCGCAAGACCGAGAACGTGAGCATCACGCGCGACGTCTCCGGCGAGGGCGTGCAGCAGGCGCTGCTGAAAATCCTCGAGGGCACCGTCTGCAACGTTCCGCCGCAGGGCGGGCGCAAGCACCCGCAGCAGGAATACATCCAGGTCAACACGAGCAAGATCCTGTTCGTGTGCGGCGGCGCTTTCGTCGGGCTCGAGAAGATTATCTCCCGCCGGCTGGGCGCAAAGGCAATGGGCTTCCACACGCGCGACTTCGCCGGCAACGCCGACGAGGCGCGCGACTTCATGCGGGCGGTGGAGCCGGAGGATTTGCTGAGCTTCGGGCTCATTCCGGAATTCATCGGCCGCCTCCCGGTCGTGACCGCGCTCGATCCGCTCACCGAGGACGAGTTGATGCTCATTCTCACGGAGCCGAAAAACGCGATGGTGAAGCAGTATTCCAAGCTCATGGCGATGGACGGCGTGGGTCTTACCGTCACGAAGGACGCCTTGCGCGCGATGGCCGCGGAGGCCGTGAAAAAGGGAACCGGGGCCCGCGCCCTGCGCGCCATGATGGAGCGCCTCATGCTCGACATCATGTATGAGGCGCCGAGCCGCGAGGACATCGCCGAGGTGACGGTGAACCGCGCCGTCGTGGAGGGCAAACGCTCGCCGCTCATCCGCCGCAAGCAGGACAAGTCGGCGGCCTGATCGCGCGGCCGATGACGTCGTCGTCGCGAGGGGATCTCGCCCACCGCAAAAAGATCGACGTGCCGGCTTCGTCGGGCGGAGATCATTCCGACACGCTTCTTTCGTTCGACTGGGTCCCGCCGGGAGGCTCGCTGGAGATCGACCTCGGTTGCCACCGCGGAGTTTTCGTCGTGGCCATGGCCCAGCTCCATCCATCGATTCATTTCCTCGGCGTCGAGCGGCAGCGCCATCGGGTCGAACGGTGCCTGGAAAAAATCACGCGTCGAGCCCTGCCCAACGCTCACGTCGTGCAAGGCGAGGGACTTCGCGCCCTGCGGGCGCTGCCCGCCTCATGCGCAAACGTGATCCACGTTTCGTTTCCCGATCCGTGGCCCAAGCGTCGGCACCACTCCCGGCGATTGGTCAAAGACGAGTTTTTGCGCGCCGCCTGGCGATCGCTCGGCGAGGAGGGCTCGCTGAGATTGATGACGGACGACGAATCCTATTTTCTCGCCATGACCGAGGCGGCAAGCGGCTTCGACGGGTTCATGATCATCCCCTGGGACGACGGTCGGGAATATCCCGAAACGGAATTTCAGAGGAAGTTCACCGCGGTCGCAAAGCCGATCTACCGCCTCGCCTTGAGACGGTGTAGCTCGATGCGTTCCGCGTAGAATCCTTCGAGCGCCAAGATCGCCGCCCGCTGCTCAAACCTCTCCCGGACGGATTCCGACGCGGCGCGGCCCATCGCGACGAATCGTCCGGGATCACCCGCCAGCGCGAGCAGGGAGTCGCGCAGGCTTTCCCAGTCCCGCTCGGGCGAAAGAAGACCCGAAGCGCCGTGATCGACCGCCTCGGGAATGCCTCCGTGAATCGTGGCCACGACCGGGAGTCCGCTGGCCATGGCCTCCAGCATCGAGTTCGGAACGCCTTCCTGGTCCTGTCGGCCGGTCGTCCGGCTGGGATGCAAAAACGCGTGGCTGCGTTCGTAGAGGTCCCGGAGCTCTTCCTGCGACCGAAAGCCGACGAATCGCACCGCCTCGGCCACGTTCAGGGAACCGGCAAGGGCTTCGAGCGTCTTGCGCTGGGGACCGTCGCCCGCGATCGTGAACGTCGCGGCCGGATGCGTGAAACGAAAAGCGGCAAACGCCCGCAGCGCGTCGTCGAGCCCTTTTTTTTCGATCAACCGCGAGGCCTGCACCAGGCGCCATCCCCCATCGGCAGGGGGAACGCGCTCGCGGAAGGGAAAGGCCTCGAGCGGGATCCCGGTGCGATTGATGCGGATCTTCCGCGGGTCGCAGCCGAGAGCGGCAAGTCTGCGCGCGAGGGATTCGCTGCGCGCGAGGACGAGGGGAAGTTCCTGGAGCAGCGCGCGCATTCGCCCGTCGTAGCCCGGCTCGTCGATGCGCGGCGCGATGTCCATCCCGTGGAAGGAAACCAGCGCGGGGCCGCTCCAATTGCGAAAAAACGGCAGCAGGTGCACGCCGGTGTGCCCGAAATAGACGTGCAAAAGATCGGCCTGCCGCCGCGCGAGGACCTCGGAAAGCTGCTTGTATTCGCCGCGATAGAACACGGGCTCCAGGCGCAGAATATATTTCTTGTAGAAGCGCCGCAGGAAGTTGCTCGGCTTCGGGAGGAACTCGACCTGGTCGAAGGGAAATCGGTCCGGGTGCAGCCGCTCGCGGGTCATGACAAACGTCTGGAACTCGCGCAGTCCCGTGACCTGGCGGTAGATGTGAAGCATCTCCGGCTTGAGAAAGGTGCTGCAGTAACTGGCGACGACGGGCATGGAAGGGCGAGAGCATACAACGAAATCGCGCGTGCCGCGCGAGACGAAATCGCGCATCGCGTCGCCGGCGCCGGGGTTCGATGCTGGTGGTGGAATCCCCCAGGCCGCAGTATGGATTTTCGATGGCCGAGCCTCCCGCCGAAAACGACGACCTTGACCTGATGCGGCGTGTCCAGGCGGGGGACACGGGGGCATTCACCGAGCTGGTGGAGCGTCACCAGTCTCGGGTGATCGGCACGATCACGCGCATGCTCGGAGGCTTCGAGGGGGCCGAGGACCTCGCGCAGGTGGTATTCGTCCGCGTCTGGAGAAATGCCGCGCGCTGGGAACCGAGCGCAAAGTTCACGACGTGGCTGCTCACGATCACGCGGAACCTCGTGTTCAACGAAGCCCGGCGTCGCGGTCGCGCCCGGACGGTTCCCCTCGAAGACGACGAGGAGGGCCGTCCGCCGCGGGAATTTGCCGACGATTCCATCTCCACGCCGGCCGAGACCATGGCGACCGCGGAGTTGCAAGCGGCGATCGACGCCGCGATCCAATCCCTCTCCGAGCAGCCGCGCATGGCGCTGGTGCTGCGGCGCTACGAGGACATGCCCTACGAGGATATCGCGGTGGTGCTCGGGGTGACCGTGCCCGCGGTGAAAAGCATGTTGTTTCGCGCGCGGACGGAACTCCGCTCCCGGTTGTCGGCTTATCTCGAGGAATCGCCTTGAGCGTCGCGGACCGGGATCGCACAGTCGCGAAATGCCCAAACCCGACGAACAGGTTCTCGTTGTCCGCCGCTCTCTTTTCGACCAGTTGGGAAGCTTCCAGGGATTTTGCGCCGAGCCGCGTCGGTATCTCGAAGTGTTCCTGCGGCGGGAGAACAATTTTTTCGCCCCGCGGTCCACGGCGGAAACGGACCCATCGCTCAAGCAAATCATTCCCTACGCGGTGTTCACGCACGGCGGGAAAATCCTGCGCTACGTCCGCGGTGGCAAGTCGGGGGAAAAGCGGCTGGTGGCGAAGGCCTCGATTGGCATCGGCGGGCACATCAACGACTCCGACGAGGGGCTCTTCGCGTTCAACGAAGACGCCTACCGCATCGCGGTGGAGCGTGAGATCAACGAGGAACTTCGGCTCGAAGGCGGCTTTACCGACCGAGTCGTGGGACTCATCAACGACGATTCCAACGAGGTCGGGCGGGTCCACCTGGGCGTGGTGCACTGCGTCGAGCTGGCCTCGGCGGCGGTGACTCCCGGTGAAGCGGCGATCGCGAGACTGGAATTCGTCACGCCGGATTCGCTGATCGCCGAGCGGGAGGACCTGGAGACCTGGTCGCAGATCGTGGCGGACCGTTGGACGGAGATCAGCGTCGCGAGCTGACCAGCCGGGCCGCTACCAATTTTTGATCCACTTGTCCGGACTGTTGTCGTTGCCGGGAGATCCGCCTTTTCCCTGCGACCACAGATCGAAGAAATCCGCTCCGCTCTGATTCGGGTCGCCGGGAAACTTGTAATGATAGTTGTTTCCGAACGGGTCGACCAATTCCCGGGTGGCCCCGGTCGGAGTGCTCAACATCTTGTTCGGGAAGCTGAAGTAGACTTTCTGGGCGGGATCGGTCGGCATCAATGCGTTGACGAGCGCCACGGTGGTGGTGCCCGTCGGATAACTGCCGAAATCGACCTTGTAGTTTTCCAACGCGGCTTCGACGGCCTTGATTTCCGCCTCGGCGCGGGAGCGTGCCGCCTTCTCCTGCATGTAGCCGGCGGTCGACAGCAGCAGGCCGGCGAGGATCGCAATAATGGCGATGACCACCAAAAGCTCGATGAGGGTGAAGGCGCGCAGGGACGCCGCCAAGGGGAGGGCTGGTCTTGACTTCATATTCCGGGGAAATCCGATCGCGTCAGCCGTTCGCGCCGCCCTGCAGGCCGCTGATGATGCTGATGAGCGGAAGGAAGAGCGCGATGACGATCGTTCCGACGACGACGGCGAGCATCACGATCATGATTGGCTCCAGCAGCGAAGTCAGACCCTGGACGGCGTTGTCGACTTCGTCGTCGTAGACCTCCGCGATCTTGAGCAGCATTTCGGGGAGCTGGCCGGTCTCCTCGCCAACGTCGATCATGCTGATCACCATCGGTGGAAAGACGCCACTGGCTTCCAGCGGAGCGACGATGGATTCACCCTCCTTGACGGCGTCGTGAACTTTCGTGATCGCGTCCGCGATGATGACGTTGCCGGCCGTCTCGCGGGTGATCGTGAGGGCCTGAAGGATCGGGACGCCGCTGGTGACGAGCGTGCCAAGGGTGCGGCTGAAACGGGAAATCGCGCTCTTGCGGGTGAGATCGCCGAACAACGGCGCGCGGAGCTTGACCGTATCCATGGCGCGCAGGCCCTTGGCGGTGCGGACCGCGAGCCGATAGCCGATGACCGCGACGACGATGACGACGCCGATCTCGAGGATGTGGTTCTTCACCATGTCGCTGGCGCCGATGACGAAGCGGGTGAGGGCCGGAAGCGGCTTGCCGCCAAGCATGTCGGCGAAGATCGCCTCGAATTTCGGAACGATGAAGATGAGCAGGAAGACGAGGATGATGATCGCGATGAGAAGCACGATGAGCGGATAGAACATCGCGGCGACGACCTTGTTCTTGATCCGCTGCGCCTTTTCCTGGAACTCCGCGAGCCGCAGCAGCACGAGCTCGAGCACACCGCCGAGCTCGCCGGCCTTCACCATGTTCACGTAGAGCTTGTTGAAAATCTTGGGGTGCACGGAGAGGCTGTCGGAGAAGGTGCTGCCGCCTTGGACGGATTCCGCGAGCTGCGTGATGGTGGATCGAAGGACGAGATCCTTCTCCTGCTTCGCGAGCACGGTGAGGCTGCGCAGCAGCGGAAGCCCCGCGTCGATCAGCGTCGCGAGCTGGCGGGTGAAAATCATCAGGGTCTTGCCCTTGACGGTTTGTTTCTTGAACAGCGACCCGCCGCCCTTGGCCGGGGCGCCCGACTTGGGGGTCACGGCTTTTGCGGCCTTGGCCTTGGAGGCCTTCGATTCCACGTCCACCGATTTTGGAAAATAGCCGGCCTGGCGCAACGCGCCGACGGCTTCGTTTTGCGAGGCGGCTTCGATGACCCCGGTTACTTGCTGGCCCCGCGCATCGAGCGCGATGTAGGTGAAATTTGGCATGTTTGCTGAGAGGAGTGGGTCCGGACAAGTTCGCCAAGGCGCGCGTAAAGTCCAGAAAAGAACGTCCGCCAGGGAGAAGAAAAATCAGGCGCGGAGCCAGCCGTTCGAGGCGCGTTCGAGGCCGATGGTCGTGGCCGGCCCGTGCCCGGAAAACACGCGGGTGGCTTCGGGGAGGGGAAGAATTTTTGCCCGGATTCCGTTGACGAGGAGATCGTGGTCGCCGCCGGGGAGGTCCCAGCGGCCGATCCCGCCGCGGAACAAGACGTCGCCGCCGTAGAGCGTGCCTTCCGCCGCGGAGTAAAAACACAGGCTGCCCGGGCAGTGCCCCGGCACTTCCAGGACCGCGAAGGGGATGCCGGCCACCTCCCAGTGCGGGGTCGCCGACAGCAATTCACCGCCGATCACAGGCTCGATCTCCAGCGCGAATCCCCAATCGCGGAAAAAATTCGGATCGGTGATCATGGGGCGCGTATCGGAGTGGAAATAGACGCGGCAGCCATGGCGCCGCTGGAGCGCGGCCGCGTCGGCGACGTGGTCGAAGTGCCCGTGCGTGAGGAGAAGCGCGTCGATCCGCTCGCCCGAGAAGCGCGCGTCGGCGCCCTGGGGCGCGTCGACGAGCACGTTGCCCGTGGGGCCGCGGAGCAGAAAAGAGTTCGTGTCGAGGATGCCGCCGGTAAATTGTTCGAACCGAATCATGGAAAGATGGTCATACTGCCATGCGCAGTTTGATTTTCGTTCCGTCGTCTGCAAGTTTATCCCGCATGAGATTCCTTTCCGCGGCGATTCTTGCCGTTTTAGTCGCCGGCTCCGCGTGGGCGACCGACCTCGACAAGGTGGCCGTGTCCGTCGCGCGACTCCTCGAGCAGGCCCATTATTCCAGGCACAAGCTCGACGACGAGATCTCCCGGAAGCTCCTCGAGCAATATCTCAGGGACCTCGACGCCAATAAGTTGTTTTTCACGACGGCGGACGTGGATGGTTTCAAGGCGAAATATGCCGCCACCCTGGACGACGCGATTCTCACCGGGGACCTCAACCCCTCGCGCGAGATCTTCGAGCTCTATAAACAGCGCGTCAGCGATCGCGTCGCCAGCAATAAAAAGGTCGCCGACGAGAAGTTCGACTTCAAGTCCCACGACACGGTCGCCCTCGACCGCAAGGACGCGCCGTGGGCGAAAAGCGAGGACGAACTCGACGGACTCTGGCGCCTGCGGGTCGAAGCCGAGCTGCTCCAGGAAACGCTGAACGAACACGCCATCGATCCGCCGACGAAGATCGTGAAGCGGCGCCAGGACCAGCTTTTGCGCAACCTCAACGAAATGGACGACGAGAGCATCGTCTCCGGTTTCCTCGGCGCGCTTTCCCGCACCTACGATCCGCACTCGGAATACATGAGCCCGTCCGAACTGGCGAACTTCGAGATCGAGATGAAGAAGTCGCTCGACGGCGTCGGCGCCGTGCTTCAGAGCGAGGACGGCTACGCGAAGATCAAGGAAGTCGTGCCCGGCGGCCCGGCGGATCTTGACGGCCGGTTGAAGGTGAACGACCGCATCGCCGCCGTCGCGCAGGGCGACGACCAGTTCGAGGACGTCGTCGACATGAAGCTCGACAAAGTGGTCGGAAAAATCCGCGGCAAGCGCGGCACCACCGTGAGGCTGCAGGTCATCCCGGCAAGCGCCACCGATCCGTCGAAGCGCAAGATCATCCCGATCCGCCGCGACGAGGTGCAGTTGAAGGAGCAAAAGGCGAGCGCGGAAATCATCGACCTCACGCGCCTGGACGGCCGGGTCGCCCGCATCGGTTGGATCGAGCTCCCGTCGTTCTACGCCGATCTCGAGCGTAGCGGCGACGAGAATGCCGTGAGCACCACGAAGGACGTCTCGCAGCTGCTCGAGCGCCTCAAGAAGGAAAACATCCAAGGCCTCGTCATCGACTTGCGCCAGGACGGCGGCGGTTCCCTGGACGAAGCCATCAATCTGACCGGGTTGTTCATTCCCAAGGGGCCCGTGGTCCAGCAGAAGGACTCGAACGGCAAGGTCGTCGTCTCCTTCGACAAAAACTCCCACGCCGCCTACGAGGGTCCGCTCGTCGTGGTGACGAACCGCCTCAGCGCCTCCGCGAGCGAGATTTTCGCCGCCGCGCTGCAGGATTATGGCCGCGCGGTGATCGTCGGAGACGAGCGCAGCTTCGGCAAGGGCACCGTGCAGACGATGCTCGATATCGGGCGCTTCATGCCCTTCTTCAGCCTTGGCTCCGCGGACGCCGGCGCGCTCAAATTGACGATCCAGAAATTCTATCGCGTCCTTGGCGGGTCCACCCAGCTCGAAGGCGTGAAATCCGACATCGTCCTGCCGTCCCTCACGGACAATCCCGAGATCGGGGAGGGCGCCCTGCCCAATCCGCTGCCCTACGACGAGGTCGCCCCGCAGCGCATCGATCGCGCCGACGAACTCGCATCCATTCGGACGCAGCTCCAGGCCCTTTCCGCCACCCGGGTCAGCTCGGATCCCGAATTCCGCTACATTTCCGAAGACATGGAGCGCATTCGCAAACGCTTCCCCGAAAATCGGATCTCGGTAAACCTGGAGACCCGCAAGAAGGAGATCGCCGATGAAAAGACGCGCCGGGAAACCCGCCAAAAGGACCGAAAGAAAACCGGGCAGCCCTTCGAAGCCGTGGCCTACGAAGTGACCCTCGATAACGTCGCGAAACCCGAGCTTCAGAAGGTCGCCTTCGACCGCAAGAAAAAAGCCTCGCTCTTCGATGTCGCCGATGATGATGACGATAAGGCGAACAAAGAGGAAAAGGACGACGTGGCGTTGCCCGATGCCATTCGCAACGAAGCGCTCCTGATCGACGCCGACCTCATCGAATTGTTGAAGTCCAGCAAGACCGCGTCGGCGCAGGTTCCCAGCCAGGCGCCCGCCGGGCGGTGACGAAACGTCGCCGGATCTAATTTCGACCGCGGGCGGCCCTTGCGAGATTGACAGCGCCGGGTGATTTTGGAAAAACCGGACCTTGTCTCTCACCACCCTGGAACTCCGCGACCTCAAGCATTCATCATGAGCGAACCGAAAAAAGAAACCGTGCGCATCGTCCTGCCGCCCCGTCGGGAAGGGCAACCTCTCGCGTCCACCCCCCGCGAGTCGGCCATGATCAACCTTCCGCCGAAACCGGTGGCCGCTCCGCCCAGTGCTCCGGCGGTCCCGCCGCCCTCCCTGCCGTCCGCCCCCGCCAGCTTGCAGCCACCTTCCGCTCCGGGCATTCCGAAACCGCCGAGCTTCCCTGGCGCCCCCAAGCCTCCCGGGCCGCCGAGCGCCCCGCTCGCGCCGAAACCTCTCTCCACCCCCGCGGGCGCGGCTTCCGGCGTCCCCCGTCCCGCCTCCGTCGGTCCCACGCCCGTCGCGGTGAAGCCGCAGCCAAAAAAAGAAACCGCCAAAGTCGCCTCCAGTCCCGGGATCGCGCCCAAGCCGCAGGCCACCGTCCGTTTGCAGCCCCGGCCCGTTCCGACCCAGACCTCCAGCGCCGCATTCAAAGTCCCGTCCACCGAACCCTCCGCCGTCGCGGTCATCACCGAAGAAGAAATCCCCATGAACCTCGCCCTCGCCGCCCTTGCCACCGCCGTCATCGCCCTGCTCGTTCAAGTTTGGTTCATGATTTCGTAAGGACGCGAGACCGCTCCTCTTCCGGAACGCAACCCTTGTTTTCTAAGCCATGGCCAACGCAAACGTCATCGAACTCACCGACGCGAACTTCGAAGCCGAAGTGCTTGCGTCCTCCACGCCCGTGCTTGTCGACTTCTGGGCGCCCTGGTGCGGTCCCTGCCGCATGATCGCGCCTCTGATCGACGAGATCGCCGACGAGAAGGCGGGCGCGGTCAAGGTCGGCAAGGTCAACGTGGACGACTGCCCCGAGACCGCCGCGAAATTTCGCATTCAAGCGATCCCGACGATCCTGATCTTCAAAGGTGGCGAGAAGAAGGACCAGATCACGGGACTGACGAGCAAGAGCGACCTCGTCGCCAAACTCGACGCCGCCTGATTCCCCGTTGTCGCCACGGCGCTCCGTCGCCGTGCCGGGGGAGAACGCCGCAACGCAAAAACGCCCCGACGGAGCGGGGCGGCGGCAGGGTGAATTTCTGCGCGGCGTTCCTTGTCGCCACGGCGCTCCGTCGCCGTGCGGCGTGAAGGGACGCGTCCCCCGGCGCCCCGACGGAGCGGGGCGGCTACAGGGTGAATTTCTGAGCGGCGTTCCTTGTCGCCACGGCGCTCTGTCGCCGTACGGCGTGAGGGGACGCGCCCCCCGGCGCCCCGACGGAGCGGGGCGGCGACAGGGTGAATTTCTGAGCGGCGTTCCTTGTCGCCACGGCGCTCCGTCGCCGTGTGGCGAGAGGGGACGCGCCCCCCGGCGCCCCGACGGAGCGGGGCGGCGACAGGGTGAATTTCTGAGCGGCGTTCCTTGTCGCCACGGCGCTCCGTCGCCGTGCCGGGGAGAGCGCCGCAACGCAAAAACGCCCCGACGGAGCGGGGCGGCTACATACAGGGTGAATTTCTGAGCGGCGTTCCTTGTCGCCACGGCGCTCCGTCGCCGTGCCGGGGAGAGCGCCGCAACGCAAAAACGCCCCGACGGAGCGGGGCGGCGACAACCTGATTGGCGCCGACCCGACGAAGCGCGATCTCGGTTCCGCACGAATCTTCGTCCAAGTCGGAACCTCGGGATGCCGCGCTCGGGAAAGTCCGCGCACCCCCGTAAAAGCAATTGGGAGAAGCGGCCGCTTGGACTGCTTCTCCCAATCAAGTTGCTTCGCCGTTTGTCGCAAGACAAACGAGGAAGGGTTGGGGTTATTTTTTCTTCGGAGCCGCTTTCTTTGCGGCGGGCTTCTTCACCGCTGGTTTTGCGACGGCCTTCTTGGCGACCGGCTTCTTGGCGGCGGCCTTCGCGGGAGCGGCTTTTTTGACGGCCGGCTTTGCGGCGGCTTTCGCCGGCGCTTTCTTGGCGACCGGTGTTTTGGCTGCAGGTTTTTTAACTGCCATTTGATATCCCCCCCTTCTTACCGCAGGGGCGGAAAGTGTGGAAAAAATGTGAATAACTCACTGCCGTTGTGAATAAGTTTTCGGCGGAAACGCGTCAACGAGTATTTGCATTTTCGCTTGATTTTTTCGTTGGCAATTCCGTCTCGTCGGCACGCCGGTTCAACGTCTCCTCCACGCGCGCGACGATGTCGTCCCCGTTCCACAATCGCCCGAGACCCTCGTAACCACAGGCGAGGAGGCCCTCCTCCGGACCGATGAAATCCGCGCCGCGCTCGCGGAGAAGTCCGACGTTTTTTTTGGTCGCGGCGTGATCCCACATTTTTCCGTTCATGGCCGGAGCGATCAGGATCGGCGCGCGCGTCGCGAGCGCGATGGACGTCAACGCGTCATCCGCGATGCCGTTCGCGAGTTTCGCGATGAGGTTCGCGGTGGCGGGCGCCACCAGCAACAGCGCGGCGCGGTCGGCGAGATCGATGTGGCCGGGATGCCATGAATCCTTCTCGTCGAAGACCGATACGGTGACGGGATTTCGCGAGAGTGTCTTGAACGTGAGCGGCGTCACGAACTCCGTCGCCGACCGCGTCATCACCACGTGGATGTCGAACCCACGCTTGGCCAGCCGGCTCGTCAGGTCCGCCGCCTTGTAAGCGGCAATCGAGCCCCCCACGCCCAGCACGATCGTCTTCATTTCAAGCCGCGTTTTTTCTTGACCATCATCCCTCGACCATCGAGTCCGGCGGCATCAGCCTCCGGCTAAGGTAACGCTCGGCGCGCATGACGGCGCGAAATTTTTCGATGTCCTCTTCCATGGAACCGCTGATCAAGGTGTAGCGATATTCGCGCCAACGTTCCATCTCCGCGGCGGCATTCTGGATCCGGATTTCGATCTGCTCCGTTGTCTCCGTGCCGCGGCGGGTCAGGCGGCGGCGCAGCTCCTCGAGGCTGGGCGGCATGATGAACACGTCGGCGAGGGCGGATTGAATGAAGGCGTCTTCGCAGGCGCGGATGTTCGCCGCGCCTTGCGTGTCGATGTCGACCAGCACGTCGACCCCGAGCCGCAGCTGGTCGCTCACGGTCTGCTTCAACGTGCCGTAGTGGCGGCCGTGGACCTCGGCGTGCTCGAGAAATTCGCCCGCCGCGACGCGGTCGAGAAAATCCCGGTCGCTCAGAAAAATATAATCCTCGCCGGGAATCTCGCCCGCCCGCGGCCGGCGGGTGGTGCAGGACACGGCGTACACGAAGTCGGGCTTCTGGCGAAGCGAGGTGGTGAGCGTGGTCTTGCCCGCGCCGGACGGGGCGGACAGCACGAAGAGGATGCCCGTGCGGGTGAAGGTGGGAGGGTTATTCGACATTGAGAACCTGCTCGCGGATCTTATCGAGCTCGACCTTGGAGTCCACCACGAGCCGCGTGAGCGCGGAGTCTCCGGCCTTCGAGCCGAGGGTGTTCAGCTCGCGATAAATTTCCTGCGTGAGAAATTCCATCGCCCGCCCGGTCGGCTCGGCGAGGTCGAATTTCTCCGCAAACTGCGCGAAGTGGCTGTCGAGCCGCGTGAGCTCCTCGGAGACGTCGCAGCGCTCGGCAAAAAGCGCGATTTCGGTGGTGAGCCGGATGTCGTCGAGCGGGAGATCGAGGTCGGCGCGGGCAAGGCGGGCGCGTAATTCCTGGCGGTAGCGCGTCACGATTTCCGGCGCGAGTCTCGCCATGCGCGCGCGATTTTTCCGAAGCGTGGCGAGGCGTTTCTCGAGGTCGCGGCGAAGCTGGCGTCCTTCGCGGGCGCGCATTGCGATCATCGCCGAGAGGGCGGCCCCGAGCGCGCGCGTGAGGAGCGGCTCGTAGTCGCCGGCGGCTTTCTGCGCGGTGCGGATCACCCCGGGGGCGGCGAGGAGCGTATTCACGTCGACCTCCCCGCCGAGCGCGAGATCGCGCTGCAGCTTGTGAATGTCGCGCAGGAGGGCACGGGCGAACGCATGGTCGATCTCGGTCGCGGCGGCCGCTTCCGTGGTCGTGAACGTGACGCCGACGTTCACGCGACCGCGCGCGACGCGCTTCGACACGACCTCGCGGATCGCGGTCTCCAGCGCCGCAAGCTCGCGCGGAAGCTGGCAGGCCACCTCGATGCCCTTGCGGTTCACCGACGCGCATTCGACCACGCAGCGCATGCCAGCCGCGATGGCGTCGCCGCGTCCATAGCCGGTCATGCTGTTCATTGCTTGAGGAGTAGAGGGAATCTGGAACTCAGGAAACCAGGAAAATGAGGATGGGCGCGGAAAGGAGAAGAGAGGAGGGAATGTGGAAGCCAGGAGGCCAGGAAAATGAGGATGGGCGCGGGAAAAGGGGAAAAGGGGAGGGGATGAAATCTGGAAGCCAGGAAGCCAGGAAAATGCAGGCTGGCGCGAAGGAAGGGGATATCACTCACTCACCCCTTTCTCCTTTTCCCCTTTTCCCGCGCTCAAATTCATCGCCGACGAAGCCCGAGGTCATTTTCCTGGCTTCCTGTTTTCCAGATTCAGATCCGAGCCGATCGAAAGGGGAAGAGAGGAGGGAATCTGGAAGCCAGGAAGCCAGGAAAATGCAGGCTGGCGCGAAGGAAGGGAATATCAATCGCTCACCCCTTTTCCCCTTTTCCCGCGCTCAAATTCATCGCCGACGAAGCCGGAGGTCATTTTCCTGGCTTCCTGTTTTCCAGATTCAAAAATTCCGCTCAGCGATCCATCCAGATCGCCTGGCGAAAGCAGAATCGACGGGCGTGGGAAAAGTTTTCCCAATTGGCCGCGCGGGCCAGGCCGGCGAGTTCCTCGAAGGAAAACGCGCGCCGCACCGAGGCCCGCGCGTCGGCCACCGTCATGGGTTCGCGCATCACGGTCGCCGTGAGCAGGTCGACGCCGAACGTGCCGGCCGCGCAGCGGCGCAGGTCCGCGACGAGCACGTGATGGCGCGCGAGCGCGGCGGCGTGCGTCAGGATGCGGACCGCGTCGCCCTCGGAAAAATGATGCAGCGCGAGCGAGCAGAGGACGACGTCCCAGGATTGGCCGGCGCCAAACTCCCGGATGTCGCCCTGATGGTAAACGACCGGGGAAACGCCCGCGGAAAGCCGGCGGGCAATGGCAAGGGTCGAGGCCTGTTGATCGACCGCGTCGATGTGAACCCTGATCCCGGCGTGCGCGGCCCACGCCGCGATGGCGCGCGGAATGTCGCCGGAGCCCGTCGCCAGATCGAGGATGCGCCAGCTTTTGGCCGCGCTCAGGCGCAGGCGAAGAAAACCCAGCACCAGCGCGTGGCTGCCGAAGACGCGGTTGAGCGTGACAAGATTGGCCAGGTCGCGCTCGAGTTCCGGCGAGACCGGCTGCTCGACATCCATGCGCTCGGGCGCGGCGGGATCGAAGGCGCGCCGGCTCATGAAGAAATGGGGAGCGCACGCTTCCGGCGCGCGTTCCGCGGGATTCGTGAAGGCGCGCCCGTCATGAGATCGAGAGCAGCGCGAGCATGCGGCCGGTGCGGCCCCGCTCGCGGCGGTAGGAATAATAACGCTCCGGCGCCGACGCCGTGCACACGCCCGCATCGTGACACGCGCCCACCCCGAGCGCGCGGGCCTGCGCGGCGATGTCCGCGGCGAAGTCCACCTCGTAATGCGGCGGACGAATGCACGGCGACACCACCACGACGAGATCGCCCGGGTCGACCGAAAAATTTTCCCGCAGCGCGCCCACCCCGCGGGCCAGGATGTTCGCCTCCGTCCCCCGGCGGCCGGAATGCAAAAGCGCGATCGCCCGGCGCCGCGGATCGACGAGCAAAATCGCCGCGCAATCCGCGACGTAAATCCCCAGCGCGAGGCCCGGGGTCGCGGTCACCAGACCATCCACGCCGGGATGAAAACCCGGCTCCGAGACGACCCCGATCCCGTCGCCATGCACCTGGCCGGCGAACGCCGGCGGGCCGAAACCGAGCCGCGCCCGAAGCGCGTCGTGCGCGGGCCCCAGGCGGGCCAGCACCGTATCGCGGTCCGCGTCGACATCGACGCCGGGCATCCGCGCGAGAAAAGCCGCCCGCACGCCCCGCAGCGCATCCAGGGCGGGAAAGCGGTCGGATTCCGGCGCGGTCATCCCGGCAGGCATAAGGCCCCGCGCGGAAAAATCCAGCCCCATCCCGCGCGCGCTTCCGGCGCCCGACCGCGATCACCCCGCGGACGATTTTCCCCGCGACGCGACGACTCGCCCCGCCTTGCGCGCGGCCGATTCCATGAGCAGAAAGAACGCCTGCCCCTCCGCCGACACGCCCGGCCGGTCGAAGCCCGGCGCGCCCGCCACCCCCCGCACGAACCCGGCCTCGTCCACCTTCGCCCGCACCGCGGCCCGCATCCGATCGGCCGCCCCCCGATAGCTCGCCGGCAGCCACCCGCCGCGCACGCTTTCGTAGATCGAGTAGGCCAGCATCGCCGCGAGATTCGTCTCCACGAAGGACGCGGGATTGTCCACCTCGTCATGAAAAAGGCCGTCCTTCCGCTCGTGCGCCAGGCAGCCGTCGAGCAGCTCGCGCAGCATCCCCGCCAGCCTCCCGCGGTCCGCGCCCCGGTCCGGCGGCAGCGAACGAATCACGCGCGCGAACGCCGCCGCCGTCCAGCCGTTGCCGCCGCCCCAGCACCTCGCATCGACGAACTTCCCGTCCCGCTCCGACCAAACGTGACGCATCAACTTTTTCTCCGCGTCCCAAAGCCGCCGGCGCACGCCGAGCAGCTGCGCGACCGCCTCGTCGTAAAATCCCGCGGCCGCCAGGAACGGCGGCGTCGTAAAAGTCCCGTCCGACCACATCTCGCGCGCCCCGGCCATGTGATACGGCGTGCCGTCCTCCGCGCGCGGCGCGCCCGCCCGGGCGAACCCGAGCATCGCATCGGCCGCCCTCCCGAGCACCGGATCGCCCGTCCGTCGCGCCGCCCACCACAGGCAATCCCCCAGCATGAGCGGATCCGTGGTCGAGCCGCCCGAGGCCGCGACGATCCCCTCGCCATTCACGTCCACGAGGGACGCCCGCGCGAGAGCGACGGCCCCTTCCCGGTCCCCCGCCTCCAGGAGAGCCTGCCCGGCGACCCCCTGCTCCCACGACCGACGCGCAAAGCCAAGCATCGCCGCCGTCGCCCGGGCCACGAGCGGATCCCGGCGAAGCTCCGCCGCAAAATCCGCGTCAGGCACGTAGGCGAACTCACGGCCCGCGCGATCTTCCGCCGGCAGACGAGAGGGGACGGCCCCCGCCGACCCGGCGACAACGGCGCCGGCAAACAAAAACAACCCGCAAAAAGTGCGTTGAAAACGCAGAGAGCTTCCGGCGAAAGACCGAGGGAACATGGACGCATTGATAAATCCGCCGCGCGCGCATGCCCATCCCATTTCGTCCGAGTTCCGCCCGCCCCGCCAATCTCGACCGTGCATCCATCGCCGCATGAAATAACATCTTGCCGAATCAATTCTTGCCATCTCCCCCGAATTTCTCTTAAGGGAAAACGAGGGCCGCAAAGACAGAGCCTGCAACCACCGTCCGCGCGGAGAAATCGGCACGACGCCGCCCGCTCCACCATCCAACCCATCCATCAAACATCATGGCCTCCCTCACCGACGCCGACAAGGCATCCTTCATCAGTCAGATCATCACCGAACTCGAAGGCAACAAAGCCATTCTCGTTGCAGGGCAGCCCGCGGCGCCTGGCAGCGGCTGGGACCCGGCGATGCGCATCACCGCCCTCGAAAGCGGCGAGGCGACCGTCAAGACCGACGACATCCTCGTCGCCCAGCTCGAAGTCGCCTTGAAGACGGCGGTGGACGCCCGCCGGGCCGACCTGGAGCGGAACTACGACCTGGCCAGCGCCAGCGTCAGTTCCGCCGAGGGCGCGCTAGGTAAGGATCACCCGTTCGTTGCAAGCCTGCACAAGATCCGCGGCGGCATGTCGCAGGCCCCGGCAAAACCCACCGAGCCGCCTAGGCCGTAGCGCACCGGTCCGCGTCGATGCCCGTCCCGGTCATCGACGACCACAACCCGCGGCGGGATGGAGCGCTCCATCCCGCCGCTTTCTTTGGAAAGCCCCCGCTGATCCTGCCCCGGTCGCGAGCTGGAACCAGCGAGCCAATAGCCGGAAAAGGAAATCTTCCCACCGGAAAAAGAGCCCTCCCGGCTTCCCCAGGTCAGCCGTGCCTCGACCCCGGAAACCCCGTATCCGACCCCGGACAGCCGAAACCCGGAAAAGGAAATCTTTCGGCTGACCGGATATCCGCCCGTCAGCTTTGGACATCTGAGAAATGTCTTTGGGAATGAGAAAGTTACGTAAGCCCTTTTTTGCCGAGTTCGAACGCTTTTTAACCGGCTTCTTTCCACTTCCCTTCGTGGTTACCGCCCCGTTAAGTAACGCATCCACCGCGCTTCCCGGTAACTTAGGTTGGAACCGCGCCTTTTCGATCCAATGTCTGCTGATTCCCGCCCATTTCTCCGCGACCTCGACAAGAAACTCTGGTCCGCCGCCGACCGGCTCCGCGCCAACCTCGACGCCGCCGTTTACAAGCACGCCGTCCTCGGCTTGATCTTCCTGAAATACGTCTCCGACTCCTTCGCCATCCGCCAGCGCGAGATCGAGGCCCAGCTCCGCGATCCGAAGAGCGACTACTATCTCGACCCAACGGATTTTAAGTCCGTTGCGGAATACGATGCGGCGATCCACGCCGAGCTCGAAGAGCGCGACTATTACATTGAGAAAAACGTCTTCTGGGTGCCGGCGCTTGCCCGCTGGAAGACATTGCAGGATAGCGCTCCGCTCCCGCCGGGGACGGAGGTGGAAATCATCAACGGGAAGAAGACCATCTATAAAATCACCTCCATCGGCAAGCTCATCGACGACGCGCTCGACGCGGTCGAGAAGGAGAACCCCAAGCTCAAGAACGTCCTCGACAAGCGATACGCCCAGCTTCAGCTCCCGCCGGAGAGCCTGATCGGCCTCATCAATCTCATCGCCACCATCCCCTTCGAGCACGCCGACCTGCACGCGAAGGACATCCTCGGCCACGTCTACGAGTATTTCCTCGGCCAGTTTGCCCTCGCGGAGGGGAAAAAGGGCGGCCAGTATTTCACGCCAAAATCCATCGTCTCCCTCATCGTCGAGATGCTCGAGCCCTACCAGGGGCGCGTTTACGATCCCGCCATGGGCTCCGGCGGGTTCTTCGTGCAGAGCGAGCGCTTCATCGAGGAGCACGGCGGACGGCTGGGCAACCTCTCCGTCTACGGGCAGGAGAGCAACCCCACCACCTGGCGCCTCGCCGCGATGAACATGGCCATCCGCGGCATCGACTTCAATTTCGGCGCGGAACCGGCCAACTCCTTCACCAGCGACCAGCACCCCGACCTGCGCGCCGACTACGTGATGGCGAACCCGTTTTTTAATGATTCCGAATGGTGGGACGCAAAGTTGGAGGGCGATTTACGCTGGCGCTATGGCACTCCGCCCAGGAGCAACGCCAACTTTGGTTGGATCCAGCACATGGTTCATCATCTTACGATAGATGGAACGGCAGGCATCGTTCTTGCGGACATGTCGCTAGCTTCAAACGATCTCGCTGAAGGAGCTATCCGAAAAGCGCTAATCGAAGCGGACCTAGTAGATTGCATCGTTAGTCTTCCCGACAAACTTTTCACTTCGACACCGATAGCCGCCAGCATTTGGATAATATCAAAGAACAGGACTGGCGGTTCCTATCGAGATCGTCGGAAGGAAATCCTTTTTATTGATGCTCGCAGAAGCTTCCGACCGATATCTCGAACATTGAACGATCTGCCGGAAGAGGATGTTCTTACAATAGCAACAACATACAAAAACTGGCGCTCCAAGGATTTTCAATTCGTGCCCGTCAAAGGGTTTTCTGAGGCAGTGAAATCGGAAGTCGTGGCGGCAAACCGATATGCTCTCTTTCCTTCAGCCTACATCACGGCGCTCGAGCATGTTGTAGTTAATAGCCAATTGAATCTAACTGAAATTATAAAGTGCGCGGAAGTGGCCCGTCACTGTGATAACGACACCGTTAATTTACTGGAGGCAACGAGCGCTGATGACTTCAAAAGCTCGCGCTTAGAAACGTTCACGCTCGGTGATGTTTTAGAGCGAACGACGGAAAGGCTAGGAAACCAAGAAGAGCCGGAAATTTTAACGTGCACGGAGAGTGCCGGATTAATTCTGCAGCGCGAGCGGTTTGCCAAGAGGATCGCAACGGAGAATACCCAAAATTACAAGGTCGTGAGGCGAGGCGATATCGTTTACAATCCCTATTTGCTTTGGGCTGGATCAATCGATCAGTGTTGGATTGTCAACATCGGAATTACATCGCCAGCCTATGAAGTATTTATAGTCAGAGAGGGATTTGATCCTACTCTCGTCGGAATTGCTCTGAAGCAGCCAGTCATGCTCGCTCGTTTCGACGGTATCTCCATTGGAACAGTTAAGAGAAGGAGGAGAGCTCCGGCCGAGAATTTCTTAAACCTCGCAATTGAGCTGCCGTCGAAAGATGTCCAAAAAGGCTTAAGTGCCACAAACGCGGCAATTCAAAATTCCCTTAGTGCGCATGCCAAACTGACACTCACATATAAGGATTTCCTTCGAGAGCGATGCATCCGATATCTGTCTAATTCTGTAGAATGATCGGGAAAAAGGAATGCCATGACAACTTTCACAGTTTTCCTGCTCAAGCCCGGATTAAATCAAATTCAGGACGCGATCGATCCCGATAAATCTACGACAGAGCATCCTCTCGTCGGTCTTGCCGGTGTCGACGGCAGCCTATTTTTGGGCCCTCAAAATACAAGAACACCTGAGTGGGTAGCTACGGTAACCCCCTTCCTCAACGCCCCAATCAATGGCGCAATTTCAGCCAGCCGTTCTGCTGTGCTTATCGTCACACACGGCGGGAGGAAATTCGCAATTACTTTCGGCCATGGAAAAAGCTTGCTGAATGCTAACGCATGGGAACGGGGTTTTGGTCTCAAGGTCACCTTGAATCGCGTAAATCCCGATGCTCTGAGAAGCATCGATTCCAAAACCTATGAGGATTTGGTCGTCTCTACTCGGACGCAAACGAGTAAAACATCTTCACTAGGCAGCTTCGACTTAGATGTTGGACGCATATTAGTCCGAGGTGTCGCGGGAGATGCTCAGAACAACGCCGTGTTTAAACGATTTGTTGGAGCGGATGCACTGAGGGTGACAACGACTTTATCATTCGCAAACCTACCTCAGATTTTGACTGAGCTGACAGCTGCCTACACTTCAACAGCCTATCGGTCGAACTTCGGTTGGATTGATAATATCAAGGAGGCGGACCCCTCAAAACATGCTGCGCTCGATGCTCGCATTGTCCATGAACTACAGGCTGGTGGTGGTGACGCTTACTTGGCGCCCGCAGATGTAGTCAACTGGGACGAAATCGAAGAGTTCAATTACACCGGGGGAAATCAAGATGAAGTCTCTGCGGATTTGTCCCTACCCATCTATTTGGCGATCGTTAACCGCCGTGGCCAAGTAATCGACATCGAACATTTAAAGAGTCATCGCGTTAAAGTTCGCTACGAGAATGGCGCGGACTTCCGTGCAGAGTGGTCGATTTATGACTGCCTCGTCTGGGAGACGCAGTTTCAAGGAAAGCGATACGTTCTCTTTGATGGACGGTGGTTTCAGATCAGCGCCACTTATGTCTCCAGAGTAGAGGGGTTTGTTACGCGAATTTCAGCAGGGGTAAATCCCACGCCGTTGCCGGATGCCAATCCAGATGAGCCGGAAGGGGATTACAATATTCGGGCACAGGCTGCAAATGCCGCAGCCCTCGCGTTACTAGATCGAGAGCCATTTCGTCCGTCCGGAGCCACGAGCAGCATCGAGTTCTGTGACTTATTCTCAAACGATCGAAAGTTGATCCACGTCAAGAAGCGTTCCTCTTCTGCGACGTTAAGCCATTTATTCTCTCAAGGGTCCGTTTCCGGTGATCTTTTTTTAAACGACAAAACGATTAGAACCGCTGTGAGGCGAAAGCTTACGAGTTTAGGCAAAGCGCCCCACGCGGCACTTGTCCCAGTCGCTCGTCCCACCCCCAATGATTTCGAAATTGTCTACGCAGTGATCGCACCGCCCGTGAATGGTCAGTTTCCACCCAGGTTTCCATTTTTCTCGGCAGTCAATTTGATGCATCACGGAACGAGAATTGAAGGACTCGGATATCGGCTAAGCCTCCAATTTATCCGCCAACTCTAGAAATGATCACCGAAGACCATCTCGAACAACTCGCCATCCAGTGGTTTCAGGACACGGGCTGGAGCTACGCGAACGGCGCTGATCTCGCGCCGGAAGGCGCGATGCCGGAGCGGGCGAGTTTTTGAGCAGGAAAAAGGGATATGAGCCGTCTCGACGAATTTCAGAACATCACGCTGATCGATACGATTCCTTCGATCTTGGAACATGGGATCGTGTCCTACGTTGAAGCGGAAAAGTTGCCGCATCGCTCCGTCGCGCTTCAGGATGTGCAGGACAAAAGAGATGCGAAGCGAGTTCCGGGCGGGCTCGCGTTGCACGAATACGCGAACGTGTATTTTGATGCGAGAAACCCGATGATGTCGCGACGTCGGGACGAAGCGCCTGAGTTATGCGTCCTTCGCATTTCGACGGAGATACTTTCGATCCCGGGTGCCGTGATCACCGATCAGAATGCGGCGAGTAAATATGTGCGTTTTTCCGCTCCTGATCGATTGCCGTATATCAACCTCGATTACGTTTTCGCCCGAAGCTGGAAGCACCCCGACGACCAGATCGAGGAGTGGCGGCATAGCAGTGCAAAATGCGCCGAAGCGTTGATTCCTGAAAGAATTCCGGTTCGTTTCCTGCTTGGGGCCTACGTAGTCGATGCTTCCGCTAAAAGCCGGTTGGAAGCATGCGGCTTCCCGCTTCCCATTGAGATCAAACCAGACCTATTCTTTCGTTGAGCCATGACATCCAGCAGCACAGTCAAACCCCTCATCGGTGATCTGTTCGCGAGCAAGATGCAGACGCTGGTGAACACGGTGAACTGCGTGGGAGTGATGGGCAAAGGCATCGCCCAAATCTTCAAGCAGGAATACCCCGAGATGTTCGCCGACTACGCCGCCCGGTGTGACCGAAAAGAGGTAAATCTCGGAAAGCCGTATCACTACCGTGACCTCACGGGAGTCTCGATCGTCAACTTTCCCACGAAAGGGCATTGGCGTGCTTCAACGCGGTTGGCGGATGTCGAAGAAGGGTTGGATTTCTTCGCGGAGCATTTTGAGAAATGGGGAATCACCTCGGTTGCATTTCCTCCGCTGGGCTGTGGTAACGGCGGGTTGGAGTGGGCGGCTGTCGGTCCTCTCATGTATTACAAGCTCTCGAAGCTCGGCATCCCCGTAGAGATTTATGCGCCGTTCGGAACGCCTGCGGCACAATTGAAGCCGGAGTTCCTGGCGGCCGATCAGCAGAGAGAATTTCTCGTGAAGGGAAAAAGACGAGAGAAACTGCGGCCCGAGTGGGCGGCATTGGTCGAGGTCATCTTTGAGCTAGAGCAGCAGCCCTACGCAAATCCAGTAGGCCGCACGATCTTCCAGAAGATTTGCTACATCCTCACGAAACAGGGGGTGGACACCGGCTTTCAATTCGAGAAAAGCAGCTACGGACCGTTCGCCGAAGAGGTGAAGGAAGCGATTAATGTTCTAGCGAACAACAATTGGGTCACCGAGCAACAACTCGGAAAAATGACAGCGCTTAGAGTCGGACCGGAATACCGGCGAGCGAGAGAAAAACTCACCGAGGAGTTGAAGCCGTTTCGTCGGAAAATTGACAAAACGGTCGACCTGTTCAGTCGAATCAAGAACACGGATCAGGCCGAAGAGGTAGCGACTGTGATCTACGCGGTGCAGAGCCTGAAAAAAGAGAAGAGTCCCGACGAGGTCTCCGAACAAGACCTCTTCGATTACATTCTCGACTGGAAGAAGCTGTGGAAAAAAGACGAGACCAAGCAAGGCAGTCTTGCTGAGGCAATTCGAAATCTGGAGATGCTTGGTTGGGTAAAACTCCGCTTCAGCGAGTCCCTCCCGGTGCCTGCGTGATCACCGAAGACCAGCTCGAACGGCTCGCCATCCAGTGGTTTCAAGACACGGGTTGGAGGTATGCAAACGGCGCGGATCTTGCGCCGGAAGGTGCGACGCCGGAGCGGGCGGATTTTCGGGCGGTCGTTTTGAAGGCGCGGCTGGCGGCGGCGGTGCAGCGGTTGAATCTCAAGCTGCCGCTAGCGGCGGTGGAGGAAGTCATATGAAAGTCGATCTCCTAACGGCAGTGGATTTTATCAAGCCGATGGGCAACGGGCGCACGCGGCCGGTGATGCTTGGTTGCGAGAACGCTGCTGGCGAGCGGTCGGAAGTTATCGTGAAGTTCCGCAGCCGGGAGCTGACCGCGAAGGCGCAGATTGCCGAGTTGCTTGCCACACAGCTTGCGGATGACCTCGGTCTGGACGTTCCGCGCGCCGCCGTCGTGAACGTGCCTGACGGCTTCGAGGCCATCGTGCCGGATGCGGAACTGGCCGCCCTCGTGAAAGCCAGCCCCGGCGACAACTTCGGCTCGGTGAACATCGGCCCGGGATTCACGACCTGGCTGACCGGGCGCTCCCCGCACGGCGGACAGCGCGACCAGGCGGTGGCGATCTTCGCCTTCGACCTGCTGGTCCAGAATCCCGACCGCCGCGTGGAGAATCCGAATCTTTGGTCCCGATCGGACCGGCTCGGCGTCTACGATCACGAGCAGGCGTTCTCCTCGCTTTTCCTCCCGATCATCGGCGGCGCTCCGAAACCGTGGATCACGGCCGATCAGACGACGGGCTTCGAGTTTATCAAACGGCACGCCTTTTATACGGCCCTGCGCGGTGGCGTGCTCGACCTCGACGGCTTCGGCGAAAAGCTGGATGGGCTCACCGACGCCATGCTGGAGCGCTACGGCGACCCCGTGCCGAAAGAGTGGCGCGACGGGAACGAATTATGCGAGAACGTCGCGGCCTATTTAGCCGAGGCGCGACAACACCGCGGTCCGCTGATAGATTACGTCAAACATATCCTCCGATGAAAACACCCTACAGCTACGTGACCCTGCGCTACGTGCACGACGTGGTGACAGGAGAATTCGCCAACATCGGCGTGGTCGTTTACGCCCCGGACCTGCGCGTGCTCGAAACCAGATTCACGACTTCCTACGAACGGCTCAACGCGATCTTCCTCAAGATCGACCACGCGCATTTTCGCTCGCTCATGCGGTATCTCAGCAGCCGTTTCGCCGAAATGGCCGAGGAACTTCAAAACTCGCTTGAACTGCTGCCGGTCGCCGGCATTCACGAACTCGTGCGGCGCGTGCTGCCCCCGGACGACAGCTCGCTGCAATGGTCGCCCGCGGGCGGCGGGCTGAGCGACGATCTCCCGAAAACGACGCAGACACTCTACCTCCGGCTCGTCGAGCGCTACGTAAAGGGAACCGAATCCGCCAGCCGCACGGACGAGGAAATTGCCAAGCCGTTCAAATTGCGGCTGGAGCGAAAACATGTGGCGCAGAAGGTTTCCGAAAAGCGGATCGAGGCGAAGGATTACCAATACAAGTTCGATTTCGGCTGGAAGAATTCGATCTGGCATCTCTACGAGCCGGTGTCGTTCGATCTCGTAAACCCGAGCAGCATTGTCGAGAAGGCGAATACCTGGCTCGGCCGCGGAACGGCGCTCAGCGACGCGCGGGAGGAATTCAAAATTTACTTCCTGCTCGGCGAACCGAAGGACCCGGCGAACCATCAGGCTTTCGAGCACGCCCGGCATTTGCTGGAGAAGATTCCCGGCAACAAGCGACTGGTGCGGGAAAGCGAAGTCGAGGCGTTTGCGGACGAAGTCGCCGGCGAGATCACGAAGCACGACGGCGCGGAAGCAGCAGCGTAAGGAAGTAAGTCACGGGCGGATTTCGCAGGGCGTCCATGATCACCGAAGACCAGCTCGAGCAGCTCGCCATCCAGTGGTTTCAGGACACGGGCTGGAGTTACGCGAACGGCGCGGATCTCGCGCCGGAAGGCGTGACGCCGGAGCGGGCGGATTTTCGGGCGGTCGTTTTGAAGGCGCGGCTCGCGGCGGCGGTGCAGCGGTTGAATCCCCAGCTGCCGCCGGCGGCGGTGGAGGAAGTCGTGCATGTGGTCACCACGCCGACCGAGACGAGCCTGCCGCGGAACAACCGCGCGTTTCACCGGCTGCTGATGGATGGGGTGAAGGTCGAGTTCACCAACGCGCAGGGCGAGAAGGAGACGGATCACGCGCAGCTCGTCGATTTCCAGCATCCGGCGCAGAACGATTTCCTCGTGGTGAATCAATTCACCGTCACCGGGACGAAAAAGCCGCGGCGGCCGGACCTCGTGGCCTTCGTCAACGGGCTGCCGCTGGGAATCATTGAGCTGAAGAATCCGGCGGATGCGAACGCGGACGTGTGGAAGGCCTACCAGCAGCTCCAGACCTACAAGGACGAGATCGCGGACCTGCTCGTCTTCAACGAGGCGCTGGTGGTATCAGATGGGACCAACGCGCGCGTCGGTTCCCTCACCGCGACGGGCGAATGGTTCATGCCCTGGCGAACCCGCGCGAACGAGAACGACAAACCGGCGGTCGAGTTCGAGTTGGAAAACGTCGTGAAGGGCTTTTTCCGGCCGGACCTGTTTCTCGATTACGTCCGCTATTTCGTGCTCTTTGAGGCGGACAGCGACGCGTTGATCAAAAAGATCGCGGGCTACCATCAATTCCACGGCGTGCGGGAGGCGGTGCGCGTGACGCTCATCGCCTCGGCGACCGAGGAGAGCGCGCGCGTGAAAGAAGAGCGGGCGACGTATGGCAAGGACGTGGTTCCCGGCTCGCGCAAGGCGGGCGTCTTCTGGCACACGCAGGGCTCGGGCAAGAGCATCTCGATGTGCTGCTACGCGGGGAAGCTCCTGCAGCAGCGGGAGATGAACAACCCGACGCTGGTCGTGGTGACGGACCGCAACGATCTCGACGGGCAGCTCCACCAGCAATTCTGCGCGGCGAAGGATCTCCTCAAGCAGACGCCCGAGCAGGCGGACAGCCGCGAGCAGCTCCGCGAGATGCTCGCGGCGCGGCAGGCGGGCGGCATCATTTTCACGACGATCCAGAAGTTTTCCCTCTCCGAGGGCGAGCGGGGGCACCCGATCCTGTGCGACCGCGCCAATGTGGTCGTAATCTCCGACGAGGCGCACCGCAGCCAATACGGGCTGAAGGGCCGGCTGAATACGAAGACGGGCGAGTATGTCTTCGGCAATGCGAAGCACATGCGCGACGCGCTGCCGAATGCGTCGTTCATCGGCTTCACCGGCACGCCGATCTCGCTGGAGGATCGCGACACGCGCGGCGTCTTCGGCGACTACGTCTCGATCTACGACATCCAGGACGCGGTCGATGACAAGGCGACGGTGCCGATCTACTACGAGAGCCGGCTGGCGAAGCTGGACATCAACCGCGAGGCCATCGACGCGCTCAACCAGGACGTCGAGGAAGTCATCGAAGACGAGGAAGACGTCGCCGCGCGGGAAACCGTGAAGAGCAAATGGACGCAGCTCGCGAAGCTGGTCGGCGCGCAGCCGCGCATCGAGGAGGTCGCGGCGGACCTCGTGGAGCATTTTTCCACGCGCACCGCCACGCTGGAGGGCAAGGCGATGTTCGTGGCGATGAGCCGGGAGATTTGCGTGAGCCTCTTCGACGAGATTCTCGCGCTGCGGCCGGATTGGGCGGGCACGAAGCTGCCGGGCGGCACGGGCTGGAATCCCGAGGACGGCGCAATTCGCGTCATCATGACCGGCACCGCGACGGACCGCGCGGGCCTGCAGGAGCACGTCTACACCAAGGCGCAGAAGAAGCGGCTGGAGCGGCGGTTCAAGGCCCCGGCCGACCCGCTCCAGATCGTGATCGTGCGCGACATGTGGCTCACGGGCTTCGACGCGCCGTGCTGCCACACGATGTATGTGGACAAGCCGATGCACGGCCACAACCTCATGCAGGCCATCGCCCGCGTGAACCGCGTCTTCAAAGGCAAGGAGGGCGGGCTGGTCGTCGATTACATCGGCATCGCCGCCGAGCTGAAAAACGCGCTGCGCAACTACACCGACGCGAAGGGCAAGGGCCAGCCGACGCTCAAGGCCGAGGAAGCGCTCCCGGTGCTGATGGAAAAGCTGGAGGTCGTGCGCGCGATGTTCGCCGGCTTCGACTACTCCGCCTTCGAGACCGACGCGCTCGTGCTGCTCGCGCCGGCCGCGAACTACGTCCTCGACGACCAGCGGCTGCCCGATGGCAAGAAGCGCTTCCTCGACGTGATGGCGTCCGTGACCAAGGCGTATTCGCTCTGCGGCACGCTCGACGAGGCCGCGGCGGTGCGGAAGGAGATCGCGTTCTTCTCCGCGATCAAGGCGACGCTGGTGAAATCGACGAGCGTCGACCGCAAGCATTCCGAGGAGACGAAGAACAGCGCACTCAAGCAGATCCTCGACAACGCGGTGATCTCGGAAGGCATGACCGACATTTTCGCCCTCGCGGGATTGCGGAAGCCGAACATCGCGCTGCTCTCCGACGCCTTCCTCGACGACGTGTGCAAAACGCCGCTGAAGAACCTGGCTATCGAGTTGCTTGAAAAGCTCCTCCGTGACGAGATCCGCTCGAACAGCCGCACGAACCTCGTGCAGGAAAAGAAATACAGCGAGCGCCTGCTCGAAACGCTGCGGCGGTATCACAACCGCGCCATCGAAACCGCGCAGGTGATCGAAGAACTCATCGCGATGGCGAAGGACTTCCAGGCCGCCCTTGCCCGAAACGAGGAGTTGGGGCTGGGCAGGGACGAGGTGGCCTTTTACGACGCGTTGGCCGAGAAGCCGGAAGTGCTCCGTGAGATGGGTGACGAGGCTTTGAAGGGGCTGGCCGAGGAGCTGACCGCGAAATTGCGTTCCAGCACCACGGTGGATTGGCAGGTGCGCGACAGCGTCCGCGCGAAGATGCGGATTCTCATCCGTCAGCTTTTGCGGAAATATAAATATCCGCCCGAGGGATATGAAGACGCGATCGCAATGGTCCTCAAGCAAGCCGAGGCCCTGGCGGATTTCTGGACGGACGAGAAATTGCGGCCGGAGTTGACTTAATAGACCGAAAGAAAGGTGGGATTTCATGGAACGTGAGTTCCAAGCGCATCGATCGGATTATCGAGAGGGGGCTGAGGGCTTGCCTTGATGATCGCCGAAGCAGTTCGAGCTTTTTTGAGATTTGCGGATAGGTTGCGGGATGTCCGATCCACGTAACGTTCAGCACGACAAGAAAGTCATTCACGAAAAACAGAAGCACGGGGAGGATCTTTCCGCCGGCGCCGCGCACGTGCCGCAGCCCGGGAAGAAGACGGCGACCGCGAAGCCTCACGGGGCGCACGTGGAGACCGAGGCCGAGAAGGCCGGCGGGTCGATTGCCGAGACGGGCGAATAGCGGGCGCTCGAGGAGCTTTTCGCGCGGAGACGCGGAGGCGCGGAGGCGTGGAGCTTGGTGGCTCGCGGGGTTTTTTGGGGCTGGCTTTGCTCGAAGGGGGAAGCGACGAAGCGCGTCCCTCCAGGGTTTCGATCCCGGGCAGGATGCCCGTGCCACGAGGGATCGGAAGTTTCCGTGTCTCTGCGTCTCGGTGGTTCCACGACGACCACCGTCGGAGGGAGTGACGAAGCGCGTCCCTTCATTTTTACGATGACGGGCGGACGCCCGTGCTCCCGGGCTAGAAAAGGCCCAGGACTTTTTTGCGCTTGGGCTTCGGGGTCGGTTCCGCCACGGCGGATTTTGGATCGCGGCCTTTCAGGCCTTTTTGGGGCGGGACGTAGGGAATGGGCGCGTTGACGGCGAGGCCGGTGATGGGGTCCTGGTCGCGCATGCTCTTTGGCAGCGGGGGCTGGGGGGCGGTGGGGTTCGTGGCCGTGGCGAAGCGCTTGCGCTCCTTGCGCGTGAGCGGGTCGTCGAAGGATTCCTGGTACTGGGCGTCGAGGGAGAGGGCGAGGTCGTAGCTGGCGAGCGCGGCGAGGTAGTCGTAGCGAGCCTGAAGGACGGTGGTCTGGGATTGGAGGAGCTGGACCTGGGCGTTCAATACGTCGAGCTGGGTGCCGGCGCCGGCGTCGAGGCGTTCCTGCGAAAGGCGGAGGGCCTCGGTGGCCTGGACGACGCTGGTCTCCTGGCTGGTGAGGGTCTGCTCGGCGGTCTGGAGGTTCGAGATGGATTGCTGGACGTTGAGGATGACGGTGCGGACGGAGTTGTCGTAGTTGATGGCGGCTTGCTGAAGCTGGGCCTTGGCCTGCTGGATGCGACCGGAGGTGGCGAAGCCGTCGAAGATGGCCCAGCTGCCCTGGAAGCCGTAGGTCCAGCCCTGGGTGAGCTCGCCGAGGCTTCGGAAGGCGGGGTTGCTCCGGAAGGTGTAGTCGGCCGTGGCGGAGACGGTGGGGAGGTAGCCGGCGAACTGGACGTTCACGTTCTCGGCGTTCGCGAGGATGTTCTGGCGCTGGGCTTTGAGCTGGGGGCTGCGCTCGATGGCGATGCGGATGGATTCGTCGGGGTTGATGACGCGGGGCTGGTAGGGGAGGGTGCCGGCGACGTTGAAGGGGACTTCGCTGGGCTTGGAGGTCCGGTAATCGAGGCCGATGGTGACGACGAGCTGGTATTGGGAGATGCGGAGGTTGTTGAGGGCGCTGATGAGGGGGGGCTTGGCGTTGGCGAGGGCGACCTGGGCCTGGAGGACGTTGAAGGGGGGCACGGTGCCGGCTTCGTAGCGGCTTTGCTGGTCCTGGAGTTGTTCCTGGAGGAGGTTGACGGATTGCTGCTGCGCGACGACGAGGGCGCGGTTCAGGATGACTTGGTAGAAGGCGGTTTTTACGTTCGAGATGGTCTGGTCGATCGTCTGGCGGAGGTTGAAGTAGGCGCTGTCTTCGACGAAACGGGCGGCGCGGATGCCGGCGATGACGGCGCCGCCGTTGTAGATGAGCTGGCTGGCCTGGAAGGCGACGCTGTAGGACTGGGGGTTCACGTAACTGGAACCGCCGCCGCCAAGGCCGCTGAAATCGATGGGGGTGGTGGTTCCGTCGGGGCCGGGGATGAGGATCTGGCTGCCGTTGCCGCCGACGCCGGGGCGCCGCGGATCGGTAAGCGTCGTCGCCTGCTGCGTGAAGGAGGCGGCGATGCCGATCTGCGGGTAGGCCTGCGCGGTGATCTCGACGATCTGGCCGTGGGTGAGGCGGATTTGTTCGACGGCGTTGAGGACGTTCGGGTTCTGGCGGAGGGCGATCTTGATGGCCTGATCGAGGGTGAGGTCGGGAACGGCGGGATTGCGCTGGCTTTTGGCGAAGGCCTGGATCTTGGCGATGGCTTCCTCGTTGAGCTTGCGGACGGTTTCCTTGCTGGGGGTGACGTCGTAGGGATTGCGCTGGATGTCGGGGACGGGGGCCGGCGCGGGGCCGGGGTTCGCGAGGGAGGGATCGAGATCGGGCTCGATCGCGGGAACGGGGGTCGGCGTGGCGGTCGGGCCCGAGCCGGAAAGAGTGGCGGAGTAGGTGGCGTCCGGCGTGGGCGCGGGGACGGACGGGACGGCGCCGCCGGGCGGGACGGCGGAGTAGGTGGCGGCGGCGTCGGGGACGGGGGCGGGCGTGGAGGCGGTGGACGCCGGTTTCGCGATGGTGCCTTCGGCGGCGGGGGCGGGCTGGGAGGACTGGGCCCGCGCACCGGCGACGAACACGAGGGTCAATAAAAAGATGCGGGCGGCGGGGCGAAAAAGCATGGGCAGGCGGTTAATTTTTCGCGCTGAGGCAGGAGTCGGCATGGGTTTGGCAGTAGCTGAAAACTTTTTCGTAGATCTGAATCCACATGGTTTGCTCGCGGGGATTCAACTCGCGCATGACCTTGGAGAGATTTTCGACCATGTCGCGGCGGATGAGGGCCACGAGGTCGGTGCCTTTTGGCTTGATGCGGACGAGAACTTTGCGGCGGTCGTGGGGGGCGGTGGCCCGCTCGACGTAACCGAGGCGCTCGAGGCGATCCACGAGGCCGGTCGCGGCGGCGGTGGTGTGGGTCATCTTTCCGGCGATCTCGGTCATGCTGAGCGCCTCGTCGGCGTCGTTGATGTGCGTGAGGAGAAAAAATTGCGGGAAAGACACCTGACCCGCGGCGAGGGTCTCCGAGAGCCGGGCGATGAAACAGCGTTGCAGCGAAAGGATGATGTCCGCGAGTCTTCCGATGGACTCGGTGGGAATGGCGAATTCGTCGGTGACAATCACGGTTTCCTTAAGGTCGTTAGAAATTAGGCGCAGTTAAAGACCGGGGTCAACCCCGGAATCGACGAATGAGGATCACCGCGAGGATCCGGCGGGTTTCGGAGAGTAAATGCGGTCCCCGGCGCGGGGGTGACCGCTGACGATGTCGGCGATGAAGAAGGGGGGATTGCGATCGGCGGAGGCGCGGAGGACGCCGCTCTCGGAGGCGGCGCCCACGGAGTTCAAGGTCTCGCCGGCCGCGAGCGAAAGGTAGTTCGGCGCGTCGACGAGAACGTAGTTTTCGCGGGCATTGACGAGGCGGATCGTGCCGATCCATTCCGCGGGCGCGGCGGCGGGCGGAGTTTGCTTGCGGGGAAAGATTCGATGCCAAAGGCGCCCGAGAAGATTCTCGGCCGGGGGGGCGGGCGGAGTGATGGACGCGGGGGCGGGGGTCGCGGATGGGGCGGGGTCCGGCGGCATCGCCGGGGCTCGTTCGCCATCGGTGGAGACGTGGAATCGGACTTCGCCAAGATCGCCCGGGGTCGGTGAAGGGGTGGATTTTGGGCGGAAGACCTTCGCCCACGAGCGGGAGAGAAAATTCCCGGCGGCGGGAGAGGGAGCAGGAGTTGGCCGGGGGGAGGGGCTCGGCGAGGGGGTGGCGGCAGGGGTCGGCTTGGTTTGTTCCGATGGATCGGCGCCCTCGATCCGCACGGTGGCGGTGTAATGGACCTCGGGGGTCGAGGCCGGAGAGGACGGGGATTCGACGGCCGGGGTGGGCCCGGGCTTCGCGGGCGCGGCGGAGTCGCCGGATGGTTTTTTCGCGGGTTTCGTCGCGCAGGCGGCCACGATGGCTCCGGCCAGCAGGCAAAGGGCCAGGCGCCGGGCGAGGCGCAGCTTTTCTTCGAGGAGGCGGAAAGGCGCGGACATCAAGCGAGCCACGATGGTCCGGCGCCGGGTCGGAAGCAAGATCGCGAGGGTCGAAAAATTGTGCAACCCAACCGGCGCGCGATGGTTTATCATTGCCAGCAACCATGAAAACCAACCACCTCCTTCGACTGGGCGCCGCCTTCGCGGTGACGCTTCTTCCATTATCGTCCCTTCGCGCGCAAGCCGCGGATGCCACTCCCGCCCCCGCTCCGCACAGCGCGGTGAGCATCGAGGATCGCCTGGCCAAGATGAAGACCAGGCTCGAACTCAGCGATGACCAGGTGACCAAGCTCAAGGCGGTGTTCGAGGAGCAGAAGGCCGCGCTCGATCCCATTTTTCAGGACACGACGCTTTCGAAGGAACAGAAGCGCGATAAAGCCAAGCCCATCATGGAAGCCTCGCGGGCCAAAATCGACGCGGTGCTGACGCCGGAGCAGAAGACCAAGATGGACGCGGCCCGCAAGTCCCACCAGGAAAAGGCAAACAACTAGCCGACTTCTTTTTGGAGAGGCGGCGGCTCCGGCTTTGGTCGGGCCGCCGCTTTTTTGCGGCGGCCGCCGCTATTCCCGGTGATAGGGCGTGCCGCGCAGGATCGAGTAGGCGCGGTAGATTTGCTCCAGCAGGACGACGAGCGCCAGCTCGTGCTGGAGGGTGAAGGAGCTCAGCGAAAGCACGCGATCCGCCTGCCCGCGCACGTCGGCCGAATGGCCATCCGCGCCGCCCACCAGCACCGCCGCGCGGCGCACGCTCGTTTGCTCGAGCCCGTCGATCAGGCGGGCAAACTCCCTGCTCGTGAGGCGGTCGCCGCGTTCGTCGAGCACGAGGCGGTGACAGCCGGCCGTCCGCTCGAGCAGCGCGCGGCCTTCCCCGGCGGACGTTCCGCCGCGCAGCGCGAGGAGCTCGACCTCGGCGAAGCGGCGCGAGCGGGACAAATAATCCTCGACGCCCAGGCGGGCGTGCGCGAGCCGCGGTCGGCCAATGGACGCGATGAGCCACTTCATTCTTTACGGGCGAAGAATCATCGCGGATTTCTGGTTTGACACATCGTTGGGCGCATGTTCTTTTCTTGCCCCTTTTCCATGAAGACCTTTTCCGCCAAAGCACCAGACGTCAAACGCGATTGGTGGATCATCGATGCCAAGGACCAAAACCTCGGCCAAGTCGCCGTGAAAGCCGCCACCCTCCTGCGCGGCAAGCACAAGCCTATTTTCACCAACCACGTCGACACCGGCGATTTCGTCGTCGTGATCAATGCCCGCGAAGTCAAGATCAGCGGCAAGAAGGAAATCCAGAAAACCTACATGAGTTTTTCCGGCTTCGTCGGCGGCCACAAGCACGAGACGTTCCGCGCCCGCCGCGAGCGCCGTCCCGAGCTCCTCATCGAGCGGGCCGTCAAAGGCATGATCATGCACAACGCCCTGGGCGCGACGATCTACCGCAAGCTGAAGGTCTACGGCGGCGCCGAGCATCCGCACGAAGCGCAGAACCCCAAGACCATCTCCCTCTAATTTTTAGTAACATGAGCAACGAACACATGGCCACTGGCCGCCGCAAAAACGCGATCGCGCAAATCTGGGCGAAGGCCGGCACCGGCACGATCCGCGTGAACGAGCGCGATTTCACCGAGTATTTTCCGAGCCTCTCGCTCCAGAACGAAATCCTCCGCCCGCTCGAGCTGTCGAACAACGTCCACGCCTACGATTTCCGCGTCAGCGCCAATGGCGGCGGCGTGAATGGCCAGGCCGGCGCGCTGCGCCTGGCGATCAGCCGCGTGCTCATCGAGATCAACCCCGAGTTGCGTCCCGTGCTCAAGAAAGAGGGCCTGCTCACCCGCGATCCGCGCATGAAGGAACGCAAGAAGCCCGGCCAGCCCGGAGCCCGCAAGCGCTTCCAGTTCTCCAAGCGCTAGGACCCCTTTCCCTCCCGAGGAAAAAAGCCGTCTGCTTCCGAGCAGACGGCTTTTTCGTTTGCGCGAAGACCCGCGGCGGCCATTCGCCCGCTTGCGCGGCGGCGGGTGGCATTCTAAGGTCGCCGCATGCCGACCTACGTTTACGAGACCGTCAAGCGCCCGACGCGGCGGTTCGAGATCAAGCAGAGCATGCGGGACGACGCGCTGCGAGCCCATCCCGAGACGGGCGAGGAAATCCGCCGGGTGATCTCCGGCGGCTTCGGCTACCTCGCGAAGGGCCGGGCTCCGGCGCCGGCTCCCGCGGGCGGCGGTTGCGGCTCCGGTTGCGGTTGCCATCGCTGACCGGCCGCTTCGAATGGCCACGAAACGCGCGCAGATCGGCATCATTTTTCTTACGATCCTGATCGACATGATCGGGTTCGGCATCGTCATCCCGGTGCTTCCACGCTACGCGGAGACGTTCAACGCCACCGCGATGCAGAACGGGTTGCTCGTCGCGGTCTTCTCCTTCGCGCAATTTCTGGCCTCGCCGCTGTGGGGGAAGATCTCGGATCGCGTGGGACGCAAGCCGGTCCTGTTCGTGAGCATCGTCGGAACGGCGGCCGGATTTTTGATCATGGGATTCGCGGGATCACTCGCGATGCTTTTCGTCGCGCGCATCGTGGACGGCGCGGCGGGGGGAAACATCGGCACCGCGCAGGCCTACATTGCGGACATCTCGACGAAAGAGGAACGCTCGAAGGCGATGGGGATCATCGGCGCGGCGTTCGGGCTGGGCTTCGTTTTCGGCCCCGCGATCGGCGGGGTGATGAGCAAGTTTTACGGCCTGCACGCGCCGTTCCTGCTGGCCGCGGGCTTGGCGGGCGTGAACGCCATTCTCGTCCTGGTCATCCTGCCGGAAAGCTTGCCGGCGGAGCGGCGCGGGCGGCGGTCCAAGGCTTCGATCTTCGAAGTTTTCCGGCACAGCAACGGCCGGGTGTATGCGACCGTCACGGCCACGTATTTCTGCCTGATCGCGGGATTCTCGATGATGACGACGGTTTACGCATTGTTCCTGTTTCATCGCTTCGCGTTCGATGAACTCCATACCGGCGCGATGCTGGCGATGGTCGGGGTGATCGGCGCGACCATCCAGGGCGGCCTCATTGGCGGGCTCGTCAAGCGCTTCGGCGAGGCAAGGCTCGCGACGACGGGCACGATCGTTCTTGCGCTCAGCCTCTTTGCGATGCCGCTGGCGACGGGTTTGGCGACGTTGATTCTTTACGCCGCCGGCGTCGCGATCGGGAACAGCCTGCTCATGCCGACGCTCACCGGCATCGCGTCGCGGAGCGTCGACCAGGACTGGCAGGGCCGCGCGCTCGGCCTGCTGCAAAGCGCCGGATCGGCCGCGCGCTGGATCGGGCCCGCCCTGGCGGGGTGGCTGCTGGCGTTCGACGTGCCGCGCGCCAAGGAATTCTACGCCCGCTCGCCGCTCTGGGCCGGCGCTTTTCTTGTCGGGGTGTCGATCCTGCTCACGCTTCTGCTTCCAAGGGAATCGCGGTCGAAACCAGCGGCGGCCCGGGAACCGGCCGCGGCCTGACGGCTCCCCGGGCGGCGGCTCCGCGGGATTTAGACATTGCCAGCGCGGAGGGCCGCCCTAGCATCCGACGGGCCTCGACCCATGTTCCGAACCGCTCCCGAACTCAAGATTTTCACCGGCACCGCCCATCGCGCGCTCGCCGAATCCATTTGCGCCTATCTCGGAGTGCCGCTCGGCGACGCCTCGGTGAGCTCGTTTCCCGATGGGGAGACGTTCGTCAAGATCAACGAAAACATCCGCGGCCGCGACGTCTACATCGTCCAACCGACGTGCCCGCCGACGAACCAGAACCTGATGGAGCTCCTGATCCTCGTGGACGCCGCGCGGCGGGCCAGCGCGGCGCGGATCACGACCGTCATTCCATTTTTCGGCTACGCCCGGCAGGACCGCAAGGACCAGCCGCGCGTGCCGATCACCGCGAAGCTTGTGGCGAACCTGCTCGTCGCCGCCGGCGTGCAGCGCGTGCTGACGATGGATTTGCACGCGCAGCAGCTGCAGGGGTTTTTCGACATCCCGGTCGATCACCTCTACGCCGCGCCCGTGCTCATGCGCTACATCCAGTCGCTGAACATGGAAAACCTCGTCGTGGTCTCCCCCGACGTGGGCGGCGTGAAGATGGCGTCGGCTTACGCCCAGACCCTCGGCGTGAGCCTGGCCATCGTCGTGAAGAAACGCAAATCCGCCACGGAGACCGAGGCCTCGCACATCATCGGCGACGTTTACGGGCGCAACGTCCTCATCGTGGACGATCTCACGGAAACCGCCGGCACGATCACGAACGCCGCCGCCGTTTTGCGCGGCCGGGGAGCGATGGAGATTTATGCTGGCATTTCCCACGCGGTGCTGACAGATTTGGCGGTCGAGCGATTAAAGAACTCTTCGATCAAGGAATTGATCACCACCGACAGCACGCCGGTTCACTCGGGTGCCGCCGGATGCGTCAAAGTGCTGTCGGTAGCCGAGCTCATGGGCGAAGGCATCAAGCGCATCCACGAAGACGAGTCGGTGACGTCGCTCTTTGAATTGAAGAAATAATCGAAACGAACCCTTTTTTATGGCCAAGCAAGTAACCCTCTCCGCCCGTCCCCGCACCGAAGCCGGACGCAACGCCGTCAAACAAGTCCGCGCCCGCGGCGCCGTCCCCGCCGTCATCTACGGCGCGCACGAAACCCCCGCGAACCTCGAAGTGGACCGCAAGGCCATCGACAGCGTCCTCGCCCACGCCGCGAACGAGCACGTGCTCGTCGAGCTCGAGATCGCCGGCGCCGCCAGGGCCGGGACCAAGCTCTCCATCATCCAGGAGATCCAGCGCCACCCGGTCCGCGGCGACATTCTTCACGTGGATTTCCACGCCGTTTCCACGACCGAGACGATCACCTCCGAGGTGCCCCTCGAGGCCATCGGGGAAGCCATCGGCGTGAAGACCCACGGCGGCCTGCTCCAGCAGCAGCTGCGCGCGCTCGAAATCGAGTGCCTGCCGCAGGATCTCCCCGACCTCATTTCCGTGGACGTCAGCGCGCTGGAAATCGGCGCGTCGATCCACGTGAAGGATCTCGTGCTTCCGAATGGCGTCACCGCGCTGGCCGACGGCGAGCTCACCGTCTTCAGCGTCAGCGAGCCGAACGTTGCGGAAGAGCCCGCCGCCTCCACCAGCGCCGCCGCTCCCGAGGTGATCAAGGAGAAGAAGCCCGACGCCGAGGCGAAGTAATTTCGCCCGCGCATGGAGGGTCGTTTTCGCCTGGTGGCCGGACTCGGCAATCCGGGCAAGGACTATGACCGCACCCGCCACAACGTCGGCTTCCTCGTCGCGGACGCGCTTGCGCGCCGCGCCGGCGCGATCTTCGCGCCCGACCCGAGGTGGAATGCGGCCGTCGCCCGCGCGGGAAACCTCACGCTCATGAAGCCGATGACGTTCATGAATCTCAGCGGCGAATCGGTCGCGGCTTTCTCTCGGTTTTTCAAGCTCGAGCCCGTCGAGGCGCTCGTCGTGATCGACGACGTCGCGCTGCCGCTCGGCCGCCTCCGCCTCCGCCGGTCCGGCCGCGATGGCGGGCACAACGGCCTCGCCTCCGTTCTCATGCACTTCGGCACGGACCAGGTCGCCCGGCTTCGCGTCGGCATCGGCGGGGCGAAGGATTCCCTCGTCGGTCACGTGCTTGGCAAATTTTCCGCCGGGGAGATTCCCGCCGTCGACGCCGCGGTGAGCCGCGCCGCGGACGCCGTCGAGTTTGCCCGGGCCAATGGCTTCGAGGCCGCCATGAACCGTTTCAACCCCAACGAACCCACACCCAAATCATGAAAAAACGATACGAAGCATTGCTCGTGCTGAACACGCGCGGCAAGGAAGACAGCGCCAAGGAAATCATCGAACGCCTCGAGAAGGGCTTCGCCGCCGAGGGCATCGACGTCGAGCAGACGCAGCGGCTCGAGCGCCGGGAATTTGCCTACGCGCACGAAAAGCAGACCTCCGGCTACTACGTCAACTTCGTCCTGCAGGGCGAGCCGGCCGCGGTGGAGAAGGCGCGCGCGAAGTTCAAACTCGACGCCGATGTGACGCTGCAGAATTATCTCGTGACCAAGGCCGTGAAGGCGGCGGCGTAACGACAAAACCAAAATTCCCATGGCCAGCGTCAATAAAGTCATCCTCATCGGCAACCTCACGCGCGATCCCGAAATGAAATACACGCCGAAGGGAACGGCGGTCGCGGATCTTGGGCTGGCGGTGAACCGGTTCGTTCCGGCCTCCGAAGGTCAGGAAAAGCGCGAGGAGACGACTTTCATCGATGTCACGCTCTGGGGCCGCACCGCCGAGGTCGCCAACGAATACGCGAAAAAAGGCCAGCCGATCTACATCGAAGGCCGGCTGCAGCTCGACTCCTGGGAGGACAAGACGAGCGGGCAGAAGCGCAGCAAGCTCAAGGTCGTCGGCGAAAACATTCAGCTGCTGGGATCCAAGGGCGGCGGCGGGGGCGGAGGGTCCCGCGCCGGCGGCGGCGAATACGACGACGCCCCGCCATCCCGCCCGCCTTCGGGTGGCGGCCGACCGGCCTCGCGTCCGGCGGCCGAGCCGGAAGACGACGACATTCCCTTTTGACGAACCCGGGCCGCGACGAAAAATCGCGGCTCAAGTTTTTTCGGTGACGACGGGATTCGTCAGCGCGCCGATCCGGTCGATCTCGACGGTGACCTCGTCACCGGGCCGGAGCCAGCGGGGAGGATTGCGCGCCATGCCGACTCCGGCGGGCGTGCCCGTCAAGATTACGGTGCCGGGCCGAAGCGTCGTGCTGCCGCTCAGAAAGGCGATGAGCGCGGGAACGTCGAAGATCAAATCCGCGATCGAGCTTTCCTGCATGACCTCGCCATTGACGAGCGTGCGCAGGCCGAGGGCGGAGGGATCGGGAATTTCCGCGGCGGTGACGATGCGCGGGCCGAGCGGAGCGAACGTGTCGAAGGTTTTTCCGCGACACCACTGGCCGCCGCCGCGTTCCTTCTGCCAGTCGCGGGCGCTCACATCGTTCGCGCAAGTGTAGCCGAGCACGAAGTCGAGGGCGCGCTCGCGAGGCACGTTTTTGCAGGCGCGTCCGATGACGACAGCCAGCTCGCCTTCGAAGTCGACCCGCTCGCTGGCGAGATGCGCAGGCAGCTCGATGGGCCCGCCCGGGTGTTGCCGGGCCGCCGGCTGCTTCATGAAGAGAACGGGAAATCCCGGCAGCGGCGCGCCGGTTTCCTCGGCGTGACGGCGGTAGTTCAAGCCGATGCAGAGGATCGCCGCCGGTTCGATTGGCGTGAGGAGCCGACGGATTTCGGCGGGTTCGGCGGTGACCTCGAAGTCGCCGAAGATGTCGCCGGCGATTTTGCGGGCGGAGCCGTCGGGTTGTTCGGCGGCGTGGTGGGTTGCGCCGGCGCCGTCGGCGTAGCGGATGATTTTCATGGCGTCCGAAAGGTGAGCGTCGACGAAGCGCCGCCCTTCCCGGTGGAGGATCAGCCGGTCGTGCGCAGGCCGCTGGCGATGGCGTTGACGGAAAGCAGCACGCGTGGCAGCAGCTCCGCGGCGGCCTCGGGGGAGGCTGCCTGGCGCCACTCGCGGAGCAGGGCGATCTGCCGGCGGTGCAGGACGTTGAGCGCCTCGGCGCGGCGCTGGAGGGTGTTCAACATGCGGGGGCGGCGATCCTCGACCCGGCCCTGGAAAATGTCGTCCAGCATGCGGCGGGTTTTTTCGAATTCCGCCTTGATCCGGCCGAAGAATTTCTCGCGCACGGCGGCGTCGGGAACGAGGTCGGCGTAGGCGGCCATGATGTCCAGGTCGGCGCTGGCGAGGTTCGTCTCGACGTTCGTGAGGACGTAATAGAGCACGGGCCGCTCGCGAAGATTGGCGCGGATCGTCGCGAAGATTTCGGGCTTGGTGCGGGCGAGGGTTTCGAGGCCCGAGCCGACGCCATACCAGCCGGGCAGGTAGTAGCGGGACTGGTTCCAGCTGAAGACCCACGGGATGGCGCGAAGGTCGGCGAGCGTGCGGCGGCCGGTGCGGCGCGCGGGGCGGGAGCCGATGCGGGTGACCTCGAGCGCGTCGATCGGCGTGGCGTGGGAGTAGAAATCGGTGAAGTCGTCGGCGCGGACGAAGTCGGTGTAGGCGCGCGTGCTGGCGGCGGCGAGGATTTCCCAGACCTCGTCCTGCTCGGGGGGCGTCGGCGGGGCCGGGCCGAGGCTTTGCTCGATGGAGACCGCGGCGACGCCCGCGAGCAGGAGCTCGAGGTTGAAGGCGGCGGTCGGCAGGTTCGCGTATTTTTGCGCGATCGTCTCGCCCTGCTCGGTGAGGCGAAAATCCCCCTGGATCGTGCCGGCGGGAAGCGCGTCGAGAAAGCGGTGCGTCGGGCCCGCCCCCCGGCTGATCGTGCCGCCGCGGCCGTGGAAGAAACGAATCTGCACGCCGGCGTCGTTGCCGGTGGCGGTGAGTTCGCGCTGCGCCTTGCAGAGCGCCCATTGGCTGGAAAGGATGCCGCAATCCTTGTTGCTGTCGCTGTAGCCGATCATGACCTGCTGGATCGGCCGGGCGGCGGCGCGGGCGGGGGCGCTGCGGCGTTGGCCCTGCTGGTGGCGGAGGCTCGGCACGGTGACCGGATGGGCGAGAAAGGCGCGCATGAGGCCGGCGCTTTTTTCGAGGTCGTCCTGCGTCTCGAACAGCGGGACGACCGGCAGGTCGCAGACGAGCTGGCCGTTTTCCCAGCGGGTGAGGCCGGCCTCGCGGGCGAGCACGTAGACGGCGAGCAGGTCGGAGAACGATCGCGTCATGCTGACGATGAGCGCGCCGATGCCCTCGGGACCGTAGTCGTTGAGGTGACGGCGCACGACGCGGTAACAATCGAGCACGGCGTCGGCTTCGGGACCGATGCGGGAATCCGAGAAATGAAAGGGGCGCGGGCCACGAAGCTCGCGGCTGAGGAAATCCACGCGTTTTTCCTCGTCCCAACCGGGGAAGTTCGCGTCGGCGACGCCGGCGGCGTTGAGGATCTGGCCGATCGCCTTGTCGTGGAAGCTGCTGTTCTGCCGGATGTCGAGGGCGGCGAGGTGGAAGCCGAAGACGTCGAGCGTGCGGCGCACGGGCCACACCGCGCTGCGGGCGAGGCGACCGGCGCCGATGCCGACGAGCGAGTCGTGGAGGGCGGCGAGGTCGGCGTCGAGCTGGTCCGCGAACCGATAGGAGCCGGGCTGCTCGACGATGCGCGCGTTTTCGTCGCGATTCTTGTCGAGCGGCAGGCGCTCGCGCATGAAGAGCACGAACTGCTGCCAGGGCTCGTCGGGGTGCTGGTGGCGGATCTCCGCCGCGCGCGGCGTCTCGATGAGAGAGGCCATCTCCGCGAGGCGCCGCGCGAACTCGGGCGCCGCGGGCTGGACGAGCATCGAGAGGGGCAGGGCCTCGGCGAGCGCGCGGAGCTCGCGGTCGAGCACGAGAAACGCGCTGCGGCGGAGCTCGGTGAGCGTTTCCTGCGTGACGGCATCGGTGACGAACGGATGGCCGTCCCGGTCCCCGCCGACCCATGTGCCGAAGCGTGGACGCGGCCAGGCGGAATGGGAGTCGAGGAGCCCGGCGTCGAAGCCGGCGCTCTGCCAGGCCTCGGCGAAGGTCTGGTCGAGCAGGGCGACCGCGCGCGGGAAAACGTCGCGCAGGTGAAAAAGAATGCCGGTGCGCTCGGTGGCGATCTCGGGTTTCTCGAGCAGGATTTCCCCCGAGCGCCAGAGCCGCTCGAGGGAGACGGTGAGCGCGTCGGCAAGGCGGGTGCGTTCGGCGGACGACTGGTCCGGCGCGTCGATGGATTCCAGCAGGCCGTGGAGGGTGCGGTGCTGCGCGAGGACGGCGGGGCGCTTGGATTCGGTCGGGTGGGCGGTGAGCACGGGCTCGACGCGGACGGAGGGGAGGGCGTCCGCGATTTGTTCGGCGGTGAAGCCGTCGCGTTTCAGCCGGCGCAGATAGTAGGCCCAGGTGCCGGCGTTGTCGCCCGCCTGGTCGGCGATTTCGCGGAGGCGGCGCGTGCGGCCGGCGGCGCATTCCTCGACCATGTTGAGAAGCTGGAAGGCGATGGAGTAGGCCTGCTCGACGGCGGGCGTGTCGGCGGTGACGGCGGCGTCGGAGGAGGCGCCCGGCTGCCAGGGGAGCAGGGTGGCGGCCTCCTTTTCCCCGAGGGTCGTGAGAACGGCGCCGAGGCGTTCGATGAGGAACTGGATGTCGGAATCGATTTTGGCGATTCCCGACGAGATGTAATCCGAGGTGTCGCGGTGCGCTGCCATTACGGGTGGCTAGTTAGAGCGGAGGCGGGGCGGGGCGGCAACTGTGATTTGGCGCGGGGGCGCAGATTCGAGGAGAGGCGGGGTCGACGCGTCGGGAGGCACGCGGTCCCGCGTCGAAAGGCGAATCCCGGCGTGAATGCGATGGAGATCGTCGTCGTCGGCCTGGCGGTCCCCGCCGGGGTGCTCGTCGCTACGTTTGCCACGATCCATGGCCTCGTGCGCCATGCGAGGAGGGAGCGGGATCGCCAGCTCTTCGACGCCGACGTGCGCAACCCGGTCGCGTTGGAGACGTGGCTCGCGCGGGGCGCCCTGGAGCACGTGCACCGCGGGCTGACGGGCGAGAATCGGGAATGACTCGTCGATCGGCGTTCCGGGTTGTTTTTGCGGAAGGATCGTCCATTTTCCACCCATCCCGCCATGAAAACCCTCCTGGTCCGTAATGCGCAGGTGCTCGTCACGATGGACGGGCAGCGCCGCGAACTGAACGACGCGGGCCTCTACTGCGAGGATGGCGTGATCCGAAAGATCGGTCCGACCGCCGATCTTCCGGCCGCCGCCGACACCGTGCTGAACATGGCCGGCCAGATCGTGCTGCCCGGGTTCGTGAACTGCCACCACCACCTCAACCAGACGCTCACGCGCAACCTGCCCTCCAGCCAGAACAACAATCTCTTCCCCTGGCTGCGGGCCCAATATCGCATCTGGGCAGGCACCACGCCCGAGGCTTCGCGCACCAGCGTGCTGGTGGGACTCGCCGAGTTGGCGCTGAGCGGATGCACGACCGTTTTTGACCACTCCTACCTGTTCAAGAGCGGGAACACCGTGGACTGCCTGATCGAGGCCGCGCGGGAATTCGGCTCGCGATTTCATTGCAGTCGCGGCTCGATGTCCCTCGGCGAATCGCAGGGGGGCCTGCCGCCCGACGATTGCGTGGAGGACGAAAAGTTCATCCTCGCGGACACTCGGCGCGCGATCGAGACCTACCACGACGCCGGTCGCGGCTCGATGTCGCGCCTCGCCGTCGCGCCCTGCTCGCCGTTTTCCGTCACGCCCGGCCTGCTGAAGGACTCGGCCGCCCTCGCGCGCCAATACCCCGGCGTCGGCCTTCACACCCATCTTTGCGAGACGTTCGACGAGGAGCGCTTCACGCTGGACCGCTTTTCCATGCGCCCGGTCGAATGGATGGAGACCGTCGACTGGCTCGGGGAGGAGGTGTGGTTCGCGCACGCGATTCACGTCGACGACGACGAGATCCGCACTTTCGCCCGCTGCGGCTGCGGCGCCTCGCACTGCCCCTCGTCGAACATGCGCCTCGGCTCGGGGATCGCGCCGATCAAGAAATACCTCGCCGCCGGCGTGAAGGTGGGCCTCGGCGTCGACGGCTCCGCGAGCAACGACGGCTCGAACATGATGCTCGAAGTGCGCACCGCCTTCCTGCTTGCGCGCCTGAAGATGGGCCTGCTTCCGCCCGAGGGGCCGTCGAAATACGCGAACCTTTCGCCGTCGCACCCGAAGCGCGCCAACGAATGGATGACCGCCCGCGAGATCCTCGAACTCGCCACCCTCGGAGGCGCGCGGGTGCTGGGCCGCGACGACATCGGCTCGCTCGAGACGGGCAAATGCGCCGACTTCTTCAGCATCGATCTCAATACCGTGGACTTCGCCGGCGCCCTGCACGACCCGGTGGCGGCGATGGTTTTCTGCGCCCCGCAGAAGGCCCGGCACACCGTCATCAACGGCCGCGTCGTCGTGCGGGACGGCCAATGCGTCACCGTCGATCTGCCGGTGGTCGTGGAGGAGCACAATCGGCACGCGTTGCGCCTCGCGAACGCCGCGTGTTAAGGCCGCGCCGCCCGCAAAGGAACAACCGGCTCGCCGAAGAAGGTCCGGAGCGAGAGTCAGACCGGCGGCGACGGTTTTCAATGAAACGCGAAGCCGCGGCAGCGTCTTCGTCGGGCCAAAGGCGCGGGGAACAAGGCCGAACCTCGTCCCTGCTGACCGGGTAATCGCAGACGCCGAGCCGGTCACCGCGAGCGCGGCGGTGGTCACCGTGAACGCTTGCCCGGTCATCGCGAGCGCTTGTCCGGTCACCGTGAGCGCTTGTCCGGTCACCGTGAGCGCTTGCCCGGTCATCGTGAGCGCTTGCCCGGTCACCGCCGACACTTGTCCGGTCACCGTGAATGCTTGCCCGGTCACCGTGAATGCTTGCCCGGTCACCGTGAGCGCTTGTCCGGTCACCGCCGACACTTGTCCGGTAATGAGGGTATTAATTAAAGGACGCCGATGGCGTGCCGTTCCCCAGGTGAATCGGGGACCGCGGGAGGCGGGAAGTCCCGTGATCTTGCGCCGCACGGCGACAGAGCGCCGTGGCTACAAGGTTGGAGCGCCGGGGGAGCGCGTGATCTTGCGCGGCACGGCGACGGAGCGCCGTGGCGACAAGAAGACAAGCGCCGGGTGCCCCCGCCCGGTGAATCCAAGGCTCGGCCTTGTAGCCGCCCCGCTCCGTCGGGGCGCGGGGGGGCGCGTGATCTCGCGCCGCACGGCGACAGAGCGCCGTGGCGACAAGGTCGGGGCGCCGGAGAGCGCGTGATCTCGCGCCGCACGGCGACAGAGCGCCGTGGCTACAAGAAGACAAGCGCCGGGTGCTCCTGCCCGGTGAATCCAAGGCTCGGCCTTGTAGCCGCCCCGCTCCGTCGGGGCGTGGGGGGGCGCGTGATCTCGTGCCGCACGGCGACAGAGCGCCGTGGCTACAAGGTCGGGGCGCCGGAGAGCGCGTGATCTCGCGCCGCACGGCGACGGAGCGCCGTGGCGACAAGGTTGGAGCGCCGGAGAGCGCGTGATCTCGCGCCGCACGGCGACGGAGCGCCGTGGCGACAAGGTTGGAGCGCCGGAGAGCGCGTGATCTTGCGCCGCACGGCGACAGAGCGCCGTGGCTACAAGGTTGGAGCGCCGGCGGGCGCGTGGTCCCGCGCCGCGCGGCGACCGAAAGCCACCGGCAAAGACCAGGCGCCAAGGTGAAGATGAGGCCTTGAGGGGCGATCTCCTTCGGGAAAATGCCCGGTCCCGCCGCGGTCGGACCGCGGTCAAAGGGAGAAGGCACGCGACGCCGGCTTCAAGACAGGACGCCGGCTTCAATCCATGACGCTGGCTTCAATCCATGACGCCGGCTTCAATACATTTCCACGGGGGAGCGTTTGCCGTCCTCGGGGCTTCGGGCCGCGGCGATCTCCTCGCCAAGGGTGTCGACGCGCAGACGCCAGACTTCGGCGTCGAGCCGGCGATGCGTGTCGCCGGAAAATGGGGCGGGCGGGGCGAGCCTTGTCTTGAAGGCGGCGACGCGGGCGAGGGCGGGGGCAAGTTTTTCGAGGGGGAGTTCCTGGATGGCGGCGAGGGCCTCGGCGGCCATTTCGACCCGGTGGCAGATCATGAGCAGGTCATTGCCGGCCGCGAGGGCGAGGCGCATGGTCTCGGCGAAGCCGTAGTGGTTCAGGATCGCGCCCATGTCGAGATCGTCGGTCATGACCAGGCCGTCGCCAAAGCCGAGGTCGCGGCGGAGCAGGCCGTCGACGACGGCGGGCGCGAAGGAGGCGGGAAGGCCGCTGGCGTCGAGGCCGTCGATGGCGATGTGGCCGATCATCATGCTGTCGACGCGGCGGGCGAAGGCGCGGAAGACGGCGAGCTCGGTGGCTTCCATCTCGGCGCGGGTGCGACGGAGACGGGGGAGCTCGTGATGGGGATCGAGGCCGGCGTGGGTGTAGCCGGGAAAGTGCTTGCCGCAGGTGAGGATGCCGGTGGCGCGAAGGGCGTCGTTGAAGAGACCGGCTTTTTCGACGACTTCATCGACGCTCTGGCCATAGCAGCGGCCGCGGAGGGAATTGTCGGCGTCGTCGTCGAAGCTGATGTCGAGGACCGGGCAGAGGTCGAGGTTGAAGCCGAAGAGGCGGAGGAGGTCCCCGGTGATGCGGCCGTGGCGTCGGATGAGGGCGGGGTCCCCTTTTTTTCGAAGCTGCTCGGCATTGGGGGGCTCGTGACCGAGGAGCTTGAGGCGGGAAACGCGGCCGCCCTCCTGGTCGATGGTGATGATGGGTTCGACGTCGGAGAGGTCGCGCAGGTCGTCGATCAAACGCCGCAGCTGGGGGGCGGTCTGGATGTTCCGGCCGAAGATGATGTAGCCGCCGGGCTGGAGATCGCGAAATTTCGCGGCGGTGGCGGCGTCGAGCTCCGGGCCGGGAACGCCGACGAGAAGAAGCTGGCCCGGGAAGTCGGAAGGAGAGACGGACATGATGGAATCGGGAACCCGGGATTTAAGCGAAGAGGCGGTCGATCGGGAATTTTTTTTGCGGCCGCGGAAGGAAACAAGAAATGGCGTCCCGGCCAAAGAAAAATTGACGCCCGCACGTTTTCCCTGTCTTTAGGAACCCTGGTTCTGGCGGGTAAGACCCGGTTGCCTCGTTTCCCTCACCCTTGATGATTTCCCTTCGATGATGAACCGCCGTCATTCCGTGCGCCTGCCTGGCCGTCGTCGTCGGGGTTCCGTTTGAAAAAGATCGTTTCCCTCCTGGGGCTGGCGCTGCTGGCCGCGGGCATCGCGCGGGCGGAACTCAAGGTGCTGTTCATCGGAAACAGCTACACCTACGGCGACCACGGGACGACGTCGGTGATGACGATGTTCGACCGGCTCGCGCAAGCCGGCGGCAAAGGCGATCCGATGACGGACATGAGCGCGGTGGGCGGGGTGGATTTCGAATTTCACGATGCCCATCCCGAGACGCTCGCGAAGATCGAGGCGCAGCCGTGGGACTACGTGGTCCTTCAGGATTACAGCACCGAGCCGACCCACCTCACGGACAAGTCGCGCAGCCTGGCGGATTTCATGAAATACGGGGCCCGTCTCTACGACAAGGTGCTCGCCCGCAATCCCAAAGCCCGCGTGATCCTCTACGAAACGTGGTCGCGACCGGTCGCCAGGAAAGACATCATCACCGGTTCGTCGGGGCCGACCAGCTTCGCCGATCCGGCGGAGATGCAGGGCGAGCTGCGGCGGAATTACGGAAAACTCGCCCGTTCGCTCAACGACACGCATCCGGGGAACGCGCCCGTGAAGGTCGCGCCGGTGGGCGATGCCTGGGAGAAAGCGGGCGGTCTGCTCCCTCCGACCCGGGCCGGTTTCGTGAATCTTTACTTCACCGACAACTGGCATGGGAACGACGACGGCTATTACCTGGCGGCGGCGGTCATTTACGCCACGATCTACGGCCAGAGTCCGCTTGGCTTGTCGTCGAAGCCGCCGGTCGCGCAGTTGCGTCTCGTGCATGGGACTTCCCCGACTTCCCTGGAAAACGTGGCGTGGAAGACCGTCCAGCCGACCTTGGCGCCGGCGACGGGCGACCGGGCTTCGGCCCGCCCTTGATCCGCGCCATGGGGGGAGGCATTGGAATTTTTGGGGGAAGTTTCGATCCGATTCACGTCGGGCATCTCATCCTCGCGCGGGAGGCGAAGGAGCGGCTCGGGCTCGGGCGGGTGATCTTCGTTCCGGCGGCCATTTCGCCGCACAAATTGCACCGGCGGCCGGCGCCGGCGGCCGCCCGGCTCGAGATCCTGCGGGCGGCGATCCAAGGCGAGGCTGGATTCGAGTGCGACGATCTCGAGCTCGGACGCGAGGGGCCGTCCTTCACCATCGACACGGTGCGGGTGATGCGGGCGCGGTTTCCCGCCGAGGAGTTGTTTTATTTCATCGGGGCGGACAACGTCGCGAAGCTCGACACGTGGGCGGAGATCGGAACGCTGCGGGCGCTCGTGCGATTCGTGGTGCTCGATCGGGGCGCGGGCGGGGCGGGCGGGGAGTTCCCGCGCCTGAGCCGGCAGCTGGACGTCTCGTCGACCGAGGTGCGGAATCGCGTTGCGCGGGGGGAGTCGATCCGATATCTGCTGCCGGAAGCGGCGTGCGAAGTGATTTATCGAAACGGGTTGTATCAGGATGACTAAAAAGAAGGCGGCAAAGAAGGTGGCACCCAGATCGGAGGCGGAGCGGCTGGCTCACGCCTGCGCGGAGGCCGCCGCCGACAAGAAGGCGGAGGACATCCAGATCATCGACCTTCGGGGAATCTCGGATTTCACGGATTTCTTCATCGTCTGCAGCGGCCTCTCCGATCCGCAGTTGAAGGCGATCGCGGGCGGCATCCGCCTGCGGGTCCGCGAGGAGTTTGGCCACGGCGCGTATTCCGAGGACGGCGCTCCGACGAGCCGCTGGGTGGTCATCGATTTCGCCCAGGTGATCGTGCACGTGTTCCACCACGAGGCGCGTTCGTTTTACCTGCTCGAGGATCTGTGGGGCGACGCGCCGAGGATTCCCTTCGATGCCGAGACGCGGGCGAAGCCGGCTTGATGGACATCGTCGACGAGATCGAGATCGCCTGCCCGCAGTGCGGGGAGACCTTCACGATCGAGGTGGAAACCACCACGCCACGCATCGAGATGATCGAGGATTGCGCGGTGTGCTGCCGGCCGATGACGATCCAAATCCAGTGCGAGCCCGGCGCGGTCGTCGACGTGCGCATCACGGCGGCGTAGGCGGAGGGACCGAATCCGCCGATGAGGCGGGTCACCGCCCAGGCGGCCACGGCGCCCCTTGCGCGCGATGCTTTTGTGGACTAACCCTATGAACACATGATGATGGGGCAAAAAGATGCGATCGTCCGGTTGTTGCAGGACAACGACCCCGACACCGTCAAACTCGTCAAGGAACAACTCGCGGCCGCCGGGGAGGACGCGTTGAGCGCTCTCGCCTCCCTGCTGCAATACGAGGACGAGCAGGTGTCGCGTCACGCGCGCGAGGTGCTCGATCTCATCGCGGACCGGGAGGCGGAGGACGAGTTCACGCTCCTTTGCCATCTGTTTGGCGATCACCACGATCTGGAGCGGGCGAACTGGATGCTGGCTCGCGCGTTGATGCCCGGCGTCGATTTCACCGCTCTGGAGACGAAGGTAAACGCATGGGGACGGCAATTTTTGCTGAAGGGCTCGGGAGCGGTCTCCAGCCGGGAACGGGTTTTGTTGCTGGCCAATTTCATGTCGGGCGAACTTGGTTTTCGCGGGAACACGGAGGACTATTATTCCGAGCGGAACTGCCTGCTGCCCTGCGTGATCGAGACGCGGATGGGCATCCCGATCACGCTCACGTTGCTTTACATGATGGTGGCGGCCCGGGCCGGCATGTGCGTGGAGGGCGTGAACCTGCCCGGGCATTTCATCGCGCGCCACGGCGATCTTTATTTCGATCCCTTCCATCGGGGTCGCATTCTCACGAAGGGCGATTGTGTCGCCATTCTCGCCAAGCAAAATCTCAGCCTGCAGAAGACTCATCTCGCCGATGCCACGGCGCGGCAGATTCTGGTGCGAGTGCTGGCGAACCTGCTCTACGTCTTCGATCTGCAAAAAGACGAGGAGAACCACGCGCGGGTGAACGGATGGATCCGGGCGCTCACGGCGGAGTGCGCCTGACGAGTTGAACGTCGAGGTTCTCAACACCGGGACCGAGCTGCTGCTCGGGAGCGTCGTCAATACGCACGTCGCCTTTTTCGGGCAGGCGCTGTTCCCCCTCGGCCTGCGCCTGCGTCGCCAGACGACCGTTCCGGACGGCGCGGCCATTCGCGATGCGCTGATCGAGATTTTTCCGCGGGCGGACGTGCTGTTCGTGACGGGCGGCCTGGGACCGACCACGGACGACATCACGCGCGAGGTCACGGCGGAACTGCTGTCGCGCCGGCTCGTCGCGGACGACGAAATCCTCCGGGCCATTCAGGAGCGGGCGGCCCGGCGCGGGTTTCCGTTTCAGGAGCGCATGCGCCGCCAGACGATGGTGCCGATCGGCGCCACGGTCCTGCCGAACGCCAACGGCACCGCGCCGGGTCTTTATCTGCCGCGCACGGAATCGCCGACTTCCGCGACGCCGCATGTCTTTCTGCTGCCGGGTCCGCCGCGCGAATTGCGGCCGATGTTCGACGCGCACGTGCTGCCGCGGCTGCGGGAGCTGACGAGTGAAAACGCCGCGCCGGACTGCCGGGTGTATCGATGCGTCGGCGTCGGCGAATCGACGGTCGAGGCGCGGATCGGGCTGCGGCTTTCCAAAATGCCCGCGCTCGAAGTCGGCTACTGCGCCCGGCCGAACGAGGTGGATTTTCGCCTCATTGGCGCGCCCGCCCTGCTCGACGAGATCGAGCCCGACGTGCTTGCGGCGTTGGGCGATTCCCTCGTCTCGCGCGACGGCGACTCGCTCGAGATCGTCGTGGTGGAAAAGTTGCGGCTTCGGCGGGCGACGCTGGCCACGGCCGAGTCCTGCACCGGCGGACTCCTCGCGAACCGGATCACGAACGTGCCGGGCGCCTCGGAAGTCTTCGGCGCCGGATGGGTGACCTACGCGAACGAGGTCAAGACGGCGGCGCTCGGCGTCGATGCGGGCTTGATCGCCGAACACGGCGCGGTCAGCGAACCCGTCGCCCGGCAGATGGCGGAGGGGGCGCGAGCCCGGGCGAACGCGGATTTCGCGCTGGCGACGACGGGCGTGGCGGGGCCCGGCGGCGGCACGGAGACCAAGCCCGTCGGCATGGTTTTTCTCGCGCTCGCGGAGCGCGGCAAGACCACCGCCGTGTGGCGGGAGTTTTTCCCGACCGATCGCGCCACGTTCAAGGATCTCGCCACGCAAGCGGCGCTCGACGCGCTGCGCCGGCGGCTGGGCTGAAGCGGGTCCCCCGCTGGAAATCGACGCGGTGAAAGCCCTCGTTGTAGACGCCCCGCCCCGTCGAGGCGCCGGGGGGGGGCGCGTGATCTCATGCCACACGGCGACGGAGCGCCGTGGCTACAAGATGCGCTGAATGCTGCGCCCGGTGAAACTGAGGCTCCGCCTTGTCGCCGCCCCGCTCCGTCGGGGCGCCGGGGGGCGCGTGATCTCCCGCCACACGGCGACGGAGCGCCGTGGCGACAAGATGCGCCGAATGCTGCGGCCCGGTGAAACCGAGGCTCCGTCTGTAGCCGCCCCGCTCCGTCGGGGCGCCCGGGGGGCGCGTCATCTCACGCGGCCCGGCGACGGAGCGCCGGGGCGACAAGCTTGTCGGGGCGTATTCCCGGAACGGAAGACCCCCCCCGGATCGTCGAGAGCGGGTCGGCGGATTCGATCGTCCTCCAAGGCGCGATCCCTGATCCTCCTCCCGCGGAGATGGCGTCGAGCGCCCTACGCGGCCGGGAAGGGGACTTCACGCTCGACGGCGTGGTAGCCCGTAAGCCGATGGTCCGCGTCGCGGATGGGTTCGAGCCAGATGCGAACCAGGTAGGCGGCGCCGGTCTTGTGGTAGTTGACCAACTCGGCGTCGCACGCGATGCCCGCCTGAATGGCGGTGCGGAGAACGACGACCGTGACGGGGTCGGTGAGTGGTCCCTGCAGGATCTGGCCGGGCTTGCGGCCGCGAAGTTCCTCGATGCGGTAGCCGCACAATCGCGTGAAGGCCGGGTTGATCGAGACGATCCGGCCCTCGGCGTCGGTGGTCACACGGGCTGGTTCCTTCTCGATGCGCTCCAGCACGAGGCGGCGAACCCCTTCGTCCGGGAAATGGATCGGCGCGGTCGCGAGGGAAAGGCTGGCAAGCGATTCCTCGGATTCGTTTGCGCGCCGGCGCCGGCCCTCGTCATCGCGCGCGGCGGCCTCGAACGTCCGGGCATCGTCCTCGTCGAGCCGGCCGAGGACGGGCCGGCCGGCGCGTTCTTCCGTTTGATCTTCCCGCATCACCATGCAGTGTATGGACTCGATCTTGAGGATCAACCCGTGAGCGAAGAGGAGTTCAACGACGACCGCCGCACCGAAGCGCGGACTTATTTCGTGCGCGGCCGCAATGCCCTCGTGGCCCGGGCCGACTTCTCCAGGATCTACGTCGATTACTATCTTCATGTCGCGGACTATCGTCTCGAGGTGACGCCGGAGACCGCGGGGTACGCGAAGGCCGCGCTCGCCGCGATCACGCTGCATTGCGCCGCCCGCCCGCGGACGGAACGGGTGGCGTGGACGGTGAATTTCCAGGATCCTTTGCTCAATGTGTTTGCGGCCGGGGACAGTCCGGCGGGGACCGTCCTGGCAAACGTGTTTACGGAGAACGTAAAGGTTGGGACGCAGAATCTTTTCTATGCGGATACGATTCGCGCCGAGGACGGGCCGCGTCGCAGCGTGGTGGATTTCGACGGCGGCGATTTTTTCGCGGCGGCGGAGCGCTATTACGCGCACAGCGAGGGCCGGCTCGGCCGATTCTTTCATTTCGAGGACGAGGACGAATACGTGCTCGTGGTCGCGCAGCCCGATTGCGACGAAGCCTGGCTTGCCGGTCTCGACGACGAGGCCGTGCGCACGCTGGACCGCCGGGAGACGCTTTCCCTGCTCGAGCGACGGTTTTACCGCTTCGAATGCGGCTGCACGCACGAGCGCATGATGCGGGTGCTGCTGCCCACCTTCCGCCAGGACCCGGAGATCCTGTTCGAGGGCGAGGAGGTGATCCGCATGAGCTGCCCGCGGTGCGGCGCGCGGCATGCCATCACCCGCGAGGCGGTGGAGGCGCTCGAAAAAAAGGGATGACGCCGTCCGCCGTCAAGGTTGCCCGCGCCGCGCTGGCGCTCTTTTTTTTCGTGGCCGGCGCGAACCATTTCCGCGCGCCGGAGTTCTATCTCCCGATCATGCCGCCCTATCTCCCGTGGCCGATGGCGCTGATCGACGCAAGCGGCGCGGCCGAGATGGCCGGAGCGATCGGCATCCTTGTTCCGCCCTGGCGGCGGGCGGCGGCGTGGGGATTGATCGCGTTGCTCGTGGCCGTGCTGCCCGCGAACCTCGAGGGCGCCTGGAATGGGATGAGCTTCGGCGGGCACGCGGTGCCGGCGTGGATGCTTTGGGCGCGGCTGCCGTTCCAGTTCGTCTTCATCGCGTGGATCCATTGGACCTGTCTCCGGCCTGCCCGCCGGCGGACGGAATGATCGTCAGTTTCCCGCCGGCGGATCGTCCGGCCGGCGTTCCGGGTGCGACCACCAGCTGTTCCATCTCCGGCCCTCGTATTTCTCGATGAGCTTCGCTTCCACGTCGGCGACCGTGCCATCGGCGGGCACCCAGTGCGGGATGTCGGGGAAGTCGAGCTTGCAATTCTCGCACTTCTTCCCCGGGTAGAACCGGATGGGACACCAGAAGCTCTCGAGGTTGCGGAGCATCTCGCCGCCCAGCGCGTAAATGCCCGTCATCCAGTCGCAATACAAGCACCAGACCAGGTCATGGCCGACGAGCCCGCCGAATTTTTGCCGCGAGACGCTGACCCATTCCGCATGGTCATAGGGCGGCAGGCGCACGGTGCGCACGAGCACGGGATAGGTGGTAAGCTGCGAGAAGCGAATGAGGATGAAGGCCGGAAGCGCGGGCAGCGTGGCGAGAAGCGCGACGTTGTTTGCGACCGGGCTCGTGAGTCGGTTCAGCGTGCGGGCGATCGAGGCTTCCCGGTGGCCGGCCCGGCGCTCGTGCCAGAAACAGAACGTCTCCATGGCCGCCAGTTGTCCCGCGACGCACCCGAGCACGCCGGTCCATCCACCGAGCCAATGGGCGAGAAACCACGGGACCCAGGTCAGCATGCTCACGACCACGTCCAGTCCCGGGGCGGCGATGAGCCGCTCGGTGCGGCGGCCGAGCGCAAGCAGGGCCGCGATGGCGCCAAGTTCGAACGCGTAGAAGAGAAGGAGGGAGATCAGGAGCCGCATGCGTCCAGCCTGACAGACCCGGGGCGGAAGGAAAGGGCTGCGGGGGCCGATGATGACGTTTCCCGAATCGACCACTCCGCGACGTTTCCGAAGCTCGACTGACACCGACTCCATCCACGGGTGCCCCCTCGCGGGCGTGTGAAGGGAAGGAGAAGCGGTCGGAAGAAAGTGACGGGCGCGGCTCGGGGTTGGCGGCAGCGCCTTGTTCGACTCGATCGGATGGAATCGGAACGGCGTGTTCTGTAAGACGGCTTACAGATTCATTAAGACGGGATCGTTATCCGCGGCATGACAGCGATGTCGCGCAAATGGGTAATCCACCTGCCCAACGAAAATGGCACTCCATAAATATGGAATGCCGTCTACCGGACAAAAAACGGCGCTCCATAAACAGGGAACACCGTCTGCCGAACGACAAACGGCACCACGCAAACACGTGATGCCATGGGCAGAGCGAGGAACGATGCCCCGAGTCCGTGGAACCGCGGGCGATGTCCGCGGCCTCGGGGGGACTCTTCGGCTGGCGCCATTCTTTCCGATGCGTCAAAGGCCGGCGTGAGTGAGCATCAGGGCGATTTTTTCGCGCCCTCCGGTCTCGATGACGTCGCCGTGCCCGACGATCACGCGATCGAAGTCCCATTCGAGCATGGCATCGATCGAGCGACGAAAGGCGACCTCGTCGGTGATCGCGTGTCGGAAAGCGCGCGACATGCCGGGGCTGTGCTCGGCGCCAATGGCGGCGCGGACCAGCATTTCGGCCCAAAGCGGCTCGTCGGGCGGAAAGTTGAAGGCAAGATCCGCGACGATCAACGTCCGGGAGGGACGGTGAAAAACGACGTGCTCGCCGTAGCTCTCGTTCCCGGCGATCGGGATCACCGCGAGTTCCTCGCCCCACGCGGGCGGCGCCGGAAAGAGCGGCTCGGTGGGGAATGGAACGACATCCGAAAACCCCGGGGGGGCGAGATAAGGGACGTCGGGGAAAACTTCGCGGCCGTGACGGGAGAACGTGTCGTGGAACAACATGGCCTCCACGAGCCAGCCGGGCCTTCCCAGGGCCCGGATCTTGGCGACATCCGCGGATTCGAACGGCGCCGTCGAGTGGATCACCAACTCGCCGCTGGACAGTCTCACGACGGTGACGTTCCGCCGGAGATCGGTGCCGAGGAGCTTGAGCGGGAAGGGGAGAAGCCACAGGTTTTCGGCGAGGGTTTTCATGCGTCGCCGGGGGATCGCCCGCCGGCTTCCCCGCGGTCGTCGTGGTCGTCCCCGGTCGGCGCTACCGCCGGGGCAGGACCAGGCGAAAGGTGGAACCCGCCCCGACGGCGCTCTCGAGCTCGATCACGCCGCCGAGCAGCGCGGCGAGCTGGCGGGCGATCGCGAGACCGAGGCCAATGCCGTCCTGCATCCCGCGCGTCTCCGCGCCACGGTAGAATTCCGTGAACACCCGCGCATGATCCTCGGGCGCGATGCCGCATCCGGTATCGCTGACCTCGATCCACCAGCGCGACTCGTCCTGGGCGCCCGCGGCCAGGCGCATCCGGCCCTCCGCCGTGTATTTCGCGGCGTTCGTGAGGAGGTTGAAGCAAATGCGGCGGAGCAAATCGGGATCGGTGACGATCGGGCCGGTCACGCCATCGAGCTCCTCGACGAAGGCGAGGTTCTTGGCGGCTGCGAGCGAGCGCCCGAAAGCCGCCATTTCTTCGAGGAACGCGGGGACGTCCAGCGCGATGGGGACGACCGTTTCCTCGGCCGCCGCGAGCGTGGAATACTCCAGCAGCTGTTTCATGAGCGCCGTGATCGAGGCGATGCTGCGCAGGATGTCGACGGCGCGCCCCGAGGTCGCGGCGTCGGGGGATTTTTTGAGATCGGCCACCATGAAGCCGGTGGCGTTCAGGTGATTCGCGACCTCGTGGGTGATCGTGCGGAGCATTTGCAGGCGGCGATCGTCGTGGTCCGCGAGCTGGGCATTCAGCGCCTGCATGCGGAGGTTCGACCGCTCCAGCGCGAGGTTGGCGGCGACGAGCTTCTCCTGTCCGTGCGCGACGAATCCGATCGTCGATTCCGCGATCACCTCGTCGAGGATCGCGTGGAGAATGCTCGATGACTCGAGCTGCGCGGGACGCGTGCCACCTCCGGTCGCGTCGAATTCGTCCCACTTGGCGATGAGCACTTTCCGCAGGATCGAGACCTCGCGCAGCAATTCCGGCAGGCGGTAATCCTGCTCCTGCCGCGTGACGCCATGCGTCTGGCTCTGGCGCTCGGTCTCGTCCGTGGCGTGGCGGGTCCCGCGCAGGCGCTCGATCAAGGCGGTGAGCAGGAACGGCATGTGATCGAGCAATTCCTCGCGCGGCAGGCCGTCCGCCGAGGGAATCTCCTGATCCGCCCGCACGCGGCTCAACCATTCCGTCGTGATCGCTTCCCGCCGTTGATCCAGGAAATCAGCCAATGCCGAGTGAATGCTTGCCACCGCGCGACGCTGGCTCCCCCGGGAAAAATTCGCAAGAGCGCAAATGCCCGCGCTTCGGAAACGCATCCGCTTCCGCGACCGCGCTCGAACCCGGGGCATGAGCAATCCGCACGAGATCACGAAGCGTCGTTTCCTTTGGTTGACCGCCGCCGGCGCCGGCGCGATGGCGGCCGGCTTCGGCGTCCGCCGGGTCTTCGCCGCCGAGACGCCGATGGTGGGGGCCGGCGGCATCCCGTATCGCACGCTCGGCCGCACCGGCGAGAAAGTTTCGCTCCTCGGCATCGGCGGATTTCACATGGGCGCCCCGAGCGAAGGCGAGGGCGTGCAAATCGTCCGCGAGGCGCTCGATGCCGGCGTGAATTTTCTCGATAATTGCTGGGACTACCACGATGGGCGCAGCGAGGAACGCATGGGCCGCGCCCTGCGCGACGGCTACCGCAAAAAGGCGTTCCTCATGACGAAGATCGACGGCCGCACCAAGGAGGCCGCGGCCCGCCAGATCGATGAATCGCTCCGCCGCCTGCAGACCGATCACGTGGACCTTCTGCAATTCCACGAAATCATCCGAATGGAAGATCCCGACCGCATTTTTGCCGAGGGCGGAGCAGCCGAGGCCATGCTCGAGGCGAAGAAGGCCGGCAAGCTGCGCTACATCGGCTTCACCGGCCACAAGAGCCCGCAAATCCACCTCCGGATGCTGGCGGTCGCCCGCGCGCACGACTTCCATTTCGATGCCGTCCAAATGCCGCTCAACGTCATGGATGCCCACTACGAAAGCTTCCAGGACAAGGTCCTGCCGGTTCTCGTGAAGGCCGGCATCGGGGTCCTGGGCATGAAACCCATGGGTGGCGGATTCATCGTGAAAAACAAGACCGGCGTGAGCCCGGACGAGTGCCTGCACTACGCCATGTCGCTTCCGACCTCCGTCGTCATCACCGGCTGCGACTCGATGAAGATTCTTCATCAAGCCCTCAATGCCGTCCGGGACTTCCGTCCGATGACCTCCGGGGAAAAGATCGCCCTGCTCGCCCGCTCCGCTCCCGGCGCCGCGCAGGGGCAGTTCGAGCGCTACAAGACCGATTCCATCTTCGACGGCACCGCCAAAAACCCGCGGTGGCTCGGCTAGGCGAACTCCGCGCTTGATCGCGAGGCCGCCCGCCCTAGCGTGATCCCTCAACCCACATCAAAAAAACATCATGGCCTACGAACTTCCTCATCTGCCGTATCCGACCAACGCCCTCGAGCCGCACATCGACACGAAGACGATGGAAATTCACCATGGCAAACACCATCAGGCCTACATCACGAACCTCAACAAGGCGCTCGAATCCACCCCGGAACTCGCCTCCAAGCCCATCAATGACCTCATCGGTGACCTCGGCGCGCTGCCCGAGGCCGTCCGCGGCCCCGTCCGCAACAACGGAGGTGGCCACGCGAACCATTCTTTTTTCTGGACCATTCTCAGCCCGGGCGGCGGCGGCGAGCCCGCCGGGAAACTCGGCGAAGCGATCGGCGCGAAATTCGGGGGCCTCGAGGAACTCAAAGCGAAGATCGAGGCCGCTGGCACCAGCCGATTCGGCAGCGGCTGGGCGTGGCTTTACGTCCGCAACGGCGAACTCGAAGTCGGCTCCACCGCGAATCAGGACAGCCCGCTGATGGGCGAGGCCGTGGCTGGCATCGAGGGTGCGCCCGTCATCGGAATCGACGTCTGGGAGCACGCCTATTATCTGAATTATCAGAACCGGCGCCCCGACTACCTGAAGGCCGTCTGGAACGTGATCGACTGGGGCAAAGCCGGCGAAAACTACGAGGCCGCGCTGTAGTCCAAAAAATCAGGCGAGAGGCGGCCCTCCGAAGGGCCGCCTTTTTTGTTTGCCGGGCTCGACCGGCGTCGAGGCGGGGCGGGTTTTTTCGGTGACGCTTCCTATTGGGGAGCGTAGACAAACGGGCGGTGTGACGAAATCGAAATCCATGAGCAAAGGGGACGCCCGCCGAAGTGGAGAGGAGGGATCGAAAGCCGCCGAGGGGTATTTGACCCAGGTCGAACGGGCGCTTTCCCGCGAGAATCGGAAGCGAATGACGGCCGAGCGGACGGCGCGAAACCAGGCGCGGGCGCTTGCGAACGCCTTCGGCCTTCTGCTCAAGCGGCCGGATCATCCGCATTTCGTGCGGGGGATCCTCCGGGCGATCACCCGGGAGGCTGACGGTGTGGGCGCCGTCTTCTGGCGCTTGTTTCCAGGAAACCGGCCTCACCGGGAGAACTCCTTTTACCAGGACGCGGAGTCGCAGAAACACTCGGACTCGGCGGCGAGCGACCATGCCCGCGCCCTGGCCGCGCTGGCGGAATGGCATTGGAAATTGCTCGAGGAGCACCGGTGCACGGTCATTCTGCGGGCGCGGGATCCGCGCACGCCCCGGGCGATCCGCCAACTTTACCGGAAGTCGAAGGTGCGGAGCATCCTGGTGTTTCCGCTTCTGATGGGCAACAACCTGCTGGGCTGGATCACGTTCATCACGACGCGCGAGCCCGGCCAGATCCCGCCGGAGAAGGTGGCGTTCATGGAGGCGACGGCGCAGCAGGCGGGCATGTCCATTTATCTGCATCTCCTGCACGAAAGGGAGCGCGAAGCGGTGCGGGCGAAGGAAAGCGCGCGCCGGGCGAGATCGAGCGAGGAGGAGATGCAGCAGGTGGGTCGCTTGATGCAGGGGCCGCTGGCCGCGCTGGACCGGGTGGATCTTCTCGATGCTTTTTTCGAGGAGGCGTTGCGCGCGATGGTTGGTCTTTTGCATGGAAAGGGGGGCGCCATCTGGCAGTGGGACGATAGTTTCGGGATCTTCGTGCCGACGTGGACGACGCGCGACGGGCATTGCGGGCCGGTCCCCTGCGAGGAGGGGCGCCGGATGGGATGCGTGGCGCAAAACCAGCATGCGGCCCAGGTCCGGGCGTGGTCGCGGGCGGATCGGATCCAGGTCCGCCGCGCCTCGATGGCGCGCAGCCGGAGGTTTCTCGAGGAGGTGGGAGGATGGAACGAAGGCCCGGGATCGGTGCTGGTCTCGGTGCCGCTGAGCTGCCACGGCGCGGCGAAAAGCGGCTTCGTGCTGATCACGACCGATCACGCGATGCAGGGGATGGAAGAACGGCTGCTCGCGGTGCAGGCGCTGGCGTTGCAGGCGCGCCTGGCGATCCGGTTCGCGGCGTTGTCGGCCACGGAGCGTCGCCGCGCGATCGCCGACGAGCGAAGCTCGCTCGCGCGGGATCTGCACGATCTCCTGGCGCAATCGTTCAGCGGCATCCTCCTGCAGATCGAGGCGATGCGGGCGGAGTGCCCGGCCATCCCGCGGCTGGTCGAAGACCGGCTCGAGAAAATCCAGGCGCAGGCGTTGCGGAGCGTCGAAGAGGTCCGGCGCTCGATCCTGATGTTGCGCCCGGCGTTGTTGGACAATGCCTCTCTGGCGACGGCGCTGCGGGCGCTGGCGGACGAGGCGGGCGTGCTGGGCGGGGTTCCCATTCGGGTGGTGACATCGCTTTCCGGCCTGGTGCTCGACCCGAGGATCGAGATGAATCTTTTCGCGATTGCGTCCGAGGCGATCCAAAATTCCGTCCGGCACGCGGCCGCCCGACAGATCGTCGTCGAGCTCACGGTGGCCCGGCGGACGCTCTCGTTGTCGGTGATCGACGATGGCGCGGGGGGCGCGCGGCCGCGGGGCTCCGGGCCGGGGCGGCGGCACTTTGGGATCGAGAACATGCGAAGCCGGGCCAAGGCGGTCGGCGGGCGTTTTTTCTGGACCTCGGGCAAAGGGCGCGGAACCCGCGTCAGGGTGTCCATCCCGATTTCCGTCTCGTGAATTGACTTTCGGTTGCGGCTGGGGGAACGGAAGCGCAACGTCCGGGGACGACGTTGTGATCGTAGTCCTAAGTCTTGAACCCTCCTCAATCCCCTCCCGCTCGAATCCGCGTTCCGGCCGCCGGGTCGCCGCCGGCCCGCGTCGTCCTGGTCGACGATCATCCTCTCGTGCGTGACGGATTGAGCGGCCTGCTCCGGTCGGATCCGGGATTCCTCGTGGTCGGCCAATTCGACGCGGGGGCGCCGGCGTTGCAGGCTCTCCCGGAGCTCCGCCCGGACCTTCTGGTCGTGGATCTGCGCCTGCCGGACATGGACGGGCTGCATGTCTTGTCGGGGGCCCGGCGGCAGATGGCGGCGGTGCGCCTGGTCGTGCTGAGCGCGTTCGTCTCGGAGGACGACCTGTTGGCGGCGGCCCGAGCCGGCGCGCAGGCCTACCTCACGAAGACCGTGCCGGCGGCGGTCTTCCTCGAGACGCTCCACCTGGTCATGGCGGGCGAGAACGTGTTGAAAAACAACCTTTCCCCCGCGCTGCGCGCGCGCCTGCACGAGCGCGATCTCACCCCGAAGGAGCGGCTCGTTCTCACGCTGCTGGGGCGGGGGCTGACGAACAAGGAAATCAGCGAAAACACCGGCCTCTCCGAAAACACGGTGAAGACCCACGTGCGGTCCGTCTTTCAGAAACTCAGCGTCTCGAACCGCTCCGAAGCGACCGCGATCGCCCTCCGCCGCGGGCTCGTCGAGTGACGCAAGGCCCGGCGGCATCGCCTTCCGCCCCGCCCGGGTGGGGCGGCGATGCCAGTTGTCCCGGTGGAGCCAGGGTTTGAGGTGAGGGAAGTTTTGCGGAGATGGCGGCGGCGCCGAGGCGGGGAGCGGGAGGCGGAGCCGTTGTCGGTCATGAGACGCGGGACCTGTGATGCCGAGGGAGGCGAAGCGGGGCCGGGGCGCTTTGAAGGAGGTCAGCGCGCTGGCTTTGCGCTGGTCGGGGAGGATCTGGGCGAAGGCGATGCGGAAGGCATCGTCGATGGCGAAGGGGACGTATTCCCCGCCGGCGCCAGCGACGCGATCGCGGCGGTCGCTGGGTGACGCGGTGGCTGGGACGCACGACGCGGCCCAGCTTCTCGATGTCGAAGGGCGAGGAGTTCGCCGGGATGATCGCGCTGGTAGCGCATGACGGGCTCGGTCGGCTCCAAGGCCCCGAGTTTGGAGCGGCCGTGGCGTCGCAGGATGCGCGAAGGAGTGGCGCGGGAGAGCCCTCTTCTCATGGACAACCTCCTGATGCTTCACGTCTAGGCCATCCGGAGATCACCCATTTGCATGAGGGGAAATTTCAAGCGCTGGCACGTCTCCGGCTCTCAGGGAGGCCACTTGCGCCGGACGGCACCCGCCGCCCGAAGCGCACCCGCAAGATCAAAAACAAACCCTGAATGAAAAAAATGAAACTCGTTGGAGCGCTCCTGCGTTCCCTGCGACTCCCCCAACGCTTCGGCATCCTTGCCGGCATGACCCTTCCCGCGCTTCTCGCGGGAACGAGCTGGGGCGCCACCGCGACCTGGGACCCCGCCTTCAGCCTCGCCGGCTCCGACGGAAGCGGCGCGTGGACCGGCTCGGCCAACTGGTCGAACGGCACGTCCGACGCCTTCTGGACCGACGGCGACACCGCCATCTTCGGCTCCGGCGGCACCGCCGGCACGGTCACTTTGCCCGGCACCGTCGCGGTGGCCGGCATCGTCTTTAACCCCGTCGCGGGAAGCTACACGATCTCCGGCGGGACGATCGGATTCGGCGCCACGTCCTCCATCACCGCAAACGCGTCGGCCACCATCTCCTCCGCGCTCAGCGGATCGGCGACGACTCTTTCCAAGCTCGGCACGGGCACCCTCACCATCGGAGGACCCAGCACCGGCATCTCCGCGATCAACGTGAACGCCGGCGTCCTCAAGACCGCCACGACCGGCGCAGGTTCCTTCGGCAACAGCGCGACGAACATCGTCGTCTCCAGCGGCGCCGCCGTGCAGGTCGCGTCCGGATCGGTCATCCAGAACAACATCACGTTCAACGGCGGCAGCGCCCCCGCCGCCTACGTCGGCGGCGCGACCTTGAGCGGCGGCGTCACGCTGGCCTCGGGCGACACGAAGATCAACGCCGGCAACACCGCGAAGATCACCGGCGTCATCTCCGGCTCCGGCAGCCTCACCCTCAGCGGCCCGAACAAGCTCACGCTGAGTGGGCTGAACACCTACTCCGGCGGCACCACGATCACCGATGGCGTCCTGGAAGTGGCCGGCGGCGGCTCGCTCGGCACCGGCGCGGTGGTCAATGGCACCAACCTCACGCTCAACACCACGGCGGGAAATCTGACGATTACCAACGCCATCAGCGGCTCCGGTTCGATCACGAAATCCGGCCCCGGCACCGCGACCTTGTCCGGCGCGATCACCTCGACCGGCTACACCATCGTCAGTGGCGGCACCCTGCTCGTGAACGGCACGAAGACCGGCACGACCGGCGCCAGCGGCAGCCTCGTCTACGTCTCGAGCGGCGCGAAGCTCGGCGGCACCGGCACCATCATCGGTGCCACCGCCGGCGCGATCACCCTCCTCAGCGGCGGCGCCATCTCTCCCGGCCTCGCGAACGCCATCGGCATCCTCACCGCCACGAGCCTCGCCTGGACCACCGACAGCGCCACCGCCGGCATGATCTTCAATCTCGGCAACGGCGGCCTCTCGGACCTGCTCGTGCTCACCGGCGCGTTTACCCGCAGCTCGGGCACCAGCTACGTCTTCGACTTCCAGAACTCCGGCGCGAACGGCGTTTACACGCTCGTCAACTACGGCAGCACCGCCTCCACCTCCGTGGCGAACCTCGTCGCGACGAACCTCCCCTCGGGCCGCACCGGCACCTTCAACCTGAGCGGCACCGGCGCCGGTTCCCTCACCCTCACCGTCGTGCCCGAGCCGGGTGAAATCGGCCTCGCCATCGCGGCGCTCGCCGGCCTCGCCATCATCGCCCGCCGCCGCTCCCGCGCCGCCGCGCTGATCGCCGCCGCCGGCCTCGCCCTGCCATCCGCGGGCGCCAAGACCGTCACCATCGACCTGGAAACGGCCACCTTCGACGACCTGCAGGCCGCCATGAACGCCGGGGCGCTCACCTCCGTCGAAATGGCCACGCTCTACCTGAGCCGACGCGCCGTCTACGACCAGGCCGGCATCAACATCAACTCCGTCGTCTCCATCAATCCGAACGTCCTCGACGACGCGGCCGCGCAGGATGAGCTCCGCGCCGGCGGCACCCTCCTCGGGCCCCTGCAGGGACTCGTGTTCTGCACGAAAGATTCCTACCCCACCGTGGGCATGGTCACCACCGGCGGCGTGAAGGCGTGGCTCTCGTCCGTCACCGGCACGTTCGGCACGGAAGCCGGCGTTGTCTACGGGCCCGTCGTCTCTCCCGGCGACTGCTTCGTCGTCCAGAAGTTGAAGGCCGCCGGCGCCGTCCAGCTCGGCCATGGCAACATGGACACCTGGGCCACCTCCGCGAGCAGCACGACCTCGAACGCCTACGGCACCACGCTCAACGCCTACTGCCTCGGCAGCGCCTCCGGCAGCAGCGGCGGCCCCGGCGCCCTCACCGGCTCGAACTTCGCGAACTTCGCGTGGGGCGGCGAAACCGGCGGCTCCATCCGCAACCCCTCCGACCGCGCCGGCGTCACCGGCTTCAAGGTCTCCGTGGGCACGAACTCCGTGAACAACATCATCCCGCTCGCCTCCGATCGCGACGTCGTCGGCCCCATGGCCCGCTACGTCAAGGATGAAGCCTACATCATGGACGCCGCCTCCACGGTCCTCGATCCCCAGGATCTCTGGGCCAGCATCAACTACGTCCCCGGCCGCGGCCTCTCGAGCGGATACGCGACGAAGCTCGCCTCCGCCTCCCTGGCCGGCAAGCGGATCGGCGTCGTCGGCACCTACCTCGGCACCGCCCGCCCATCCCCGGCCCCCACGCCGGTGCAGCTCACCGGCGCCGACGTCGAGAAAGCCCTCGGCTCCGGCAACGGCCACGGCGGCATCTCGAACTTCGGGACCGCGACCTCGACGAACACCACGAGCGCCACCACCAACGACGTGCCGGTGAAGGCCGCGCATGACCGCCTCGTGACCGAGCTCCAGGCTCTCGGCGCCACCGTCGTCACCGTCTACCTGCCGCCGAACTGCGACACCGGCGTGACGATTCCGACGACGTTCGCCGACGGCTCCGCCACGCCGACCGCCGCTCTCGGCAACACGAACCCCGCCGCTGGCACGACCTACGCGAACACCACGCTCGCCCTCGAGAACCGTGGTTTCCAGCTCTACCACGGACAGGGCATCTACACCCGCCTGACGCAGGCGAACGCCGCGAGCTCCTCGCTCACCACCACGGTCCGCAACCTCGCTTACAACAATCAGGTCAGCGACTTCACGGCCCCCGCGGCGGTCACCCACTTCCAGCTCAAGGCCATCTACAACCGCATCTACGAGAAGTTCATGGACACGAACAGCCTCGACTGCCTCATCTGGCCCGTCAGCTACAACAAGACCCGCTCGAGCAACTCGGTCAACGGTCGCGACCTCGTGAACAACATGGGCCTTCCCGTGTGCACCGTCCCGATTGGCGTCTATCCGCTGCTCGGCGGCGAACCCATCGACGAGGCCTTCCTCGGCCGCTACCGTCAGGAAGCCGAAGTGCTCGCCATTGCCGGCGCCTACCAAGCCGCCTACAACCACCGCATCCCATCGCCGCTCTCGCCGGCTCTCGACGGTGAGACGATCACCTACACCACCCCCGAGGCGTCGCTCCGTCCCGACCGCGTCTCCGCCAAGTCCGACAAGCTCGCCCCCGTCGTGTCCATCAAGACGATGGCCGCCGTCGAGGACGGCAAGGTCGTCATCAACGGCATCGCCGTCGACGGCAGCGGCGTGAAGTCCATCCGGGTCACCGTGAACGGCCGCAAGGTCGCCGCGAAGGCCGGCAAGCGCTGGACCGCGAAGGTCTCCCTCGCCGAACTCCGGAAATGGACCAAGTCCAAGGCGAAGTCCATCGACGTGATCGTTCTCGCCAAGGACGCCTTCGGCAACGCCTCCGCCGCCGAAAAGATCGTGAAATTCTAGACGACGCCGGCCCGCCCCGCGGGCCATAGTCTCACGCGCTTCGGCGGGTTCACCGATTCTGGTGGGCCCGCCGTTCCGCTTGAATCCCAACGCTGTTCAAGATGCCCAAAGTCCCCTGGAAACCGCTCCCGGCCGCCGCCCTGGCGATCTTTCTCCTCGCGCTCGTGATCCTCTTCGTCACGAAGTCGCGGCTCCCCCTTTTTCCGGTCCGGGATGCCGTCCCCGCCGACCGGGCCGTCCGCGCCGCAAACTCCCCTTCGCCCGACAAAGAAACCACCGGCGCGGATTGGAAGTCCCGCCTCGCCAAGGCCCGCCCCGGCGACTACCCCGGCCTCATGCGCGAGCTCCTCGGCCTGCGCGATCCCGCCCTGCGCGCCGATCTCGCCAAGCTCCTCGTCCGCGCCTGGGTCACCGCCGACCTCCCTGGCTTCATCGCCTTCGTGGACGCCGCCGAGGTCGACGACGCCGCCGACGCCGGCTCCCTGTGGGCCCTGCTCGCCCCCGCGCTCGCCGGCTCCCTTCCCACCCTGTCCGAGGACGTCGCCTCCCGCCCCGAGCTCCGCGAGGTTGTCCGCCGGCTCATCGAATACTCCGCCCGGAAGGATCCCGACCAGGCCCTCGCCTGGGCCCGGCAATGGCTCATGGACGACCCCCTCGAGTCCGCTCTCGCCACCATCGCCGGCGAAATGATCAAGCAGGACCCCGAGAAAGCCCTCGACGTCCTCCGCCAGATCCAGACTTCCGTCCGACGCGTCGACGCCATCGCCGCCATCGCCGCCGTCTACGGAGCCACCGATCCCCGCGAAGCCACCGATTGGGCCCGCACCCTCGCCATCCCCGCCGAGCGCCCCTACGCCATGAACGCCGTCCTCGCCGCCCGCGCCGAGATCGAGCCCGAAGCCTCCGCGAGGGACTTCGCGGACTTCCGCGGGAAAATGGCCGCCGACTACGCCGTCGAACGGCAGGCCGAGATCGCCCGCATGGGCGCTTCCGACGTTCGCCCGCACGCCCCCGGGGATCCGCTCTCCCCCGAGGAGGCGATGGACTCCGAGACCCTTCCCAGCCCCGAAGACCCGCAGCTCCGCATCCTCGATGACGCCGCCCGCGCCATCGCCGAAAGTTGGGGCGAGGCCGCCCCCCTCGCCGCCCTGCGATGGTCCGAGTCGCTCCCCCCGGGATTGAAGAACGACGTCGTCGAAAGCGCCCTCGCTGGCTGGGCCACCCGCGACCCCGCCGCCGCCTACGCCTACTACATGCAGAATTATCCCGGGAACCCCGCTCCCGCCGAGCCCATCTTCGAGGCCTGGGCGCAGGCCGAGCCCGAAGCCGCCGCCGGGCAGGCCCGCCAGCTGACCGACGCCGCCCGGCGCGAAAAAGCCGTCGCCGGCGTCGTGAGCGGCTGGCTCGACAGCCCCGCCGATCCCGCCGCCCTCATCGCCTGGGTCGACACCCTTCCCGGCAAGCGCGAACGCGACGCCGCGAACCTCCAGATCGCCGAAGCCGCCAGCTACGCCCAGCCCGCCGCCGCCTGGCAGCGCGCCACCGCCATCCAGGACTCGCAGTCCCGCCGCGAGGCCCTCCGCTCCGCCTTCGCCAGCCTCGTCGAGAGCGATCCCGACCAGGCCCGCAACCTGCTTGCCAGCACCCCGGGACTCAGCCGCGACGAGACCGCCCGCCTCGGCAAGATGCTCCGCGCCGCCACCGTGAAGAATTAAGCCGCCCTCATGTCTCTTTCATCCGCCTCCGCCTCACCGGCCCGCCTCGCCATCCTCACCGCGGCGCTCTTTCTGGCGGCCGCCCCGCTCGGCCCCGCGCAGACCCTTTCCTACAGCACCCCGCTCGGGTCCATCACCCTCTTCGGCAGCGGCCCCCGCACCACTTTTCTCCAGACCAGCGCCCATCTCGGAGACGCCAGCAGCGCGGAGACGTTGAATTACCTCGACGCGCCCGGCTCGCCCGCGACCTCGCGCTCCGAGGCGATCGACGGCGGAGCCTCGTTCCAGTCCATCGCGCAGGTTGGCGTGAACGAATCCCAGACCACCGGCCTGCCGTTCGTCTCCGGCCGCCTCGAATTCGCCTCCCCCACGGGGGACGCGGGTGACGGCTTCGCCGCCATCACGCTCTACCTGCTCATCAGCGTGCCCGACCCCGTGAGGATCGATCTCGGCGACGTCCGCAGCGCCATCACCACCTCCGGCTCCGCCGCCGACCGGTTTTCCCTCTCCTTGTTCGAAAGCGATTCCAGCGGGTCGAAAATCGGCCCCGCCCTGCTTTCTTTCTCCGGGGAAACCTTCGACGCCGCCGGCAGCTACCAAAGCACCTCCCCGTTTTACCTCGTCCAGATGAACGCCGCCGCGAACGCCACCCCCGCCGCGGCCGACTCGCTCGAGTTCAGCTACTCGCTCGACCTGCAGCCCATCGCCGCCATCCCCGAACCCGGCAGCGCGCCCCTCGTGCTCCTCGCTTTTCTCGGCCTCCTCATCGGTCGGTTCCGCCGCTTGAAAGGAGCCGCGTGACCCTGCGCCCCGGCCGGCGTCGGCTCATCGCCCTCGGCCTGTTCGCCGTCCTGGCTCCGCTCCCCGCGACCACGAAAATCCCCGTCAAAGATCTCCCGGAGCGTGTCTCCGCCGCCCTCCGCGAACGGTTCGCCCCCGCTCTTCCCGTCTCCGTGGAGCGAGGCGACGAGCGCAACGACTACGTCTACTTCGTGGTCGTCCTCCAGACCGGCTTGGATGCGAGGACCCGGCGCCGCGTCACGCTTACGGAATTCGGCGACGTCGTCCCCGAGCCGCCGACGCGCTGAACCGCCGCGGGGACGCGGCCTGGACTCGACTCCGCGCCATCCGGCCGGAGATCGTCCGCCCGGAAAAATGCCGCCCCTGGCCGCAAATTCCGGCGGGAAGGACGCAGCGTGCGCCGATGATCCTTGTAGCCACGGCGCCCTGTCGCCGTGCCGCCTCGAGCGCCGACTTCTTCTTTTCCCAATTTCGTAAATTCCGTTAATTCTGGGGAAAACCCCATGGCTCAGCTCAATTCGAATTACCTCAAACTCAAGGCCGGCTACCTTTTCCCCGAGATCGGGCGCCGCGTGAAGGCCTTCACCGACGCGAATCCCGAGGCCGCGCGGCGGCTCCTTCGCTGCGGCATCGGCGACGTGACCGAGCCGCTGCCGGCGGCCGTGCGCGAGGCGATGCACGCGGCGATCGACGAGATGGGCACGCGGGAGGGATTTCACGGCTACGGCCCGGAGCAGGGTTATGAATTCCTGCGCCACGCGATCGCGGAGAACGATTATCGCGCCAAGGGGCTCGAGGTCGCGGACGACGAGGTTTTCATCTCCGACGGATCGAAGTGCGACGGCGGCAACATTCTCGACATCTTCGGCCCCGACAATCGGATCGCGGTCACGGACCCCGTCTATCCCGTCTACGTCGACACGAACGTGATGGCCGGCCATACCGGGGAAGGCGACGAGGGCGGCCGTTACGCCGGACTCGTGTATCTGGAATGCAACGCGGCGAACGGCTTCGTGCCCGCGCTGCCGGCCGAGCCGGTGGATTTGATCTATCTCTGCTATCCGAATAATCCCACCGGCGCGACGGCCACGCGCCCGCAACTCGAGCGATGGGTGAACCATGCGCTCGACCACGACGCGGTGATCTTCTTCGACGCGGCCTACGAGGCCTACATCCAGGCGACCGACGTGCCGCACTCGATCTACGAGATCCCGGGCGCGCGGAAGTGCGCGATCGAGTTTCGCAGCTTTTCCAAGAACGGCGGATTCACCGGCACGCGGTGCGCCTTCACGATCGTGCCGCACGAGTTGCGGGCCCGCACGGAAACCGGCGAACGCAAGCCCCTCCATCCGCTGTGGAACCGCCGCTTCAGCACGAAGTTCAACGGCGTGAGCTACGTCACGCAGCGCGGCGCGGAGGCGCTTTATTCCGAAGCCGGCCGGAAGCAGGTCGCGGGGCTCGTCGAGCTCTACATGGGCAACGCCGCCATCCTCCGCACGGCGGTGGCGGCGTGCGGATTGGCCGTCTACGGGGGTGAAAACGCGCCCTACATCTGGGTGCGGGGGCCGGAAGGACGCACGAGCTGGGAAATGTTCGATCGCATCCTGGGCGAGGCGAACGTGGTGATCACCCCGGGCAGCGGCTTCGGGCGTTGCGGGGAGGGTTATTTCCGCATCTCGGCCTTCAACAGCCGGACGAACGTCGAGGAAGTCGCCCGTCGACTCCTGGCGTTGGGTTGGTAGCGGAACTTCCGGGAGCCGAGCCCGAGCCGGCCACGCGCGAGGTGAGCGGTAGCCGCCCCGCTCCGTCGGGGCGTGGAGCCAAGTTGCGGCGGCCAACGCCGGGCGACGCGGCCCGGCGACGGAGCGTCGGGGCGCCAGCTTCGGCCGCCGCTCTACCCGGCAAATCCCGCTCAGGGATTTTTTCGGGTGATCTTGATTTTTTGGGTCGCGGAAACCGCGTCGTTTTTACCGGTGGCTTTCACCGAGATGACGTTCGCGCCGGGTTTGAGGGCCGCGGTGAATTTCCATTTGCCCAGATTACCCTTGACGAATTTAAAGGCCCCGGAGCCGACGCGGTATTGAACGGATTTGATGCCCGCCTGGCAGGTCGCGGAACCCGTCAGGACAATCGTCCCGCTCGTGGTCGCGGTGGATTTAGGCTTGTTGATCTTGACCGTGACCGGGAGGACGGGCGTCGGCTTGATGACGAGGCTGCGAATATCGGCGCCCGTGGGAAACGCGCCGACGAGCGTGGCGACCCCGCCGGGGATGGTCAGGGCGTAAAGGGAGCCGTTGCTGTGGGCGAGAAGGCCGGATTTGTTGTCGGCAAAAATGGCGAGCCCGTTCGGCTGGCCGCCGGTGAGCATCGCGGGGCCGTAATTTTCGGCGCCAATGAAGCTGATCAGGCCGCCGCCGTGGATGTCGTCGGATTTATCGAGGCGGTGAGCCCCGCTGTCGGTGATGTAGAACCGGCTGTTCTGGCCAAAGGCAACGTTCGTGAACGCGGCGCCGCTGAAGGCGGGAAACGTCGAGTCGGTAAAAACAGCGGGGCGCTTCGTGGCGGCGCCGGACAGCACGTTCGGGTCGATCTCGAAGTTATCGCCCGCGTTGACGGCGACGAATCGATCCGTCCCGGCGTTGAACGCAAATCCCCAGCCGCCGCCGCCGGGCTTGCCCGCCATGGCGGTGAGCGCGCCGCCGACCTCGGTGGCGACCCCGGCGGTGCTGACGGTGTAGAGGCGGAAAACCCCGGAGTCGTTGCCAAGCGCCCACAAGGAGCCGGCCCCGGCGTTCGCGCCCCCGGGCTGTTTGGTCGTCCGCATGGCAAGCCCGACGAGTTCGACGCCCGCTGGAACCGTGATGACCTGATCGTAGTTCGCGGGCTTGACCGCGGGGTTCGGGGCGTCTGATTGGAAGGTGAGAAGATGATTGTCCGAGTCGGAGGACAAGGCGTAGCACGTGGCAGCGGCGGGGAGTCGCGTCGGCGTGATCAAGCCGGTCAGGGCGCAGAGAATGAGGAGGGAAAAATTTTTCACGCGCGGAGCCTAGGCGTTCTGAAAATAGGCGGCGAGCTTAAATGGCGGGGATCGTCATCACGCCGGTCGGCGGTCGTCGCCGCGCTGGGGCGGGCGGTGCCGCGGGTAAGTTATTTCCGTCTGAGCGGCGGCGAAATCGGCTCGCTCCGTCCATACAGGGGATGGTCGCGAAGGTATTCGCGCACGGCTTCGGGCCAGGGGCGGGGGATGACTTTCGTGATGGCGGTGAAGCGCGCGGTCGACATCACGGTGTAGGTGGGTCGCTCGGCGACGAAGGCTTCCATGTCCGCGAGCGCGAGCGGGAAGACGCTCCGGGTTTTGACGGGCAGGCCTTGTTCGGCGGCGCAACGCAGCGCTTCCTCGCCGTATTCCCGCCACGTGCAGGCGCCGCCGCTGCAGAGATGATAGATGCCGCCCGGCGCGTCGGCGGCGATCAGGTGGGCGAGCCAGTCGGCGAGGTCGTCCGCGTACGTCGGGGTGGACCATTTGTCGTCGATCGCGGAGACCTTGTCGTGGCCGAGAGCCCGGCTGAGCAGCATGTCGATGAAGCTGGGTTTCTCCGGGCCGAAGACCCACGAGACCCGCGCGATGATCGCTTCGGGCATCGCGGCGAGCGCGCTGAATTCGCCGTCGGCCTTCGACTGCCCGTAAACGCCGAGCGGGCCGGGCGCGGCGTCCTCGGCGTAGGGTTCACGCTGGCGGCCATCGAACACGTAATCCGTGCTGATGTGAATGAGGCGCGCGCCGATTTTCACGCAGCGCTCGGCGATGCGGCGCACGGCCACGGTGTTGGCCAGCCGAGCCTCCTCGGGCTGGCGCTCGCAGGCGTCGACGTTGGTCTGCGCGGCGCAATTGACGACCCAGTCGAAGGGCTCTTTTTCATCGAGGGCTCGCTCGATCGAGGTGGGGTCGAACAAGTCGAACGCGGGTCGGGCGAAGCCGCGCACGGCGAAAGCCTCCGCCCAGCGGCGAGCGAGCGCGCCGCCGAGCCGGCCGCGGGCGCCGAGGACGGCGACTTTGAGGGGAGCGGGGAGTCGCATGGGGGCGGTTCTAGCAGAGCGCCGGGCGTTGGTCATCGGTCATCGGCGGCGCCAATGGCGGTTGACCAACAACCGATGACCTCGCGATATTGGCGGCCGTGAGCTACCGCGTTTTCGCCCGTAAATATCGTCCGCAGACCTTCGGCGAGGTCGTGGGCCAGGGCCACATCACGCGCACGTTGGAAAACGCCATCGCGCAGAACCGCCTCGCGCAGGCCTACCTTTTCGTCGGGCCGCGCGGCATCGGCAAGACCTCGACCGCGCGCATCCTGGCCAAGGCGCTGAATTGCGAGAAGGGTCCGACCATCACGCCCTGCGGCGCGTGCGACGCCTGCCGCGAGATCGCCGAGGGCAACAGCCTGGACGTGCTCGAGATCGACGGCGCGAGCAACAATTCCGTCGACCACGTGCGCGAGCTTCGCGAAAACGCGGCCTACGCGCCGGCCCGCGGGCCCTACAAGATTTATCTGGTGGACGAGGTTCACATGCTCAGCACCGCGGCGTTCAACGCCCTGCTCAAGACGCTCGAGGAGCCGCCGCCGCACGTGAAATTCATCTTCGCGACGACCGAGGCCCAGAAGGTGCCGGCGACCATCACGAGCCGGTGCCAGCGCTTCGACCTGCGGCGCATCCCGGCGGATCTCATCGCCGCGCACCTGCAGCACATCGCGACGCAGGAAAAGATCACGCTCGAGTCCGCGGCGGCCGAGGCCGTGGCCAACGGCGCGGACGGCGGCCTGCGCGACGCGGAATCGATGCTCGACCAGCTCGTGGCGTTTTGCGGCGAGACGATCACCGGGGAGGACGTGCTGACGGTCTTCGGATTCACGTCCCGCGAGACGGTCGAGACGCTTTGCGCGCGGATCTTTTCGCAGGACGCCGGCGCCGCGCTGGCGCTCGTCGCGGAGCAGGCGGCCGCGGGCAAGGACTTGTCGCGGTTGATGGCGGACGTCATCGGGCACCTGCGGGATCTGCTGGTCCGGTCCGTGCAGCCAGGCGGGACGGCGGCGCTCCCCCGGGAGCGTTTGCTGACGCTGCTCGAGCACTTCGCCGAGACCGAGGGCCGACTGCGCTGGGCGACGGACAAGCGGCTGTATTTCGACGTCGCGGTGATCAAGGCCGTGCATCTGATCGACGAGGCGAGCCTGGGCGACGTGATCGACACGCTGGTGGCCATCGGCGGCGGCGAGGCCCCGCCGCCGCGTCCGGTCAGGCCCGCGCCAGGAGCGGCGGCGCCGCCGTCGCCCGTGGAGGCGCCCGTCGCCAGGGCCGTCGAGGTCCCGAAACCGGCGGCGATTCCCGCGCCCTCGATCGTCGCCCGGGAGCCGATGGTTTCCCCGCCCTCCGCGGATCCCGCCGATGTCTGGCGCGAGGTGGCCGAAGCCCTCGCCGCCGATTCGCAATTCACCTTCGGGTGGCTGGTCACCGGGATGCCGGGCGGCCTGGTGGACAATGCGTTCACGGTGCGATTTCCCGCCACCGAGGAACACGTGGCGCACCTGGGCAACTGGAAGGATGTCTGCCGCCGCACCGAGGCGGCGCTGGCCGCGAGGCTTGGCTCGCCGGCGCGTTTCGTCTACGAGTTCACCGAGGACCTGTCTCCGCCGGGACCGGCGCCCGAGCCAGTCGAGGAGGCGACCGCCGAAGGCGAGGCCGCGACGGTCGCGGTCAAGGATCCGATCGAGGACTTCAAGGACGATCCGCTGATCCGCCGCGCGCTCGAAATTTTCAAAGCCGAAATCCAGACCACATGAATATCCAAAAAATGCTCAAGCAGGCCCAGCAGATGCAGGCCAAACTCGCGGAAACCCAGGCGGAGCTCGCCGAAAAAACCATCGAGGCCAGCGTCGGCGGCGGCAAGGTCAAGGTCGTCGCCAATGGCGCGGGCGACGTGCTTTCCATCAAGATCGATCCGCAGGTGATCGACCCGGCGGACGCGGAGTTGCTCGAGGATCTGGTGCTCAGCGGCGTGAAGCAGGCGATCGAGGACGCGAAAAAAATGGCGGGCAGCGAGATGGGCAAGCTCACGGCGGGACTGAACATCCCCGGGATGCCGTTTTAGAAGCGCGGGCCAGGCGGTCGCGATCGCTCGCAGAGAGGGCGGCTTAATTCTCCTGCCAGTGGGGGGAGGGGAGCTGCGGGGCGTCGAGCAGGACGGAGCTTGCGGTGACGCGGTTGAAGATGACCGGTGACTCGTAGGCGGTCCGCGCGTGGAAGAGATTGGCGCGACGGTGTTTGTCGGAGTCCACGAGGAGAAGCTCGGAGCCGACGATGACGAATTTCCAGTTGCGGTCGTTCACGGGGGAAAGCGGCAACACCGCGTAGTGATCGAGATCGTAGACGACGAGAAGGGAGCGTTGCTTGGCGCGGTGGAGCTCCAGGGCCGCCCGGCGTTCGCCCATGCCGGAAACGAACATGCGCTGCACGGTGCCGGTGATCCGCAGGGGGACGTCCTTGAGGTATTTCGCGGCCAGGGCGGGATAATTGTCGCTGAGGGCTCCGAGTTCCTCGGCGTTCGCGGCGCCGGCGCGGGCGACGGCGAGAAAACGCTCGTCGGGCGTCAATTGAAACGGAGCGTTCGACGAGACCTCGGCGGAAGGCGCAAAAAACTTGTAGGCGGCGATTCCGAGGATCAGCCCGACGAGGGCGACAAGGATGAGACGAAGCATGCCGGGTAAGGTCGGGGCCGGGAAATGGTCAGACGTTCGAGGCCATCGGAACGGGAAGGGAAGGCGGCGTTTTCCGTCGCCGGTACCAATTGTTCAACCCGCGCTGGGCGGGTCTTTCGATCAGCAGGTAGGCGCCGATGGCGACCAGGTGCACGAACGCGAAATAAACGACGAAGCCCCACCACGGTCGCATGAGATCGGGGCTCACGGCCACCCGCAACGGCACATGGATGAGGTAGACCGCGAAGGAGGCGTTGCCCAGGAGCTGCATCGGCCGGGAGGCAAGAAACCGGATGATGACCGGCTTCGATCGACCGCAATCGGCCAGCGCGAAACAGAAGATGCTCGCGGCGTAGAATCCGAAGCCCCCCCCGTAGAACAGATAGGCGGAGGTGACCCGCGAAAGGGAGAACAGGCCGACGATCGGTCCGATGATGGAGGATCGTCCGAAGGTCCAGAGAAGGACGAAACCGAGCCCGGCGAAGGACAGGATCATCGTGGTCCGCCGGCCCTGGTCCGCGAAAATCGGGAAACCGCGCCCGACGACGAAGAGCCGCGCCGTCAGGATGCCGAAGACGAATTCCAGCAGCCGCGCGGGAGGGAAAAACTTAACGAGAACGTTGCTGCGGTCCGTCTGCAGCCAAGTCAAATGCTGGGTCGCCACGATGCATCCGAAGATGATGGCGACGCAGAGGGGAAGGGCGATCAACAGCAATTGGCGGGTCGACAGGACGAGAAGCAACGGGAAAACCAGGTAGAAGAACGCTTCCACCGACAGGCTCCAGGCGGGGGAATCGAACGCGATCTGGTAATTGATCAAAGGGACCCATGCTTGAAGGGCGCTGAAAAAAAGCGCCAGGGCGGTCCATTCTCCTCCCGGGAGGACGTCGAGGCCCCCGATGGCCCGGTCCCAGCTCCCGTGGAAGATCCAGATTCCGACGGCGAGCAAACCGGCAAACCAGTAGAGCGGCGCGATGCGGGCGAATCTTTTGTAATAATACTCCCCCCAGGAGCGGGTGGACATCCCGGAGTGGTTGAGGGCCAGCACGAAGCCGCTGAGAACAAAAAAGAACGAGACGCCGGCGCCGAAGCCGCCGCTCATCCACGGGGGCGGGTCCGGGAAGTGAAAGGGACGGATCGAGTGGCCGATCAAAACACCGATGGCGGCAAAATAGCGGAGCGCCGTGAGGGAGGGGAGATAGGGCAGATTGGGACGACTCAAGATCGGAAATTGGCCGGCGGGACGGTATCACGCGCGGCGGGCGACGGTCACGCACATTAAAGAAGGCGGGATGCGCTCCCGTCCCCGAGGCGGGGGATCAACGTCCTTCGTGGTTTCCGGCGGCCGCCGTTGCCATGCGTGAGTCGAGAAAGTTCCGCCAGCCGCCGTGGGCGCTGATCGGGGTCGCCTTGTGGGTGGCGTGTTCCTCGCACAGGAATCCCTTGATGTGGCGGCCATCCTTCATGCGGACGTTTCCGATGGTCATGGGGGGAGGGACCGCGGCGACGAAGCTCCCGAAGGCGCGCTCGTTGAGGCTCCAGATTTCGGTTTCGATCGCGACGCCACGGTTTTCTCCCACCCCGACGAGGCCGGGGCGGGGCGGGTGGAAGCCGGCGAGCTCGAAGAGGGCGTAATCGGGCGCGGTGAGCGTGGTTTCGATGTAAATGGCTCCGCGGTCGAGGAGTTGGTGGTTCAGGGGGAGGCCGGTGAGATGGGCGCCGATGACGGCGAGCTCGATGCGGCCGCCGGCGCGTTCGAGGGCCTTGCGCAGGCGGCGATCGGTGGGTGACTGGTGCTGGCCGAGGAATTGGCGGGCGATGAGGCAGAGCTCGAAGTCGTCGAAGGCCGGAGCGATGAACGTGACGCCGAGCGGAAGACCGTCGGGACGGAAGCCGGCCGGGACGGCGAGCGCCGACAGATCGAGGAGGTTCACGAAGTTCGTGTAGAGGCCCAGATTGGAATTCAGTCCGACGGGATCGGCGAGGACCTCTTCGATGCGGTAGATCGTGGGCGTCGTGGGCAGGAGCAGAAAGTCGATGCCTTCCCACACCGGCGCGGCCTTGCGGCGGATGGCTTCCAATTCATACGTGGCCGAGAAGGCATCCGCGGCGGTGAGGCCGGCGCCTTTTTGGATGATGCCGGCCACGGTGGGGTCACAGGCGCCGATGTGGTCGTCGATGAATTTGCCCACGGCCGCGTAACGCTCCGCCACCCAGGGGCCGCCGTAGAGCAGGGCCGCGGCCTCGCTGAAGGGCGCGAGGTCGATGGTGGCGGGCATGCCGCCGAGATCCACGAGCCGGGAGACGGCGTTCGCGTAAAGCTCCGCGGCCGCGTCGTCGCCGCAGAAATCGAGTTGATCGGCGGGCGGCACGCCGAAACGGAAGGGCCGGGCGAAGACCGGGCGGTCGGCCAGCGGGCGGGAATAGGGGTCGGAGCCATCCTCGGCGATGAGCACGTCGAGGACTTTTTCCGCGTCGTCGATGTCCCGGGCGAAGATGCTCACGCAGTCGAGCGAGCGGCAGGCGGGGACGACGCCGGTGGTGCTGACGAGGCCGCGGGTCGGCTTGAGACCGATGAGGTTGTTGAATGCGGCGGGCACGCGGCCGGACCCGGCGGTATCGGTGCCGAGCGAGAAGCTCACCAGGCCGGCGGCGACGGCGACGGCGCTGCCCGAGCTGGAGCCCCCGGAGACGAACCCGGGGTGGTAAACGCTGGAGCAGGCCCCGTGGGGAGATCGGGTGCCGACGAGGCCGGTGGCGAATTGATCCATGTTCGTCTTGCCGATGACGATGGCGCCGGCGGCCTCGAGAAGGCGCACGGCGGCGGCGGATTCCGCGGGGGTGTGGGCGAACGCCGGGCAGGCGGCCGTCGTCGGCATGCCGGCGACGTCGATGTTGTCCTTGATCGCGCAAGGGATGCCGGCCAGGGGGAGATCGAGGCGGTCGGCGAGGCGCTCGGCGAGGGCGATGGCCTCGGCCTCGGGGCGCAGATGAATCCAGACGTGATCGTCGCCCCTCCTGGCCAGCCGCCGGTAGGTCTCGCGCACGACCTCGGCCGGCGTGAAGTCCCCGGAGCGATAGCCGCAGCGCAGGTGGGAGATTTCGTAGGTCAGTTTGTGCAGGTCGATCATGCGATGAGGATGGCGAGATGTTGTCCCGGGGAGATCGGGTTGCCTTCCCTGCACAGCAAGGACCGGACCAATCCCGCGCGGGGGGCGCAAACCTGGATTTCCATCTTCATGGATTCGACGATGAGAAGCGGTTGATCGGCCGCCACGCGCTCGCCCGGGGCAACGAGAATCTTCCAGAGATTGCCCGCCACGGCGGCGTCCACGAAGGAGCCGCCCTCGGGGAGGGCCACCTCCTCGAGGGGGGGGGCGGGGGCGGGCCCGGCGGATTCGAACTCCGTGGCGGACCAGCGCTCGCGTTCGGCTTCGAAGGCGGCCTGCTGCGTGGCCTTGAAGGCGGCGGCTTCGGGGGCGATGCCCGCGAGAAAGCGGTGGTAGTCGCGCAGGCGGAAGGTCGATTCCTCGATGCGCACGACGTATTTTCCGGCGGGGAAGTCCTCCCGCTGTCGGCGGAGCTCCCCGGCGGACACGGGGAAAAAACGGATCTGGTCGAAAAAACGCAGCAGCCAGGGCTTGCCGGGCTCGAGGTTCGGCGTGGTGCGGAAGCTGTTCCAGACCGGGATGGTGCGGCCGACGAGTTGATAGCCGCCGGGGCCTTCCATGCCGTAGATGCACAGGTAGGCGCCGCCGATGCCGACGACGTTCGGCGGGGTCCAGGTGCGGGCGGGGTTGTATTTCGTGGTGACGAGGCGGTGGCGGGGATCGAGCGGCGTGGCGACGGGCGCGCCGAGGTAGACGTCGCCGAGGCCCATGACGAGGTAACTGGCGTCGTAGACGATGCGCCGCACGTCATCGACGGAGGCGAGGCCGTTGATGCGGCGAATGAATTCGAGGTTGCTCGGGCACCAGGGGGCGTCGGCGCGCACGCCCTGCATGTATTTGCGGATGGTCTCGAGCGTCGCTTCGTCCTCCCAGGAAAGGGGGAGATGGACGACGCGGGAGGGGACCTCCATCTCGTCGGCGCGGGGGAGTTCCGCTTCGGCGGTGAGCAGGAGATCGAGGAGCCTGGTTTCGGTGAGGTTGCGGCCGTCGAAGTGAATCTGCAGGGAGCGGATGCCGGGCGTGAGATCGACGATGCCGGGCAACCGCCTGGCTTCGAGCCACTGCATGAGCGCGTGGACGCGGAGGCGAAGGTCGAGGTCGAGGACGAGGGGGCCGTATTCGACCAGCAGGTAGCGGTCGCCGGCTCCGCGGTAGGTGACGGCGGGGCGGTCCGCGGTTTCGGCGAGCCGGTGGAGAATGGCTTCGTCCAGGGTCGGTGGCAAAGCGGCCGGGTTTCCGGCGTCGAGGGCGGGATTGGGAGGAACCCGGGTGCCGGTGTCGGGGCCGGGGGCGAGATTTGGCGTGACCCGGGCGTCCGTGTCGGGGCAAAGGGAGAGATTTGGCGTGACCCGGGCGTCCGGGTCGGGGCAAAGGGAGAGATTTGGCCCGACCCGGGCGTCCGGGTCGGGGTGAAGGGAGAGATTTGGCGCGACCCGGGCGTCCGGGTCGGGGCGAAGGGAGGGATTTGGCGCGACCCCGGCGTCCGGGTCGGGGCAAAGGGAGGGATTTGGCGTGACCCGGGCGTCCGGGCCGGTTTTTTCAGAAAGATCAGCAAGCAAGCTGAAGAGGCTTTCCCGGGTGGTGCTTCGGGCGGCCGCCTCGGCGACGGTGAGGCGTTGAAACCGGACGCGGTCGCCGGGCTTGAGCTGGCCGAGCTTCCAGCGCTCGCTTTCGATGACGACGGCGGGGCACACGAACCCGCCGAGGCTGGGGCCGTCGGGGCCGAGCAGGATGGGCATGTCGCCGGTGAAGTCGATGGCGCCGATCGCGTAGGCGTTGTCGTGGAGGTTGGAAGGGTGGAGGCCGGCTTCGCCGCCGTCCTTGCGCGCCCATTTCGGCTTCGGGCCCAGCAGCCGGATGCCGGTGCGGTTCGAGTTGTAATGCACCTCCCAGGCGGTGCCGAAGATCATGTCGATGTCGCCGGGCGTGAAAAAATCCGGGGCGCCGTGCGGGCCGTAGAGCACGCCGAGTCGCCACTCGTGGACGAGCTCGTAGCCGAGGGCGGCGGGGTCTCCGATTGCCGATTTCCGATTTTCGGTCGGGAGAAGGCGGAGGACGTCGCCGGTCTGGAGCGTGCGCCCGCCGTGGCCGCCGAAGCCGCCGAGGGAGAAGGTGGCGCGACTGCCGAGATAACGCGGGACGTCGAGGCCGCCGGCCACGGCGAGGTAGGCGCGCATGCCGGGGCCGTCGACGCGGCCCAGGCGGAGCGTCTGGCCGGGGGAGACGTCGAGCGGGCGCCAATCCTTCACGACCACGCCGTCGAGGGTGGCGGGAAGGTGCGCGCCGGCGAGGCAGACGCGGGCGGCGGCGTTGAAGCGGAGCGCGGGGCCGGTGAGCGTGCACTCGAGGCCGGCGGCCTCCGCGGGGTTGCCGAGGATTTGGTTCGCGATCCGGAAGGCGAAGGCATCCATCGGGCCCGAGGGCGGCACCCCGACGGCCCAATAACCGAGGCGGCCGGGAAAATCCTGCACCGAGGTCTGCGTGCCGGGCTCGAGCACGTCGATGGTTTGCGGCCGGTGGACGAAGGTCGCGAGGGATCTCGTGGTGATGCCGCCGCGATGGAAGGCTTCGCTCCCGATGACGGCGGCGACGTAGGCGAGGTTGGTCTCGATGCCGTCGAGCCGGGTGGCGGCGAGGGCGCCGGAGAGCTTGGCGATCGCCTGGGCGCGCGTGGGGGCGTGCGCGATGATCTTGGCGAGCATGGGATCGTAGTGCGGCGTGATCTCGCTGCCGCTTTCGACCCAGCCGTCGACGCGCACGCCGGCGGGAAATTCCACGTGCGTGAGGCGGCCGGTGCTCGGCTGGAAATCCTTGTTCGGATCCTCGGCGTAGAGGCGGGCCTCGATGGCGTGGCCCTTCGGCGCGGGCGGGGGGTCGGCGAGCGGGAGCGTTTCGCCGGCGGCGAGGCGCACCATCCACTCGACGAGGTCGAGGCCGGTAACCTCTTCGGTGACGCCGTGCTCGACCTGCAGCCGGGTGTTCACCTCGAGGAAATAGAACGCCGCGGCATCGGCGTCATACATGAACTCGCAGGTCCCGGCGGAGCGATAGGCCGCGGCTTCGCCGAGGCGGCGGGCGGCGGCGTGGAGCGCGGCGCGGACGGCGCCGGGAAGATCCGGCGCGGGGGTTTCCTCGATGACCTTCTGGTTGCGGCGCTGGGCGGAGCAGTCGCGCTCGCCGAGCACGGCGATGCCGCCCCGGCCGTCGCCGAAGATCTGCACTTCCACGTGTCGCGCGGAGGCGATGTATCTCTCGAGGAAAAGGCCGCCGCCCTTGAAGTGGCCTTGCGCGAGGCGTTGCACGCTGGCGAATTTCCCCGCGAGCTCGGCGGGATCACGGACGAGTTGCATGCCGATGCCGCCGCCGCCGGCCGTGCTCTTGATCATGACGGGATAGCCGATCCGGTCCGCCGCGCGGGCGGCTTCGTCGGCCGACTCCAGCAGGCCCGTGCCGGGCGAGACGGGCACGCCGCTGGCGATGGCGAGGGCGCGGGCGGTGTGCTTGAGGCCGAAGTCGCGCATGTTTTTCGCGGTGGGACCGATGAAGGCGATGCCGTGGGCTTCGCATTGCGCGGCGAAGTCGGCGTTCTCGCTGAGGAAGCCGTAGCCGGGATGGATCGCGGACGCCCCGGTCTCCCGCGCGACCTGGAGGATGAGCGCGGAGTTCAGGTAACTTTGCGCGGCGGGGGCGGGGCCGATGCAGATGGCCTCGCCGGCCAGCGCGACGTGGCGGGCGGGGCGGTCCGCCTCCGAGAAAACGGCGACCGAGGCCACGCCGAGGCGGTCGAGGGTGCGAATGATGCGGCAGGCGATTTCGCCGCGATTCGCGATGAGGACCTTGGGGAACATGTCGAACTAAACAGGATTCGCAGGATTACGAGGATGGGCGGGATGAGAAGAAGGAGGTGCTAGATGGTGGCTTGGCAAAAAATTCTGCCGATCCCGTCAATCCGGTTGAGTTCGATCATCTCCACACCATCACCTCGATGGGCGTGGGGTCGTAGGCGTTGCAGGGGTTGTTGAGCTGGGGGCAGTTCGAGAGCAGGCACCAGACGTCCATTTCGGCGCGCATCTCGACGTATTTCCCGGGTTGCGAAACACCGTCGGCGAACCGCAGGCCGCCCTCCGGCGTGACGGGCACGTTCATGAAGAAATTGACGTTCGGCGCGAGGTCGCGCTTCGTGAGCGGCAGGCCGGAGAGCGCGATCTGCCGCAGGAACGTGTCACGGCAATTGTGCATGAAACGTTTGTCGAGCGCGTAGCGGACCATGTTGCTTTCGGCGGCGCAGGCTCCGCCCAAGGTGTCGTGCCGCCCGCAGGTGTCGGCGGTGATGGTGAGCATCGGGCGGCCGCGGTTCGACCGCAACGGCGTGCCGGTCGTGAGATAGACCGCGCCCTGCTCGCGGATCGTGTCCTGCGCGCTGTAGCGCTCGGCGAGGTCCGCGGCGGCGTAGAACAAGGTGTCCGCGGCCTGGTTGCCCTCGAGGTCGAGGATGCGCAGGGTCTGGCCTTGTTCGATCCGGTGCAGCCAGCCTTCGCCGGCGGGAATGATCTCGCGGTAAATGGCCGCGTCGGGGGCAAGGGGGCTTTCGACGTAGTTCAGCGTGCTCATGGATGGAGGCGCTCGGTCAGCGCGAGCGCGCGGGCGCATTCGGGCCGGAAGCGGCGGCAATGGTCGTCGGCGGCGGGCGGAGCGCCGGGTTCGATCTCGATCTTCACGGGGACGCGGGGGTATGCGCCGGCCGGGGCGAGGGGATGCGGGGTGTTCGACAGGACGATCAGCACGTCCATTTCCGTGCGCAGGGTCAGCGTGGCTCCGGCCGGGGCATGCGCCGGGTCGAAGGCGAGCCGGCCGTCGACGCCGGCGGCCACCCGGCTGAAAAAGTTGATGGTCGCGTCGAGGTCGCGCTCGCCGAGGCCGTGTTTGCCGAGCTCGACCAGGAAGTTGTCGCGGGCGTTGCGGAACCGGTCGTTGCGGGCCTGCTGGTAGGCGAGGACGCCGTATTTATCGCGGATGTGTTCCGCGGTGGAGCAGCCGCCGAGCGGGTCGTGCCAGCCGAGCGAGTCTTCCACGATGGACGCGAGGGCGTGTCCCATGTCGCTCATGAGGACGTGGCCGCGCGTGAGCTTCGCGGTGTGCAGGGCCTTGAGCGTGTCGGGGACGTTGAGCCGGTCGAGCGGCTGGCGCAGATTGAAGAGGAGGGCGGCGACGTTCGCGCCGGCGGCGAGGGCGGTGAAGCGGATGTGGCGATGGCGCGCGACGGGCATCGACCACATCGCGCCACCGGGGAGGATTTCCTCGAGGCGGTTCATGGCGTCGTCGCCGGCAGCGGATGAAGGGGCGGGATGATGATGCTGGTGAGCGTGAGGCGGCCGGTGCGCACGCCCTTGCAACCGACGAGGCGGTCGGCGACGCGCCTCAATTTATCGGCCGGCCCCTGGACGAGGATGACCTCCATGCGATGATTTTTTTCGAGCTGGACGTGGAGCGAGCTGATGACTTCGTCGATGTGCTCGCGCTCGATCTCGGCGAGGCGCTGGAGCAGCGGCCCTTTGGCTTCGTCGTAGATCAAGGTGATGGCGCCGGCCATGATCTGGTGGCCCTTGTCCTCCTGGTGCTCGGTGACGGCCTGGGTGATGAGCTCGGTGATGAGCTTCGAGCGGCTCTCGATGCCGCGTTCCCCGATCATCTCGTCGAGCTCGCGATAGACGGCGTCGGGAAGCGAGATGCTGATCCGTTGGACGGGTTGGCGGTCGGCGGGTGTGGGCATGGGGGTATTACCGAAACAGAGAATGGTAATACCGTGTCAAGCAGGCAACGTGCCGCCGGCGGAGACGAGGACGATTTTTTCCGGGGCGGGTCGGCGGGCGTTTTCGGCGAGTTCGTCGCGAGAAAGACCGCGGGGGAGAAAATTCGAGCGAGGGGACCGGCGGCCGCAGGGCGGCTTCAGGCCGGCTGAAAGAACGAGGGCGCAAGCCGCGGCACGTCCTCCCAGTGTTCGGACCCAAGGGGTGGCTCGTCCGCCTTGGCTCGTTCGACGAGGGCGGCGAGCGCGTCGACGATCCCGGCGAAAAGCGCGGCTCCGTCGGCGGCCGTGGCGCGCGAGGGGAACCCGGTGACGCCGTTGAGGCTGGTCTGCGCGACGGGGTGGGCAAAAACCGATCCGGCGGTGCGGTCGGGATCGTCCGCGCCGGCGAGTTCTTCCCTGCGCACGAACTCCGGCGCGAGATGCAGGAGCAGGTCGGTCTCGGCCTTGTTGGCGTGGAGGTCGCCGGCATCGGCGACGAAGGCCTGCCAGATCGCGGGCGTGAGCTGGTAGGTGCTGAACGCGCCGACCTGCAGCCGGCCGAGATTTTCCAGTCGGACCTGATCGACCGCGACGCGCATGGAAGCGTCGTTTCCGAAATGGGAGTTCACGAGCAGCAGGCGCCGCCAGCCGGTGGCGGCGCACCAGGCGGCGATCTGGCGGAGCGAGGCGATGAAGGTCTCGTGGAGAAGGGAAAACGTGCCGGGCCATTTCGCGGTGTGGCCGGCGGAGACCGTGTAAGCGAGCGGCGGGAGGACGGGCACGCCGGTCCGGCCGGAGGCGCCGGCGCAGGCCGCCGAGGCGATGAGCGTATCGGTGCAGATCGGCAAATGCGGGCCGTGCTGCTCGGTCGCGCCGAGCGGGAGAAGCAGCAGGCCGCCGTTTCGCTCGCGAAGCGCGGCGACCTCGGGCCATGGCAGATGCTCGAGGTGAACCGGGGAGGCGCCGGCGAGGAGGGCGATGCGATCGAGGGTGGCGGAGGATAGCGGGCTCAAGATGAAGGAGGTTGCCGCATTTTTCGGGCCGGCGGAACGCGATCTTTCTCGCCCGTCGATCCGGCTCGACGAGCGGGGAATTTCGAGCGATGGGGTGCGGCGATGGATGCGTTGTGGTGGGCCTTGACGATCGCGCTGATGCTGCTTGGGCTGGTCGGAACGGTCGTGCCGTTGCTGCCGGGCGTCGTGCTGATCCTGGCCGGGGCGGCGTTGAATCATTTCACGCTTCATTCGGTCGGCTGGCCGACGCTGCTGGTCCTGACGGGATTCGCGGGGCTGGCGCTGGGGCTGGATTTCGTGAGCGGGGCGGTGGGCGCGAAGTCTTTCGGCGCGACGCGATGGGGGGCGATGGGGGGCATCGTCGGGGCGGTCATCGGGCTTTTTTTTGGGGTGATCGGCGTCTTCGTCGGTCCGCTGGTCGGTGCGTTGCTGGGCGAACTGCTGGGGGGAAAGGGGATTTTACCCGCGGGGAAATCGACGTGGGGAACATTTCTGGGCACGACGGCCGGGCTTGTGGGAAAGTTGCTGATCGGCGGAATGATGATCGCGTGGTTCGCGGTGGCGGCGTCGTTCTGATTCGGTGGCAGGACGCGCCGATGGTTTGCCGGCCGACAAAAAGTTTTTTCAAAAAAAAGTTGCCGGCGGCGGAAGTTCTGACAATCTTGAATCTGTTCCGGGGGGAACAGTAGGCCGTCGTGGCATTCGTCACGGCGGCCTACATTTTTTGGGGATCCGAAGTTCCGGATGACACGACCGCAGCGTTGCCATCGAAAGCCGTTTGGGGAACGATCCTCCCGCATGAAGTGGATTTTCGTGACCGTGCTGGCGGGCCTTCTCGCGGGCTGCGCCGCCATCGAGGAGGAGAATGCCTCGGACACCCCGATCCCGCCGCCCCGTCCCGGGCCATTCGAGGGCATCGGGAGCAGCGGGCCCCCGCCGTCGCAAGGGGGATCGGCCCCGCTTGGATTCTGAGGCGGCGATGACCGCGTCCGCCGACCAGTCCTGGAAACGCCAGGCTGCCATTTTCGCGCTGGTGGCCTCGGCGATCACGGGGCTCGGGGTTGCGCTCGGGCTGTTTTTTTCCGACCGCCGTGATTCGAGGCCATCTCCGGCGGGCGCGCCGGCGGCAATTCGCGCGCCGGCCCGTTGACGTTCCGTGAGCGCTTCTTTTCCGGATCATTACGCCGTCTTGGGGCTCGACCGCCGATGCTCCCTCGCGCAGATCCGGGCGGCCTATCGCGTCCTCGTCAAACGGCATCACCCCGACGTGAACCGGGAAGATCCCGGCGCGACCGCGCGGGCGCAGGCGTTGAACGCGGCGCACGACATCCTGAGCGAACCGGCGCGACGGGCGGCCTACGACCGGGAGCGGGCGGAATTCGAACGCACCCGACGAGACACGCCGCCGAAGCGGATGGCGGGGAAGGTTGAACGCAACATCGCGCACGACGTGCATCTGCGGTTCGAGGATTTTTTGCGCGGGGTTTCGCTGGAGGTGAAGATCAACGATCCCGCAAACCCCGGCGGCCCGGAGATGTATCCGCTCGTCGTGCCGGCGGACACCGCGCCGGGCGCCCGGTTCCGTCTGCCGCGGGACGCGCCGTTCGAGGGCGGGTTCGTGGTGGTGCGCGTGAAGGCGAGGGCGGGCGCGCGGTTCAAGGTGCGCGGATCCGATCTGCGCGCGGACCTCCGGATCAGCGCGCGGCGGGCGGCGCACGGCGGCGCGGAAATGATGACGGGAGCGACCGGTCGCATGGTGCGCGTCGTCATCCCAGCGGGCGTGGCGCGCGGAGCGATCGTGCGGCTGGCGGGCGAGGGCCTGCCGAAGTCGCGAGGCGGCGGCCGGGGGGATCTGCTCGTGCGCGTGACGTATCGTCCGGAGGTGGGGGTGACGCGGCGTCAGGGCAGTTTTGATTCAGAAGGGTAGCGGAAGCTGGCCGGGCGGAGGCGCGGGCCCGGCCGAAGGGTGGGGAATGCCGGGCAGATCGACGCGCCGAAAGCCCTCGTTGGTGCCGCCCCGCTCCGTCGGGGCGCCGGGGGGACGCGTGATCTCACGCCGCACGGCGACGGAGCGCCGTGGCGACAAGGAAGCGGAGCGTGCGCCCGGCCGATCCCGGGACTCCGCTGGGCCGCCCCGCTCCGTCGGGGCGCCGGGGACGCGTGATCTGGCGCCGCACGGCGACGGAGCGCCGTGGCGACAAAGAAGCGGAGCGTGCGTCCGGCCGATCCCGGGACTCCTTGTAGCCGCCCCGCTCCGTCGGGGCGCCGGGGGACGCGTGATCTGGCGCCGCACGGCGACGGAGCGCCGTGGCTACAAAGAAGCGGAGCTCGCGTCCGGCCGATCCCAGGACTCCTTGTAGCCGCCCCGCTCCGTCGGGGCGCCGGGGGA
>CAXTSM010000006.1:0-110882 GCA_964247025.1 uncultured Chthoniobacterales bacterium
CGATGTCGTGGATCATCACGTCGAGCACGACGCCGATGTCCATGCTGCGGTTCGGGTAGGGCGACAGCCGGGTGACCTCTAGGAAGCGCGGGTTGCGGAGCTTCGACTCGAGCGCCTGGAGCGCGGGGTTGAAGCGCTCGATGTGGCCGACCTGCAGCACGCAGCCCTGGTCCTGCGCCAGCGTGGCGAGCTCGCGGGCATGGAAGGGATTGTCCGCGATCGGCTTCTCGACGAGCAGGTGTTTCTTTCGAGCGAGCAGCAACCGGCCGATCTCGTGATGCGTGATGGTCGGCGTGCAGACGGTGGCGGCGTCCACCAGATCGGCGAATTCCTCCAGCGTGCGCGCGACGGGCACGCGGAATTTTTTTCCCGCCGCCTCGGCCGCGGCCGGATCCGCGTCATACACCGCGGCGAGCTCGCAGCCCTCCAGCTCGGAATACACGCGCACGTGATTCATCCCCATGCTGCCCGTGCCGACCACGCCGGCTTTGACGATCTTCATAAAATTCAGACTCCGTGAATGGTGATTTTTTTCTCGGCGGCAAGGCGGCAAAGCCGGTCGCGATCCAGCAAAAGCACGCGCCCTTCCTCGACGACGATGCCGCGCAGGCCGGCGCGGGCGGCGCATTCGAGGGTTTCGTCGCCGACGACCGGCACGTCGAAACGCATGTCCTGCCCGGGCTTGGAGACCTTCACCGCCAGCCCGCCGCCGCGCCCGAGCCGGCCGCCGCGCTCGATGGCGTCGTTCGTGCCCTCGAAGGCCTCGACCGCCAGCACGGTGCCGTTCTTGACGACGACCGTCTGCCCGATGTCGAGGCGGCTGGTCTCCTTGGCGATGCGCAGGCCGAAGGTGGCGTCCTCGATCTCCCGCGGCTTCAATTTCGGCCCCGCGATGTGCCCGGCCGAGGCGAGGTGGCTTTCCAGGAACGTGGTCGCCGGCAGCAGGTCGACGCCGATCCCGGAGAGCGCGCCGGCGATGGCGCCAAAAAGCGTCTCGGCGTTGCGTTCCCGGATCGTCGCGAGCAGCAGGAGCGCTTTCACGTCGGGCCGGAGGTCGAAGAGGTTTTTCGGCGCGATCTGGCCGGCCATCATGGCGGCCCGCGCGCCGGAGGACTTCGCCGCGTCGAGCATTTTGCCGAGCTGGCCGACGCGCATCCACGTCACTTGATCGGCAAGGGCGGCGGTCTCGGCGCGCGTCTCGCCCGGGAACGCCGCGATCGCGATCCGCGCCACGCCGGCCGCCCGGGCGGCGCGAATCACGAGTTCCGGGTAATGGCCGCTGCCGGCGATGAGGAAAAGGGAGGGCGGGGTGTCCAAGACGAAGGTTTATCCGTATCAATCGAGAGCCGAAATCGAGAATCGAAAATGTGAAAACCGTCATCCACTGGTTTCGGCGCGATCTTCGCGTCACCGACAATACCGCGCTGGCCGCCGCCGCGAAAGCCGCGGCGAACGTGATCCCCGTCTACGTCCAAAGCCCGTGGACCGGCGCCCATCGCTGGACCGGCCCGCACCGGCAGGAATTTCTGTGCGGCTCGCTGGCGTGCCTGGACGCCGGCCTCCGGGCGCTCGGGAGCCGGCTGATCGTGCGCCGCGGCGATGCCGTGCTCGCGCTCGAGCGGCTGGTCCAGGAAACGAGGGCCGAGGCGATATTCTACAACCGCGATCCCGATCCGTTCGGCCGCGCCACCGAGGAGCGCCTCGCCCGGCTGAACGTCGATCTTCACGCGTTTCAGGACGTTTGCATCCACGAGCGCGACGAGGTGAAAAGCGGCAAGGGCGAACCGTATCGCGTCTTCACGCCCTACGCGAAGACCTGGCGCAAGCTCGACAAGCCGGAGGTCTCCGGCCGATTGCCCGCGCTCTTCACGCCCGCCGATGTCGCGGCCGGGCCGCGGCCGAAGCTCACGGATTGGAATCTCCAGCCGACCGGCCGCATCGTCGAGGCCGGGGAAACGGCCGCCCGCGCGCGGCTCGCCCATTTTCTGGACGGGCCGGTCGAGCAATACGCGCTCGGGCGCGACCGGCCCGGCGGAGCGGCGGGTTCGCGCCTCTCGCAGGATCTGCGGCACGGCTTGCTGTCGATCCGGGAAGTCTTCGCCCGCAGCGTGAAAAAAGCGGCGGAGTTGCCCGGGACAGCGCGCCGGGGCGTGGACACTTTCGTGAACGAGCTGATCTGGAGGGAATTCTACATGCAGGTTCTGTGGCATCATCCGACGGTCCTCGACCACGACTTCAGCCCGAAATTTCGCGGCCTGAACTGGCCGGGCGACGAAGGGCATTTCGCGCGCTGGCGCGCTGGCGAGACGGGATTCCCCATCGTCGACGCCGCGATGCGCCAGCTCAACGAGACCGGATTCATGCCCAACCGGGCGCGGATGATCGTGGCGATGTTTCTGACGAAGGACCTCCAGCTCGACTGGCGACGGGGCGAGCAATATTTCATGCACCAGCTCACGGACGGCGAAATCGCGAGCAACAACGGCGGCTGGCAATGGAGCGCGGGCACCGGCGCCGACGCGGCGCCCTATTTCCGCATCCAGAATCCGTGGACGCAGACGAAGCGCTACGATCCCGACGGCGCCTACATCAAAAGGTGGCTGCCGGAGCTCCGCGACGTGAAGCCGGGAAATCTGGCGCGCCCGCCGACCGCCGGCTCGCCGCTCGCGAGAGGGTATCCGCTTCCCCTCGTCGATCACGCCTCGGCGCGGGCGAAAACGCTCGCGATGTTCGCCCGAGCCAGGCGACGGTGATCAATCCCGCGGCGGTTCGAGAAAGATTTCTCCGCTTCGGCGCCGGACATGGCGCGCGCCGGGCAGGTTGATTTTGGCGGGACCGGATCCGACCGCGAGCAGGGAACGAACCCGCTCGATTTCCGCGAAGCCGATGTCGCGCAACGCGTGATCCTGCAGCCAGCGGCGAATCAGCCGCCGCTGGAGGGCAAGGGGACGGGATCGCAGGTCTTCGACGGGCAATGTTTTCGCGGACGGAATGCGGGCGACCTCCGCCTGCATCCAGTCCTCTTCGGCGGCAAGGATGTCCGCGGTGCGCCGGATGGCGTCGCCGCAGGCCTCGCCCAACGCTTCGCGGATGGCGGGCAGCACGCCGTGGCGGATGCGGTTGCGAGTCGCGGCGAGTTCGGTGTTCGTCTCGTCTTCGCGGAACGCGAGGCGGCGGCTTTCCACGAAGCCGTCGATCTGATGACGAGTGATCCGGAGCCAGGGTCGAAGGAACGTGAGTCGAAGCCGACCCGCCGCCAGCGTCGAGCTTTCCCGCATCCCCCCCAGGCCGGCGGCGCCGCTGCCGCGCAGAAAGTTGAACAGGCACGTCTCGGCCTGATCGTCGCCATGGTGCGCGAGAATGACGGTGCGGCATCGCGCGCGGCGGGCGGCGGCGGCGAAAAAGGCGTGGCGTAGTTCGCGGGCGGCGAGCTCCAGGGACACACCGCGCGCTTCGGCGTAGACGCGAGTTTCCGAGCGGCCCTGCAGAAGAGGGTAGCCGAGTTTGGTGGCGAGGCGGCCGACGAACTTCGCGTCGTTCGTGGAAGCGCGGCCGCGCAGGCGATGGTCGAGATGGACGACCGTGAGTTTGCGATGGCCGCAGGCGTGAAGCGCGTGGAGCAGCGCGACGGAATCGCGACCGCCGGAAACGGCGACCAACGCGGCGTCCCGGGGAAGCATCGAGAGCGCGAAGAGGACGGGGTCGGTGGCTCGATCCTTCATGGGGAGCATGGGCTTCCGGCCCGTGTCGGTCGGGATCCTGCCGGCCGGATCGTCAGAGCGCTCTCCCTTCCCGCTTCGGCAGGATGCCCAAGCGCACAGGCTGGAAGCCCACGCTCCCCGTTCTTAGGCGATGCGGTCGCTTCCAAAATAGCGGTGGAGCGGCTCGGGCAGGCGGATCGAGCCGTCCGGCTGCAGGCCGCTCTCGATGAGCGCGACGTAGAGCCGCGCCAGCGCGGTGCCGGAGCCGTTGAGCGTATGGCAGAAGCAATTTTTCCCGCCGGCGTCCTTGAAGCGGAGGTTCATGCGGCGGGCCTGGTAGTCGCCAAAATTCGAGCAGCTCGACACCTCGAGGTAGGCCCGCTGCCCGGGCGACCAGACCTCGATGTCGTAGGTTTTCTGCGAACCGAAACCAAGGTCGCCGGTGCAGAGCTCGATGACGCGGTAGTGGAGGCCAAGGAGTTGCAGGACGCGTTCGGCGTCCGCGGTGAGCGCTTCCAACTCCGCGGCGGAATCTTCCGGGGTGGTGATTTTGACGAGCTCGACCTTGTCGAACTGATGGGTGCGAATGAGGCCGCGCGTGCCGAGGCCCGTGGACCCGGCCTCGCGGCGAAAGCAGGGCGTGTAGGCGGTGTAGCGGACGGGCAGGTCGGCGAGCGCCTTGATTTCGCCGTTCTCCAGGTTGGTGACGGGGACTTCCGCGGTCGGCACGAGGTAAAGGTCGTCGCCGGGGCAGTGATAAAGCTGATCCGCGAACTTGGGCAACTGCGACGTGCCGACGAGCATCTCGGGACGCACGAGCAACGGCGGGATGATTTCCCGATAACCGTGCTGCGTGGTGTGGAGATCGAGCAGGAGGTTGATGAGCGAGCGCTCGAGCCGCGCGCCCGCGCCGGTGTAGCAGACAAAGCCGCTTCCGCTGATCTTCGCGGCTCGGTCGAAGTCGAACAGGCGCAGCCGTTCGCCAATGACCACATGATCTTCGACGCGGTCGAGCGCGGGTTTCTGGCCCCATTCGCGAACGACGGGATTTGCCGAAGCGTCCGCGCCGACGGGCACGTCTTCGCCGGGGAGATTGGGGATGCCCAGCAGGAGATCGCGCTGCCGCTCGTCGTGGCCGGTGGCGGCGCGCTGGAGCGCATCCATGCGATCGCCGAAGCTTTTCACCTCGGCCTCGACGGCCGACGAGTCTTCGCCCCGGGCGCGGCGGCCGCCGATTTCCTTGCTGAGCCGCTTGCGTTCGGCCTGAAGCCGCTGCAGCTCGGTCTCGGCTTCGCGCCGCAGGCGGTCGCTGGACAGAACGGCGTCGATCTCGGCGGAGAAATCCGCGCCGCGGCGGGCGAGGCGCGATTTGATTTCGGCGGGTTGTTCGCGAACGAGGCGGATGTCGAGCATGATCGAACTAAACAGGATTCAGAGGATTTGAAGGATTAACAAGATGCGTGGAAGATGGAGAAAGAATAGTCCTGCAAATCCACGTAATCCTGTAAATTCTGTTTAGTTCGATGGCCGCTCAGTATCGCGATTATTACCACACGCTCGGGGTCCCGAAGACCGCGAGCCAGGACGAAATCAAGAGCGCCTTCCGCAAGCTCGCGCGGAAGTTCCATCCCGACACGGCGGAGGACAAAAAAACGGCGGAGGAAAAGTTCAAGGAAATCAACGAGGCTTACGAGGTGCTGGGCGATGCGGAGAAGCGCCGGAAATACGATGAGTTCGGCGCGAACTGGGAGCATGGCGCCGACGGACCGCCCGGCGGCGGGCGGGGCGGCGGCGGATTCGGGTCCGGGGAGGTGGACTTCGAGTTCGGCGGCACGGGGTTCAGCGATTTTTTCGAGCAGATGTTTGGCGCCCGGCGGGCGGGCGGGCGGGCGGGTGGGTTCGCGAATGCGCCGCAGCGCGGCAGCGATGTCGAGGCGGATATCCTGGTGACGATCGAGGAGGCGTTTCATGGCTCGACGCGGCAGATTTCCTTTCGGCGGGGCGACTCGCCGCAGACGCAAACTTACACGGTAAAGATTCCGCGGGGCGTGCGGGAGGGGCAGCAAATCCGGCTGGCGGGTCAGGGCGGAACCGGCGCGGCCGGCGGAGGCGCGGGTGACTTGTTTTTGCGAATCAAGCTGCAGAAGCACCCGGATTACGAGGTGGAGGGAATCGACCTGTATCGCGAGCTGCCGACTCCCGCGTGGAGATGCGTGCTGGGCGGGGAAGCGGAGATTCAAACCCTTGATGGGCGCGCCAAGCTTCGGGTTCCCGCCGGCTCCCAAGCGGGAAGAAAATTTCGCCTTTCCGGCCACGGCTTGCCTGGACCGGAGGGCCGGCGGGGCGACCTCTATGCGGTGTTGACGGTGGATCTCCCGACCAATCCTTCGCCGGAAGAGAAGGCGCTCTGGGAACGGCTGGCACAATGCCCATAAAAAAAAACACCGGCCGAAATATCGGCCGGTGTTTAAGAAGAACTCGGAATCGATCTTACGAAACCGGAAGACCGAGAGACTTGTTGACGGTGCCCTTGAGGAAGGCGGCCAGGTCAGCCGAACCTTTTTTCTTGGTGTTGAAGGCGTTCAGCGGAGCGAAAATCTTGTTCGCGGAAGCCGGGGTTTTCAGTTTCGCGGAGGTGACCGAGCGACCAACCAGGGTCAAAGCCTTGACGAAATTTGGATCCTTGGGATTGTAGTTGATTTTGGTGAAGTAACCGTTGATGACCGCGTCGGCCAATTTGCTCGCGGCCGCCACCTGCAAGGTCGCCGCCACCGGCTTTCTCAACGCTGCCGTGGTGACCTGCGTAAACGAGGCCACCTGCTGGGCGTTCCGCTTGTCGGTCAGGGTGAGCTTCAAAAATTGAGCGGCCGCGCCGTAAGCGGCGGCACCGGTTTTTTTGCCGATCTTCGCCGCAAGCGCTTTTTGATAGGTCGCTTTCGTGTAGACCGTGGCGAACGAAGCCGAGGTGGAGATGGCAAGCGCCACCGCGACTGCCGACAACGTGGAAATGAACTTGGTTTTCATATGATTGAGATTGGAAGGCTTGAGGGAAGGTGTCGTTCCCCGGCGACTTTGTCCACAACTTTTTTCGATAATTGTTAAAAGTTATTTGCGGGTGACGTCTGGGGGTTGAATTGCAAAGACTTGAAGCGAGCCGGGGCGTAGATCGATCCGCAGCGGCCAAAGTTCCAGCGGATTTCCGTCCGCGTGGACATGCAGCGTCGCCGGGCCGCCGATGCGGAGACATTTCGCCGCGAGGGTCACCACCCGGGGGGCGTAGATGCGGCGTCCCGCCCGAATGGAGAAAAAGTGCCACCACAACTCCAGTTTGCTGTAGCGCTTGAAGATGGTGATCGTGAACTGACCGTCGGTGACGGTCGCGTCGGGGGCGATGGCGAAATTCATGCCGTAGTAGGGCCCGTTCGAAACGGTGATCATGAGCGCGCGCAAACGCACGGTGCGGAGAGGATCGTGCCGCAGCCACTTTCTCCAACGGCGGGCGGGGCGCGCCGGACCGCCGGACCGGGGGACGAGGGCTTCGCGGAGCGGGCGGTCGAGCTCGAGCTCGAAGGTCTGGCGTGGATAGGCGATCGCGCGCCGGAAGAGAGCCAGCCACTTCGCGAGGCCGCCGGATTTGATTTCTTCGCCGAGCGGGAACAGGGCGGCGTCGAGGCCGACGCCGACGCACTCGAAGAACGGGCGGTCGTTGACGAAGCCGACGTCCATGGGCTTCGTCGCGCCGGCGGAGATCAGGCGCGCGGCTTCGAGCGGATCGATGGGGAGGCCGACGCTGCGCGCGAAGTTGTTGTAGGTGCCGCAGGGGATGACGCCGAGCGGGACCGGGGCGCCGATGAGCGCCGCGGCGACGGACTCGACGGTGCCGTCGCCGCCCGCGACGGCGATCCACTGAACGCCGTCGGCGATGGCGTCGCGGGCGAGCTGGCCGGGGTCGTCGCCTTCCGCGAATTCATGGAGTCGCGTGTCGGCGGGGAGTTCCGCCAGCAGCTGGGCGGGCGGGAATTTGGCGGCTGCGCCGGCGGTGGCGTTGTAGATGAAGAGGCCCGGCATGTTCGTCGGATGGTTTTGCGGGGCCTCGATGGAACGAACATCGGCTGGAAGCCGATGCCCCGGGACCTTTAGCGGACGCCGAGGCGCCGGGCGACGAGGGCGCCGAGGTTTTCGCGCAGCGTTTCGTTCTCGAGGCGCGCGGCGAGGGAGTTGAAGCGGCCGGCGACGATGAGCCGGCTGGCGGCTTTCCGCGGGATGCCGCGGGCCTCCATGTAGAAGAGCTCGTCGGCGGCGATGCCGCTGGAGGTCGCGCCGTGCGAGCAGCGGACGTCGTCGTTGAGGATCTCGAGGCCGGGCATCGAGATGGCGAGCGCGGTCTTGCTGAGCATCAGGTTGTGCACCTTCTGGTAGGCGTCGGTCTTGGCCTCGTTTTCCTCGACGCGGATGATGCCGGCAAAGATGGTGCGAGCGTCGTCGTCGACGATGTTGTGGTAGAGGAGGTCGCTGGTGGCGTGCTTCGCGGCGTGATCCTGGAACGTGCGCTGGTCGATCTCGCGGGAGGCGTCGGCGACGTTGAAGGAGAGCATGACGCTGCGGCCGCCGTCGCCCGCGAGCCGGCTGAAGGATTCGCCGCGCACGTTGCGGCCGCCGAGGTTCGCGAGGAGGGCGGTGGAGTTCGCGTCGCGGCCGACGACGGTGGAGTTCAGGTGGAAGGCGAGCGAGTCGCGACTCCAGTCCTGCACGCCGACGTAGGTGAGCTGGGAGCCGGGGCCGAGGTGGAAGTCATTGATGCCGCAGGCGAAGGCGCGGGCGTGGTCGGCGGAGCGGAAGTGGTCGACGACGGTGACCTTCGCGTTGTCGCCGAGCACGATGAGCGTGTGCGGAAAGACGGAGGAATTTTCCCCCTCGACCCAATGGAAGATCTCGATGGGCAGCGCGACCTCGACGTTTTTCGGGACGTAGACCAGCACGCCGCCGGTGAGCAGGGCGCGGTGGAGTTGGGCGTATTTATGCGAACCGAGCTCGACGGGCTGCGCCATGAAAGACGCGCGGAAGAGGGCTTCGTGCTCGCGGGCGGCGACGTCGAGCGGCGCCACGATGACGCCGGGCGGGAGGCCGGCGGACTCGTGGTGCACGAGGGCGTTGTTGCCGAAGATCAGCTTGGCGGCGGACGGGCCGAGGCCGGCGGAGGCGTTGATCAATTTGCCCTCGCTCGTGACGGGGGGAGCGGCGACGAAGGCGGAGAGATCGTAGGCTTTGAGGTTCGCAAAACGCCACGGCTCGTCACGGCGGGTCGGGGCGGGCATGGCGAGGAAGTCCTCCCAGGCGGCCCGCTGCCCGGCTTGGAACCAGTCGGGCCAGGCGGTGGAGGGCGCGAAATTCAGGCCGGCGACGGCTTGTTCGGGCATTGGTTCGGTAGCGGTCATGCGTGAAATGTCAAAGGAATGGGCGGCGACGAAGCGCCGCCCTCCGTTCGGATCGATCAGCCGACGCTGCCTTCCATCTCGAGGTCGATGAGGCGCTTGAGCTCGACGGAGTATTCCATCGGAAATTCGCGGACGAGGTCGTTGACGAATCCATTCACGGCGAGGCTCATGGCCTGACCTTCGCTGAGGCCGCGCTGCTGCATGTAGAAGATCTGGTCGGCGCTGACCTTGCTGACGCTGGCCTCGTGCTGGCAGGCGTTCTGGTCGCCGCGGGCGACGATGGCGGGATACGTGTCGGTGCGGCTGTGGGAGTTGATGAGCAGGGCGTCGCACTCGGTGTTGTTCCGGCAGCCCTTGCGGCCGAGCGGGATGTCGACGATGCCGCGGTAGGTGGCCTGGCCGCTGCCGATGCTGATCGATTTCGAGACGATGTTCGACGTGGTCTCGTCGGCGGCGTGGACCATCTTGGCGCCGGTGTCCTGGTGCTGGCCGTCGTTCGCGAGCGCGATGCTGATGACCTCGCCGCGGGCCTTGCGGCCAACCATGGTGACGCCGGGATATTTCATCGTGAGGCGGCTGCCGATGTTGCAGTCGATCCATTTGATCTCGGCTTCCTCGTGGGCGAGGCCGCGCTTGGTGACGAGGTTGAAGACGTTCGACGACCAGTTTTGAACGGTGACGTATTGGATCTTCGCGCCCTTGAGGGCGACGAGCTCGACGACGGCGCTGTGGAGCGTGGCGGTCTCGAACTTCGGCGCGGTGCAGCCTTCCATGTACATCACCTCGCTGCCTTCGTCGGCGATGATGAGCGTGCGCTCGAACTGGCCGAAGTTCTGGGCGTTGATGCGGAAGTAGGCCTGGAGCGGGTGCTTCACCTTCACGCCGGGCGGGACGTAGATGAACGAGCCGCCGGAGAAGACGGCGCTGTTGAGGGCGGAGAATTTGTTGTCGCCGCTCGGGATGACCTTGCCAAACCACTTTCGGAAAATCTCCGGGTGCCGGTGGAGACCCTCGGTGCTGCCGACGAAGATGACGCCCTGCTCGCCGACGGCGGCCTTGATGTTCGAATACGCGGCCTCGCTGTCGAACTGCGCCTCGACGCCGGCGAGATATTTGCGCTCCTGCTCGGGAATGCCGAGGCGCTCGAACGTCTGCTTCATCTCCTCGGGCACGTCCTCCCAGGTGCGGCTGGGCGTGGTGCCCTGCGAGAGGTAATAGCGGATGTTCTCGAAGACGATGTTGTCCAGGTCGCGGGTCGCCCAATGCGTGGGCATCGGCTTGTCGAGGAATTTCCGGTAACCGTCCTTGCGGAAGGCGCGGATCCACGCGGGATCTTTCTTGACGTCGCAGATGTAATCGATCGTCTGCTCGCTGAGGCCCACGCCGGCGTCGTAGGCGTAGTCCATCTTGTAGCTGAAATCACCGGCGCTGCGGTCGATGTCAATGTTCGGCTTTTCGGTTTCTTCGACGATGGCGGGCATGGCTTTGAGAAGTGGCATCGGCATCCTGCCGAATGAGGTTTTGAGGGGCGTCGGCGGGAAGCCGACGCCCGTTTCAGACGGTGGCGAGATTGTCTTCGGTGACCCAGTCGTAGCCCCGGGCTTCGAGTTCGAGGGCGAGGTCCTTGTCGCCGCTCAGGACGATGCGTCCGTCGACCATCACGTGGACCTTGTCGGGCACGATGTAGTCGAGGAGGCGCTGGTAATGCGTGATGACGAGGAAGCCGCGGTCGGGCGAGCGCATGGCGTTCACGCCCTCGGAGACGATGCGGAGCGCGTCGATGTCGAGGCCGGAGTCGGTCTCGTCGAGCACGGCGTATCTCGGCTCGAGCATGGCCATCTGGAGGATTTCGCAGCGTTTCTTTTCGCCGCCGGAGAAGCCTTCGTTCACCGAGCGCGACGTGAAGGCGCGCGCGATCTTGAGGGCGTCCATCTTCGCGTAAAGGGTCGCGTAATAGTCGGTGGCCTCGAGTTCCTCGCCCTCGGGCAGGCGGGCCTGGACGGCGGCGCGGATGAAATTCGCGATCGTCACGCCGGGGATTTCCATCGGGTATTGGAACGCGAGGAACAACCCGGCGCGGGCGCGCTGGTCGGGCTCCTCCATCGCGAAAAGGCTCCCGCCATCCATGAGGACGTCGCCGCCGGTGACGGTGTAGTCCGGGTGGCCGGCCATGATCTTCGCGAGCGTGCTTTTGCCCGAGCCGTTCTTGCCCATGATGGCGTGCACTTCGCCGGCGGGGACCTCGAGGTCGAGGCCTTTGAGGATGGGCTGGTCGCCGATGTTGGCGGTGAGGTTTTGGATCTGAAGGCTCACGGAATTAGGATGGGATTTTGGAGGGGGAATCGGCCGCGCAATCGGCGCACATGCCGCGAAGGGAGATCTCGTGGTGGGTCACGGTGAAGCCCCGGGGCAGGCTCCACTGCTCGCGGTGGCCACCGGCGAAATCGACGTCGAAGACCTTCGCGCAGCGTTCGCAGATGAAATGGCCGTGCTCCTCGAGATTCGGGCAAAAACGGGTCGGCTCGCGGTCCACGTGCACCTGCTTGACGAGCCCGCAGGCGACCAGCGCCTCGAGGCTGTTGTAGACGGTCGCCAGCGAAATGCTCGGCATTTCCTTCTTCGCCCGCATGAAGACATCGGTCGTGGTCGGATGATCGCGTTTTCCGACGAGCAGATCGTAGACGTGCCGGCGCTGCGGGGTGTCCCGCAACGCCCCCTGCCTGATCGTGTCGTCGTAATGATCGTGCCGTCCCGGCTTCATCGAAACAACCTGCCACAGGCCGGAACTCGATCAAGAACTATTCTAAATCGAGAATGATTATCAGCCCGGATCGATCCGCCCGCGCCCCGGAGGAGCGTTTTTTCTTCGCGCTCCCGCCGGGGTGATTCAGTTTGCGCCGGTGCAGGATTGGCGCGCGAAATTGGCCCGGCGGGCGTGGGTTCCCTTTCTGTTTCTCGTGCTCGCCTTTCTTTTTGCCGACGGCGCCGCCCGTTGGCGGAGCTCCGAGCGCGTGACGCTCAGCCGCGCGGCGGACGCGCCGGTGCCGGCCTTCGATCCGGCGTCGCCGACCGGCTACGCCTTCGGGCAGCGGCGGTTCGTCCCGGTCTCCTATTCCGCGGACGGATTTCAATGGATCATGCAGGTCGGGGAGGTCGTCGATGGCCGGGGGCCGCGCGTGCACTTCGTGGATTGGGACGACGCGCCCGAGGGCCGCGAGGCGCATTGGAGCAGCGGGCCGGTGTGGTGGCTGGCCGCGCTCGCCGGGCTCGATCACGCCGTGGCCGGAGGCCCGCTCCCGCTGGCGGTGGAGCGCATGGCGCCCCTCGCGTCGCCGCTGCTTCTGGCGGTGATTTTGCTGACGTTCACGCCGCTGGTTGCCGGGCGATTCGGCTCGCTGGGCGCCATTGCTTTTGCCGGCGGGCTGGTCTTTTGCGGGCCGGTTTACGGGATGTTTGCCGTCGGCTACGTGGACCATCACGGCATTGCGGCGGTGTGCGCGGCGCTCGGCGTCCTCTTTCTGGCGGGCGGCGGGGGCGGGTGGGTCCGAGGTTCCCCCGGAGGACCGCGGCGGTGGTTCGTGGCGGCGGGTTTCGCGGGTGGGGCGGGCTTGTGGATCAGCGCGGCGACGGAGACGCCGGTGCTGGTTGGCATCGGCGTGGGCGCGCTGGCGGGCTCGATTTGGACGAGGGCCGGGGATGCTTCGGACGAGCCCTGGCGGCCCGATCCGGCGCTCTGGCGTTGGTGGGGATTCAGCGGCGGAGCGGCTTCCTTGTTTTTTTACCTGCTCGAATATTTTCCGCACCTGCCCGGCATGCGTCTCGAGGTCAATCACCCGCTGTATGCCCTCGCCTGGATGGGAGCCGGAGACGTGTTGAGCCTCGCCTGCGCGGGCCGGGAGCCGGGCCGCGCGCGTCTCCGCGACATCGCGCGCCTGCTTCCCGGCTGCCTGGCCGTGGCGGTTTTGCCGCTGGTGATTCTGCTCGCCGGCCCGCGGGTTTTTCTGCCGGCGGATCCTTTCCTCTGGGCGTTCCACTTCGATTGCCTCCAGGAGTTCCGGCCCTTCCTCGCGAGACTCGCCCAAAGCTCCGTGATCGCCTTGGCGATGACCATCGGCTACCCGGTCGTCGCCCTGGCGGTCCTTGGCGGGCTTTTCGTCGGCAAAGTCGCGCGACCGGAAAAAACCCGGCTCGTCCTGACCGCGGCACCCCTCGTCGTCGCCACGGGAATGGCCTTCCAGCAGGAGCGCTGGCTGGGCCTCGCCAACACGCTCGCGGTCATGGCGATCGTGGTCGCGCTTTCCCTCGCTCGCGGGAAACCGTGGATGCGGGCCGGCTTCGTGGCCGCCGGGCTTTTGGCGCACCCCTTCTATTGGCCGCCTTTTTTTCTGCAGCCACCGTCTGGCCTGCCGGCGGACAGCCGGACTTTTCTCGCCGCGCGCAGCCTGGCCGCAAACCTGCGCCAGCGCCTCGGCCCCGAGACCGGCGTGATCGTCGGGGGGCCGGTGGTCACGTCGGAGATGATCTATTTCGGCGGATTCCGCGGCCTCGGGACCGCCTACTGGGAAAACGCCCGCGGCCTGCGCGCCACGGTCGAAATTCTCGGCGCGGCGACCGACGAAACCGCCCTCGCGCTGATCCGAAAACATGGCGTCACGCACGTCGTGGATGCGTCGTGGGATTTCTTTTCCACGCCGGCCGACCGCCTTCGACGGGGTCTGCGCCGGACCAGCCGGCCCGTTTCCGGCGGATTCCTCGACCGGCTCGAGAAGGGATCGTTCCCCGGGTGGCTGCGGCCCGTGATCGCCATTGCCGGCCGGCCGAACGCGATCGTCTACGAGGTCGATTTCCAGCAAACCCCATCTCGATCGCTGGTGAACGACGCGCGGTTCTTCGCCGACATGAAGGCGCGCCCGAACGCGGAAGCGGCCCTGAAAAAAGCCCTGGATCGCGACCCCGACGATCCGTCCGCCTTGATCGTCCTCGCCTGCCTGCAGGCCGCCCGCCCCGATCCGGCCGGCCTGGCCTCGACCATGCGGCGCCTCGAGGACGTCCTGCGCGCGGGGCCCGCGCTCGACGCGGCGGACCAGATCGATCTCGCCACCGCCCGCCTCGCCTTCGGGAATAACGACGGAGCCCGGACCGCGCTGGCCGCCGCGCTCTCGTCGCTGGACGAAAGGAAGCTGCGCCGGCTGGGCGGGAGCCGGATCGTCTTCCTGGTCGATGGCGCCCGGAAGTGGAACCTCGCCTTCCCGCCGGGACTCTCCGAGGGGCTGGCCCGCGGCCTCGTGCCGCCGGAATGACGCGCCGATCAACCGGCGGAATCGCCGTCCAGCTGCCGGATCACCGTCGTCAGGTAAACCGGTTCGGGATGGATTTTTCGGTATTTGGTGATTTCACGCCGTTCCACGACCTGGAAGCCGTAGCGCTGGAAGAGCTTGGCACCGCGGCGACTGTCGAAGGTCACCATTTGCCCGAAGACCGCCTTTTCTCCGGCCGCCTGAAGGTAGGCGATGTAGCGGTTCAGGATTTCCCGCGAGCTCGCCACGCTTTGCGCCTCGGGGAGGAGGTTCACGTGAAAGTGCGCCGTGCGCCGCGGGGCCGCGGGCACTTCCCGCCACGAGTTCCGCACGATCCAGCCGATGAAGTCGCGGGACGCCCGCGAGTAGCTCCCGTAGCGGCGGAAGGCGCGCGCGCAGAGGCTGAAATTCAGAAAAAAGTCGTGGACCTGCTGCCACGTCGGCCGTCGGGAACCGAGCAGATAGCCCTTCACGACGCCGTGCTGCTCCAGCACGAAGGACGACTCCGGCTCCCAGTCGGTATAATAGGACGTGAGGTAATCGGCGAAAAGTTCGCGGTCCTCGAAGACAGGGTCGATCGCCTTTCCGAGAAAACCGGTCTCGCAGCAGAGCCGGCGCACGCTTTCGCGGTCGCGCGGTTCGTAATTGCGGATGGAAACGCCGGCGGGAAGGGCCACGGCTATGGGTTGTATTCCGCGATCACCGCGCGGTAAATCGCAAACAGCCGGTCGAAGATCGTGCTCCAGGCGTAGCGCTCGCGCACGGCGCGGCTCGCGGCGAGGCCGGCGGCGCGGAGATCCGTGCGGGTCGCCTGGTCGATGGCGTCGGCCAGGGCGGCGGGGGTGTTTTCGCGCGCCCAGTGGGACTGGTTCGTGAAGACGATCCGGTCCATGTAGCTGCCGCGGATGCCGACCACGGGCGTGCCGCAGGCCTGGGCCTCGAGCGTGACGAGGCCGAACGTCTCGAGGATGCCGGGATGCACGAACAGGTCCGCCGCGCGGTAGATGCCGGCCAGCTCCCGCGCGTCGCCGCAATACGGCATCCAGCTCACCGCGCCGGTGTCGGCGCGGGCGTGCTCGAGCTCGGAGCGGCGCGTGCCGTCGCCCACGGCGAGCAGGTGGAAGCGGCCCGGCTCGCGGGCGTGCAATTTCTCGAACGCCTCGAAAAGCGTGCCGACGTTCTTTTCCGCGGCCAGCCGGCCGACGTAGAGCAGCAGCGTGCGGTCGGCGGGGATGTCGAGCTCGCGCCGCCGCCCGCCGGGCGCGGGCTCGTCCGGCTGGAAGGTGTCGACGTCGACGCCGAGATCGGTGAGGGCAATGTTTTCGACGCCCCAATCCCGCAGGAGCGAGGCCAGCGCGGGGCTCGGGACGAGGGTGCGCTCGAACTTGTTGTAGAGCGCGCGGATGTAGCGGCGGGAGATCTCCTGGGCGACGTCGGTGGCCGTGCGGCCGAAAAACTTCGAGACGGAGCGGATCGATGCCTCGGGGAAATGGGAGTGGTAAAATCCGACGGCGGGAATGCCGAGCGCGCGGCCGGAGGCGACCGCCTTCCACGCGACCTGGTAGGGATCGCCGGACTCGATGAGGTGCGGCTTTTCGCGTTCGAGGATTTCCTCGACGAGGTGGAGCTTGAGCATGACCCGGTAGCGGGAGGTGCGGGAAACGAGCGGGGACTCGATCGTGTAGACGCGGGCCGTGGCGTCGCCGGCGCATTCGGTCCGCGCGCCAGGCACGATGAGGATGTGCTCGTCGCCCGGGCAATGCGCGCGCAGGTAGGCGACCTTCTGCTCGAGGTAGCGCCGCACCCCGCCGCTCACGGGCGAATAGAACTGGGTGAGGTCGCAGATCTTCACGGTTCTTTGGAACCACGGAGACGCGGAGACGCAGAGGGAGGAGAGTAGTTGTTGACCAAGCGACGCACGCCATCCTTCAAAACCGGAACGTTGAAGTTGATGAGCAGTCCAAGCGTCAGGCCGGAAAGCTTGAGGTAAGTCAATAGCTGCGCGTCGTGGATCGGCAGGAATTTTTCCACCGTCTTCAATTCGATCACGAGTTGCCCGTCGACGACGACATCGAGTCGATAACCGCAATCCAGAAGCACGCTTTCGTAGCGAACGGGCAGAGGTTTTTGCCGTTCGAAACAAATGCCGCCCGCGCCCAGCTCATAGCAAAGACACTCCTCGTAGGCAGACTCCAGTAATCCAGGCCCGAGCGCGCGATGGATCCGAATGCACGCCCCAATGACCTTCTCGGTCAGGCCGTCCATTCTCCGCGTCTCCGCGCCTCCGCGGTTCAAGTTCATTCCCGCGCGGCGAGCCAGCGCTCGGCGTCCATCGCGGCGGCGCAGCCCTGGCCGGCGGCGGTGATCGCCTGGCGGTAGACGTGGTCCGCCACGTCGCCGGCCGCGAACACGCCGGGGACGTTCGTGAACGTGCCGCTGGTCTGCCGCAGGTAGCCGGCCTCGTCGGTGTCGATCTTGCCGCGGAAGGGCGCGGTGTTCGGCTCGTGACCGATCGCGACGAACACGCACTTGAGCTCGAGCTCGGATTCCTCGCCGGTCTCCAGATTCTTCAACGTCACGGCGCGCACCTCACCCTCGCCGTCGGTGAGGTATTCCGTGACGGTCGAGTTCCAGATCGGCTCGATCTTCGGATTCCCCAGGGCGCGGTCGGCCATGATCTTCGACGCGCGCAGGCTGTCGCGCCGGTGGATGAGATGGACCTTGCTCGCGAAGCGGGTGAGGAACGTCGCCTCCTCGCAGGCGGAATCGCCGCCGCCGATCACGGCGACGGGGACGTTGCGGTAGAACGCGCCGTCGCACGTCGCGCAGGACGTGAGCCCGTGCCCGACGAGCTCCTTCTCGCGGTCGATGCCGAGGTACCGCGCGGAGGCGCCGCTGGCCACGATGAGCGACTTCGTCTCGAGCCACTTGCCGTCGACCTTCAGGCGGTTCACGCCGTCCGCGGGCTCGAACTCCTCGACCGTGCCGTATTGGAAGCGCGCGCCGAATTTCTCCGCCTGCGCGTGCATGCGCATGATGAGATCGGGACCGTCGACGCCGTCCGGGAAACCGGGAAAGTTCTCCACCGCGGTCGTCGTGGTCAACTGGCCGCCGGGCTGCCGCCCCTCCAGCACGAGCGGGGCGAGGTTGGCGCGGGCGGTATAAATGGCGGCGGTAAGCCCGGCGCAACCGGTGCCGACGATGATCACGTTTTCCATGGGAACCGGCAACCTAAGCAGGAAGCCGCCGGACGCGAAAAGAAAACGTCGCGCCGGCCGTCATTCCCCGCGCACCAGGACCTCCTGCGTGCCGCAGACCACGGCCGCGGCCGGCAGCGAGCCGAGCACCTTTTCCCACGCGGGCCGCGCCGCGCGCTCGACCACGAAGGCCATCGGCCGCCCGGATCGCCAAAGCGCGGCGAAATCCGGCGTCGAGAGATAATTTTGCCGCCCGAGATCGTATCGCCGCGTCACGAAGTCCGCTTCGGGATCCTGGCCCAGCAGGGCAATCGGCTGGTCCGCGTAGAACAAAAGGCTGCTCGCGGTGTCGATGCCGCCGTCGAAGACGATGGGCGCTTCCGGCGGCAGGTGGCGCCGCAACGTCCCGGCCGCGGCGGCCAGCGAGAAATACGGCGCGACCAGCGCGGTGCCGAGGACGGCCACGAGGCAGAAAACACCCGCGGCCGCCGCCATCGCGGCGAACGCCCGTCGAGGAGCGAGCCACCCGGCGACCCCCGCGATCAACGCGGCGCAGAAACCCGCCAGCCCGAGCCGGGCCACGCCCGCCCATACGCCCGGGCCGAATCCCTCGAGGGTTTTCCACGCGGTCGCGCGGTCCGCCACCGCCGCGGAGCCGCCCTCGGGCAGCGTCGCCCCGAGCATCCCCGCGCAGGCCAGCGCCCCGGTCGCGCAAACGACGGTCAGGGCCGCCATCACCCCGCGCCGCGGAGCCGCCTCGACGACCGCGGCCGCCAGGATCGCGAACGCGGGCCACATCGCCATCGCGTAGTAATCCTGCCGCTCACCCAGCACGAGCAGCGGCAGCCCGACCACCCCGGCCCACGCCGCCAGCAACGCGGCTTCCGGCCCGCCGAGGCGCACGCGGCCGCGGCCGGCGATCAGCCCGAAGGCGACGAGGATCGACCACGGAAAAAACCAGGCGGCATGCAGCAGCACGAATTGCCCGGGCGGCACGTTCTCGTAGCGCGTCGCCGGCGCGGCGGTGCCCGCCAGGTGGCCCGCCTGCTCGGCGGAGACGAAGTTCGCCAGCCACCCCGGGTAGCACGACTCCACGTAGAAATACCACGGCGCGTTGATCGCGAGAAAGGCCGCGATGCCCGGCCCGCTCGCGAGCCGCGCCAGGCGCGGACGCCATTCGCGCCGGACCGAGCCCGCCAGCAGGATGGTCGCGAGCGGATACAGCAGGCCGTGGAAGCCCTTCGCGAAGCAGGCGAGCGCCGCGGAGAGCCAGAAGGCCCGCGACCAGGCGCGGCCGCGGCTCGATTCCAGCATGCGCACGCCGAAGAAAATCGCCCAGGCGATGAGGGCGGCGAACACGGGCTCGGGCATCACGATCCTCCCGAGCGTGGCGGTGCCGAGGCTGGTGAGGAGGATCACGCCCGCAAGGAACCCCCGCCGCGCGCCGCCGAAATGCGCGCCGAGCGCGAAGGCGGCCAGCACGCCCGCCGTCACGCCGAGGGCGCCGGGGAGCCGGGCGGCGAATTCGTCGACGCCGAACACCCGGAACGACGACGCCATCAGCCAATACAACAGCGGCGGCTTCACGAGCCGCGGCACGCCGTTGTTCTCGGGGATCAGCCAGCTGCCGCCCTGCACCATGCGGCGTGCGGCGCCGGCGTATTGGCCGTCGGTTTCGTTGTAGAGCGAGCCGACGCCGGCGGGCAGGATTTGCAGCGCCCCGCAGAGCGCGAGGAGCAGCAGCACGGCGCGCCGTCTGGTCACCGCGGGGAAAAATTCTCCGGAAAACCGGCCGGCAGGCGCACGGGTCGGCCCTCGGGCATCTTGACGAGAGCGAGGGATTGGCGGCACTTCGCCAGCAGCGCGCCGTCGCGGGGCCGGACGACTTCGAACTCGCACCAGAACCGCGCGGCGGAGCACTCCGCGACGCGGCCGTCCACGCGGATCGTGTCGCCGAGCAGCGCCGGGCGGCGGTAATCGATCTCGGTGCGCGTGACGACGGGATGGACCTGCGTGCGCGCGATCTCCTCGAAGCTCATGCCGAGCTGGATCGCAAGAAACGTGCGCGCGGTCTCGATGAAGCGCAGGTAGACGATGTTGTGCACCACGCCCGCGGCGTCCGTGTCGAAATACATCACGGGGATCTCGGTGGAGACTGCGTTGCGGGGCATGGGAGGTTGTTAACCACGGAGGCGCGGAGGGGCGGAGAAAAAACGGCAACCGAGGGAAATTTTCTCCGTGGCCCGGCGTCTTCGTGGTTCTATTTCGCGCATGATCGAACCTCTCGTTTTCGAACCGCTTCCCATGGAGCGGGTCTGGGGCGGCCGCCGCCTCGAATCCGTGCTCGGCAAAAGTCTTCCCCACGGCGCGCTCGTGGGCGAGTCGTGGGAAATCGTCGATCGCGAGGATGCGCAAAGCCTCGTGCACGGGGGCGAATTCGGCGGCTGCACGCTGCACGAGCTCTGGACGAAGCATCGCGAGATCTTCGGCGCGGCCGGCGCGGATCATCCGGCGCCGCGTTTTCCGATGCTGATCAAGCTGCTGGACGCGCGCGAGCGGCTGTCGGTGCAGGTGCACCCGCCCGCGGCGATCGCCCCGGCGCTGCGAGGGGAGCCGAAGACCGAGATGTGGTATTTCCTGGATTGCCTCCCGGGCGCCTCGATCTACGCGGGATTGCGACGCGGCGTGACGCGGGCGGCCTTCGACGAGGCGATGGAGCGCGGCGAGGTCGAGCAGACCTTGCACCAGGCGCCGGTGCGCGCGGGCGAAAGCATCTTCATTCCCAGCGGGCGCGTGCACGCGATCGGCGAGGGGTGCCTCATCGTGGAGGTGCAGCAAAACAGCGACACGACCTACCGGGTGTTCGACTGGAATCGCACCGGGCTCGACGGCAATCCCCGCGCATTGCACATCGCGGAATCGATGAGCTCGATCGATTTCGACGATTTCGAGCCGGCGGTGGATTCCCCCGGCGACACGGGCGACCACGTGGTTGCGGCCTGCGAGCATTTCGTGGTCGAACGGTGGGCGCTCGACCGGCCGCGCGCGGCGGCGGACGAGGGCGAGTTCGCGATCTTCGTGCCCGTCGAGGGGCGGGTCGCTTTCGGCGGCGTCGCCTTCGAACCGGGAAGCTTTTTTCTCGTCCCCGCGAACGCCGGCGGGCAGGGGCTCCAGCCGCTGGATGGTCCGGCGGCGGTGCTCCGCGCGACCTTGCCGATGGCGCGGAAAAACTTTATCGCCGGAAATGCTTGACCTGCCGCCCGGCAAAATGAAATTTCACCCCAACTTCGTTATGAAACTCCCCGTTCTCTGCACGTTCGCCCTCCTCGCCGTCGCGACCGCCTCACAAGCCGGTTCGTTCGGCGGTCCGCCTCCCTTCACCGATCTTTCCCCGCTCCAGAGCGGCATCGACGGGAGCTATCAGGCCACCGCCCGCGGCACGAATCTCACCGGCGTCATCCGCTTCGCCTACCAGAACGGCGTGCAGAGCCCGATCGCGACCGGCAACCAATATTCGTTCTTCGTGGACGGCGACGTCGTCACCGGCGGCGTGACGGCCTCGATCACCGGCAAGGAGCTCGCCGGCATCCTCGGCGGGCAGGACTTCACCGTCCCGACCAGCGACTCCGGCACGACCGAGCTCCCGATCGTCTTCATCGTCCGCGGCAACCGCGCCAACGGAACCTTCAAGGGCAAGCTGGACCTCGAGGATCGCATGTCCTACTTCAACGGCACCGGCACGGTGAACCCCTCGCCCGTCGAGACGAACACCATCGTGCTCATCCAGACCAACAACAATTCGGCGGTCTTCGGCGATAACATCAACGTGCAGAGCAGCGACGTCACCGTTACCCCGTTCGTGATTCCGGGCAGCAGCATCACCCCGACCGACTTCACCTTCGAAGGGGTGCGCAACAGCGTGTTCGCCCAGGGCTCCGGCGGCGCCGCCACCACCACGACGACGACCGCCACCCAGTAATCTTTCCCGGGGATTGCGAAATCCTCTTCTGCCAGTTGCGCCAAGAGCGTCACTTCCGGGCGATCTCGGTAAACCCCGCACGAAACCGTGCGGGGTTTACTATTGTCGAGATGGTTGCCGTGCTCGGCATCGTCTTTGTCCTGATGATGCTGCTCTGGGGCGTCTTCAATCGCATGCCCGGCGTCGCGGACCGCGTCAAATGCACGGCAAACCTGCGCGGCCTGGGCGTCGGCTTGAGCAATTACCTCGAAGACCGGGGCCACTGGCCGAACCAGCCGCCTTTTGGAAACACCGACCAGAAGCAATACGAGGAGTGGTGGATCAAGGAATTGCAGCCTTACGAGATTCCACCGGCCGCGTGGCAATGCCCCGCCATCCTGCGCCTGGGAAAGATCCAGCAATCCGGCCGCTCGCCGCGGGTGCATTATTCTCCGACCATGTTCGATTCGAAGCCATCCACCCCCCGGAAATGGCCGAACATGCCGTGGCTCATCGAGATCGCCAGCGTCCACGGCCACGGTCCGCTGCTCATTCTTCCCGACGGATCGGTGCACGACTACGACACCTTTGTCGCGCTGTTCAAGAAATAGCGCGACCGATGGTCGACGCGGGACCAACGGCGATTTTTTTTGGCCATCGGCCGGCCGGCGCCAAGGTTGGCCGGGTGAAATCGCCGGCTGGGCCGAGGTTGTGAAATCCCGGGCAAATCGCCGCCGTAAAGCCTCCCTGGTGCCGCCCCGCTCCGTCGGGGCGCCGGGGGGACGGCGCGTCCCCTCGCGCCGCGCAGCGACGAAGCGCCGTGGCGACAGGGAACGCCGCGCAGGAATTCACCCTGTAGCCGCCCCGCTCCGTCGGGGCGCCGGGGGGGACGCGTCCCCTCGCGCCACACGGCGACGGAGCGCCGTGGCTACAAGGAACGCCGCGCAGGAATTCACCCTGTAGCCGCCCCGCTCCGTCGGGGCGCCGGGGGGACGCGCCCCCTCGCGCCGCACGGCGACAGAGCGCCGTGGCTACAGCGAACGCCGCACCGGAATTCACCTTGTAGCCGCCCCGCTCCGTCGGGGCGCCGGGGGACGCGTCCCCTCGCGCCACACGGCGACGGAGCGCCGTGGCTACAAGGAACGCCGCGCAGGAATTCACCCTGTAGCCGCCCCGCTCCGTCGGGGCGCCGGGGGGACGCGCCCCCTCGCGCCGCACGGCGACGGAGCGCCGTGGCGACGAGTTTGGCCGCCCTCCTGGACGCGATCCCTGATTCTCCTCCCCGCCCCTAGCGCCATTCGTGCTTCGGGTATTGCCGGGAAAGCTGCGTCTTGAGCTTCGGGTAGGCCTCGATCCAGAAATTTGCGAGGTCCTTCGTCACCTGGACCGGCCGCATGTTTGGCGCCAGAACCTGGATCGTCAGCGGGACGCGCCCGCCCGCGATGCGGAGGGATGTCTGCAATCCGTAGAGATCCTGGATGCGCGCCGCGATGAACGGCTCCGCCTCGGCCCCATAGGTAACCTTGGCCCGGCGGCCGCCGGGAAGATCGATCCGCTCCGGCGCAAATTTCTCCACCTGCTGCTGCTGCGGAGGGGTGAGCCAGGCGCGCACCGTTTCCCGCATCGGGCGGTCCTTGATGTCGCGGTAGCTCGTCGCGCCGGCGCACGCTTCATGGATCAGCAGCTCTCGCTCCGCTTCGCCGATGGGCGGCAGCGCCAGGTCGGGCATCCAGGCGGCGAGCCGGTTCACGCGGATGATCCACTGCTCGATCGCGTCATCCCACTGGCGCAACGTCAGGTTGCCGAGCAGCACCTCGCCGGCGATGCAGGCCGAGGCCTCGGCCGACGGTTCCGCGTCCCGGTCGCGCGACTCGAGCACGAGGTCGCGGAAAATTTTTTCCGTGCGCACGACGACGCGATTTTGGGAGGAGTCGAAGCACACCTGCCGCCGCTCGGTGAAATCGGCCGGAAAAAGTTCGCGCAGCCACCCCTCCTCGATTTCGGTCGCGAGATTGAGCATGACTTGCGCCTCGCCGCCGCGGCCTTCGATGTCGTTGATCTCGGCCGCCACGATGAGCCGGCTGCCCTGCGCCACGCTGCCGCGCGCGAGCAGGCCGCGCCGGCCGTGCGCCACGTCGCACAGGAGCGTGCCCATGCTGCGCCGGCGCGCAACCTGATCGGCGAATCCCGCCAGCACGCATCGCGCGATGTCCGCGTCCTCCGCGTCGCGGGCCGCGACGTCGAGCCGCTCGCCCTTCGCGATCCCGAGAAACTGCTCGAATAGCTTCCCCACCTGGCGCGCGGCGTCCGCGTGCACCGCGAGTTTCCGGCACGCGTCCACGCGATAGTCCTGCCGGTCCGCCCAGGCCCAGGCGCGCATGAGAATCTGAAAGTCCGAGACGCCTTCGCCGAAGGCTTCCTCGCGCTGCTCCTCGATGCGTTTGTCGGCCCTGAGCAGCAGGCCGCGGGACTGGGTGATCGCGGCGATCAACGCGGCCGCGCGCACGCAGCCGAGTTCCTCTGCGGCCAGGAACATGCGGGCGTAGCGGGGATGCACCGGAAAGGAAAGCATCCGCCGGCCGATCGCGGTGATCGCGCTCGTCTCGCCCGCGCCCTCGAGCGCCCCGAGGTCGCGCAGCAGGGACTCGGCGCGCTCGAGCCCGAGCGCGTCCGGCGGCTCGAGCCAGCGAAACGTTCGAAGATCGTCGACGCCCGCAGCCTTGAGGGTGAGCACGGTTTCGGCGAGATCGAGGCGGCGAATCTCGGGCAGCTCGGCGGCGGGGCGCTGCTCGTGGTCGCGGCGCGTCCACAGGCGCAGGCAGCGGCCGGGCGCGGTGCGGCCGGCGCGACCCGCGCGCTGGTCGGCGGAGGCGTGGCTGATCTTTTCGATGTAGAGGGTGTTGATGCCGCGGTGCGGGTCGAACCGGGCGACGCGCGCGAGCCCGGCATCCACGACGAGCGTGACGTCCTGGATCGTGAGCGAAGTCTCCGCGACGTTCGTCGAGACGATGACGCGGCGCGCGCCGCCCGCGGCGACGGCGGCGTCCTGCGCGTCCGGGGGAAGTTCGCCGTGAAGCGGCAGCACGGGCACGGCGGCGCCGAGCCGCTGTTGGATGGCCTGGATCGTGCGCTGGATCTCGTAGGCTCCCGGCATGAAGACGAGCGCGTTTCCCGGCGTCGACGGAAATGCCCGCGCGACGGCGTCGGCGGCGCGTTCCCACGCGGGCTCGTCGGCGGGCTCGCGATCGAGGAATTCGATGTCCACGGGAAACGTGCGGCCCGCGGATTCGAGGACCTCGCAGGGCGCGAGATATTCGGCGAGCGCCCCGCCGGGCAGGGTCGCGGACATGACGACGAGCTTGAGGTCGGGCCGAAGGGATTGTTGCAGATCCAACGCCCGGGCCAGCGAGAGGTCGCCGAAGAGATGCCGCTCGTGGAATTCGTCGAAAAGAATCGCCGCGACACCGCGCAGCCCGGGGTCGGCCAGCATGCGGCGCAGCAGGATGCCTTCCGTGACGTAGAGGATGCGCGTGTGCCGGCCGGAGACGTTATCGAGGCGGATCTGGTAGCCGACTTCCTCGCCGAGCCGGGCTCCGCGTTCGGACGCGACGCGGGCCGCGAGCATGCGCGCCGCCAGCCGGCGGGGTTGCAGGATAATGACGAGGCCGGCGCCGGCGAGACCGGCATCGACCAGCATTTGCGGGACCTGCGTGGATTTGCCCGAGCCGGTGGGGGCGCGCAAGATCAGGCGCCCGGATCGTCCCAATCGCCCGATCAAGTCGTCGCGGATCGCGTAAATGGGCAGCGGCTCGCTCATCAATGACGAATTTTCTACCGCAGCCCGCGCCGATCACAAAGGAGGGATGCGGGATCCTGGAAAAGACCGCGGAGGCATCCCATCCGCGATATCCAGGGTTTTCCTTCCGCTCGGCGTCGTCGGCGCTCCCGCGGTTTCAGGGCTTTCCCCGAATGTTTATCCGCCTTCGCGCTGGCGTGGCGGCAAGGGTTTATGTAGCGTGCCGCGAAATGCGATTCGGTTTGCGACTTGTCTGGGCGGCCGCGGCGCTTTGTGGCGCCGGTCCGCTGTCCGCGGCGGAGGAAAAATCCCTCACGCCGGCGGAAATGAAATCCGCCATCGTGATGGATGAGGTCACGCTGCCCACGCCGGGGGAATTTTTCGCCGCGATCAACAAGCTGGACCGGCCGAACTGGTCCCAGCTCGCCGCGCGCAAGGCCGGCCCGCTGCCGACGTCGAATCGCGCCCAGGCTTCGATGAACCTCGGCACGCGCGTCGCGGACGGCTTCATCGCGATCGAGGCGCAGGACGGCCAGCAGGTCAAGAACGTCGGCAAGGACATCATCGACCTGGCGAAGGGACTGGGCGTTTCGCAGAGCATCCTCGCACGCGGAAACAGCATCGCGGATTTCGCCGAAAACAATGACTGGAGCGCGCTCAAGGAAGAGCTCGACGCCACGGAAAACGAGGTCAAGAACCAGATGTCGGCGCAGAAGGACGACGAGCTCGTCTCGCTGGTCACGATCGGAGCGTGGCTGCGCGGTCTCCAGGCCGCCAGCGGCGTGATCGGCGCAAATTACCAGCCGGAGAGCGCCCGCCTGCTGCGGCAGCCGGCGATCGTCGAATACCTCGTCGCCCGCATCGATCTGCTGCCGGAGCGACTCAAGACCGAGCCGCTTCTCGGCAAGGTCCGCGGAGGCCTGGTCGATCTCCAGGCGACCGTTTCGCCGGTCGAACCACCCAAGATCGAGGCCGTGAAGAAAATCCAGCAAACCACCACCGCGCTCATCGACGCGATCAGCGGACCCGCCGCTCCCGAGCAATGAACCGCGTTCTTTTTTTCCTGTTCGCCATTCTTCTGGCGGCCTCGCTTCCCGCGCAGGACGACCGGGCGACGACCCCCGATCCCGCGGGCGGAGCCGAGGCGCAGGCCCGCAGCGCGGCGCTTCAGCTGGCGGGCGCATTTTCCAACGACGGCTACAAGATTCGCGACGGCCATTATTTCGGCGAGATCGCGGCGGATAAGGGCGTCGTCATCGAGGTGAATCTTTTCGCCGGAGACGAGTATTGGTTCTGCGTCGCGGGGCTGGCGCCGGGCCGGAAGCTCGCGGTGCGCGTCCACGACGAGGACGGCCATCCCGTCGAGCAGCAGGATTACGCCGACGGCGCCACCGCCGCGGCCGGCGTCGTGGCCGGGAAAAGCGGCAAATACTTCGTGAAAATCAGCCTGACCGAGGGCGAGAAAAGCTCGTTCTGTTTCACCTACTGCTACAAATAAGCCTTCATCCATGCCCGAAGCGCTCACGACCGAAAAAAACGACGGCGAGGGAGTCCGCCACTTTTCCGTTTTCCTCGACAACAAAGTCGGCGCCCTCCTCGAGGTCGTCAAACTCCTCGGCGAACACAACATCATCGTCCTCGCGCTCAGCATCCAGGACTCGGCCGAGAGCTCGATCTGCCGCTTCATCGTAAGCGACCCCGGCCGCGTCGAGGCGCTCTTCGAGGACAACGCCATTCCGCACAGCGTCTCCGAGATCCTCGTGACCGAGCTCAAGGAAGGCGCCGCCGACCTCGCGAACGTGCTCGCCGCCCTGCTCAAGGCCGAGGTGAACGTGCTTTTCAGCTACCCGCTGCTCAGCCGCCCCCGCGGCCGCGCCGTGCTCGCCCTGCACGTCGACGACAACGAATGCGCCTCCGCCGTGCTGCGCGGGGACGGTTTTCCGGTTCTGAATCAATCCGATCTCTCCCGCTGAGTTTCCCGCCATGCAAGCTTCCTCCCTCTTTTTTTCCCTCCTCCTCGTGGCGGCATCCCTCGGCCGGGCCGGCGTCATCATCACGCAGGAGGTCGACAAGCTCGGTGGCCTGGACGGCAAGACCGAACTGACGATGACCCTTTCCGACGACCGCGCGCGGGTGGACGTCGGCCGGCAGCTCTCGAGCATCGTGGACCTGAAATCCGGTCGCGTCGTCTCGCTCATGCACGCCCAAAAGATCGCGATGGAGCTCCCGGACGGCGCGATCGACGCGGTGAAACAGAAGGCGCTGGCCAAATCGGAAAAACCCAGCCTCGAGGCCACCGGCAAAAAGGAGACGATCAACGGCTTCGCCTGCGAGGAATACACCGGAAAACTCCAGGGGCTCGATGTGACGTATTGGGTGACGAAGGACGTGGCCAACGAAAAGGAAATCCTCGACCAGATGGGCAAGCTCTCCGGCAACGGAAATCCCTTCAAGGGCGCGCTCGCCGACGGCCGCGATTTTCCGGGATTCCCGATTCGCACGACGATCAAATCCCCGCAGACGGGCACGTCGACGATCACCGTCACCTCCGTCAAGGTGCAGGACATTCCCGGGGCGACCTTCAAGACGCCGGATGGCTACAAGTCGATGTCGGTCCCGCCAATGTCGCCATCGGGCGGCGGCGCACCGGCGGCTCCCGTCCGTTAGGGCGGGTTCACTCGAGTCTTGGCGGGAGCAGAATCCGGGAGCGCGAGCTTGGAGGGCAATCATCGTCGAGTTCCGTCGTTGCGTGAATCATTCCACCAGCGTCGCCTTGCCTTTCTTTGTCGCCCTGGCGCTTCGTCGCCGCGCCGCGCGAGATCACGCGCCCCTTAACGCCCCGACGGAGCGGGGCGGCGACAACGAGGTCTTCGATCGCGTCGAGTCGCCGGGTCACGCGAAATCTTCGCGGCCGTGGGAAATTCTCGTTCGTCGGCCCGATCTTCGACGCTTTCCGGCCCGGCCCGCAACCGCGCGCTACGGCACCCCCGGCTTGCGTCGCCCCCAGGCGGCGGCTTACGTTTCACGCATGAGCCGCGTCCTTCCCCTTGTCGCCTGCCTGCTGGCGGCCGGCTTCGCGCGCGCGCAGCAGCAGGAGCAGGGCCTCGTCGAACGAATCGACGGCACCACGCTCAAGGCCATCAAGGCCATGGACTCCAACAGCAAAACGGACCCGGCGCTCACCAGCTCGCTTGGGAAGAAATCCTACGATTCCGGCTCCTTCAACACCAAGACGTATGGCACCGGAGACTATCTCGGCATCAAGACGGCCACGCTCAAGACCTTCTCGACCCGCTCATTCCTGGGCCTGAAAAATCCGTGGTTCGGCCGCAAGGTCTACGACACGGGCGCCAGCGGTCTCGCCTCGCGTTCCGCCGGGGGTTCGAGCCGGCAGTTCAAGACGGATTCGTTCGAAGCGAAAAAATTCGACGGTGGCGGCAAGGCCGACTTGAAGGACGGCGCCGCCCCCCTCCCCGCCGGCACGGAGCCGCGGCCGTATCTGGTCGCCCCGAAGGCGCAGGGCGGCGTCGACCAGTTCACGCAAAACCTGAAAAAAGATCTCACCATCGACGACGTGCGCGACTTGTTGAACAAGGGCAAAGGCAACTAGACTCCGCCGCCCCATGGACATTCTCGCCGATCTCGTTCGCAATTGCGCGCAGGTGCTCAGCCCCGAGGAGCTACGGAGGAAACTCGGTGAAAACCGTCCCCTGCGCGTGAAGCTGGGCGTGGACCCGACCGCGCCGGACATTCACCTCGGCCACACCGTCGGCCTCGCCAAGCTCCGGCAGTTTCAGGAGCTCGGCCACCATGCGATCCTCATCATCGGCGATTTCACCGCGATGATCGGCGATCCCAGCGGCCGCTCCGCCACGCGTCCGCAACTCACGCACGACGAGGTGATGGCGAACGCGAAGACCTACCAGGAACAGGCGTTCAAGATCCTCGATCCGGCGCTCACGCGGGTCGCCTTCAACGGCGAATGGTTCGAGATGATGAGCTTCGAGGAGGTGATCCGCCTGAACAGCCGCGTGACGCTCCAGCAGATGCTGCAGCGCGAGGATTTCCGCGAGCGCCTGGACAAAGGCCTGCCCGTCCGCGCCCACGAGATTCAATACCCGATCATGCAGGGCTGGGATTCCGTCATGATCAAGGCCGACGTCGAGCTTGGCGGGACCGACCAGCTTTTCAACATCATGGTGGGCCGCGATCTTCAGCGCGAGGAGGGCCAGCCGCAGCAGGTTGCCATGATGCTGCCGATCCTGGAGGGGCTCGACGGCACGCAGAAAATGAGCAAGAGCCTGGGCAACTCGGTCGGCGTGAGCGAGCCGCCGATCCAGATGTTCGGGAAATTGATGAGCATCCCGGACGCGCTCATGCCGAAATATTACGATCTGCTTCTCGGCGAGCCCCTCTCGACGGACGCGCATCCGATGGCGACGAAGAAGGAGCTCGGCCGGCGGATCGTCGCCCGCTTTCACTCCGAGGCGGACGCACGGCACGCGCTCGAGGATTTCGACGCCCGGTTCAGCCAGCGCGATCTCGCGAGCGCGGAACTGCCCGCCTTCGACCTGCCGGCGGAAGGGGCGGACATCGTGACGATCGTCGTCGACGCTTTCGGACGGTGCTTCAACGTCACCCGCTCGCGCAGCGACGCCCGGCGACTGGTCGAGCAAGGCAGCGTGCAGTGGAACGGCGAGAAGATCGTCGATCCGAAAGCCGCGCTCCCCGCCAACGCGCCCGGCATCCTGAAGCTCGACAAGACGCGCGCGGTGCGCGTCGGCTGAGCGAAGCTCGCGGTCACGGCGAGCCGCGGTCGTTGTAGAAACTGATGGCGGTCACCAGATCGACGGCGCGCTGGAGGACCGTGTCCCAGAGCACGTCGCGGTCCTTGGGGCGCACGTTGGCGGGATCGATCTCCGGGTTCGTGTTCGCGACAAGGGCGGCCTCGTTCAACTGCGGGCGCTCGGTCTCGAACACGAATTGGCTTACGCCCTTTTCCCGGCTGAGCGCGAAAATGCGCTCCTGCGTGGCGCGGGTCAGCGCCGCGGCGATGTCGGGCTTCACGCCCGCGGGGAAGATCGCCTTCGCGACCGGCAGGGTGACCTGCGCGACCGCGACGCGGAGGATTTTCCCTTCCCCGAGCGGGACGTCGGAGAACTCGACCGCCTGGCCGCGGGTCGTCGCGCCGACGATCATCGCGTTCGCATTCTCGCGGAGCGTGGCGGCCAGCGCCTCGGCGCCGCCGGCGTTTTCCTTGTCGGTGAGCACGACGAGGATGCCGGAAAACGCGGGGTCCTGGTCCGAGGTGAAGATGCGTTCCTGTTTCGCGCTGGGCTTCTCGATCGAGAACAGGACCTTGCCCCGGGGCGAAAAGCGTTTCGCGAACGCGGCGGCGAGTTCGAAGTCCGCCCGGGCCGGTTCACCGCGGAGGTCGAGGATCACGGCTTTCAAGCCCTTGCCCTTGAAGTTCGTCAGCGCGGCATCCAGCTGGGGAAGCGACTCCTTCGTCAGCTCGCCCGGACGCGCGTAGCCGATGCGGGCGTCGAGGATTTCCGCCAGGAAGGGCGGGGCGGCGTCCGGTTTCGCCGCCGCTTCGGCGGTCACGGCAACGCCGGGCTGCAAACGGCCGATCAGGCCCTCGAGGGTGGCGCGTCGAAGCTCGCGGTCGCTGGTGCGGCCGGCATCCAGGAAGTTGGTCCGCAGGCTTTGGATCGCCTGGTCGAGCTGCGAGTCGCTGAGGATGTCGATGGGATCCTGCGCCGGGGAAGGCGCGGGCGCCGGGGTGGCGCTCGGCGAGGGCGCCGGGGTGACCGTGGCGGGGGGCGTCGGGCTGGGTGAAGGCGTCTGCGCCAGGGCGCGGGATAAGAACAATCCGGTGAAGGCGAGGGCGGGAAGGATTTTCACGGAGCGGCGCCAATGTCGTTGCGGCGATGTTGATTCGCAAAATGAATTTCGTCCGCGGCGGCGTAGGCAGCCGCGCGGGCGGCGGAGAGGGTGGCGCCGAGCGCGGTGACGCCGAGCACGCGGCCGCCGTTCGTCACGAGGCGGCCGGGCGAGGCGGCGGTGCCGGCCTGGAAGACGACCACGTCCTCGCGGGCCGCCGCGCGGTCGAGGCCCGAGATGATTTCGCCTTTCTCGTAGGAGCCGGGGTAACCGCCGGAGGCGAGAACGACGCAAACCGCCGCGCGCGGATCCCATTGGATCGTTTGCCGCCGCAGGGTGCCGTCGACGCAGGCGTCGAGCAGGGCGGGGAGATCGCTTTTGAGCCGGCGGACGAGCACCTGGGTCTCGGGGTCGCCCCAGCGGCAGTTGAACTCGAGGGTCTTCGGACCTTCGGCGGTGAGCATGAGCCCGGGGAAAAGCATGCCGCGAAAGTCCAGGCCGTCCGCCTTCGCGCCGGCCACGAAGCGGTCGAGAATCTCCGTGCGGATGCGCGCCTCGAGGGCGGCGTCCATCGAGCCGGTGGGTGAGATCGTGCCCATGCCGCCCGTGTTCGGGCCGACGCCGCCGTCGCCGACCTGCTTGTGATCGCGGCAGTCGGGAAACAACGCGTAGCTCGCGCCGTCGACCAGCGCGTGGATGGAACATTCGACGCCCTCGAGAAATTCCTCGATCACGATGCGCCGGCCGGCGTCGCCGAACGCGGCGTCATCCATCGTGAGACGGATCGCATCGTCCGCTTGCGCGAAATCCGCGGCGATCACGACGCCCTTGCCGAGGGCGAGACCATCGGCCTTCACGACGAGCGGGTATTTTCCGCCGCGGCAATATTCGCGCGCCGCCGCGCTGTCCGTGAACTCCCGGTAGCCGGCGGTCGGGATGCCGTGACGGCTCATGAAGTCCTTCGCGAAGGCCTTCGAGGATTCCAGGCGCGCCGCCGCGGCCGTGGGGCCGAAAGCTCGCCGGCCGGCGGCCTGGAAGGCGTCGACGAGGCCCGCGGCCAGCGCGTCGTCCGGACCGACGACGGTGAGGTCGATGTTCTCGCGCCGCGCGAAATCGACGAGGGCGGCATGATCCGTGACGGGGATGGCGACGTTTTCGCCGACATGGGCGGTGCCGGGATTTCCGGGCGCGACGAAGATTTTCTCGACGTTTTCCGACCGGGCGAGCTTCCACGCGAGCGCGTGCTCCCGACCGCCGGATCCGACGATGAGAATCCTCATGCTAGGGCGCGGGAAAAAGCAGGACGGTCGGCACGGCGGGGAGCGCGTCGCGGGAAAGCAGCGCCGCGGACCGCGTGAGGCGATAGACGGAGGTGTAGCCCGAGGCGAAGCCGTTCATGGCGCCCAACGAGCCCATGGGGACGATGATCTGCGGGCGAAGCTGCGCGACGATCTGCTGGCGCTGGGCGCCGGTGAGATCGACGCCGCTCACGGGCATGAACAGCACGTCCACCTTGCCGATGCGGTCGAGGTCGCCGGGCGCCGGCAGGGCGTCGAGATCGCCGAGAAAGCAGAATTTCAATCCGTCCATCGACCAGCGGTAGATCACGTTCATCCCGTCGACGTTCTGCTGCTCGGGGTTGCTGAAGACGGGGAACCCCTGGATGCGCATCCCGGCGATGGTGCTCGCGCCCACGCCGACGCTGCCGCGGAGGATGTGCGGCGTGTTGTCGACGAGGTCGACGTTGTTGGCATCGAGTTTTTCCGTCGTGACGAGGACGATCTCGGGCGTCAGGTTTTTCGGCGGGCTGAACGACGTGCTGCCGGCCGCAAACGGATTCGTGAGGATCGCGATGCCGAGGGCGCTCTTGATCCGGAAACATTGCTGGCCGTACCAGTCGACGCGCACGATCCGCTGCGGGCCGGCGGCGGGCTGCTGGATGGAACCGCCGCCGCAACCGGCGAGCGCGAGGGCGGGAAGGACGACGAGGAAGAAAAATCGAACGGTGATCAAGATGGCCCCGTGTTACGTGAAGGCGGCGGGCAATTCAAGCGGCGGGAAGCAGGCCGGCGCGCACGTACCAGGCATGGGTCTGCGCGAGCGTGTCGCGAAGGGTTGCAAACGGGCCGGGGGCGAAGGCCGCCCGGAAGGCGGCGGCGTCGATCTGCCAGCGGTCGGGGAAGATCTCCCGCGCCCGGTCGCGGGTGAGACTCGGGGCGGCGGCGCGCAACGCGGGGATCGCGTCCACGATCGCGGAAACTCCCCGCATCAGGACGTGAGGCAGCGGCACCGTGATGCCGTGGCCGCCGGCGATCGCCGCGGCGACCGCGATGAGTTCGACGTCGGTGAGAGGGTCGGGCGCGCCGACGAACAAAGGCGGGGCGGGCGCCCGCGCGGGCGCCGTGAGGGCGCGTGACATGGCGGGGACCAGATCGCCCACGGCGATCCAGCTGTAGGTTTTCGGGCGAAGGCCGGGCTTGATGCGCAGGGGGCCGGCGGCCATCTGGAAGAGCGGGAGCGTGGCGCGATCCCGCGGGCCGAGGATCATCGGAGGCCGCCAGACGAGAGCCCCGGGCCGCGCCTCGCGCAACGCCCGCTCCATGGCGAGCTTCGATTCGCCATACCAGGTGATCGGCGCGTCGGGATCCGCGGGCGTCCGCGCGATCTTTCCGACCGGCGTCGGGCCGCCCGCGCTTTGCGAGGAGAGAACGAGAACGCGCGCCGCGGCCGGAAGCGGCGCGAGCAGGCGCAGGGCGTCGTCCACGTTCACGCGAAAATAGTCCGCGCGATTCCGCGCAAAGAGCACGCCGGCGCAATGGACGGCGTGATCCACGTCTTCCGGCGGCGGATCCTCCCACCGCGCGATGCGAAGCGAAGCCGGCGGCGAGGGCCAGCCTTCGGCGGCGAGCTGGCGGACGAGCTTTTGCGGGTCGCGGACCGGGGCGATGATCTCCGCGTAACGGCCGTCGCGCAGGGCCTCGAGAAGAAAATTCCGGCCGATGAAGCCGGTCGCGCCGGTGAGGAACAGGCGCATGGCCCCTAGTCGACCGCGCGCTCGAAGATGCGAAACACGCGGTTCCTGGATGCCCCCAGCATGGTGCTGTTCGCGATGATCTCCTCGTTGTTTTCCTCGACCCAGCCGATCTCGGCGGCGACGTAACGATCGCGGGCGCGGGCGAATTGTTCGCGCAGCAGCCACGCGTGGAGACCGCGATCGCGGAATTGCGGGAGGATGCCGTAAACGGTCTGGCGGCAGCAGGTGATCCTTCGCGTCTTCATGCGCCAAAGGATCACCGGCAGGCGCAGCCAGTGCGGCAGGCGCTGGAGGCCGGCGAGGATCTGGTTGAAATCGGGAAGCGTGAGCGCGACGCCGGCGGGCTCGCCGTCCCTTTCCGCGATGAGAATGATCTTCGGATCGGCGAAGGCGCGCAAGTCGTCCGCGGCGGCGAGAAGATCCTCCATCGCGATGGGGACGAAACCCCAGTTCCGCTCGAGGGTGTGATTGTAGACGGCGTGAACGATTTCCAATTCCCGCTCGAGATTTTTCAGGTCGATCGGGCGAAGCGTCATCTTCGAGCGCGCCTCGACGCGGACGGCCAGTCGCTCGAGCCGCTCCGGGGTGGGAGCGTTCGCCAAGGGGAGATGCAGGCCGACAAGGTTGCGGACGCCGGTGAATCCCGCGTCGAGCAGCAACGCCTCGTAGAAGGCAGGATTCCACGGAAAGCCGATCGGGGGCGATGTGTCGAATCCCTCGACGAGCAGGCCGCATTCGTCGTTGATGCTGGGGTTGTAGGGCCCGCGCATCGAGGTGAGGCCGTGCTCGCGCAGGGCGGCGCCCGCCCGATCGAACAGCGCCCGGGCGGTTTCGGGATCGTTCTCGGATTCGAAAAATCCAAAAAATCCGACGGAGTCCCGATAGCGCTCGTTATGGGAGCGGTTGACGACCGCGGCGATGCGGCCGACGATCCGGCCGTCGCGCGCGGCGAGGAAGGGAAGGATTTTGCCGTGGACGCGCTGGAAGGCGGAGCCGGGCTCGAGGTATTTCGCGACGCTACCGGGAAATGGCGGGATGAAGCCCGGATCCGTTCCGTGCAACGTCTCCGGCAACCTCTCGAACCGCGTCCGATCCTTCGTTGTAAGACAGGCTGAAATCGAAAACATTTTTGCGGCGGCCAGGTTCTGAGTATGCGGGATCGTCGAAGGTGCCAAGCTCGCGAGCGAGCCGCGCGAAGATTTCCAGCACGCGGTCGAGATCCTCGTTCGTGTGCGAAGCCATGTAGCTCGTGCGGACGATGGCCTCGCCGTAGCGCACGGCGGGGTAGATCGCGGGCGTCGCAAAGACCCCCTCGTCGTAAAGCCGCTGGGTGAATTGAAAGGCCTTCGCCTCGCTGCCGATGAGGATCGGCACGATGGGCGTCTGCGTGGTGCCGATCTTGAAGCCGATTTCGCTGAAACCGTCGTGCATCTTGCGGGTGTTCCGCCACAGGGCGTCGATGCGCTCCGGCTCGGATTGCATGAGCTCGAGCGCCTTGATGACGCCGCCCACGACCGCGGGGGCGAGCGACGCGGTGAAGATGAAGCACCGGGCCTTGTGGCGGAGATACTCGATCACCTCGCGCGAGCCGGCGATGAATCCGCCCATCGAGCCAAGGGACTTGGAGAACGTCCCCATGACGAGATCGACCTCGTCGTTCACGCCGAAATGATGCACCGTGCCGCGGCCCAGCGGGCCAAGCACGCCGAGCGCGTGGGCCTCGTCGACGTAGGTAAGCGCGCCGAATTCGCGGGCCGTCTCGAGAATGGACGGCAGGTCGGCGATGTCGCCCGACATGCTGAAGATCCCGTCCAGCACGACCATCTTGCCGGCGGCCTCGGGGAGGCGCTTGAGGCGGTTGCGCAGGGAGACGGCGGAATTATGGCGAAAAGGGACGAGCTTCGAGGGGGCGAACTGACAGCCATCGATGATGCTGGCGTGATTTTCGCGGTCGCAGAGGATGGCGTCGCCGTCCTCCATGAGGGTGGCCAGCGCGCCCTGGTTGGCAAAAAAACCGGTCGAAAAAAGCAGCACGGACTCGCGCTGAAGAAAGGCGGCAAGCGCTTCCTCGAGCTGCTCGTGCAGGCGAATGTTGCCGTTCAGCAACCGGGAGCCGGTGCAGCCCGAGCCGAATTTCCGGGCGGCGTCACAGACGGCCTCGACGACCCGCTCATCCTGGGCGAGTCCGAGGTAATTGTTCGAGCCGATCATGATCCTCGGCGCGCCATCGCAGATGACGTGATTTCCGATGGTCTCGTCGATGCGGCGGAAATACGGGTAAAAGCCCTGGGCACGAGCGTCGGCGGAGTCGCGATACTCCCGGCACTTCTGGATTAAGTCTTTCGCCACCTTGAATAATTCTCTCGGACGTTCGCACGGATTCGTGCGGCTGTCCCGCATTTCGGCCCAAAGTCCCTCACGTTTCAATCAAAAACCAGCCCTGTCGCGTGTCACGAGTCGCCACGCAAAAGCCCCGGAGATGTCTCCGGGGCTTTGATTTCTCGACGGGGCACGTTCCCTCGGCGTCCAGGAGGAAAACTTCAGTCCTCCTTTTTTTTCTTTTTGCCCTCGGGCTTCTTTTGTCCGGAGTTGCCTTGAGCCTGGGCGCGCTGCGGGGCGGGACGGGGCGCACGGGCCTGCGAATTTCCCTGGGGCCGGGGCCGCTGGGCTTCCGGCCGGGGAGCGGGCCTCCTTTCCGGAGCGGCCTGGGGGCGGGGAGCGGCGGGTTGACGCCGCTCCTGGGATTCAGGGGCCTTGTTCGGACGGCGCGCGGGTTCGGATGAATTTGCCCTCGCCGGATTGTGAGGACGGGGAGCGGGGTTCGCGTCCCCCCGGGCGGCCGGAGCCGTGGCAGGGCGATGCTTTGCCGGCGCGGGCCGGTCGGCTGGTTTGCCGGCGTTCGGCGACTTTCTGGGGACGTCGGCCGGCCGGCTGGTCGTCGCGCCAGCGTCCGCCGCGCGATTTTTCCGGGGAAGCTCCCCGTTCACCCTCGGCGCCACGGTGGGTGCTTTCGGACGATTTTCGTTCGGCCGACGGACGATGTCATTGGGGCGGGCGGGCTTGGCGTTCGGATTTCCCGGTTGGTTCGGTCGCACCGCGGGACGAGCGGGATTTTTTCCGGAATTCCGGTTGGCGACGGGGGTGAGCCGGGCCGGCTTCGGAACCACGGCGGCGCGCCGGGCACCCGGGTTGTTCGCCCGGGCGTCGGAGTTTGCCCGGGCGATCCGGGCGTTGCCGACGTTCTGGCGCTGCCGCTGGTCGAAGAAACGGCGGCTGTTTGCGTTGGGCTGCCAGCGATTGATGGTGGTGCTGTTGTTCGTGATGTTGGTGATGTTCGTGTTGCTCACGTTGACCGAACCATCGCGATATCCGCGGTCGTTCCAGCGGCCGCGATCGTTCCAGCCGCAGCCGGGGCCGTAATAGAAGTCGCGCCGGCCCCAATCGAAATCGTAGGCGAGCCAGGCCCCGGCAACGAAGCCGGCGCCAAAGGTGATGAGCGGCGTGTAGTCGGGCCGATACGACTCCACGTAGACGACCTCGGGGTTGTATTGCGGCACGTAGATAACCTCGGGGTCGGTCGGGACGATGCGGATGGATTCCTTCTCCACGACGACGGTTTGTTGCGGGGTGTTGACGAGGTTGCCCTTGTCCCTGGCTTCGCCGCGAAGGCGCTGCACGGCGTTCATCACGTCCGCGGGCTGGTCGACGAACGCCTCGCCGAGGGAGGTCGTCCATTCGAGATTGTCGTCCATCCATTTCAGGACGTCGGGATAGCGCGCGAGCGCCCGGACGCTCTCGTCCCAAGGCTGGCCGTCCACGTTGGCGCCGTTTCCGTTCTGGTTCAGATACCGGGCGGCGAGCGTGACGTCGGACGGCACGGTGGAGGCTGGCAGGATGATGCCGACCAAAGCGTCGGGATAGAGCGCGATCGGGCCGAGCAGGTCGTCGAGGTCCGCGTCGGAGAGTTTGCTCGAAGATTGAGCGGGCGAATAATTCGTCGACGGGGCCGCGGTCTGGGCCCGGAGAAGGCCGGGGGCGGAGAGGGCAAGCGAGGCGGCCAGCAGAACGCTCGCGGCGGCTTGCCCATGGATACGGACGGTGACGGTTTTCATGGATTGTTTGGGGATTCGCGGCTCATGCCTCTGGCAGGTGTATTTATCGCCGAAGGGAATGCGCCGCATGCCAATTGAACGCACGGCGGCTCGTTTCATTCATGGCGATCACAAGGAACTCGCATTTGTTTCGAGGACGCCCGATCCGAACCCCGGCTCCGAAATCCTCCTGTCGAAACTTTTGAAACTTGCTTAACTATTTTCCGATGAAGCGTCTTGTTCGAGCCGCCGCACTTTGCGCGGGCCTCGCTTTGACAAGCGACGTCCACGCGATCCTCGATCTGAACGCAAATCTGGAAAGCGACATCTGGGAGACCAATTTCAACGTCGGATCCCTCCCGCCGCTCGCCGATACCGATGGGGACGGCTTCTCCAACGTCACCGAGGCCCTTGCCGGGACGGATCCGCGGAATCTTTACTCCCGCCCCGCGCTCAATTTCTCGCTTGGCGGCGGCGTGGCCGTCTCGACGTGGAATTCCTTGCCCGGGAAACGTTATCAGGTGCAGGCCAGCACCACCCTGGATGCTCCGAGCTGGCGGATCGTCTCCGACCAGCACGGCACCGGATATCCCCTGGGCGTATCCGTTCCCCTGTCGACGAACGCCCGGTTTTTTCGTCTCGTCACCACCGACTACGACGCGGACGGGGACGGCCTTTCCGACTGGGAGGAAATCATCCTCGGGACGGACGCGAACAACGCGCACACCGGCCGCAACGAGCCGACCGACGGCGCGCGCGTGCAGGCGGCGTGGCCGGCGGAGAGCCTGGTGACGGTCGCCGTGCTCGATGGCGAGATCAGCGAACGCTGGCCGGATGCCGGCGTCGTCGCGATCCGGCGCGGCGGTGGGCTCAAGCGGATCGTCGTGAATTTCGCCCTCGGCGGCACGGCGACGACCGGCGTGGACTATGTGGCCAGCGCCACGACGGGCATCGAGATCCCCGCCGGCGAGCGCGAAGTGTGGGTGAAATTCCAGCCCCTCGCCGACTCGGCCGACCGGGAGGGCACGGAGACCATCACGCTCACGGCCGCGGCCGGCGCCGGCTATACGCTCGCCGCGCCTTCCGCGGCCACGATCAATCTCGCCGACGAAACCGCGACGAGCGCCCCGAAGGCCAAGGCCGCCGCGCGTTTTCTCGTGCAGGCCGCCTTTGGCCCGGACCAGGATTCCGCCGCTGACGCGGATCTCATCCCCGAGAACGTCGAGGAGGTCACGGCCCTCGGCTTCTCGGCGTGGATCGACGCGCAGTTCGCCCGGCCCGCGACTTTCCTGCAGCCGTTCACCGAGGCGGCAGCGACGATTCCGGAGTTTGCCGTCGACCCGAAATCCGCCGCCTGGTGGAACCGCGCGATGGGCGCCGCGAAGTCCCGGCCCGGCGGCCCGGCTGTCGCCTACGATCCCCTGCGCCAGCGCGTCGCCTTTTGCCTGAGCCAGATTTTCGTCGTCTCCGACCGCCCGGAGACCCTTTGGGCGCAGCCGGTCGGCATGGCGAATTACTACGACGTGCTCGTGGCCGGCGCGTTTGGAAATTACCGCGACCTGCTCTATAACGTGACGCGCCATCCGGTGATGGGATTTTTTCTCAGCGCGCTGAAGAACCAGAAGCCCGATCCCGTCAACAACATCTTTCCCGACGAAAATTACGCGCGGGAAGTCATGCAGCTCTTCTCGATCGGCCTGTGGGAGCTGAACGCCGACGGCACGCGCCGGAAGGACGTGCGGGGCAACGACATTCCGACCTACGACAACGTCGCCATCACGAACTTCGCGCGGGTCTTCACCGGCATGAGCTTCGCCGATGGCGCGAGCTTCATCAACGCCGCCGAGAACTGGGCGGCCCCGATGAAAATGTGGGACGCCTACCACGACCTCGGCGCCAAGACATTGCTCCGCGGCCTGACGCTCCCCGCGCGCCCCGCGTCGGCGCCCGACATCGGCACGGCCGGCCTCGCCGACCTCGACGCCGCGATCGACAACATCTTCAATCATCCGAACGTCGGCCCCTTCGTCGCGCGCCAGCTCATCCAGCGCCTGGTCACCTCGAATCCCACCCCCGCCTACATCGGCCGGGTCGCCGCCGCCTTCGCGAACAACGGCTCGGGCGTGCGCGGCGACATGAAGGCGGTGATCCGCGCGATCCTGCTCGACGACGAAGCCCGCAACCCCGCGCACATGAGCGAGCCGACCTTCGGCAAGATGCGCGAGCCGTTCCTGCGCGTCGTGAACGTCGCCCGCGCCTTCGACGCCTCGGCGCCGTGGGGCTTCTACCAGCTCGACGCCTTCACCCTCGACCACTACGAGGAGCCGATGAAGGCGGCCAGCGTCTTCAATTTTTTCCTGCCCGGCTACACCCCGCCCGGCGAGATCCAGGCCGCCGGCCTCGTCGCGCCCGAGTTCCAGATCCTCAACGCCACCAGCGCCATCTCCGCGCCGAACTACTACCAGCGCGCCATCCTCGGCGGCCTCCACCGCGGGGGCACCGCCGACCCGGACCGCAACGTCAAATTGAACCTCGCCCCGGAGCTCGCGCTCGTCGCCGACACGAACGTCGACACCCTCATTCGCCGGCTCGACCTCTCGCTCACCTGCGGCCAGCTCACGCCGTCGCAATTTCGCACGATTCGCGACGCCGTTCTCCGCGTCGGCCCGGACATTTTCGACTGGCAAAACGAACGCGTCCGCCTCGCGATCTACCTCATCGTGACCTCGCCCGAATTCTGCATCCTGCGCTGAAAACCATGAGCCGCCCCCTCTCCCGCCGCACCTTCCTCGGCCAGGCCAGTTGCGCCGCCATCAGCGCGCTGCCCGTGCTGAACACGCTGCTCAACCTCCGCCTCGCCGGCAGCGTCGCCGCGGCGGAAGCGATCGGCGACCCGAACGACTACCGCGCGCTGGTCTGCATTTTCCTCAACGGCGGCAACGACTCCTTCAACATGCTCGTCCCGCGCGGTCCGGCCGAGCACGCCGAATACGCCCTCGTCCGCCAGGACCTCGCCCTGCCGGTCGACCAGCTGCTCCCGATCCATCCCATCGACGACGCCGGCCGCCAGCTCGGCCTCCATCCCGGCCTGCCCGAGATCCAGGCGTTGTTCGAGGCCGGCCACGCCGCCTTCGTCGCGAACGTCGGCACGCTCGTCGAGCCCACCACGAAGCTCACCTACGGCAACGGCCTCGCGCGCCTGCCCTTCGGCCTCTTCTCGCACTCCGACCAGACCGAGCAATGGCAGACCTCCATTCCCGACCAGCGCAGCGGCGTCGGCTGGGCCGGGCGCATGGCGGACCTCATCCACGACCTGAACACGAACCAGTCCGTGTCGATGAATATTTCCCTTGCCGGCAGCAACATCTGGCAGACGGGAAATTCCGTCTTCGAATACGCGATCTCCAAGGACGGCGCGACCGAGCTCGACGGCTACCGGAAATACTTCCTGCCCGGCGAGACGCTCACCCAGCTCCGCAGCGCCGCGGTGGACAGCCAGCTCGCACAGGATTATGCGAACGTCCTCCAGCGCAGCTTCGCGCGATCCGAGCGGTCCGCCCTCGACGCCTACGAGCAGTTCGCCAGCGCGACGAACCTCTCCCTGCCCGCCGGCGCCGCGTTCCCCGACTCCCTGCTCGCCGAGCAGCTCGCCATGATCACCCGCACCGTCGCCGGCCGCGGCGCGCTCGGCATGAGCCGCCAGACGTTCTTCGTCTCCGTCGGCGGCTGGGACCACCACGACGACGTGCTCCTCAACCAGGGCGCCATGCTTCCGCGGGTCAGCGCCGCGATCGGCGCCTTCTACGATGCCCTCGCCCGGCTCGGCCTGCAGAACAAGGTGACCCTCTTCATCGCCTCCGACTTCGGCCGCACCCTCACGTCGAACGGCCGCGGTTCCGACCACGCCTGGGGCGGCCACTCCCTCGTCGTCGGCGGCGCGGTCAATGGCCGGCGCATCTACGGCCAATACCCCGACCTCTACCCGGACAGCCCGCTGGACGTCGGTCGCGGCCGCCTCATTCCCACCACCAGCGTGGATGCCTACTTCGCCGAGCTCGCCCTGTGGCTCGGCGTCTCGAAGCAAAATCTTCCGCTCGTCCTGCCGAACATCGCGCGATTCTACGACCTCGCCGGCAGCGCGCCGCCGCTCGGTTTCCTGTCGGTCTGAGCCTCCCATGTCGCGCCCCTCGCTCCGCCGCGTCGGCTCTCTCGCCGCGCTCGTCGTAGGCGGCGTCTCGCTCCTCTGGCTGCGCGGCGTGCGGCCCTACGAACGGCCCGTGCCCGCCCGCGCGCTGGTGCCGCCCGGCCACCACGCGACCGCGGGTTCGCCGCTCGTCCGCGAATTGAATGCACCGGAGGGCGACGGCCGGCGCGATCTCGCCGTGCTTCATCAACTGCTCGGTCAATTCACGACCACGTTCACCGCCGCGCAGCTCCCGCCGCTCGGGGACAACGAGGACGTCACCGCCGCCCTGACCGGCCGCAACCGGCGCCGGCTCGTTTTCCTTCCGCCCGACTCCCCGCTCATCGACGCGCGGGGCCGCCTGCTCGACCGCTGGGGCACGCCGTATTTCTTCCACGCGATGAGCGCCGAGACGATCGAGCTGCGCTCGGCCGGCCCCGACCGCCAGCTCTTCACCGCCGACGACATCACGGGCTTCTAAAGTATTTGTCGCCACGACGCTCCGTCGCCGCGCAAGGGGCGTCTAGCGCTCCGCCCAGCGGAGTTTGGCCGAAGACGCGCGGGGATTCTGCGCGCACTCCGCGGCGGTCGGCCGCCGGACTTCCTCCGCGATCCGCGAGAACCGCCCGTCGCGATGCGCCGCGTGGAACGCCTTTTTCACGCGCCGGTCCTCGCCCGAATGAAACGTCAGGATCGCCACGCGGCCGCCGGGATTCAAGCTCTCCGGCAGATGGCGCAGCAGCGCGTCGAGCGCGGTGAACTCTTCGTTCACCGCGATGCGCAGGGCCTGGAAGACGCGCCGCACGGACCGCTCCCGCTCGTTCTCGGCGAGTCCGGACAATCCGGCGCGGACGGCCGCGGCCAGGTCCGTGGTCGTGGAAAAATCCCGGCCGGCCAGACGCGCGGCAAGCGATTCGGCCCGCGGCTCGTCGGCGTTTTCCTCGAGCAGGGCCGCGAGGCGAGCCGGCTCCATGCGGGCAAGCAAGGTCGACGCCGGCTGGCCGCGCTCCGGGTTCATCCGCATGTCGAGCGGGCCCGGTGTCTTCAACGAAAAGCCGCGCGCGGGCGTGTCGATCTGCATCGAGGAGACGCCGAGATCCGCGAGGATGCCGTCGGCGCCGGTCATTCCTTCCGCGGCCAGCACCTTGGGCAGCCCGGCGAAATTCGAGCGCCGCACGGCGAGCGTTTCCGGCCCGAAGCCCAGCGCGCGCAGCCGCGCCTCGGTGCGAGGCTGCTCGAGGGGATCGACGTCGAGGCCGATCAGCCGTCCGCCGGGCTGGATGAGCTCCAGCAGCGCCCGCGCGTGGCCGCCGTGGCCGAGGGTGCAATCGACCAGCGTGGCGCCGGGCGCCGGGCGCAGCGCCTCAATGATCTCGCCCACCATGATCGGCCGATGCGAACCGGCGGGCGTTTTTCCAGACGCGAGGACGCGGGCGATCGTGTCGGGGTATTTTTCCGGCGCGAGTTCCTTGTATTTGTCCTCGAACCGGCGCGGATTCTTGCCGGCGTAGCGCTTGCGCCGGCGATGGACCGGCGGGTCGGGGTCGCTCATGCCGCCTCCGCCACGAAGGTGGCCCCGCCGGGCGCGCGGTCGCGAAGGGTCCCCGGCAGGGCCGCGTATTCGGTCGCCCCGCCCCGGTCCCCGGGGTCGAACGGAATCAGCCCCGCGGAATCGGCCGCCCGGGCCCGCCGCGCCGCGAGAATGCATTTCCCGGGCGGAGGGTTGATCCGTAATCGGGAGAGATCGAAATCCACGGCGAAGAGTTATCCCGCCAGCGTGCAAAAAGAAAGGGGAGCCGCGCCGGACGGAGAATCCATTCGCGCGTTATCGCCCGTTCCGTGGCCGGTAAAACCAGCCGATGCCCGCCAGCGCGGAGAGGCCGAGCAGACCGAGGGTCCCGGGCTCGGGGACGGCCAAGAAATGAAACGTATAAGGCACGCTCGGATCGTGGATCGGACTGCCGCCGGGGCCGTTGGCGCTTCGGTCGATCAACTGAAATGTCACGAAGTAGTTACCGGGCTGCGTGACGGTCCACGCGCGGTTGTGAATGTGGCCCTGCGGATCTTCGGTGATGGCAGGTCCTCTCGAAGGGTCATCGACAGAGGATTCGCTCAGGACGAAGGAGGATTGGTCGAGGCTTCCGGTCGGCGTGCCCACGAGAAACTCCAGCGTCGGGGTCGTGTGCGTGAGGCCCCAGTTCTCGTCCCAAAATCCGACCGAGGCCCCGGCGGGTCCGGTCACGCTGATGACTTGCGCCCAGATCCAGGAGCCGGTCGCCGCGTGGTCGAGCGACGCGAGATCCACCTGCCCGTCAGAGAGGGCGGCGAAGGTGAACGAATCGTTCGGAAAAAGCGGGCGCGGGTCGTCGTCCAGCGAGTAATAGCCGCCATATTCGAGGCCCGCGGCCTTGGGATAAAAATGGAAGATCGCGCTCGGATCGGGTGGATCGACGAAGCGCAGGGCCTCGCCCACGTCGGGCCGATCGTTGTGGTTTTCGTCCAGGATGCCGGCGTTGAAATGCTGGTGCGCCTGCGCGGACACCATCGTGAGGACGAGCACGGAAATGAGGAGAGGGATGGGAAATTTCATTATTTTGAAGGGAAGGCCCGCGTCGCCGTCAAGACGACGCGGGCCCTCGAGTTAGGATTTCGCCGAGGCAAAACGACCGCGGACGAGAAGAAAGAAAACCCCGGCGAGGGCGAACAACGCGGCGGCGCCCGGCTCGGGCACGGCTGAATAGCTCACGACGAAAGGTTGACTGTCGGGCTGCTGCCCGCTGGCGTCGTGCAGCACGTAGCTCACCGTGTAATCGCCGGGGGTGTCCACGGTGAAGCTGCGACCGTGAACGTGGCCGTAGGGATCGATGGCGGTGTTCGGTCCATTGACATCGTTCCACGTGAAGCCGCCTGGCAGGCCGTCCGGAGTCGGCGCGGAGTTGGGATAGGCATAGGAGACGCCCGTGTCGGGATTGACCGGCAAACTGGTCGTGCCATTTCCGACGATCCCGACGGGATCGGTGAGATTCCAATATGCCGACGGGCCGGTCGCGCCAACGTTGTAGGTCAGCACCGGGCCGGCGGCATTCACCGCCGTGTCCCAGAAGCTGAATCGCGAGCCGTCCGGTCCCGTTACGAGATCGATCCGCAACTCCAGGAAGGAGCCGGCGTTCGCCCCGAACGGGCTCTCAGGTCGATAGGCGCCGCTGGCCGTGGAGCCGGTGCCGGTCCACTCCAGGCTCGTTCCCGCCAGCGCCGTGAAGCTCAGGCTCGAACTTTGGTACGTGCCGGACTGCACGCCGACCGTCACCAGCGACATCGTCTGGATGCCTTGGCTGGGACCGGTGACAATCGCGCCGGTGAGAGGATCGACGAAGGAGAGGGAATCCCCGGTGCCGAGCACTCCGTCGAGGTTCGTGTCGGTGATGCCGCCGTAGACGTGGCCCGCGTGCGCGGGGGTCGGGGCGAGGAGGAGGATTGCGGCCAGGGATGGAGCAACGAAGGTGAGAAGTTTTTTCATTTTAATTTGGAGTGGGTGTCGGGGTTGGTTCCCCCGCGGTGGGATCGATGAAGGTGCCCCGCACTCGGACGAGGGCGGCCTCCAGTTCTTTCCAGGTGATGTTTTCGACGTGGCCATCCACGAAGAGGTAGTTGGCGCCGTGGTCATGGCGTTCGACGGCGATCTGATCTTTCACGACCTCCGCGGGAATCTGCGTTCCGCGATAGCCGGCGAAGTGAAAGTGATCGCCGGAATACCCGTCGGCGCTTTCCGCGAAGAGCATGGTCGAGGCTGGTTTGCTGATCTTGATGAGACGAGAGAGGTCGAGGTCTCCCGCGCCGGCGGGATTCGGAGTCAGGAAATCATTGATGACGTAGCTGTAGGGGCGGTCCGCCTGGTCGCAAGGGCACTTGAACGAGAGTTTCCCGCTCGCGTAGGGCTGGAGCGAAATCGACCACGAGGTCAGCCCCTGCCGCCGCTGATGCACGGTGGAAGGAAGCGTCATTTGGTGGTCGGCCGCGTAACCCATGGTCGCGCCGCCGAGCGTCCGCAGGTGGCCGAGGCATTCCGCGGATTTCGCGCGGGCGATCGCCGTCCGGCCCCCCGCCGAAACGAGGGTCAGGAGAATGCCGCCGATCGCGATCACGACCAGCAGTTCCACGAGCGTGAATCCGCTCCGTTTCCAATTTATCATCGATGCTTGGGTGCCGGGAAGGTCCCGGCGGCCGGCGGCACAAGCGGCCGCGGGCAGATTCCGATCAAACGACCGCAAAACGATCCGAAGGCGGCAAGGCTCCTTCGAACGCGGATGCGGTTTAGGCGCGGGAACTCAAGCGAGGATGGGGACCGGCACCGGCGGCTGGTCGGAGCGGGACGTGAAGCGGGAGTCCGCCATCACGGGATAGGAAAACTGCCAGGCGGCCGGCTCGCGGATGGCCATCCGGGGCTGGGCCACGAAAACTTCGATTTTTTTCTCCGCCTTGAAAATTGGCGAGTTCTGCGCCTCGCGTTGTTTGGCCTCGGCGATCCCGCGGCACATTCCGCAGGGATATTTTCCATTGAAGGTCTTTTCCAGGCCAACCGAAAGGGATTGGGCGTCCCGCGAATAACTCACGACCATCTGCGACCAGGCAACGGCCTGCAGGATCGCCCAGTGACCGCCCAGCACGACGAACATCGCCGCGCAGATCACGGGGAATCCGAGGAGCTTCAGCAGTCTTGGCGGGCAGAGCGTCACGAAAGACGGTGATGCCCGAAGAGATTTCCGGCGTCCAGTTTTTTCGCTCGCGGCGCCGCTTGGCTCGATTCGGATCGACCTTCCGCCACAGGGTGCCGGACGCGGAGGCGATCCGCGCCCGTGGCCAAGCCTCGATCCGCCTCCTCTCTTCCCGCCCGGCTTCCGGTCCTCGCGATGATCTCCATTCCCGGCATCAACCGCGCCAGCGGGGGCGGCTTCCGCCCGCATGGAGGGCGTGCCCCACCGCAGGAGAGTCGCGGGCAGCCGGACCGGCATTCGGCTCCGACGCGATCATCATCCCATCGGCGGTGATGCCGCACCGCGCAGCCGGGGATGGCGACCGGCCGGGTCGGGTCAAGGCGACAAGACGCAGCGAAAGCCGATGTGGTTCGTGCCGGTGTCCGGCGCGGATTTCATGCGCGCGCTCACGCGGTAGCCGGAGCAGTAGGATGCGTTGCAAAGAAACGAGCCGCCGCGGATGACGCGCTTCGGCGCAGAGGGCTCTTCGGGATCGTGGCTGTCGGTCGGTCCGATCGGATTCGTCGCGCCGCCTTTCGGATAGGCGTCGGGACGATACCAGTCAGCCACCCATTGCCAGACGTTGCCGGACATGTCGTAGAGGCCGTAGCCATTGGACGGAAACGTCTTCACCGGCGAGCGGGTGGTGAACCCGTCTTCGCCTTCGTCGCGGACCGGAAACTCGCCCTGCCAGGTGTTCGCCATCCACTTCTCGCCGTCTTTCAACGGCTTTGCGCCCCACGCGTACGGCTGGGATCGGCGGCCGCCGCGCGCCGCGTATTCCCATTCGGCCTCCGTGGGAAGCCGCTTGCCGGCCCACTTGGCGTAGGCGGTCGCATCGTCATGCGAAACCTGCACGACAGGATCGGTGTCGCGGCCCTGGATCGTGCTTTGCGGTCCCTCGGGATGCCGCCAATCCGCGCCCGGCACCCAGTTCCACCATTGCGAAACGTCGCCCGTGGCGGGCTGGCTGGGAACCACGTGAAAGACGAGCCCCGCCGGAACCAGGGATTCCTTCGGGGGCGGCGGCGTGCCGGGCGGAACCTGCCTCATGATCTCGGCGAGATCCGGTGGACGCTCGGCGGTCGTGAGGTAACCGGTGGCTTTCACGAAATCGCCGAACTGCCGATTGGTCACATCGGTCACGTCGATCCAGAAGCCGTCCAGGCGCACCTCGTGCCCGGGCTTTTCGTCCGCCCGCGCGGAGGCATCGTCGCTTCCCATCTGGAATACCCCCGCCGGGACCCACGCCATCCCAGCCGGCGGCGGCGCCGCGGTGGCAAAGCGGGACGGGAGCTTGACTTCGCAGCAGGTTTTCACCGGTTCCGCGCTGCCGGCGCGCGCCGCGATCGAAGCGGCGGCGAACAAGAGGACAGGAAAGACGATCTTCACGGCGTGGCGTCCACCTTGAGAAACAGGCGATCTTTTCCGGCGACGGCGATGTCGGGCAGCCGAAGTTCCACGGCCTGATAACCGGGGCTGTTGGCCAGCGGGGTGCCGGAGACGACGGTCGGCGTGACCTCGTTCCATTTTTTCAGGTCGTCCGAGACGTAGTAGTGATAGTTGACGCCGGCGGCTTCGGGATCCACCACGGCGCGGTGAGCGAACCGGAATCCTTCCGACGCGAAGTCTTGAAACGCGAGCGTGGCTCCCGCGACGAAATCGTCGGAGAGATTCGGGTTCGAGCCGAACGCCCATTCGTGTAAATTGTCGAGTTGATCGTGATCGACGTTGGCGGACGGCGCGGCGTTGGCCTCCCGCAAGCCGCTGCGCGCCGCGTATTCCTGGGCAAGCGTCTCGGCGAGGGGCAGCTTGCGCACGGCGAAATTGTCGCCGGTCACGTAGTTCGTGCCGCGGGCGCTGAGGGCGAGGTAATTTTGATTCGCCTCGTCCCATTTGAAACTGATGGTTTTCGCCGCGCTGGCCGGATCGAGGTCGAGGAGCCGGCCGTCGAAGTAGACGGCGACCTTGACCGGGTCGGTCGTGTTGAAGCCGGCCGTGGCGTATGTGGCGGTCAACGTGCCCTTGATCGCGTTGACGGGAACGGTGGCGACGATGGCGCCGTGGACCCAGACCTTCACGTTTTTATTGAGGTCGAGTTCCACGAAGCAATCGGCGGTGCCCTTGCGATCCGCGCGGCCGCGGATGGTCTTGCCGGTGTTGTCGGAGATGTCCGCCCCGGCGGCGGCTTGCGCGGCGTTCAGGCCGACGGCGAAGCCGGCGTAGCGATTCGCAAGGTCGTTGGCGTCGGTGTTGATCTCCAGAATCTTGAGCGAGACGGAAAAACCGCCGGCGGCGAGGATGGCGGGCTCCACGAAATTATGGTTCAGGCCGTTTTCGCCCATGCCGAAACCGGATTTCAAATACAGGATGGAATCTCCGATGTGGATGGAATCGGCGGTGCCGCTGCCCTCGTAGCCTTCGAACCACGTGGCGCCGGGGCTGAATTGCGCGGCCAGGCCGCCGAAGGCGCCGGTGAGCGAGGCATCGATGTCGTTCGAGTCGGGCCGGTCGAAGGTGTCGACGAAGAGGTCGGTGGCCATCGGCGTGGGGGACGAGCTGACCGGTGGAAGGGAAAAGAGCCGATCGGCGGGGACGAGCGCGCGGGTGGCCCAGGCGTTCCATTCGTCGACGAGCTGGAGGACGCGCGTGGGATTCTCGCCGGCGACGTTGTGGCTCTCGCCCGGGTCGAGCGACATGTCGTAGAGCTCGCGCTGGTTCGCGGGAGAGGAGCCGTCGAAAAGGGCAAAGTTTTTGCTGACGAGTTTCCAGTTTCCCCTGCGAATCATGCGGTTGGATTCGTGTTCGACGAAAAGGGAGCGATCGGGCGCGGCGTCGCCGCGGATTTCGGGGAGCAGATTTCGGCCTTCCTCCGGGAGCACGGGGTGGCCGTTGAAGGTCGTCGGATAAGTCACGCCGGCGGCGGCGAGGATCGTCGGCACGACGTCGATGATGTGGCCGGGGGCCTCGCGCCAGGCGTTCTGCGCGGTGAAGCCGGCCGGCCAATGCGCGATGAGGGGCGTGCGGATGCCGCCTTCGTGCGTGAAGTGCTTGAAGAGGCGAAGCGGCGTGTTGCTGAGGTTCGCCCAGCCGGTGCCGTAATGAATGTCGTCGTTCGCGCCGGGCTGGCCCATGTTGGCGAGGGCCGCGCCGGAGCGGGCGTTTCCCGCCTCGCCGAAGGTGCCGCCTTCATAATTCCCGCCGTTGTCGGAAAGAAAAAGGATGAGCGTGTTGTCGAGTTGGCCGGCTTGCCGCAGGCGCGCGACGACGCGGCCGACGTTCTCGTCGACCTGCTGCAGCATCGCGGCGTAGAGCGACATGCGACGCACGAGGTCGGCCTTGCGATCGGCCGCGAGCGTGTTCCACGCGGGAATCGTCTCGGTGGTGCCGCCGCGCGGCGACAGCGGATAACGGCGGTCGATCACGCCCAACGCGAGCTGGCGGTCGTAGCGCTCCTGGCGAAGGACGTCCCAGCCTTTTTCGTAGGTCGATTTGTAGGCGTCGGCGCGCGCGGGCGTGGATTGCAGCGGAAAATGCGGCGACCCAAAGGCCATGTAGATGAAGAACGGCGCGTCTCCCCGGGCCAGATCGTGATCGATGAAATCGAGCGTGTAGTCGCCGATCGCGGTCGTTTGGTAAAACTGCTGGCCGTTCGCGGCGTAGTTCCGGAAAGGGATTTCGTTGTTCTGCGAGACGACGCTGTAGGCGCCCTGGTCCCAGTTGTTCGCGCTGTGCGCCGTGCCGTTGGCAAAGCGGAACGTGTGTTGGAATCCGCGGTTCTCCGGCAATCGCGCGCCGGCTCCGAGATGCCACTTGCCCGCGTGGTAGGTGCGGTAGCCGTTGGCTCGCAGGATCTCGGCGATGGTCGCGTTGTTGTCGAGACGCAGCGTCGGGAGCGAGTCGCCGGGATTGTCCGCGACCTGCTGGGTGTAGAGGCCGGTCAGCAGCGCGGCGCGGGTCGGGCTGCATCGCGCGGAGTTGTAAAATTGGCGGAAGCGGACGCCGGTGGCCGCGAGCTGGTCGATGTTCGGAGTGGAGATTTCTCCGCCCTGGCATCCGAGGTCGCCCCAACCCATGTCGTCAACCATGACGAGGAGGATGTTTGGCCGCGCCGGATCCGCGGCCCGGAGCTCGAGGGGAAAGTTCAGGGCGGCGATGGCGCCCAAAGCGGTCAAAAACAAGTTGCGCATGGTGAAAAGATGGGGTTCTAGCTCACCGCTTGAGCCCGGCGGCGGCGGCGGACGATGACAAGGGCCGCCAGCAGCCCGCTGGTGAACAAAGCGAAGGTGCCCGGCTCGGGCACGGCCTGGACGAGTTGCAGATGATTGCCGCTCACCACCCCGAGCCCGTTCACCGCCGTGAGCGAAGGAGCGTCGGCCGAGAGCGTGAGCAGGTCGCCGATTCCCCCGTTGTTGACCGGGAACACCCACTCGGGTAAGGCGCCCCCGGCCGTGAAGACGCCCCATCCGGTGGCCTCCGACGCGGTGGGCGCGTTGAAGATCCACAGGTAGATCGGCTTGCCGTTGAAGAAATTCGCGGCGGAGGTCGTGTCCGTGACGGTGCCGAGCAGCTTGCCGGGGTTTCCGAAGATGGAGCCGATCCGCAGCGACGAACCGAATTGCGTCCAGCCGGCCGCGGCGGAGAGATCGACGACGGGAGAATCGTCGATCGCGGATGGATCGGAAAACGTGCCGATCCAGACGAGATCGCCGTCGTTCAACGCGACGAGCGTCTCGTCCACGACGTTTCGCCCCATCGGGCTGCTCGAGAGCGTGACGCTGGTGGCATGACCGGAGACCAAGCCGCCCCAAGCGAGGACGACGGCAAAGAGGAAGGATTTTTTATGCATGAAAATGACCGTCTAAGGAACGATGGAAGGCGCCACCCAGAAAAAGGGAGCGCCGTTTTTACGATTGATGATGAAGGAAGACGCGGCGGGGATTTCCACGTCGGCGGCGGGCCGATACGAGGTGTCATACCAGCCGGGAGCTCCGCCTTGGGAACCGTCGTAACGCCAGAAAACCTTGGGGCCCGAGGCGGGATACAGCACGACCTCGTCGGCCGTGGCGGGCGAGCGGCCCGATTGCACCCCCGTGCTCGGATCGTCCGTCACGAGATTCGCCGCGCCCAGCTTGAGGCCGACCGGAGAAACCAGGTCGACGACGTTGTTCGCTTTTTGCACGGCGACGTAGGTCGGACCCCGCTTCACGGCGCCGGCGGTGATCAACGTGAGCGTGCCCGGCGTTTTGCGCGTGATGGCGACGCCCTGCCCCGGAGGGATGATCACGGCTCCAGCCGGCTGGAAGCTCGAATCGTACCAGCCGGGAACGCCACCCTGCGAACCATCGTAATACCAGTAGATGCTCGGGTGGCTCCCCTCGTAGACCGCCACTTCGTCGGCCCCGGACTGCGCGGCGGCGGACTTCAGCCCGGCGGGATTGTTCGCGCCGAGAAAATCCTGCAACGTGACGAACTTTCGAACAACGAGCGAATCTCCCGGTGAGGCGAGATCGGTGAGGTCGTCGTTGGTGGTGAGGGCCGTGGCCGTGTTGCCAAGGATATCGGTCCACACGCCGGCGAATTCACCGGAGGCGATTTCGACGTAATAGGATCCCATGAACGCAGAGGGCGTCCAATTCGCGGCGGTCGCGGAAACCTGCGTGCCCTGGATGCCCGACACCGTTCCAGACCACGCATCCGGATGGACGAAGGATGGAGAAACCAACGTGGTGACCGGTGAGTTCCCCGTGGCTCCCGCGATCGAGAGCTTTACGAAACCCACCGGACTGAGGCCGGATGCGGTCCCGCCAACGGGCGTGGGCGTGGGCGTGGGCGTGGGCGTGGGCGTAGGCGTCGCCGTGGGCGCCGGGGTCGGCGTCGCCGTGGGTGCCGGCGTCGGTGTTGCGGTCGGCGCCGGAGTCGGCGCGGGAGTTGGCGCGGGAGTTGGCGTCTCCGTTGGCGCGGGGGTCGGAGTCGCGGTCGGCGAAGGGGTCGGAGTCGCCGCGGGCGTTGCGGTGGGCTCGGGCGTCGGCGGGGGAAGCGGGGTTGGCAGCGGGGTTGGCGCCGGCCCGGAGTAGCTGGTGTTGCGGACGGGGAGCTGCGCGTTGACGTTGGTCAAATAATTCTGGAGTGCCGCGGTCAGCGTCGTGGCGTCCTGAGGATCGCTGACGGCCAGATCATACTTCTCCGCCAAGTCACGCTTCAGATCGTAAAGCATGACCTGCCGGGTTTCCCACCAGTAGTGCAGCTTCAGTCCGTTGGAGGCCAAGATCGAGGTGTCCGGCGTGCTGTCGTAGTCGAGTTGGTAATGGGGCCAATGGAAGACGAGAAAATCCGAGGGCCGTGTGACCGTGCCGGTCCCGCCATCCAGGAGGATGTCCTTGAACGAACCGCCCTCCACGAGCGAAGGCACGTTGGATTTCGGAATGCCAACGAGGTCACAGATCGTGGGCAGGATGTCGTAGCCGACAACGGGCGCGCGGCTGACCGAGCCGGGCGCGATCCCGGGGCCGTCGACGATGAAGGGCGCGCGAATCCCGCCCTCCCAGACGGACGCCTTCGAGCCGTGAATGGGCCCGTTGAGATTGCCCGGATCGCTGGTGGGAATGCTTCCGTTATCGGAGGTGTAGATGATGTAGGTGTTGTTCGCAATGCCCGCGGCTTGCACGGCATCCAGCAATCGGCCGATGCCTGCGTCGAGGTCATAGAGCATGGCTCCATACTGCGCGTTGTCGTGGCGTGCGCCGGGGGGAAGAGCCTTGAATTTCGCGAGAGAGGAGGCCAGCGATTGCCACGGCTGGTGGGTGCCATAGTGGCAAACCTGCAGGTAGAACGGATGGCCGGCGGCGACCTGCGCGTTCAGGAAGTTGATCGCGCGATTGGTGACGCTGAAAATGAGCTTCGGGTCGTTCGCGTCGCTGGAAGTTCCCTGGCCATTCCCCGTGGCTCCGTCGGATTGATCGAAGCCGTAGTTGGCCGGGCCGCCGCCGGCGAGGTGCCACTTTCCGAACAGGGCGGTGGCGTAAGACGGGTCGTAGCCCTTGAGCAGTTGGGGGATCGTCGGGTCGGTCGTCGAGAGCTTCGTGACGTGCGCCGGCGGGGTCAGGTAGTTTCCGGTGTAGTAGGGGCCGCTGGTGCGATCGACGATGTCGGTGAGATGGAGCGCCGTCGGGGAGCGCCCGGTGAGCAGCGCCGCGCGGCTGGGTGAGCAGTTGCAATGGGACGCGTAGGCCTGGGAGAAGCGCATGCCGCCCGCCGCCAGCCGCTCGATGTTCGGAGTCTGAAAAAAGTCGCTCTTCGACTCCGGAACGCTCGGATCCATCGTCGCCGAGGTCGTGCCCCAGCCCTGATCGTCGGTGAGGATGACGATGATATTCGGCCGCACGCCGGGAGGCGGCGTGGGCGCCGGAGGGGGGACCGGTGTCGGGGACGGAGCGGGGGTGGGGGTCGGCTCGACGAGGACGTTCGTGACCACGAGCGTCCCTGAGCCCGTGACGTAACCGCGTTCATACGACGCCTCCGACCCGGGCGGCCCGTAGGTGCCGGAAGGCTGGACGACCCCGTCCACGATGAGCTGGTAAATGGAATCCGTATCTCCGTCGGTATCGAGATCAAGGGTCGCGCCCGGGGAGAGCGAGACCGTGCTGCCACCCCCCAGCACGCCGGAGCCGACGCTCAACGTGCCGGCGGCGACGGTGATGCGGCCCGCAGAGGACCGCGGAGCGGTGAGAGTCAACGTGCCCGCGCCTTGCTTTGTAATCCCGCCCGCGCCGGTCAGCGGGCGATTGATCGCAACGACGAAGCCGTTCGTGTCGAACACCAGTCCGCCCGCAAGCAGCTTGAGGTTCAGCCCGCCGGGGCCGGCGGCCTGGGTGATGAAATCCGAACTCGCCGCGGAGGCTTTGATGACGCCGCCATTGAAGTTCACCGTGCCCGTGCCGGAGCTGGACTTGGCAAGGCCGCCCACGGTCGTGGTGCCGCCGTCGAAGTTGATCGCGCTGGCGCCTTCGTTCAGGCGGATGCCCGCCGGAGAAATCAACGCGCCAGAGGTCACGGTCAGCGTGCCGGTGCCGGCGATCTGGTTCGCGCCGCCGAACGTGGAGCCGATCGCGACGTTTCCGGTGTTCAAGGTCACCGTGCCGCCATTGATGACGACCGTGCCGGTGCCGCCCGCGGTGGAAGTGCTGCTATTGCGGCCGATGGAAAGGTTCGCCGAGTTCGAGAGCGTCAGTTGCGCGCCGCTGTCCACGTGCAGGGTGCCGGTGCCGCCCACCTGGCCCGCGCCGTTGTTGTCGCCACCGATCAGGAAAACGCCCGACCCGGAATGCGTCCACGAGGCGGAATTCGAGAGGGTCAGCGTGCCGGTGCCGGTGCTGCCGATGCCCACGTAGCCGCTGGAGGTCACGCTCGTGCCGGGATTCGTGATCGTCGTCGTGCCGAGGGAATTACTGGCTGCCGTGGCCGTGCCGCTAACGCCGCCGATCCGGTAATCCGCCGTGGTCAAAGTGCCGCCGCTCATCGTCCAGGCGCCGTTACCGTTGGCCGCCCGCCCCGAGACACAACCCGCGGTCACCGTCAGGGAGCCTCCGGTCTGAACGAAGGTGCCGATCCCCGTTCCCGCGGCCCCATTGCCGACCCACAACTGCGAGACCGACGCCGTCCCGCCCGAGAGGATGGCCGTGCCGGAGTTATCGATGCCGGCCGAGCCTCCGGCGGGGAACGTTCCCCCCCAGTTCGCCGGCAGCAGGAAATCGCCGTTGGCCACGGCCCATTCCGCCGCCGGGGCGTTCGAGGCCGACGCGGCGGCCACCACGGAAAGCGCGACGGCCCGGAAAAGAGAATTCGCGGCGGAAAAATTCATGGGAAAAGGATGGAGAGCGGAGGGTTTGGAATCGGGAACCGATCGCGAAGCGCCGGGCGGGCGCTCCGGATTCCCGCGAACTTTTTCAGGACCGGAGAGAGCGCCGACGGGTGGCGACGATCGCGCCCAGCAGTCCCGCGACCGCAACCGCGAAGGTCGAGGGCTCGGGGACGCTGACAAAGAGGAAGCCGGCGCCGGTGAGATAGCCGCGCTCGAACGTGGCGCCCGATCCGGTCCGTCCATAGGTCCCGGCGGCCTGCGCGACTCCGTCGACGTAGAGGGCGTGGATGGTATCGGTCGCGCCGGCGGTGTTGAGATCGAGGAAGGCGCTCGAAGACAACGAGACATCGCTGCCATCCGCGAGGGAGGGCGAGCTGATCGAGAGCGTCCCCGCGGAAACGGTCGTGCGTCCGGTGTAGGACTGGATCGACGAGAACGTCAGGGTGCCGGCGCCCAGTTTCGTGAGGCCGCCCGCGCCGCTCAGGCCCTGGGAAATCGTCACCGCGTGGCCGTCGGTGTCGAATTTCAGGCCATTGGTGAGGATATTGAGGCTGATGGCGCCCGGGCCGGTGGCGCCGCTGAGGGTCACGAAATCGGAACTGGCCGCGGCCGCTTTGATCGTGCCGCCGTTGAAATTGACCGTGCCGGTCCCCGACGCCCTTACCTTCACGATCCCGTTGATCGTGGTCGTGCCCCCGTTGAAATTGGCCGTGCCGATCCCCTGGTTGAACCGGATGCCATTGGGAACGACGAGCGTTCCCGAGGCCACGGTCAGGGTGCCGGTGCCGGGAAGTTGATTGGCCCCCTGGGTGGAACCGAAATTAAGCGTTCCGGTGTTCAGGGTCACGGCGCCGCCGTCGATCAACAGCGTGCCGGTTCCGGTGTTCGTCGTCATGCTGGTATTGCGTCCGATCGAGAGATTTGCCCCGCCCGTGAGGGAAAGAGTCGCTCCATTGAGGACCTTCAGCGTGCCCGTGCCGCCCGCCTGCCCCCCGGTGTTGTTGTCCCCGCCAATCAACAAAACCGTGTCGCTGGAATGAGTCCAGGCGGCGGAGTCGGTGATCGTGAGGGTGCCGGTGCCGCTCGTGCCAATCCCGACGAAGCCGCTGGAATTGACGACGGTGCCGGCGCCGGAGACCGTCATCACGCCATTGGAGGTCACGGGCACCGTCGCGGTTCCGTTGCCGCCGCCGACGCGGAGGTCGCCCGTGTTGAGGGTGCCCCCGTTTATCGTCCAGGCGCCGGTGCCGCCGCTTCCCCGGCCGGACACCCCGCCGGCCGTGAGCGTGAGCGTGCCGCCCGTCTGGACGAATGCGCCGGTGGCGGTGTTCACGCCGCTGTTGCCCACCCAGAGTTGGTTTACCGTCGCCGACCCGGAAGCCAGGGTCGCCGTGGCTCCGTTGGAGATCTGGGCATTGTTCGCCGGCGCCGGGAAGGCGCCGCCCGCCCAATTCGCGCCGTTCAGAAAATCGCCGTTTCCGCCCGTCCAGGAGACATCCACGGCCCATGCGCTGGAAAGACCTCCCGGGAAAATGAACGAGCAGAGGAGAACCGGAAAGAAGCGGGACGGGACGGATTTTTTCATGAGGAATCGAGAATTGGTTTTTCAACAAACCCACTCACCCCCCATCTGGCAAGAAAAATATACGATCTTTTTAGTCGTTTATTCAAACTGATTTGCTCCGAACGGATTGAGCAGGATTACAGAGTTAAATGGGTATTTCCTGGTTATTAACGATTTGTTAAGTCGTATAATATTCCCGTAAATAATCGTTTTAACGGAGGGCCTGAGCGGGAGGATTCGTCGCCTTGTCTTCACGCTGGCCGGACATCCTCGATGAAAACCGATTTCCGAGTTCGCGAACCATCTCCCCATGCTTCCGAGCCTCGACGCCGTCGGGGGGAAAAGATCCGGACTCCGCCCGAAAATCGCGAAAGCGAGCCGGCTTGTCACCGCCCGCTCCGTCGGCGTCGCAAGGCCAACAAGAACGCCGTGGCCCGATTCAAGTCGCCTCGCCGAGCCGCGCGCGGCCGAATCGGACTCGCCGTGAAAAAACTGGAGCCTAGCGGGATCGAACCGCTGACCTCCTCAATGCCATTGAGGCGCTCTACCAACTGAGCTAAGACCCCTCGAAAGGTGGAGGCCGGAAAGTATCGGTCCCGCGCGCGAAGTGCAAGCCGGGAGTTTATCAATGCGCCGCCGCGCCCGGGCCGCCCTTCGCGCCGGGATCATTCCTCGGCAGCAAAAACGTGAGCGGCACGATGAGCAGAATGCCCGCCCCCATGAGATAGAAAACCTCGACGTAGGACAGCATGCCGGCCTGGCGCTGCACCATCCCGTAGATCGCGCCGAGCGCCTGGCTCGGCCCGTCGCCCCCGTGCGAGGAAAACACGGCGCCGAGCTGGCGCAGCGCGCCTTGCGTCTGCGGGTCGTAGGCGGAGACGTGCTCGCCGATGCGCGCCTGGTGGAACTGGGTGCGCTGCGTGACGAAGGTGGTCGAGATCGCGATGCCCACGCTGCCGCCGAGATTGCGGGCGAGATTGATGAGCGCGGAGGCGTTGCTGTTCTTCCCCGGCGGCAGGCGCAGATACGCGCTTTGCATGATCGGGATGAACAGGAAGGCAAGGCCGAGCGTCTGATAAGCGCGCGACCACACGGCGTCGTCGAACGACAGCCCGAGGCTGAACGTGCGCCCCATGTGGAAAAGCGAGGCCGCCTCCATGAGCAGGCCGGCGATGACGAGGTAGCGCGCCTGGACTTTTCGCACGAAGAAGCCGCCCACGAGCGGCATCATGACGATCATCACGAGGCCGCCCGAGGTCAGCGCGAGGCCGGATTGCTCCGACGTGTAGCCGAGCAATCCCTGGAGCACCTGCGGCAGCAGCGCCGTGCTTCCGAAGAGCACGAAGCCGAGCGCGAACATCGAAAGAAACGCGGCGAGGAAACTCGGCACCTTGAGCAGGGCGATATCCACCATCGGGTTGCGGTGGCGCAGCTCCCACACGACCAGGGACACCAGCGAGACGCCCGAGACGATGGCCATCGTCACGATGAAGCTCGAGGCAAACCAATCCTCGCGCTGGCCGCGGTCCACGAACATTTCCAGGCAGCCGATGCCGAGCACGGTGAGCGCGAAGCCCGGCCAGTCCACGCGGAAATTTTTGTCCTTCACGACGCGCTCGCGCTCCTCGCGGGCCGCGGTGGGCTCCGTGACCAGCGCCCACGTCAGCACGAGCGACACCACGCCGACGGGAATGTTGATGAGAAAAATCCAGTGCCAGCTGTAGTTGTCGGTGATCCAGCCGCCGAGGGTCGGCCCGATCGCGGGCGCGAACACGACGGCGAGCCCGTAGACGGCGAACGCGGACCCGCGCTTCTCGGGCGGAAAGATATCCGCCAGCATCGCCTGCACGACGGGCGCCATGCCCGCCCCGCCGATGCCCTGGAGCACGCGGAAAAAAATCAGCGAGTCGAGGCTCGGGGCGATCCCGCAAAGCAAGGAGCTGACCGTGAAGAGGGCCACGCAGATCATGAAGTAGCGCTTCAGCCCGATCACCGTGCCCAGCCACCCGCTGATCGGCATCATGATCGCGTTTGCGACGAGGTAGGTGGTGAGCACCCAGTTCGCCTCGTCCACGCTGGAGGCCAGCCCGCCGGCGATGTGGCTGAGCGAGACGTTGGCGACCGAGGTGTCGAGCACTTCCATGAACGTCGCCATGGAGATGACGACCGTGATGAGCCACGGGTTGGCGGCGGGACGCTCCGGCATGGCGCGGTCAGCGGACGGTTCCCGGCTGGTCGACGTGCACGGTCGGCACGACGGACATGCCGGGCGTGAGCTCCGGGGCGTTCTTCGGAAGATCGGTGATGAGGATCTTCACCGGCACGCGCTGGACGACCTTCACGAAGTTGCCGGTGGCGTTTTCCGCCGGCAGGAGGCTGAACCGCGAGCCGGTGCCGGACTGGATGCTCTCCACGCGGCCGTGCAGGGCGAGCGAGGGGTAGGCATCGATCCGGATGTCCACCGGCTGGCCGGGGCGCATGGCGTCGAGCTGGGTTTCCTTGAAATTGGCCACGACCCAGACCTCGGGCGGCACGATGGCGAGCAGGGCGGCGCCGGTTTGCACGTAGCTGCCGGGCTCGACGTTCTTGCGCGTCACGCGGCCGGAGACGGGAGCGAAAATCGTCGTGTAGGAAAGGCGCAGGCGGGCGGAATCCAGCAGCGCCTTCGCCTGCACGACGGAAGCCTCGGCGGCCTTCACCTCGGCCGCGCCCACCTTGATCTTCGACTCCGCCGAGCGGACGCTTTGAAGCTTGCCGTCGTAGGCGGCGCGGGACGAGAGCGCCTGCATCTGCGAGGTGTCGTATTCCCGCTGGGCGATGGCGCCGCTGTCGCGCAGCTCGCGGCTTCGCTTGAGGTCCTTGCCGGCGTTGTCGGCGTTGGCGAGCGCCTCCTGGACGTTCGCCCTCGCGATGGCCAGGTCGGCGGTGGTGGCGTCGAGCTGCGATTGCGCCTGCACGAGTTTCGCCTCCGACGACGCGAGGTTCGCCTTGGCGGTTTCGAGGATGACGACCTCGTTCTGGGAATCGAGCTGGACGAGCAGATCGCCTTTTCCGACGAGTTGGTTGTCCTGGACGGCGACTTTTTCCACCCGCTCCGCGATCTGGGGGCTGATCTGGACGATGTGTCCGTCGATGAACGAGTCGTCCGTCGATTCCTTGCCGCGGTGCATCAGGTAAAATCCGACGGCGCCCACGACCATGACGACGGCGAGACCGACGAGGATCATGCGGCGCAGCGATCCCGCGCGCTTTTCCTTTTCGGCCGCGGAATCGCGGAGGGCGTCGGCGGGGAGCGGAACGTCAGCGAGTTTCGAGGAGGTGCTCATTGGAAGGCAGAGGTTTCATGTTGCGGACGGCGGCGAGGGAAAAATCGGTGATGTGGCGGGCCAGGCGCTCGACGAGGTCGTCGTGCGCGAGCAGGCCGGGGAAAAGGGTTTCGATCACGTGGCGGTTCTGCCGGAAGAACGTGCATTGGCCGATGATGCTCGTGGCGGTGAAGTCCAGCGCGGCGTCATCGAACCGCCCGCCGCCGAGCTCCGCGAGCGCGCGCTCGAGCCACTCGCACTTCGGGCGAAAAGCCTCTTCGATGAACGGGCCGAAAATGGGCGTCGGCTGCGCCATTTCGCGGGCCATCAATTGCCCGTGCCAGCGCGGCCTCTGCGGATCGAGAAAGCGGCGCAGCAGGTTCTCGACGAACACGTGCAACCGCTCTTCCGCCCCCATCGCGGCTTCCGCCTCGTGGGGCAGGCGGCAGGACGCGACGTGGGCGTGGCGCAAGGTGGCGGCGTAGAGCTCGTCCTTGTCGCGGAAATAATAGTTCACCGCGGCGACGTTCACGCCGGCCTGGCGGGTGATCTCACGGATCGTCGCGCCATCGAAACCGCGCTCGGCGAAGACTTCGCCGGCCGCCTCGATCAGGCGCTCCCGCGGCCCGCCGCCCTCTTCGTTCGCATTCATCGCGGCGCAACCCTAGCGGCCCGGGCGATTGTTTCAAACGATCGTTTTATTTCGCAAGATGTTACCGGATTCGATAAAAAGCGGTGGCGGAGCCGCCGAACGCGGTCTATTTTCCCGCACCATGAAAACCAAGCGCATCTGGACCGCCCCGAAGCTCAAGGACATCCCCATCTTCTTCGAGGTCTCGCTCTACGCCGGCACGCGCTAGCGTCTTGCTCGAGGTCCTGATTCTCGGCACCGCCGCGGGCGGAGGGTTCCCGCAGTGGAACTGCGCCTGCGAAAATTGCGACCTGGTTCGATCCGGAAAGCTGGCGCCGCGTCTCCAGAGCGCGCTGGCCGTCTCGGGTGACGGCGAGGGATGGCACCTCGTCAACGCGTCTCCCGACGTTGCCCGGCAGATCGAGCGCTTCATCCGCCCGCGGTTGCAACCCTCCGTCGACGAGCGGCGATCGCCCGTGCGGCGGGTTTTTTTAACGAATGCGGATCTCGACCACACGCTTGGGCTATTTCAGCTCCGGGAGGGAGGCCCCTGCGATGCCACCGCCCCTCCCCCCGTCCGGGCAACCCTCGAGCGCGGACTGTCGGTCGGAAACGTCCTGGGCGCGTACGGTGGCATTCGCTGGCGGACGGCGGAAACGAGCTGGGGACCGGTGGATGAATCCGGCCTGGAATTCCGCGCCGTGCCGCTGGCGGGCGGTGCCCCGCGCTACGACGCGGCGCCCGGGCCGGGACCGCATGCGGTCGGTTACCTTTTTCGCCGGGGCTCGGCCACGGTCGGCATCTTTCCCGATGTCGCGCAACTCGACGACCACGTCCGGGACGCCATGAACGAGTGCGCGCGGGTCTGGTTCGACGGCACGTTCTGGACCGAGGACGAAATGCTCGCCCGCTCCGGCCGCACGGCGGCGGACATGGGGCACATCCCGATCGGCGGCGAGCGCGGCAGCCTGGGGACCCTCGCCGCGCTCGGCCCGGACCGCGCCGCCTACCTCCACATCAATAATACCAATCCGATCCTGCGGCCCGATTCCGCGGAGCGGCTCACCCTCGAGCGGGCCGGCGTGCGGGTGGCCGGCGACGGGGAGCATTTCGTGTTTTGAACGCCATGAGCAACGAGGAATTTCTGGCCGCCCTGCGCGCGGTGGGCGAGCGGGGCTACCACCATCTCCATCCCTTCCACGTGCGCATGAACGCCGGGGAACTCGCGCCCGGGGAAATCCGTCGCTGGGTGGCGAACCGCTTCCATTACCAGCGCAGCATCCCCCTCAAGGACGCGGCGATCCTGAGCAATTGTCCCGAGCGGGACGTGCGGCGCGCCTGGCTTCACCGCATCGTCGATCATGACGGGAGCGAGGACATCCAGGGCGGCATTGAAGCGTGGCTGCGGCTGGCGGAAGGCTGCGGCGTCTCGCGGGAGGCCGTGCTGGCCGGCGAAGGCCTGCTGCCGGGCGTCCGGTTCGCGGTGGATGCCTACGTGAATTTCGCGCGCCGGGAGCCGTGGCCGGTGGCGATCGCCTCGTCGCTCACGGAGCTCTTCGCGCCGGACCTCATGGCGGAGCGGCTGGCCGCCTTCCGCCGGCATTACCAGTGGGTGCCCGACTGGGCGTTCGATTATTTTCAAAGCCGCGTCACGCAGGCCCGCATCGATTCCGACGAGGCGCTCGCCCTCACGATGCGGTGGTGCGACACTTCCGCGCTGCGGCAAAGCGCGGTGGACGCGCTGCGCTTCAAGTGCGATGTGCTCTGGTCGCTGCTCGACGCGATTGACCATGGTTGAAACACCAAAACTCGCCCCCCACGTGCGCCGCCAGGTCGACCGCGTGACCGGCGGCGCGATGCTGCTGCACCCGGAGGGAGCGGTGGAGCTCAGCGAGACGGCCGACGCCATCGTGCAGCTGTGCGACGGCCGGCGCTCGCCCGAGGAAATCGTGGAGGCGCTGGCGAAGGAATTCGAAGCGGAGCCCGGCGACCTGCGCCACGACGTGACGGCCTGCCTCGCGCAATTGACCGGGCGCGGGCTCCTCGCATGACCGCGCCGCGGCCCTACGGCCTGCTCGCCGAGCTGACCCACCGCTGCCCGCTGCACTGCCCCTATTGCTCGAATCCGCTGGAACTCGCCGCCCGCCGCGAGGAACTGCCCGCGGAAACCTGGGCCCGCGTGCTGGCGCAGGCCGCGGAGCTCGGCGTCGTGCAGGTGGGGTTTTCCGGCGGCGAACCGCTGCTCTACCGCGACCTTTCGCGGCTGATCGCCGTGGCGCGCGCCGAGGGCCTCTATTCGAATCTCATCACCAGCGGCGTGGGTCTCGACGCGGCGCGCGCCCGCCAGCTCCGGAGCGACGGACTCGACACCGTCCAGATCAGCCTGCAAAGCGACGAGGCAAGTTCGGCCGACGCCATCGCGGGGACGGTCGCGCACGAGCGCAAGCTGGTCGCCGCGCGCGCGGTCGTCGAGGCCGGCCTGCCGCTGAGCATGAACGTCGTGCTGCACCAGCGGAACATCGACCGGCTGTCGGGCATCCTCACGCTCGCGGAATCGCTCGGCTGCCTGCGGATCGAGCTGGCGAACACGCAATTCTACGGCTGGGCCTTTCGCAACCAGGCGGCGCTGTTGCCCACGCTCGGGCAGGTGCAGGCCGCGGCGCGCGTCGCGGCGGGTTACACCGGCGCCATGCAGGTCATCTACGTGCTGCCCGATTATTACGAGCGCCGGCCCAAGCCCTGCCTGCACGGCTGGGGCGCGCGCGCGTTGACGGTGAACCCGCGCGGCGACGTGCTGCCCTGCCAGGCGGCGAACGCGATTCCCGACCTCGCGTTCGACAACGTCCGCGCGCGCAGCCTCGGCTGGATCTGGCGCGAGAGCGAGGCGTTCAACCGGTTCCGCGGCTTCGAATGGATGCCCGAGCCCTGCCGCAGCTGCCCGGAAAAGGAACGCGACTTCGGCGGCTGCCGCTGCCAGGCCGCGCTGCTGGCCGGAGACGCCGCGCGGACCGATCCGGTTTGCGAATTCTCGCCGGACCGCGCCCGGGTCGATGCCGTCCTGGCCGGCGCCGGGGCGGGGGGCGCCTGGGCCTACCGCGGTTGAGGCCGGACGGAAGGCTCCACCTTCGCCCTTGAAATGTGACGATTTTGTCACATTCTGTCCCGTCCGTGCGCACCAACGCGCCTCCGTCAGTCATGATCAAGCCCCCGCCCTTCGCCGAATCCCTCCTCCCCGCGCTCAGCGCGCTCGTGCCGGAGCTTCGCGTGCTCATCGCCAGTTCCACCCTCATCCGCGGCGACACCGCCAAGGGTCGTTACGATATTCGCCTGTCCGACGACGGCCGGGAGCTCCGCACCATTTTTCTGGCCCGCGGCCGCAACCCCCTCAAGCAAAGCGAGCTCCTCCTCCGGGCCGCGATCGACGCGCCCGAGGGCGTGCAGATTCATGCCATCGCGGTGCGGGAGAACGAGCACAAGCTCCCGTGGATCCACCGCGAACGCGACTCCGATCTCGGCGATCAGATCGTGAAGGTGAAGCCGTTCGGCGACGACCCGAACGCGCCGATGGTGTCGGTCCGCACCAGCGCGCTTACCGGCTTCATTTCGCTCGAGGTCATCAATGGCCGCGAAATGAGCCCGCCCGAGGCGCGCCTCGTCGCGAAGGCGCTCGCCAAGGCCTCCAAGCTCGCCGCCGCCAGCAAGATGAAAACGGCGAAAATCGCCGTGGCGGCCTAGGGTTGGATTGACGTCCGGCGGTCCTACGATCGAGCGGGCGTCTCCCGATTCGCCGGGGCGCCAGAGGGGTAGAAATCCAGGGCGAACCGACGTCACCGGAGCCCCGTTGTCGCCGCCCCGCTCCGTCGGGGCGCCGGGGGACGCGTGACCTCGCACCGCACGGCGACGAAGCGCCGTGGCGACAAAAACATTCCCGGGCTTATTCCCCCACGCAGGGCCTCGGGCGTAAACGCACCCTTTCCGGGTCAACCCTCCTTAGGGGCGGCCTTCCACGTTCGCGAGAAACCACTCGTAGGCTCCGCGAATGCCCTCGCGCAAAGGGATGCGCGGACGCCAGCCCAGGCCGAACAGCTTCGACATTTCGAGCAGCTTGCGCGGGGTGCCGTCGGGCTTCGTCGCGTCGAACTCCAGCGCGCCGCCGAACCCGATCACGTCGCACACCGTCTCCGCGAGTTCGCGAATCGTGACGTCCTCGCCGCAGCCGATGTTCACGATCCCGGGCGAGTCGTAACGCTCGAGCAGGAAAAAGCATGCCTCGGCCAGGTCGTCCACGTGAAGGAACTCGCGGCGCGGCGATCCCGTGCCCCAGATCGGCACCGTGGCCGCGCCGTTTTTTTTCGCCTGGTGGACCTTTCGGATCAAGGCCGGCAGCACGTGCGACGTATGCAGGTCGAAATTGTCGTTCGGCCCATAGAGGTTCGTCGGCATGCCGCTGATGAAGTTGCGGCCGTATTGCCGGTGGTAGGACTGGCAGAGCTTGATCCCGGCGATCTTCGCGATCGCGTAGGCGTCGTTCGTCGGCTCGAGCGGGCCGGTCAGCAGCGCGCTTTCCGGGATCGGCTGCGGGGCCAGCTTCGGGTAGATGCAGGAGCTTCCGAGGAAAAGCAGTTTGCGCGCGTCGAACTCGTGGGCGCAGGAAATGACGTTGTTCTGGATCTGCAGGTTCTCGAGCAGGAACTCCGCCGGCTGCTCGTTGTTCGCCACGATGCCGCCGACCTTCGCGGAGGCCACCACCACCACCGCCGGCCGCTCCGCCGCGTAGAACTTCCGCACCGCCACCGCGTCCCGCAGGTCGAGCTCCGCGCGGGTGCGGGTGAGGATGTTCGTGAACCCCTCCGCCTCGAGCTTGCGCCTCACCGCGCTGCCCACCATGCCGCGGTGCCCGGCGACGTAAATTGCCTCGTTTTTTTCCATGCCTGGAACGTATCCTGCGAATTCGTTCCCGCCTGTGAAAGCAAAACGACTCGCCGTCCTGAAAACCTACAAACTGTTCGTCGGCGGAGCCTTTCCCCGCAGCGAGAGCGGCCGGGTCCGCGCCGCGCTCGCCGCCGACGGCCGCACGCCGCTCGGCAACTACGCCCACGCCTCGCGCAAGGACTTCCGCGACGCCGTGGTCAAGGCCCGCGCCGCCCAGCCGAAATGGGCCGCCACGAGCGCCTACCTCCGCGGCCAGATTCTTTACCGCGCCGCCGAGCTCCTCGAGTCCCGCCGCGCCGAACTCGAGGCCGAGCTCGCCCGAGCCACCGGCGAATCCGCGGCGGAGGAAGTCTCGGCCGCCATCGACCGGCTCGTGCACTACGCCGGCTGGACGGACAAATACCCGCAGCTTTTCTCCTCGGTGAATCCCGTCGCCTCCGCGCATTTCAATTTCTCCTTTCCCGAGCCCACCGGCGTCGTCGGCGTCGTCTGCCCGGACACCCCGCCGCTGCTCGCGCTCGTCGGGCTGCTCGCGCCGGCCGTGCTTTCCGGCAATGCGGTCATCGCGCTCGCCTCCGAGCGATTTCCCCTCCCCGCGGCCACCTTCGCGGAAATCCTGGCGACAAGCGACGTGCCCGGCGGCGTGGTGAATCTTCTCACCGGCCTCCGCGCCGAGCTGGCGCCGCAGTTCGCCGAGCACATGGACGTGAACGCCGTCATCGATGGCGCGGGCGAGCCCGTCACGGCGAGAACCCTGCAGGCCGGCGGAGCACTGAACCTCAAGCGCTACGCCGACCACTCGCTGGCGGCCCGCGACTGGAAAAATGCGGCGGCGGATCCGTATTGGATCCTCGCGTCGACCGAGACGAAGACCGCCTGGCATCCGGTGGGGGCATAGCGTGCCCCGCGCGCTCCTTCTCGTGCTCGACGGCGTCGGCTGCGGCCACGCGCCCGACGCCGCGGCCTACGGCGACGAAGGCGCGGACACGCTCGGCCACATCCTGGAAAGACGTCCGCTCACCAGCCTGCCGACCCTCGAGGCGCTCGGCCTGCATCAGACCCTCGCCCTCGCCCGCGGCGAAGATCCCGGCCCGCCGCCGCGACGCGGCGCGGTCGGCGTGCTCACCGAACGTTCCGCCGGCAAGGACACGACCACCGGCCATTGGGAGCTCGCCGGCGCGGTGATCGAGGAAGCCTTTGCGACCTTCGAGCGCTTTCCCGCCGAGTTGGTCCGCGGGATCGAGGCGGAAGCCGCCGTCAAATTCATCGGAAACTTCGCCGCGAGCGGCACCGCGATTCTGGATCAACTCGGCGCGGAACACGTCGCCACCGGCCGGCCCATTCTTTACACCTCGGCCGATTCCGTGCTGCAAATCGCCGCGGACGAGGCGATCATCCCGCTCGAGCGGCTCTACGAAATCTGCCGCATCGCCCGACGCCACGCCGACGCGTGGCGGATCGGCCGCGTGATCGCCCGGCCGTTCGTCTCGCGCGCGCAGGGCTTTCGGCGCACCCCGAACCGGCATGATTTTTCGCTGGTGCCGCCGCGCACCGTGCTGGACGCCCTCTCCGAAGCCGGCGCGGCGGTCATCGGCATCGGGAAGATCGCCGATATCTTCGCCGATCACGGCATCACCGAGTCGCATCCCACGAAGTCGAACGCCGACGGCATGGCCGCCATCGACCGGCTCTGGGCGGATCGACGCGACGGCCTCGTCTTCGCGAACCTCGTCGACTTCGACATGCTCCACGGCCATCGCCGCGACGTGGAAGGCTACGCGCTCGCGCTCGAGGCATTCGACCGTTGGCTCGCCGGGTTCCTGGACCGCTGCGCCCCGGGCGATCTCGTCATCATCACCGCCGATCACGGCAACGACCCGACCTGGCGCGGCACCGATCACACCCGCGAGCGGGTGCCGGTCTTCCTGCCGCTGGGCTCCGGAAATCCCGGCGTGCGCGGGACCTACGCCGACGTCGCGGCGACGCTCGCGGCGCATTTTGCGCTGGATCCATGGCCCGTCGGACATCCCCTGGCGTGACCTCGCGATGATCGTTCGTTGCCTCCCCGGCCTCGCGCTGCTCGCATGCGTCGCGATCGGCGCGGAGCCATTGCCGCTCTGGCCGGGCCCGGCCCCCGGCGCCCTCGGCAACCGGCCCGAGGACATCCCGACCCTCACGCCGTTCCTGCCGCCCGCGGCCCGGGCCGGCGGCGCCGCGATCGTGATCTGCCCCGGAGGCGGCTACGCGGAACTGGCCACCGACCGCGAGGGAGACAATTTCGCCCGCCTCTTCAACGAGCACGGCATCGCCGCCTTCGTGCTCAAATATCGGCTCGGCTCGCACGGCTACCGGCACCCTGCCATGCTCGAGGACGTCTCGCGGGCCATCCGCACCGTGCGGGCGAACGCCGCGAAATGGAACGTGGACCCGCAGCGCGTGGGGGTGATGGGTTTCTCCGCCGGCGGCCATCTGGCTTCGACCGTGATGACGCACTTCGACGCCGGTTCCCCCGCGTCGCCCGACCCGGTCGAGCGGCAAGGCAGCCGGCCGGATCTCGGCATTCTTTGTTATCCGGTAATCACGATGGGTGCGCGGACGCACCCCGGCTCGCGCGAAAACCTGCTCGGAAAAAATCCCTCCGCGGCCCTCGTCGACCTGCTCTCCAATGAAAAGCAGGTCACCGCAAGGACCCCGCCCGCCTTCATCTGGCACACCGCGGAAGACGGCCTTGTCTCCGTGCAGAATTCCCTGCTCTTCGCCGCGGCCCTGGCCGATCACCGGGTTCCCTTCGACCTGCACGTCTACGAAAAAGGCGGCCACGGCATGGGCCTCGGAAAAAGCTCGACCGACCCCGGGCGGTTCCATCCCTGGACGGAGGATCTTTTTTATTGGCTGACCGCACACGGTTATATGAAACGCTGACGTTCCCGGCGTAAATTCAAAGTCCCACCCCCATGCGCCTCCTCCCGTGCTTTCTGCTGTTGCTGAGTTCCCTCGTCCTGCGGGCCGCCGACCCGATCGAGGTCGTGTCTCCCGACCAGCGATGGAAGGCCGCCATCCGGACCGGGCCACCGCTGTCCATCGAGTTGCGCGACGCCCGGGGTGATCTGCTCGTCAGGCAGGAAGCCGGCATGAAGCTCGAGCACCGCGACGTCCCCGGCGTCGACGCGAAGATCCTGAAGGTCACGCCGCTCCGCGGGGACGAGGTCATCGAGCCACCCGTGCGGCAGATCGCGGCCAAACTGCGGAACCGCTACAACGCGGTGATGGTCTCCTTCGACGACGGGACCGCGCTCGTCGTCCGGCTCTACGACGAAGGCCTCGCCTATCGATTTCAGACGGCTTTCCCCGGCGACATGAAAGTGGTTTCCGAGCGGCGGACCTGCCGCTTCGAGGGCGATCCGACGGTTTATTTCGGGCACGACAACGACTTCTTTTCCGGGAACGAAGTCGACTACGACAAGCGCCCGCTGTCGGAACTCAAACCTGGCGACCTCGCATCGCAGCCCCTCACCGTTCGGCCGGCCGGGGGCGAAGGCCTGCTGGTTTTTTCCGAATCCGCGCTGGAGAACTACGCCGGCCAATGGATGCGCGTGGGGCAAAACTCGATCGAGGGAACGAACCCCGGCTATCCCAAAAAAGAGACCCAGCGCAACGACCGCGACATCGTCGTGGACGAACGGGAGCCCTTCATCGCGCGGACCAAGGGCACGCGGGCCTTTCCATGGCGCACCGTGGCCGCCGCCGCCCAGGATTCCGAGCTGCTGTCCAACGCCCTGAATTTCCTCGTCGCCGATCCGCCGCGCCTCGCCGACACCGCCTGGATCAAGCCGGGAAAGGTCCAGTGGGACTGGTGGCACGACTGGACGTGGGATGGAAAAAAGCTGCCGATCAACAACGAGACCTACCGGCGCTACATCGATTTCGCCTCGAAAAACGGCATCCCCTTCATCGTGCTCGACGAGGGCTGGTATCCGCTCGGCGACCTCACCAGGCAAAGCCCCGGCATCGACGTCCCGGCGCTGGTCAAATACGGCCGAGGGAAGAACGTCGGCGTGATCCTCTGGGCCGCCTGCGCGACGGTGAAGAATCAATTGGACCAGGTCATGCCGCTCTTCGACCGATGGGGAATCAAGGGACTGAAGATCGATTTCTTCAACCGCGACGATCAGAAACAAGTCGAGGTGTACTGGAAGATCGCCGCCGAGGCCGCCCGGCGAAAGCTGATGCTCGACCTCCACGGCGCCCACAAGCCGGCCGGCCTCCAGCGGACCTACCCGAACGTCATCACCTTCGAGGGCGTGCGCGGGCTCGAGCAGTGCAAGCCCGGCAAGTCCATCACGCCCACCCACGACCTGCTCCTGCCCTACACGCGCATGGTCGCGGGGCCGATGGACTACACGCCCGGCGCCATGAAAAACGTCCAGCCCGAAAAATTCTCGGCGAACGGGTCCAGCCCCATGAGCCAGGGCACGCGTTGCCACGAGCTCGCCAAATACGTGATCTTCGACTCCCCGCTGCAGATGCTCTGCGACGCGCCGCCGAGTTACGAGCGGGAGAAGCTGACCATGGAATTCCTTCGCCCCGTTCCGACGACCTGGGACGCAAGCCTCCCGCAGGGCGGCCGGATCGGCGAGTTTGCCGCCATGGCGCGGCTCAGCGGGGAAAATTGGTTTCTCGGCGCCATGACCAACGAGGAGAAAAGGGATTTCACCTTCGATCTCGGCATGCTCGGCGCGGGGACGTATGAGCTCACGATCTGGCAAGACGGCCCGAACGCCGCCGGCGAGGCCACGGACTTCGAGCAGAAAAAAATCCGCGTGAAACGCGGCGACAAGCTGCCCATCAAGATGGCCCCGGGCGGCGGCTGGGTCGCGATCGCCCGGCCCGGGGCGTAGGATCCGCCCTACAATTCGCGCGGCAAGATCGCCTCGAAGACCGTCTCGCCGCCCTTGCCCGAGCCGTAGCGCGGCTCGAGGTCGAGCTCGTGATACGCGCGCTCGAGCGCCTCGGGGTTGTTGCGCAACTCGGGAAAGATATGCGCCAGCCGCTGCTTGACGTAATGCTTCGCCGCGCGCCGGTCGATGGGGTGCAACGGCTTCTCCGCGCCCAGCTTCCGCCGGAAAAAATCGACGATTCCCGATCCCATGCGGCGAAACCTCGCGCGGAATCGCGCTCCGGGAAAGCGCGAATTTTTGCCTATTGCGCCGGCTTCATCGCCGGGATGCCCGCTTCATCGACCGGGGCCACGATCTTCGGCGGCGATGGCCCGGGGCTGACCGCCGCGGCGACGGGCGCGGCCCGGGCGTTCGGATCGAAATGGAACGTCCAGCTCGTCACCGCCTTCCGACCGCCGGCGCGGGCGCTCACGATGACGGTGACGTCGCTTTCGCGCAGGCGCTGGTGCATGGCGTAGGTCAACAACTGCGTGGCCGGATCGTAGGCGGCCGGCACCAGGCCGAAGCCGCTGATGCGCATCTCGACGCTCTTGGGATCGATCGCGCCAAGGGTCGCGAGGTTGATTTTGATGGCCGGCCGCGGGTCGGAAATCGTCGCGCCCTGCATCGGCTCGGTGAGCATCGCGGCGGCGGCGGGATTGCCCATCTCCGCGCCAGGGGAGCCAGCCGCGCCGCCCGATTTCAGCGCGTTGGCGAAGGTGAACTCCTTGTCGCCCTGAACGATGTAGCGGCCGATCTTGGTGGGCGGAGCATCGTGCAGCGCCTTCTGGCCGTTCACGGTGAACGCCGCCTCGTAGCCGGCTTCCTTGGCTTTGGCCGCAATGGCCTCATTATGAATGCCGTAGGGGTAGGCCAGCGTGGTGATCTTGATGCCGAGGCGCTGCTCCAGCGTGGACTTGGACCCGCTCAACTCGTTCCAGAGCCACTGGTCGTAGGGCGCGCCGTTCAGGTTCTTCGCCTTTGGCCGGATGAGGTTGTCATGCGAGACGGTGTGGCTGCCGATATCGACCCCGGCATCGCGCATCTCGGCCAGTTGCTCCCACTTGATCGAGCGGCCGCCGACGCCGATGTAGTTGATGTAGACGTAGTAGGTGAACGGGTAGCCGAATTCCTTCAGGATCGGCCAAGCCAGCGAATAGGCGTCGTTGTAGCCGTCGTCGATGGTGATGACGATCGCCTTGGGCGGGATGTTTTTTTCGCCGCGTCGCCAGGCGAGGAAATCCGCCATGGGAATGACGGGAAGGCCGGACGCGCGGACGGCTTCGAGCTGCTTGCGAAAATGTTCCGGCGTGATCGCGAGCGGGTCGTGCGGCTTCGCCTCGAAGCGGTGGTAGCCGAGCACCGAAACCTGCGCGCTGGTGTCGATCGGCTCGGGCGTCGGGGTGGGCTTGGGCGTCGGAGCCGGGGTCGCGGTGGACGTCGGCGTCGGCGTGGGGGTCGGCGCGGGCGGGGCGGGCTTCGGTTTGCCGCACCCGGCCAGGCCGACGAGAGCGCAGACGAAGAAAGGAACAATGGAGCGCGACATGGGTTGGTGACGGCGGACGATCGCTACCATGTAAGCACGTCGACGCCGTCGATGAATCGAAAATGCGCGTCCCTCGAAAGAATGGGGAGACGATGCTCGCAGGCGAGCGCGGCGATCCAGAGGTCGTTCGAGGGAACGGGGCGTCCTTTTCGATCCTGTTGCGCGGCCAGACGAGCAAAATAGGGCGTCGTGTTCTCGGTGATCGGGAGCGTGGTGCCGGTGGCGAGCAAGGACTCAAAACGTGGCCGCAAGTTGGCCCCCTGCGTGGATCTCTCGAGGCCGTGCCGATATTCACCGACGGCGATGACCGGGAAGAAATGAGCCGAATGCCGCTCAATCAAGGGCCGCAACGACTCCACCCCGAGAAAAAGATCGGAGATGGCGTTGGTGTCAAACAGCATCCGGAAAGATTTGCAGGCGGACATCCGCGGCCCGGGCGGCGGAGACGTCGGCGTCGATTTTCACGATCGCGGTCCGCAGAGCGCCGTTCTTTTTCGCGACGCCGAAAAATTCCGTCAGCGGATGCGGTTTTTTCCCGCCGGAAGCGGAGCGCAGGAGTTTCTCGCGCAGCGCTTCCGTCACGAAGGCCCGCAGGGATTCCCCGCGCTGCGCGGCCTCGGCCTTGGCCTGCCGGAAGAGCGGATCGGGAAATTCCAGCGTCGTTTTCATGCGCCCATATTTATGGGATTACGGGAGATCGCGCAAGGGAAGGCTCAGGTCTCTTCCGGCGAAAGGCCGACGGCGCGAAACCGGGCGTCCACGTGCTTGAAATGATGCTCGAGCGCGCAGGCGTCGGCCACGTCGGCCGGGCTGAGTTGCGCGGCCACCTCGGGTTCTTCGGCCAAGGTCTGCGCGAGGGGGATTTTTTCGGCCCAGGTGCGCATCGCGGCGCGCTGGACGGCTTCGTAGGCGACCTTGCGCTCGAGGCCCTTTTCCGTGAGCCGAAGGAGCGCGCCCTGGCTCGCGTAGAGGCCGCCGGTGAGCTCCAGGTTGCGCTGCATGTTTTCGGGGTAGACGAGCAGGCGATCGACGAGCCTGGTGAGCAGCACGAGCATGTAATCGAGCAGGGTGCAGGAGTCCGGCAGGATGATGCGCTCGACCGAGCTGTGGCTGATGTCGCGCTCGTGCCAGAGCGGGACGTTCTCGAGCGCGGCGCCGGCGTTGTTGCGGATGACGCGGGCAAGGCCGGTGAGCTTCTCGCCGGTGATCGGGTTGCGCTTGTGCGGCATGGCGGAGCTGCCCTTCTGGCCGGCTCTGAAATATTCCTCGACCTCGAGCACTTCGGTGCGCTGGAGGTGGCGGAATTCCGTGGCCCAGCGGTCGATCGAGGAGGCGATGAGCGCGAGCGTGGTCATGAACTCCGCGTGTCGGTCGCGCTGGACGATCTGCGTGGAGATCGGCGCGGGCTGGAGGCGGAGCCGCTCCATCACGAAGGATTCCACGCGCGGGTCGAGGTGGGCGTTCGTGCCGACGGCGCCGCTGACCTTGCCGACCCGGACGCGCTCGCGCGTCTGCTCGAGGCGCTCGATGGAACGGCCGAATTCGTCATACATCAGCGCGAGCTTGAGCCCGAAGGTGATCGGCTCGGCGTGGATGCCATGGCTGCGCCCGATCATGGGGGTGTATTTGTGCTCCTCCGCGCGGCGGGCGATGGCCGCGCGCAGGGCATGAAGATCGTCCAGGAGGCGCGCGCAGGATTCGTTCATCTGCACGGCAAGGGTGGTGTCGAGGAGATCGGAGGAGGTCAGGCCCTGGTGGACCCACCGGGCCTCGGGGCCGATCTTCGAGGCGACGTTTTCGAGGAAGGCGATGACGTCGTGATTCGTCCGCTCCTCGATCTTCTTTACCTCCTCGAGGTCGAAGGCGCCGCGGGCGCGAATGGCCTCGGCGTCGGCCGTGGGAATCTGGCCCAGTTCGGCCATTGCCTCGCAGGCGAGGGTCTCGATTTCGAGCCAAATTTCGAGTTTGCGCTGCTCGCTCCAGAGGGCGCGCATTTCCGGCAGACTGTAACGGTCGATCACTCCGATTTTTTACCCACGAACGGAGAATTTATCCACTGATTACGCCACCCAAACGGGCGGCACGTAAAAACGAACGGCCGCCGAACAAGGTCGGCGACCGCGTGGAAGAAGGAAGTTGGACGGACGATCAGAAACCCGGGGCGAGCCTCAACTGCTTGCGCTGGCCGTGATCGCACACCGAGATTCGGCCGCTGGCGATCAGATCGGCGACGGCGGCGACCGTTTCCTTGCTGTCCTTTGCACACGAACTTACGATGGCGACCAACTGGCCGAGTGAAAGATGACGATCGTTGATCTTGCGGTAATGATTTTTCATGTTGTGAACCTTTGTTGGTAGTTACGCAAATCAGACCCTCGCCGGATCACTCTCGTTCAAAAATCGCCCCCCTATTGCGGGGTCGGAGATTCCACCGAGGCGACCCGGGCGGGAACCACGAGGCCGCCCGAGACGATGAGCTTGGTCGCCTCTTCGAACGTGAGCGAGCATTCGATGATGCGCTCGTCCGGCACGGCAACCACGAAGCCCGCCAGCGGGTTCGGCGCCATCGGGAGGAACACCAGCGTGTAGTCGCGCCGGAGGTTCGGCTCCGCGTAATGGCCGGTGACGAATCCGATGAGCAGCGAGCCTTCGCTGGGATATTCGAGGTAAACGACGCGCTTGGCCTGCGCGCCGGATTTCATCAGGCGAACCGAATCCCGCACCTGCTTCACCGCTCCGTAGAGCGGAGCGATCAAGGGCACGCGCATGAGCACCGCCTCGGTGCGATCGATGATGCGCTGGCCCAGCACGTGGGCGGCCATGAAGCCGACGGCCAACAGGATCAGAAGGGTCGTGACGAAGTTCAGCAGCGTGCTGTCCCGGACGCCGAGGGTCTGCCAGATGGGCTCGCTGATCTTCGCGATGAACGTGTAGCCGAGCCAGAGAACCCAGAGCGTGACGATGAGCGGGACGGCGATGACGATGCCCGTCAGGAGGCGGCTCCAGAGCAGGCGCAGGATCGCGCCGGCGCGGTCGCGGGATTCGGGAAGACCGGGTGCGGGCGTCATGGAATCAATGGTGAAGGAACTTCAGGGCGAACAGTCCGCCGATCAGAAGCGCGAAGCACCCGAGCAGCACGGGCGTGAGATATCTCTCAATGAACGGTCGGGCGCGATCGCCAAAGACCCGGACCAGCAGCGCGAGGCCGAAGAATCGCGCTCCGCGGCTGATGATCGCGGCGACGATCACGACGGGAAGCGGCACCTTGCAGGCGCCGGCGCTGATCGTGATGAGCTTGAACGGAATCGGGGTCAGCCCCTTTGCCATGATCACCCAGAAGCCGTGCTGTCGATACCACTCCGCCATCTGGTCGAACGCCTCGCGCCGAAAAACGTAGGCGTAGAAAACCCCCGACACGCTCTCCCAAAGGTAAAGCCCGATCGCCCAGCCGGCGATCGCGCCCAGCACGGAAGCGAGCGTGCACCAGAAGGCGTAGACGAACCATTTTTTCGGCCGCGAGAAGCACATCGGCAGGAGCAAGGCGTCCGGCGGGATGGGAAAAAACGAGGCCTCCGCGAACGAGATCACGCAGAGCGCCGGGATCGCGTAGCGCGTGCCCGCCCAGTGCAGCGTCCAGTAGTAGAGCTTGTGCAGTGGATTCCGCGTCCGACGCGCCTGCTCCAGGGCGGAAGCGGGCGGGACGTCGGGGTCGGTCTTCATGCGAACCGCGAAGGGAGCAGAATCGGCCCGACGCGGCAACCGGGAACTCCGCGACCGGCTTCCGGCCGGTCGGCGCCGGCGTCGGTCGTCTTCCTTATGACGAAGTTCACGCGCTCGAGGATGGCGGCGGCGGCGTTCGGTCTCACCAGCCTTTCGGGACTGAAATCGCACTCGCAGGCGTTCGTGGCCCGCGCGGCGAATTTTTCGCGATCGGCGAGGGCGATCCTTTTCGTCCGATCAGGCCCGCCGTGGTCGTGGGCGAACTCGACGGCGCCGCACACCCTGCCGATGACCGCGAGGGTCTCGATCGACGGGAAGAACGCGGTTTTTTCGAGCTTCCCTTCGGATGTGGCCTCCTCGCTCCGCGGCGTGCCGCGCGGCGATCGGATGGAGCGAACGCGCTCGGGCCGGGACGGCGCCGCGGCCGTGGCGGGGTCGATCTCCAGCGCTGCGTCAGGGAGCAGATCGGCCCGCGTGAGACCATCGACGAACTCCATCGCGATGGAGCTGACGCACGGCGGAGCGCTTGGTTTTTCACGAGCGATCCGCTACTCGTCTCGCATGTCCGTTTACCTGCGCACGTTGCGCTACTTCCGGCCCTTCGTCGGGCCGACGATCTGGGCGACGCTCGCGATGCTGGCCGCCGTGGGCCTGAATCTTCTCGCGGCGTGGCCGGTCACCTACCTGATCGACGGCGTCCTGCTTCCAGGCGAGAGCAACCCCTCGGCCGCCGCGACGCGCGCGCAGATTCACGCGTGGTTCGGCGGTCAGGCGCCGGCTTCGATCGTGCTCTGGCTTTGCCTTTCCATCGTGTTCATCAAGCTGCTCTGGGGCCTGCTGAATCTCGCGTCGAATTTCCTCTTCATCCGCGTCGGCCTCCAGGCGATGCTGAAACTGCGCACGGACCTCTACGCGTGCCTGCAGGCGCTGCCCCTGCGTTTTCACGACGCGCGGCGCAGCGCCGACTCCTCGTATCGCGTGGCCTACGACTCGCAGTCGATCCAGACGATCTACAACAAGGGCTTCGCCACGATCCTGCAGGCGCTCGTCACCCTCGTGGGCGCCCTGAGCGTGATGTTCACGATCAATTGGCGGCTCACGCTCGCCTCCATGGTCGTGCTGCCGTTCGTGTATTTCGCCATTCGCCATTACGCGGATCGCATTCGCCGCCAATCGACGGCCATCCACGAGAGCGAGAGTGACGTGCTCGCCGTGGCGCAGGAGGGCCTGAGCTCGATCAAGGTCGTGCACGCCTTCGGCCGCGAACGGTTCGAGGTCCGCCAGTTCCTCAACCGGGCCAGCCGCAGCCTGGAGGCGAATCTCGCCTTCAACATCACGTCCGTCGTGAGCGCCCTGGTGATCGGCACCTTGATGGCCCTCGGCACCGCCTTCATGTATTACGTCGGCGCGCAGCAGGTGTTGGGCGGCGCGCTGCCCCTGGGCCGGCTCGTGCTGTTCTCGACGTATTTGCTGATGCTCTACCAGCCGATCGAGCAGCTCTGCTACACGGCCTGGTCGCTCGAAGGGGCCGCGGCGGGCATGATCCGCTGCTTCGAGATCCTCGACCGGGAGCCGGAGACGCGCGACGAGCCCGGCGCGCAGAATCTCCCGCCGGCGAAGGGAGAGATCGAGTTCCGCGGCATCGCTTTCGGCTACACGCCCGAGCGCAGCATTTTGAAGGAGATCAACCTCCGCGTCGAAGCCGGTGAGACCGTGGCCTTCGTCGGCGGCACGGGCGCGGGCAAAAGCACGCTGCTCAGCCTGCTGCTGCGGTTCTACGATCCCAGCGCGGGCCTGGTGCTCGTCGATGGACGGGACATTCATCACGTCACGAAAAAATCCCTGCGCGCGCAGATCGGCATGGTGCTCCAGGACACGCTGCTGTTCTCGACGACGGTGCGCGAGAACATCGCCTACGGCCGCCCCGGCGCGACGGAGGCGGAGATCGTCGAGGCGGCGAAAAAGGCGCAGGCCTACGAGTTCGTCATGCAAATGCCGCAGGGGTTCGACTCGCTCGTCGGGGAACGCGGCGGCCACCTGAGCGTCGGCCAGCGCCAGCGTCTCGGCATCGCGCGGGCCTTCCTGAAAGACGCCCCCATCCTCCTGCTCGACGAGCCCACGTCGGCGCTCGATCCGACGACGGAGGCGGCGATCATGGTCACGATCGAGGCGCTCATGCGGGGCCGCACCACGCTTATCGTCACGCACCGCATCGCGACGATTCACCAGCTCGGCAAGGTCGCCGTCCTGAAGCACGGCGAGATCGTGGAGTTCGGCCCCGGCCCGGAGCTGCTGCGCATGGGCGGGGTCTACGCCGAGCTGTATCGGGCCGGCCAATACGACAACGCGGGACGATGAGCGACGCGCGCGTGCTGGTTCTCGTGGACGAGTCGAATGTCGTCGCCTCCGCGCGCGCGGCGGGGCGCAATCTCGATTGGGTGAAATTACGGGACTTTCTCGTGCGCGCGGACGAAGGGCGGCGGCCCGTGGAGATGGTCGTTTACGCCGGCCTGCCGCCCGGCCTGCCGGAATGGAAACCCGAGCGCGAGAAGAAGGAAAAATTTCTCTTCTGGCTTCGATCGAACGGCTTCCTCGTGGTGACCAAGGAGGGCTCGCCGACGGAAGGACGGCACTACAAGGCCAACGTCGACGTGTTGATGGCGATCGACGCGGTCGAACTCTCGGTCGAGATTCGGCCCGACGTCGTCGTGCTCGTCACGGGCGACGCGGATTTTTGCCACCTTGCGCTGCAACTCCGCCGTCGCGGTATTCGCGTGGAAGTCGCCGCGGCCGCGCCGAATCTCGGCGGACTGCTGCGCGCGGCGGCGAACGAAGTCGTGGAGCTGGATTCGTTCTTCGCCGGGCTGGCCGCGCTGTAGCCGACCGGACATGACGAACTGAACCGCGGGACGCCGAGCCGCGGAGAGATTTTTCTGGTTCGGAAATCCTCCGCGCCTCCGCGGTGGAACATTACAGCTGGATCACGCGCGCCGAGAAGATATCGGCCTCGGCCAGCAGCCGGTCGAGCGTGGCGCGGTCGGGTGCGCTGTCGACGTTCAGCAGCGTGAGGGCCCGGCCGCCGGCGGCGTCGCGGCTGAGGGACATGCTGGCGATGTTCACGTTCTGCTCGCCGAGCAGCGTGCCGAGGTGGCCGACGATGCCGGGGCGGTCTTTGTTCTCCAGCAGAAGGACGACGCCGCTCGGGGTCACTTCCACGGGTTGGCCGTTCACGCGGACGATGCGGGCGTTGTTTTTCGCCCCGAAGAAGGTGCCGCCGATCGAGACCTTCGCGTCATCGCTGAAGACGGCGACGTGCAGCCACTCGTTGAAGTCGGTTTGCTCGCTGGACTTCACCTCCTCGATCTGCAGGCCGAGGGTCTCGGCCATCGAGCGGACGTTCACGCTGTTCACCTCGTCGCCGCCGGCGTTCTGGAGAAAGCCGGTGAGCACGGCGCGGGTGACGGATTCCGTCGGGACCTCGACGGCCTTGCCGCCGTAGGTGATGACGATGCGGTCGTTGCGTTTGGGCGCGAGCTGGGCGGCGAAACGGCCGAGCTTGTCGCCGAGGGTGAGGTAGGGCTTCACGACGGCGAAGGTCTTCGCGTCGATGCTCGGCATGTTCACGGCGTTGCGGATCTCGCCGTCGATGAGGGCGGCGCGGATGGCCTGGGCGATCTCGATGCCGACGTTTTCCTGCGCCTCGGTCGTGCTGGCGCCGAGGTGCGGGGTGAAGACGATGTTCTTGAGGTCGCGGAGCGCAAACCCGGCGGGCGGCGGCTCGACTTCGTAGACGTCGAGGGCGGCGGCGGCGACCTGGCCGGACTCGAGGCCGACCTTGAGGGCGGCCTCGTCGATGAGCCCGCCGCGGGCGCAGTTCACGATGCGGACGCCTTTTTTGCAGAGCTCGAGGCGGCGCGCGTCGATCATGTGCTTCGTCTCCGCCGTGAGCGGCATGTGCATGGTGAGGAAGTCGACCCGGGGCAGGAGGTCGTCGATGTTCTCGACGACTTCGACGTGGAGCGACTCGGCCTTGGCTTTCGACAAATACGGATCGTAGGCGATCACCCGCATGCCGAAGGCAATGGCGCGGCTGGCGACTTCGCTGCCGATGCGGCCCATGCCGAGGATGCCGAGGGTCTTGTTGTAGAGCTCGACGCCCTCGTATTTCTTGCGGTCCCAACGACCGGCCTTCACGCTGGCATCGGCCTGCGGGATGGAACGGGCGAGCGAGACGATGAGCGAGAACGCGAGCTCGGCGGTGGAGATGGTGTTGCCGCCGGGCGTGTTCATCACGATCACGCCGGCCTTCGTGGCGGCGGGGATGTCGACATTGTCCACGCCGACGCCGGCGCGGCCGACGACCTTCAGATTCTTCGCGGCCTCGAGCACGGCGGCGGTCACCTTCGTCTGGGAGCGGACGACGAGGGCGGAAAATTCGGGAATGATCTTGATGAGCTCGGCTTCGGGCAGCCCGGTATTCACGACGACTTCGAGCGTGCCGCCGGCGGCGAGCTCGTCGACGCCGCTTTGGGAGACTGGATCGGCGACCAGGACCTTCGGTTTTTGCATAGGGAGGCGAGAGACTAGGGCGCGGCCCGCATGCTGTCAAAACCATCGCTTGCGTTGACGCCGGGGTTCCCGCCTGCCAAGACTGCGGCATGGCTGAAGGTCAAGGTTCCACGGGCAACGTCATCGCCGCGCTGGCGAGTTTTTTCATTCCCGGTCTGGGGCAGCTCATCCAGGGCCGCCTGGTGCGGGCGGCATTGTTTTTCGTGGCCGCAGCCGCGCTCTGGGTGTTCATGCTCGGATGGATCATCCATCTTTGGGCGATCATCGACGCCGCGATCTGGAAGCCGCGGGGCTGAGGTCGCCTCGAAGGCGGACCCGACGAATCCGGCTTGGCGGGTCCGGAAGGTCCCGGTAGCCCAGGCGCGGGAAATTACCGAATCGGCTCCGCGATCTCCCGCCCGGCGACGACCTCCTTCACCGACCAGGTTTTCGCGCGGCAGATCTTTTACGGCATCGGCATCATCGCGCCGATCGGGCTTTTTTCCGGGCCGCGACGGGCACCACGACTTCGACGCCTCGCGTCTCGACGGCAATCGGCTTCGTGTCGCCGCGGAGCGCGGTCGGATTTTTCGTCTGTTCCGGCCGCCCGGTAACGTGCTTTCCCTTCAGGAGATCGCCCGCCGCGCCGGCCTCGACCTCCCCGATTCCCTCGGCAGTCCAAAGGGGCACCGACGCCCCCGCGCCGCCCGCCAGCGAGCGGCCCCGGATCCGAAAGGTGAAATCCAGCCCCGGATGCGCGCCGGATCTTCACGGATGAGAACGAAAGAAAGCGGCCAAAATCTTTTTCGCGGGCGCTTCGCGAGCCCTTCCGGTCCGTGCCGACCCCGGGCCGAACTCGACCGGAATTTCCAGTGGTGCGTTCTTTCCCCGGCCGCTAAAGTCCGCCGCCAATGAGCGCCATGGTCGAGTTGCGGGGGATCAACAAGCGATTCGGCGACTTCACCGCGCTCCACGACGTGAACTTCGAGATCCGTGAAGGCGAGTTCATGACCTTCCTCGGCCCCTCGGGCTGCGGCAAGACGACCTGCCTGCGCCTCATCAGCGGCTTCGACGCGCCCACCTCCGGCCAGGTGCTCATCGCGGGAAAGGACGTCACCCCCGACCCGCCCTACCGGCGCGACGTCAACCAGGTTTTCCAAAGCTACGCGCTCTTCCCCCACCTCACGATCTACGAAAACATCGCCTTTGGCCTCCGCATGAAAAACGTGGCTCCGGCCGAGGTCAAAAAACGCGTCGACCGCGTCGTCGACATGACCTCGCTCGGCGACTTCGTTTCGCGCCGCCCCGCCCAGATGTCCGGCGGCCAGCGCCAGCGCGTCGCCCTTGCCCGCGCCATCGTCTGCGAGCCGAAGGTGCTCCTCCTCGACGAGCCCCTCTCCGCGCTGGACGCCAAGCTTCGCGCCCAGATGCGGATCGAGCTCAAGCAACTCCAGAAACGCCTCGGCATCACCTTCGTCTTCGTCACCCACGACCAGGAAGAGGCCCTGACCATGAGCGACCGCATCGCCGTCATCAACCAGGGCCGCGTCGAGCAGATCGGCACCGTGGCGGACATCTACTACGAGCCCGCCACCCGCTTCGTGGCCGGCTTCATCGGCGAGACCAACATCGTCAGCGCCCGGGTGCTCAGCCGCGAGGGCGACTTTCTCCGCTGCGAAATGGAAGGCGGCCTGCGCGTCAAAGTGCGCGCCAATCCCCGCGTCGACGACGAGGAGGTCCTCCTTTCCCTGCGACCGGAAAAAATCCGGATTCTCCGCCACGCCTCGAGCGAGGAAAACACCTTCGCCGCGCGGGTCTCGCTCGAGATCTTCAAGGGCGCCGTCGACGAGCTCACCCTGAACTGCGGCAACGGACTCGAACTCGGCGTCATCCTGGCCAACGACGGCAACTCCGAGGTCGAATGCCACGAAGGTGAGCAGGTCTTCTTCCGGATTCAACCCGGCGACATCAGCGTCATCGCCGCCTGAATCCCGGGGGCTGCCCCGATGATTCCTGCATGGCAGACAACGTTCGCGCCGCTTTGTTCAAAAAAACCAGAAATAATGTTGACGATCTGGCGGGAGGACCGCTAAACGCCTTGGCATGCTCCGTGCTGCTGACGAGGGAGCAATCAGGCTTAACCCTGACTGATTTGTGAACGGCGCCGCCGGGCACGAGTCTTTCAGCCCAAACAAACAAAGAAACAAACAACCCAAATGAAACTCGCTAATAAGTTTGCTGCGGTCCTCGGCACGGCGGCTCTGCTCTCCAGCAGCGCTCTCTTCGCTGGCGACGGCAAGTCCTTCAAGGAAGTCAAAACGGTCGTCGAAGAGCCCACCCCCTGGTGGACCGCCTCGCTCAGCACCGGTTGGGACAGCCTTTACATGTTCCGCGGCGTCAACACGCTTCCCGATCCCGGCAACGGCTACGGCTCCAGCCTTTACTGGACCCAGCTTTCGGTCACCTTCAACCTCACCGAAAACGACTTCCTCACCCTCGCGGGCTGGACGGCGTTCGGCCTCACGGACTCCTCCTACAAGGAATTCGACGGCATCGCCACCTACACGCACACCTTCGGCAACCTGTCCGTCAAGCTCGGCTACACGTTCTACGCGTTGCTGAATGCGAACCAGACCGGTCTCTACTCTCACGAGTTGAACGCCGGCGTGGCTTACAAGCTCGAGTTCGGTCCCGTGACCGTGACGCCCGGCATCAACTACTTCTTCAACGTCGGCCCGAACATCGGCAACGGTGGTTATGTGGAGCAGACCGCCAGCTACCTCGAAGCCCGCATCGACGCCTCGACCCCGATCTACAAGGATATCGTTTCGCTTGCTCCCTACGTTTCGTTCGGCACGAGCTTCCGTTATAACTTCTCGACGGACGAAAATCCGCCGTCGCCCTTCGTCGGCGCGAACAACATCCAGGGCGGCATCTCGCTCCCGATCGCCGTCACGAAGAACATCGTTGTCGCTCCTTACGCGGCCTACAGCTACCAGTGGTATGGCCTCGTCGGCACCACGCCGAGCACCTTCTGGGGTGGCGGTTCGGTGACCTTCACGTTCTAACCGAACGGTCCGAGACACCTTCGAAAAGCCCTTCCGCGAAAGCGGAAGGGCTTTTCCTTTTTTTGCGCGACCGTCACCGGGCACGACCTTCAGGGCGCACGGACCGCCCGGCTTCCCACGCTCGCGGGCGGGGCGCCCGCGCTCCCCGCGAGAACGGTGAATAAAAGTCCCGTGACAATCGATCCCGCACGCGGATATTCGAACGCATCATGGAAACCCTGCAGCTTCTTGGCTCCGCCCTGGGCCTCGCCACCCTCGCGGGCATCAACCTTTACCTGACCGTTTTTGTCAGCGGTCTCGCCATCCAACAGGGCTGGATCACCCTTCACCCGCAATACGAGCAGCTCGCCGTGCTCGGCGACCCTTGGATCGTCGGCGTGGCGGGCGTTCTCTACGCCCTGGAATTCTTCGCCGACAAGGTGCCCTGGGTCGACTCGCTTTGGGACTCCGTTCACACCCTCATTCGCCCGATCGGCGGCGCCCTGCTCGCCATCACCGTGCTTGGGGACGCGAATCCGGTTTACGACGTCATCGTCGGTCTGTTGGGCGGAACGGTCGCCCTCACCGCCCACGGGGTGAAAGCCGGCACCCGCCTCATCGCCAACGCTTCCCCCGAGCCGTTTTCGAACATCGGCCTCAGCCTCGCGGAGGACGCCACCGTCCTGGGCGGGCTGGCCCTGGTTTATCATTCTCCGGCGGTCGCCTTGGTCGTCGTGGTCCTGGCCTTCGGATTGACCGTTTGGCTCGCTCCCCGGGTTTTTCGAGCCGCGCGGACGATGCTGTGGTTCGCGTGGCGCCGGTTCCGCCACATCGCCGGCGACTCCGCGCCGGAATCCGTTCCGGTTCTCCCCGCCGACCTCGAGATCGCGCTGCACCGCACCCGGGACAAGCAAGGCTTCACCCTGGCCTGGGCCGCTCCCTGCGTCGCGGGAAAAGGCGAATGGCTGCGCGGCAACACCTTCGGCTGGCTTCTCTTCACGACCGCTCCCGAAGGCCGGCTGGATTTCGCCCGAAGCATCGGAAACGAACCGCGGCTGGATCGCATTCCGACCGCGGGATGGAAGGCGCTGCACCGCCGCGGTTTCATCTGCGACCGGGTCGTCCTCTACGACGTGACGGCGGGCAAAAAACAGGCCTTCCAGTTCGACCGATCCCGCCGCAACCACGCGACGACGCTCGCGCGGCTGATCAACGCCGAATCCGCCGCGCCGGCCGACGCCGGGCCGGTGCTCGTTCCGGCCTGAGGCGGCCGTCTCCCTTACGCGCCGATCTGCCCGACCAGACAGTCCGCGATGCGGTTCGCGTGCGCGTTGATCATCTCCTCGTCCCGCCCCTCGATGAGCAGGCGGATCTTCGGCTCCGTGCCCGAGTAACGCAGCAGCACCCGGCCCTTTCCATCGAGCGCCTTCTCCGCTCCGGCGATCAAGCCCGGCACATCGCGAAGCGACTCGATCGGCGGTTTTTCCCGCACCCTCAAGTTGCGTTGCGCCTGGGGGTATTTTTTCAGGCAGCGCTTCAGCTCGCTGAGCGGCCGGCCGGTTTCGAGCATGATTTGCAGGATCTGCAACGCGCTTACGATACCGTCGCCGGTCGTGGAAAATTCCCGGAAAATCATGTGCCCGCTCTGCTCGCCGCCGATGGAATATCCGCCGCGCAGCATCTCCTCGATCACGTATCGGTCGCCCACCTTCGTCCGCAGCACGCGTCCGCCCTGCGCCTCCACCGCCTCGTCGAGGCCGAAGTTGCTCATCACGGTCGCCACGAGCGTGTCGCCAACGAGCCGGCCCCGCTTCAGGTTCTCGATCGCGGCGATCGCCAGGATTTCGTCGCCGTCCACCAGCTCGCCGTTCTCATCGCACAACAGCGCGCGATCCGCGTCGCCGTCGTGGGTGATGCCCACCTGCGCGCCGGATTCCCGCACGAGGCGCTGGACTTCCCCGGGATAAGTGCTGCCGCAATCGGCGTTGATGTTCGTGCCGTTCGGCGCGTTGTGCGCGACGACCAGGTCGGCGCCCAGTTCGCGCAAGATGCTCGGCGTCGACTTGTAAGCCGCGCCGTTCGCGCAGTCGACCACGACGCGCAGCGACTCGAGCGTCATCCCGCGCGGGAAGCTCCGCTTCGCCAGCTCGACGTAGCGGCCGAGCGCGTCGTCGATGCGCGCCGCCCGGCCGATCTTTCCGGCCGTGGGCCGGATGTTCTCGATCTCTCCGCTGAAGACCAGCTCCTCGATCCGCGCCTCGATCGCGTCGTCGAGCTTGTAGCCGTCGTGGCGGAAAAACTTGATGCCGTTGTCCGCGTAGGGATTGTGCGAGGCGCTGAGGACGATCCCCGCGTCCGCCCGCAGCGAGCGCGTGATGTAGGCCACCCCGGGCGTCGGCAGCGGGCCGATCAACAGCACGTCCACGCCGAGCGACGTGATGCCCGCCACCATCGCGTTCTCGAGCATGTAGCCGGAAAGGCGCGTGTCCTTGCCGATGACGATCTTCGGGCGAATGCCGTCGCGGCGGCCGTAGGGCCCGCCGTCGCGGCTGAACACATGCGCCGCCGCGCGGCCGAGCTTGAGCGCGGTCTCCGCGGTGACGGGCTCGATGTTCGCGACACCGCGGACGCCGTCCGTGCCAAAAAGTTTTCGGGGGTCGTTCATCGTCTCGATTGCGTCGCGGCGGCCGGGTCGGGCCAGCTCCGGTCGGCGGGCGCTTGTTTCACGTTTTGCTTGATGACATACCACAAGCCCGCCGCGAGCAGCAGGCACGTGAGCTTAGCCATCCAGCGATGCGTCAGTTTCCGGACGGTCGTCATATTTCTCCAGCAGTAAAAGGTGGCTCAGGCGGTTGCGGAATTTCTCCACGTTCAGGTTCCGTTCGATGATTCCGTTGTGGCAAATGGACACCTGCCCGGTCTCCTCGCTCACCACCAGGGTCAACGCGTCGGACTCCTCGCTCAGGCCCAGGCCGGCCCGGTGGCGCAGCCCAAGATTGCGGTCGAGATCCTCGCGCTGGGTCAGCGGGAAGATGCAGCCGGCGGCCACGATGCGGTCGTTCGAGACGATCAGCCCACCGTCGTGCAGCACCGTCTTGGGCTGGAAAATCGTCAGCACGAGCTCCTTCGAATAATCGCAATCGATCCCCACCCCGGTCTCGGCGATGGACCCAAGACTGATCTCCCGCTCGACCGCGATGAGGGCGCCGAAGCCCTTGCCCGCCAGCTCGAAGACCGTGTCGGTGATCTCCTCGATCGTCTCGCGGTTCTCGAACGCCGAGCCGAAAAACCGGTGGCTGCCCAACTCGGTCAGCGCCCGGCGCAGCTCCGGCTGGAAGATCACGACCAGCGCCACGATGAAGAACAGCGAAAAACTGCGCAGCAGCCAGCTGATGACCACCAGGTTCAGCAGCGTGGAGATCAACGTGAGCGTAAGCACGATCAGCGCCAGGCCGATCAGGATGCGGGCGCCGCGCGTGCCCTGCAGATACGTGTAGATGTGGTAGAGCGCGACCGCGAGGATCACGATCTCGATCGGCGCGGTCCAATTCTCGCGGATGAAGTCCCCGGTTTTTTCGCCCACGATCAGATCCCCTCGAGGATGGCTTCGGTCATGCGCAGCGCGTCGTGGTGCGGGCGCGGCTCGTGCACGCGGAAAATGCGCGCGCCGCGCTCCCGGCAGAAGCTCGTCAGCGCGACGCCGGGCCAGAACCGGGCCGCCGCATCCTCCGCCCCGACGACGCGCCCGAGGAAGGATTTCCGCGACCCCCCGATCAGCACGGGGCGCCCTCCGACGGCGAATTCGTCGCAATGCCGCAGCAGGGAGAGATTGTGGGCGGTCGTTTTTCCAAAGCCGATTCCTGGGTCGAGGGCCATCCGTTCGGGGTCGATGCCGGAGGCTACCGCCGCGTCAAAACGCTGTCTAAGAAATTCCCGGACCTCCCCGACGACGTCCTCGTAATGCGGGCGGATTTGCATCGTCGCCGGCGTGCCGCGCATGTGCATGAGCACCACCCCCGCGCCGGATTCCCGGGCGACGACCGTCATCGCCGGGTCACCCGTGAGCGCCGTCACGTCGTTGATGATGTCCGCCCCCGCCGCGAGCGCGGCCTCGGCCACGGCCGCCTTGCTCGTGTCGATCGAGATCAGGACCTCCGAACGCGCGCGCAACCGCTCGATCACCGGTCGCACGCGGGCGATTTCGTCGGCCGCGCAAATTGCCGTCGCCCCCGGCCGGGTGGATTCCCCGCCAATGTCGACGATCGTCGCGCCCTCGGCTTCCATCGCCAGGGCGTGCGCGCACGCCCGGTCCGGATCGACGAACTTTCCGCCGTCGGAAAACGAGTCGGGCGTGACGTTGAGCACGCCCATGACCACGCCGTGGCGCGTCAGATCGAGCGTCCGGCGCGGCACGCGCCAGTGGCATCGGCTTCCCGCCGACGTTCCGACGCTCATCGGCGCGAAGCCGACGCCCCTTTCGCCAGCCGGATCGAGGCGGAGCGCCCGTGCGCGTCGAGCCCCTCGATCTCGCTGAACGTCTTCAAAAACGGGAGCGACTTCCGAAGCGATTTTTCGTCGAAGCGCACGATGCTGGTGCGGCGCTGGAATTGGTCGACCGTGAGGCCGGGGAACGATTTGCCCGCCCCGCCGGTCGGCAGCTCGTGGCTCGGGCCGGCGAGAAAATCCCCGCCGACCACCGGCGAAATCCCGCCGAGAAAAATCGCCCCCGTCGTGATCAGCTCCGCCGCCACCCCGCCGGGCTCACGCGTCGCGATCGAGACGTGCTCGGCCGCGAAGGCGTTCGCCAGCGCGATCGCTTCATCCAGATCGTTGACCTGCACGAGCAGCGCGTTTTCGAGCGCCTCCCGGAGAAATTCCGGCCGGGCGGATTGCGCGGCCTGGCGTTCCACCGCCGCGTTCACGGCGTCCAGGATTTTCGCCGACGGCGTCAGCAGCACCGAGATGCTCCCGTGCCCGTGCTCGGACTGGGCGAGCAGATCCGCCGCGATCCACTCGGGGTTTGCGGCTTCGTCGGCGATGACGAGCACCTCGCTGGGCCCCGGCAGAAGATCGATCGAGCAAAGCCCCACCGCCTGGCGCTTCGCCTCGACGACGTAGGCGTTGCCGGGACCGAAAAGTTTCGCCACCGGCGCGATCGTCCTCGTGCCGAACGCGAGCGCCGCGATGGCCTGCGCGCCGCCGACGCGGTAGATCTCCGTCGCCCCGCACCGGCTCAGGGCCGCGAGCAGGGCCGGGTGCACGGTCCCGTCCTTCGCGGCCGGCGTGACCGCGACGACCTCGGGCACGCCGGCGGCGTGCGCGAGCGTGCACGTCATCACGGCGGTGGAGACGAGCGGCGCGGTGCCGCCGGGGATGTAAATGCCCACGCGGCGAAAGGGATCGAACCGCTCCCCGACGATCACGCCCTGCCGGTTCTTCGTGAACCAGTTCTCCCGCCGGCTTTCCCGGGCGAAAGCCCGCACGTTCGCGCGCGCGGCGCGGATCGCTTTTTCTACTTTCGAGGGCAGGGTCCGCACCGCCGCCGCGATCTCGGCTTCGGACACCCGAAGTTTCGCCGGCGTCAATTTCGGCCCGCCAAATTTTTCGGAGAACCGCAGGAGCGCCTTGTCCCCGCCCTTTTCCACGGCCGCGAAAATTTCCGCCACGGTCCGTTGCACGGCCGCGTCCGGGGCGGCCCGGCGGTCGAGGGCCCTGAGTTTGACGAGGTATTCTTTTTCCGAACAACGAACGATGCGCATCGCGCGCAATTTACCGTGAAAGCGGCCGGCATCAAAGCGGGAACGCCCATCTCTTTCGGCCGGGCATGGAAACGAGTCGGCGCGCGCTGGTTTCCATCGCCGCGGCGCTCCGTCGCGTGTGCGCCCGCTTGCGCGATTTCCCCCGCCCACCGCGCCCCGACGGAGCGGGGCGGCGACAACGGTTTCCTTCCGCGCCGCTTTCCCCGTCGCCGCGCCGCGCCCCGCCGCGCGAAGCCTGAACTATTTCGCCGGGCGGCCGACGATCATTTCGGAGCGGTAGATGTCGCGGTTGCCCGCCTGGAACTCGGCTTTGAGGCTCACGTGGAGCTTGGAGACGTCGACGAGTTCCCACCTCGTCAGACGCATGGACGAGGCATCGGTCCCGGCATGCTCGATGCCGACGAGCAGTTGCAGCGCGTCGTCCTGAATCTTCCCCGTGAGCGCGCGGGGCTCGTAATAAAACGTGCGCAGCGAGCTGTCGCGGCTTCCGGCATGGTAGAGCTTCGGGTCGAGGTAAAGCACGACGCCCGCATCCGTCGCGATGCGCAGATCGGGATAGCCGGACCGCTGCTCGCGCCCTTCGGAGGTCAGCGGGACGGTGCATTTCCAGCCGGGGATCCGGTTGGCCTGCCGGCGGATCTCGTCCTCGATGAAGTGGCTGGCTTCGTTCACGCGACCGGCGCGGTGGATCATGTGCGCGGGATCGTTCAGCGCGGCCAGCGTGGCGTCGAGCGCGTCGCCGAGTTTTTGCAGAAGCCCGGCGTGCCGCTTCGGGTCGACGGGGATGATGCGTTTTCCGGTTGCGGCCATGACCACGTCCGCAAACGGAATGTCGCGGAGGTCATCCTGGTGCGTGACCAGCCAGCGGACGAGTTCCGCGCGGCCGGCCGCGGCGCTTTTTTCCTCGGCCGGGGCGGCGGAGGCGAACGCGACGATCGACAGGAGAAAGGCGCGCCTCATTCGACGACGATCGCTTTTTCGACGGCCTGTCTCGCCATTTCGAGACCGGTCGCGTCGCGGGCGTGAATGGCCAGAAGCGGCTCGCCTTTCGCCACGGCTTCGCCCGTCTTGCGGATTCCGCTGAAGCCCACGGCGAAGTCGATCGGATCGGCGGAGACCATGCGGCCGGCGCCCAGCAAGACGCTGGCCAGGCCGATGGCCCGGGCGTCGATTCGCCGGATCACGCCGTCGCGCGGGGCGAGGATCTCGACGACCTCGGGCGCGGGATGAAAGGTCGCCAGGTTCTCCAGCGCGCGCGCATTGCCCCGCTGCGACTCGACGAGGTCGAGAAATTTTTTCCACGCGGCGCCGGACTCCAGATGCTTTTGGAAAGTCTCTCGAGGCAGATCGGTCACGTTCGCGCAGAGCGCGAGCGTGAGGTCGACGAGGTCCGCCGGCCCGCGATTTTGCAGGGTCTCCACGGACTCGGCGACTTCCAGGGCGTTGCCGACGGTGGCGCCCAGGGGTTCGTCCATCGGGGTGAGCAGCGCGGTGGTCCGCACGCCGTTGCCGTTGCCCGCCGCCGAAAGGCCCGCGGCGAGCGACTCGGCCTCTTCGCGCGTTTTCATGAACGCGCCCAGGCCGAACTTCACGTCGAGGACCAGGCGGTCGAGCGACTCGGCGAGCTTCTTCGACATGATGCTCGCAATGATGAGCCCCGGGGAGGGCACCGTGCCCGTCACGTCCCGCAGCGCGTAGAGTTTTTTGTCGGCCGGGCAAAAATCCGCGGTTTGTCCCGCCATGAAAAGGCCGATCTTTTCGATCTGGCGGAGCGCGGCTTCCTCCGACAGATGCACGTCGAACCCGGGGATCGACTCCAGCTTGTCGAGGGTGCCGCCGGTGATGCCGAGCCCGCGGCCGGAAACCATCGGCACCCAGAAATCCTCGCAGGCCAGCAAGGGCGCGAGCACGAGCGAGACCTTGTCGCCGATGCCACCGGTGGAATGCTTGTCCACCTTCGGCGGCGTGCCCGGGGGCCAGCGAAAGACCCGCCCGCTGTCCCGCATCGCGGCAGTGAGCGCGGCGGTCTCTCCGGTCGTCAGGCCGCGGAAATAAATTGCCATCGCCAGCGCCGCCATCTGGTAGTCGGGAACGTGACCGGCGGTGAACCGCTCGATCAAAGCCGCGATCTCGGGCGCGGTCAGCTCGCCGCCGTCACGCTTGCGTTCGATCCAATGCGGAAGGTGCATGGAGCACAGCAAAGGCCGAATCGAGGAATCGCGAAATACATTTAAAAGCGGGGAAAGGGAGAAAGATGAAGACGGCCGCAACTTTCCGTTTTCCCCTTCTTCCGCGTTCGAGAGACCCCAAAGAAAAGCGCGGCCTCGGCCGCGCTCGCTCCCGATGACTTTCCCCGGCGCGTTACGCGGCGGCGAGATCGACGTTCACGCGGCGACCGGCGCGGTCGAACTTGACGTGGCCATCGACGAGGGACCAGATCGTGTAGTCGCGGCCGAGGCCGACGTTGCGGCCAGGGATGAACTTCGTGCCGCGCTGGCGGATGATGATGTTCCCGGCGATGACGGCTTCGCCGCCAAATTTCTTGACGCCGAGGCGCTTGCTCGTGCTGTCGCGGCCGTTTTTGACGCTGCCCTGTCCTTTTTTATGTGCCATGGCGGATGATCAGATGGAGATGGTTTTGATTTTCAGCTTCGTGAGCTGGCGGCGGTGGCCGACGGTGCGATGGTAGCCCTTGCGGCGCTTGTATTTGTAAGCGATGACCTTCTCGCCCTTGTGCTGGTCGACGACCTCCGCGGTGACCGATGCGCCGGCGAGCAGGGGGGAGCCGAGCGAGACCTTGTCGCCGTCGGCGAAGAAGAGCACCTCGAGGGTGGTATCCCGGCCGGCTTCGACGTTGAGTTTTTCGACGTCGATGAGATCGCCTTCCGCGACGCGGTATTGCTTGCCGCCGGTTTGAACAATTGCGTATGCCATAAAATGCCTTGGTGAGAACCGGGGAAAATGGCAGCGATGCGGCCACGACTCAAGCGAAAATTCCTGCTTGCGCGCGGAAAGTTTCGTGAGACACTGCCGACTCTTCTCCGCGGGTCGGCTTCGATCCGCGGTCCACTCAAAGCTCGGGTGGTGAAATGGCAGACACGTGCGTTTGAGGGGCGCATGCCGAAAGGCATGGGGGTTCAAGTCCCCCCCCGAGCATTTTTCCGCGGACCGCGCTTGCGACTGCATTCCGGGGTCCCCCCTGGATCCTTCCACCGCGGGAGCCGCCGAATCACGCGCCCAAAAACAACCGGGGGCAAAAAAAAGTGCAGGCCGCCGCGACGAACGCCACGACGGCCTGCTGTTCCCCCCAGAACAAGGGCGAAGATGCCAGGACTTTTCGACTTGGCAACGACAAATTTAGGAATCGAAGCCTTCGTCGTAATCAACTCACGGGCAGTAGGTTTCGACCGCCTTCGCCAGCGCGTCGACGCTCACCGGTTTTGACAGGAAGGGAAATCCGCCGATGCCGGACTGATGCCGCGCTTCGGTCGGCGAAACGATCGCGGTCAGAAACACGATGGGAATGGCCGCGAGTTCCGGGTCGGCCTTGATCTTGTTGGCCACGTCGCCGCCGTCGATCTCGGGCATGACGACATCCAAAAAAATAATGTCCGGCTTGAAATAATGAGCGACCTCGACCGCGCGCCGGCCGTCGTTGACCTCCTCGACCAGGAATTTGCCGGTGCCTTCGAGCGTGAGACGCAGGATGCGGGTGAAGGAGGATTCGTCGTCGACGATGAGGATGCGTTTGGGGTTCATGAAACAGGTTGGATTCTAAAGGTGAGCACGGCCATGGCTCCGCCGCCTTCGCGGTTGCGCATTTCCACGCGGCCATGCTGAAGGGTCATGATCGATTTCACGACGCCCATGCCAAGGCCGGTGCCTTTCCCGGTCGGCATGGTCGTGAAGAAAGGCTCGAAGATTCGCCCGAGCAACCCCTCGGGGATGCCCGGGCCGGTGTCGGCGACCTCGGCGATCACGGCCCACTCCGGATCTCCCGAGCTTGCGTCCGGGCCATCCACCGGCCCGACCCGCGTCCGCACGATCATCGCGCCGCCGCCGTCGGACATGGCGTGCAGCGCGTTGGTCAGGAGATTGACGAACACCTGGATGGTCTTGCCGGGATCGATCGGGACGGGAGGAATTTCTCCGAGCTCGAACTCCACGTGATGACGGCCCCGGTGAATTTCTCCGCGCACGAGCCCGACCGCGGTGCGGGCGATCTGGTTCAGGTCGTGCAACCGGATCTCGAGTCGATGCGGGGCAGAGAAGTCGAGCAGGCCCCTCGAAACGTTGTCCGCCCGCGTCACCGCGTCGGCAAGTTCCTTCAGCACGCCGGCGGTGACGTCGTCGGAACCGTGGCGCCCCTGCAGGAATTCCACGCCCATCGCGATGATCGCCAGCGGGTTCTTGATCTCGTGGGCCACGCCGGCGGCGAGCCGGCCGATGGACTCGAGCTTCTCCGCCTCGATGAGCTGGAGCTGGACGCGGCGAAGCTCCTCGAGCACGCGGGCGAGTTCGGTGTCTGCACCGCGCACTCGCTCTCGCTCCTTTTCCAGCGCGATTTCCAGCCGAGTGACGGCGTCGGGGGCATTCGTCACGGCCGCATCCTCGCATCGCGGCGAGTCAATTCCAATGAAAAGCCGAGGCGCTCAGCGCACCTTGAGCAGCTCGACCTCGAAGATGAGCGTCTCGTCGGGCCCGATCGCCCCGCCGGCGCCGCGCGACCCGTAGGCCAGCTTGGACGGAATGAAGAACCGGTATTTCGCGCCCTCCTTCATGAGCTGCACGCCCTCGGTCCAGCCGGGGATCACGCCGTTCAAGGGGAACTCGATCGGCTCGCCGCGCTTGTAGGAGCTGTCGAACTCCTTGCCGTCGATCGTGGTGCCCCGGTAGTTGACCTGCACGGTGTCCGTGGCCTTCGGGCTCTTTCCCGCGCCGGCGGTGAGGACTTCGTATTGGAGGCCGGAAGCCGTGGTTTTGACGCCGTCCTTCCTGCCGTTGGCGGCGAGGAAGGCTTCGCCTTTTTCGAGTGCGGATTGAGCCATGGCCGGGGAAGCTGCCGCAACCACGGCGGCGAGAACAGAAAGAAATGGGCGCGGTAAATTCATCGGCGAAAGCGATAAGCCACCCGGCGGCGGCGCGCAACCCCCGGGCTGCATCGCCCGCCCGGCGGAAGATTCGAAATGCCCGGGCCAATCGACGCCCGTCGATGGCCCCTGTAGCCACCCCGCTCCGTCGGGGCGCCGGGGGGGCGCGTCCTCCCGCGCCGCACGGCGACGGAGCGCCGTGGCGACATGGCAACACGCGACCGGACGCATTGCGCCTCCGGGCCAATCGACGCCCGCCGATGGCCCCTGTAGCCGCCCCGCTCCGTCGGGGCGCCGGGGGGCGCGTCCTCCCGCGCCACACGGCGGCGGAGCGCCGTGGCGACATGGGCGTGAACCCGCCCTAGCCGACGAGCTCGGCGAGATCGTCCGCGTCGAGCCGGGCGAGGGCGCCCTCGGCGTCCACCGTGCCGGTCAGCAGCTCGCGTTTTTTCCGCTGCAGCGCGAGCACCCGCTCCTCGATCGTGCCGCGCGCGATGAGCTTGATCGAGGTGACGACGTTCTTTTGCCCGATGCGGTGCGCGCGGTCCGTGGCCTGCGCCTCGACGGCGGGATTCCACCACGGGTCGAAATGAATGACGGTGTCCGCCGCGGTGAGATTGAGCCCCACGCCGCCGGCCTTGAGGCTGATGAGGAAGACCGGGATGGCCGCGTCGCCCTGGAAGCGATCGACCACCGCGCCGCGATCCTTCGTCGAGCCGTCGAGCCGGCAGAAGGCGATCTCGTCCGCGGCCAGCGCGCGCCCGATGAGGTCGAGCATCGACGTGAACTGGCTGAAAACAAGCACGCGGTGACCACCGTCCACCGCCTCGCCGAGCAGCTCCCGCAGCGCCCCGATCTTTGCCGACGCGACGGCGTCCTCGCCCGTTGCGCCGAGCAGCCGCAGGTCGCAGCAGGCCTGCCGCAGGCGCAGCAGCGCCGTGAGCACGCGCAGGCGCGCCGCGCCCGCCCGGCCCTGGTCGCGGAGCTGGTCGACCTGCGCGCGGGCCGCCTCCTGCAGCTTCGCGTAGGTGGCGCGCTGGGCGTCGGTGAGCTCGATCTCGAGCACCTGCTCGATCTTGTCCGGCAGGTCGGTGAGCACGTCCCGCTTGCGGCGGCGCAGCAGATACGGCGCGATGCGGCGGGAGAGGCGCGACCAGACCTCGCGCGGCGCGCCCCCGGCCAGCAGCGGCGTCTCGTAGCGGTCGCGGAAATCCGTGCGGTTGCCAAGGTAGCCCGGCAGCAAAAACTCGAAGAGCGACCAGAGGTCCCGCACGGAATTCTCGATCGGCGTGCCCGTGAGGATGAAGCGGCTCGCGGCGTCGATCGCCGCGGCGGCGCGGGCGTTCTGGCTGTCGGGGTTCTTGATGTGCTGGGCCTCGTCGAGCAGCGCGGCGGCGAAGGGAATGCGGCGATAATGCTCGATGTCGCGGCGCAGCAGCGCGTAGCTCGTGATCACGATGCGGTGCCGCGGGATGGCGGCGAAGAGGGCCTCGCGGTTCGGGCCGTCGATCGTCAGGACGGGGGCGCCGGGAAGAAACTGCTCCGCCTCGCGCCGCCAATTCCAGACCAATGACGACGGGCAGACGACGAGCGCGGTGCCCTCCCCCATCGCCTCGATGAGCGCCAGCGCCTGGACGGTTTTCCCGAGCCCCATTTCGTCGGCGATCAACCCGCCGAGCCCCGCGCGCGCGCGCTCGAGCAGCCACACCGCGCCGTCGATTTGATACGGCCGCAACCGCGTCCGCAACGGGCCGAGATCCTTCGCGGAAAGTTTCGCCGTCGCGGCCGCGGGATGCCCCTTCCAGAGGGCGATACTCGCCTCGAGGTAATCCCGATGCCGCGGGGCGATGCGGTAGCCGCCCCGTTCCTGGCGCGGATCGCAGTCGCGCAGCACCTCCTCGAGATCGGCGGCGAGCGCGGGATCGGCGACGGCGATTTTCCCGCTCTTCAGCCGCAGGTGCGGCTGGCCGCTTTGCAGGAGGCGAGCGAGGTCGGCGTGCGAGAGCAAGGCGTCGGCCCCGGCGGCGTGGTGGATCCGCACGTCGAGCCACCCGTCGGCGGCTTCGCGAATCGCGAATTGCGGCTCGATGCGCACGAGGTCGCGGGTGACGTGCCGGAAGCGTTCGCCCTCGACGACCTGCCATTTCGCGCGCCAGCGCGGCAGCGTCGCGGCGAAGAATTTCACCACCGCGTCCTCGCCCTCCAGCGCGGCCCGGCCCTTGAAGTCGCGGAATCCCGCCTCGACGAACTCGGCGAGGATCGCGGCCTCCGCCGCGGGATTCGCCGCGCCGGGCCGGGCGTAGGCGAAATCCATGCCCGCCTCGAGGTGGCGCAGCGAGCCCTCGAGGGTGATCGTGACGCGCGGCGCTTCGCCGGTGATCTCCGCGGGAGCCGGCCGGGGAACCTCGGCGGCCGGTCGTTCCTCCCGCGCGGCTCGCGGCTCGAGGACCTGCAGCCCGACGGCGACCGAATGCGCGCAAATGATCCCGCGCTGGCGCGAGTCGCGGCACGGGCAGAGGTTCTCCACGTCGATCGCGTTGGCCAGCCGCAGGCCGCAGAAAAATTGCTTCCCGCCCTCGGAGAGCCGCCCCTTCAGCAGCGGCGGCTCGTAGGCGGCCTCGACGACCGCGCCCGCGGCGTGGATCGCCTGCGCGCGCTTGAAGACCGGCCAGCCCGCCATCGAGATGAGAAATTTTTCGGTGAGTTGCACGTCAGAGGAGCACGATCCGCCAGCGCACGACGCCGGTCCGCGAGATCGCGAGCCACGCGAAGCTCGGCGGCGCGCCCTTGTTCGGCCGGCCGACCGGGCCGGGATTGAGCACGCGCGTCGCGCCGATCCTTTCGTCGCGCGGCACGTGCGTGTGACCGTGCAGCAGAAAATCCGCGCCGCCCACGCGATCCGGGCGCGGGGGAATGTGAACGAGCAAAAACGTCTTCCCGCCGCGGACGAGCGACCGCCGCTCCGGCAGATCGAGGCCGAGATCGTTGTTGCCCAGCACGCCGTGGAACGGGCGCCCGATCCGCCGCACGGCGGCCAGCGTCGCGTGGTCGCAAAAGTCGCCGAGGTGCCAGATTTCGTCCGCCGCGCGCAGCGTCGCCGCGAGATCGGCGGGCAATTTCCCGTGGGTGTCGGCGATGACGGCGATGCGCATGATCCGCAGATTACGCCGATTCACGCCGATTGTTTCAAATTCATGCCGAAGGATTTTAATCTGCGAAAATCGGCGAAATCGGCGGATGATCTCCGGCATGCTCCCGTCCGCCCATCCGCACGTCCTTGATTTGATCGCCTACGAGCCGGGCAAGCCGGTCGAGGAGCTCGCCCGCGAGATGGGCCTCGAGCCCTCCGCGATCATCAAGCTCGCTTCGAACGAAAACCCGCTCGGCCCCTCGCCCAAGGCCCTCGCCGCCATGCGCGCCGCGCTCGAGCGCGCGCACTTCTACCCCGACGGCGGCGGCTGGGCGCTGCGCAACGCCATCGCGCAAAAGCTCGACCTCGACCACGCGAACGTCGTCCTGGGCAACGGCTCGAACGAGATCATCGAGTTCCTCGGCCACGCGTTTTTGAAGCCGGGCGACGAAGTGGTGACCGCCCGGCACGCCTTCGCCGTCTACGCGCTCATGGCTCAGCTTTTCGGCGCGACGACGGTCGAAGTCGCCGACCCCGGCTACGCTCACGATCTCGACGCCATGCTGGCCGCGATCACGCCGCGCACGCGCCAAGTCTTCATCGCGAACCCGAACAACCCGACCGGCACGCTCGTCGACCAGGAGGAAATCGACGCCTTCATGGCGCGGGTGCCCGAGCACGTCGTCGTCGTGTTCGACGAGGCCTACCATGAATTCCTCGACGACGCGCCGGACGTCCTCAAATACGTGCGCGAGGGCCGCAACGTCGTCGTGATGCGCACCTTCTCGAAGATTCAGGGCCTGGCCGCCCTGCGCATCGGCTACGGCCTCGCCCCCGCCCCGCTGGCCGAGATCCTGCAGAAAACCCGCCAGCCCTTCAACGCGAACGCCATCGCCCAGGCCGGCGCGGCGGCCGGGCTCGCCGACGCCGAGCACATGGAAAAAACCCGCGCCCTCACGCGCGAGGGCCGCGCTTATTTGGAAAGCGAGTTCGCGGGGCTCGGGCTGGAATACGTGCCCAGCCACGCGAATTTCGTGCTCGTGCGGGTGGGCGACGGCGATGCCGTTTTCCGGGCGCTGCTCAAGCAGGGCCTCATCGTCCGCGCGATGCGCAGCTACCGGATGCCCGAGTGGATCCGCGTGTCGGTCGGCACGATGGACCAGAACCGCCGCTTCATCGAGGCGCTGCGCGCGCTGCGCTCGTAGCGGAAACTTGCCCCGCGAAGTAAGACGCGTAAGATTGCCGCCATGGAACGGCCACCCTCTCCACCAAGGGCCAACTGGTCTTTTCCACGCGCTACCGGAAGGCCCCGCACCTTCAAGCCAGCGACAAAGCTTCGTTCGAACTCCAGGACGGCAAACTTTTTCTCGCCCGGGACCAATCCCATGGAGCCCGGCTCGTCCGACGAAACGGCCGAAAGGTCCTCACGGCTCCACCCGACGCCCCTCCGATGACCGCCGAGTCCATCCCGGCGCTTCTCGCCTGCCACCCGTGAGCCAACTTCTCGACGTGAATGTTCTGCTCGCCTGCGACTGGGTGTCCTACTGGCACCACGCGGCAGACCGGAGGCGGCTCGAGAAACAAACCGCCTTCGCAACTTGCCCGTTCACCGAGGCGTGGTTCCGGCGGGTGAGCCTCGACCCGGGTTGCCACGCGCGATTCGCGCACGCGAGCGATGCCTTGAGCGACATCACCTCCCGAAGGCAGGCCCGCTTTGTCGCCGCCGACCCGCCCACCGCGGAGATGGTCGCAATCCCTACGCCCTCCGAGGCGACCGACGCATATCTGGTCTCGCTCGCCAAAAAACGAAAACTCAAGCTGGCCACGCTCGATGACGCGCTCTGCGTCAAGCCCTGGACCGAAAGCATCGCCCGGAACCCGCTGGCGCCAGCCCGGTAGCCTTCGATCGACCCGACCGATGGTCTACCTCGATCACAACGCGACCACCCCGGTGCGGACGGAAGTGATCGAGACCATGCTGCCGTATTTCCGGGAGGAATGGGGAAACCCTTCGAGCAGCTACCGGTTCGGTTCGCGGCTAAAAAAGGTGCTGGAAACCGCCCGCGAGCAGGTCGCCGACCTGATCGGCGCGCATCCGTCGGAAATCGTATTCACGAGCGGCGGCACCGAAAGCGACAACACCGCCTTGCAAGCCATCCGGCGCGCTGATCCAACCAAGCGCCACATCGTCACCTCGGCGGTCGAACATTCCGCCGTGCTCGGCTTCTGCCGCGAACTCGAAGCCACGGGCTTTCGCGTCACCTATCTCCCCGTGGATCGCGGGGGCCGGCTCTCATTGGCCGATTTAGAATCCGCAATCACGCCCGAGACGGCGGGCGTTTCGCTGATGTGGGCCAACAATGAAACCGGCGTGCTGTTTCCAGTGGAGGAAATCGCGTGGTTTTGCCGAGACCGCGGCGTGCTCTTCCACTGCGATGCCGTGCAGGCTGCCGGCAAGGTCGAGATCGACGCGAAGAAACTGCCGGTTGATTACCTTGCGCTTACCGGCCACAAAATCGGCGCGCCCAAGGGCGTCGGCGCGCTCTACGTCCGCCGCAAGGCACCGTTCACGCCATTCATGCACGGCGGCCATCAGGAGCGCGGCCGGCGCGGCGGCACGGAAAGCCTTGCCCTCATCGCCGGCCTCGGCACGGCGGCCGCCCTCGCACGCAAAAAACTCGCCGCCTACGACCGAGCGGTGCGCCCGTTGCGCGATGAGCTGGAAACCGGCCTCCTTGCCGCCGTTCCTGGCGTCGAACGAAACGGCGAGACCGATAATCGCCTCGGCAACACGGCGAACCTCCATTTCCCAGGCCTCGACAGCGAAGCGTTGCTTCTGCTCCTCGACCAAGCCGGCATCTGCGCGAGCAGCGGCTCCGCCTGCTTGGCGGATTCGCCCGATCCCTCACATGTCGTCGCCGCGATGAAGCCCGGCCCCGCCGCGCACGAAAGCGTGCGCTTCTCCCTCGGCTCGACGAACACGGGAGCAGAAATTCGCGAAACCATTTCCTCTATAAAGCGCATCGCCGACAACTTGGGCTTCTCGCGATGAGGTTGCCGGCAAACAGCATCATCGATCCCCGCAAGATCACCGAATATTTGCTGCGCCCCTTGGAAGAAAGCGATAAGTCCGACTTCCTCGCACGGGCCGGCTACACGTTCGTCGAATCGGAGCGACTGCTCTCGGATTTGCGCGATCTCCTGCTCTCGCAGGATGCGGAGATCGTGGGGCCGTTCGAATATGGAATCAAATACGCCATCCGGGGGATTTTGCGTGGACCGAATGGCATCCACTTGCGAGTCGTCTCTTATTGGGCCACGATCAAAGCGTCTGGCCAAACCCGATTTCTGACGCTCTATCCCGATCACACGTGAAATTTCCGCTTTTCCACCGCATCGCTCTTGCCGACGACCTCCCAAAGGAGAACCTCCAGCGTGGCGATGTGGCGACGATCGTGGAGATTTACGAAGGCCAGCCGAATCAAGAATCCGGTTATGAGCTCGAAGTCTTCAACGCGGTGGGGGAAACCGTCGCGGTGGTGACCGTTCGGGAATCGCAGATCGAATCGCTGAGACGCGATGAAATCTTCAGCGTTCGCCCCAGAGAGCGTCTCGCGGTTTAGCTTCGCGCCTGCGGCGGCGCGTTATCTTCCATTGTCGCGATGAAATTGCCTTGCCGCTCCCGTCGTCAGCTTTCCGCTGAGTCTTAGCGCCGCTTCTCCTTTGTTCAAGGCGTGGTTGAGCTGGCCGCCGAGGATCTTCTTTTGCTTCGCCGCGGTGAGCTTGGCGGGAGAGAAGTGGAGGCCGCATTCGGCGAGTTCGGCAAAGTCGGTGGCGCGGTCGCCGGTCGTGAGGAAGGCATCGGCATCTTGCGAGGCGAGCCAGACCGGGAAGCCCCAGGAGCGGCCTTGCTTCGCCAACGACCCGAGAAGCCCGGCTTTGCCTTCTTTCGGCAGCAGCAAATGCGCCTCATCGACGAAGAGCACCATCTTCAGCGGCTGGACGCCGTCTTTTGGTGAAAGTTGTCGGTTGAGGTGCTTCATCAGAAAATTGAGGATGAGCGCGACGGCGATGCTCTTGGTGGCGTCATCGTTGCCGAATTGTTTGAAGTCGATGACCAGCGAACGAGAGAGCCATTCGTCGATCGGCATCGCGGTGGCGGCGCTGGCGAAGAGGTTTACATCCACGATGCGCTTAATGATTGCGCGTTCCACGCCGCTCGCTCCGCGCTGCTCGAGATCGGCCAGCAGCCCCACAAAATCCGGCGCGTCGAGCGCTGTGTAGGCATCGCACAAGTCGGCGATCTGCTTCGCGCCGAGTTGAGGAGCGAAGGCGGAGATCAAGGAGGCGATTTCGTAGGCGTTCTGAGCATTGACGGTGTCGTTGCGGTCGCGCCAGAGAGGGTTGATCGGCAGGTCTTCGCGAATGAGCCGGACGTAGCGCGCACCCGTTTGTTTGAGAAACTTCGCGCGTGTCTCTTGCTGCCGGGGGTTGTCGGGGTCATCCTCCAATTCACCTTTCAGGTCGAAGAAGACAAACCGTACTCCGTGGTTGGAAAGTTGCGCGAGAAGGTCGAGCGCAAGTTGGCTTTTGCCGCTGCCCGGCTCCCCGGAAATGACCAGCAAGCCGTTCTTCGTGCCCGGGCCGTTCATGCTCCACTCGGGCGCGTCGGCGAGCAGGCGCAATTTCACCTCGGATTCGACGACCGAAAGTGGCTGCCCGCCACCGTGGCCGCCGCCACCCGCGGCGAAGCTGCCGACAAAGCCCTCGCCGCACCGACGCAGGAGCGTTGCGACGAAGCGCGCCGTATCGTTGCCACTGTTTTCCCAAAGCCGCTTGAGCCGCAGGCAGCCAAATTCAAAATGCCGGCGGAACTCCTGCTTGTAGCCGTTTTCATCGAGCTTGCGCCCGGCGCGGTGGTTGAGCGCGGCGCGCACGATGTCGCGCAATTCCCCTCCGACCCCCATGTCGTGGTCGAAGTCTTTGCGTTGTTCTTCGTGCAACCCTAAATCCCCAGGGGAGCTCTTCTCCACGCCGAGCAAAAGCGCAGATGGCCTAGCCAGCTTGATTGCGCAAACCAACCCCTCGATAGAATGCCTCGATAAACTCCTCGGAGGTAAGGCGAGTCTTAGCACGTAGTTGTTGTTTACGGAGTTGGAGTCAACTGCCGAAATGGAACCCTCGCGTGCTTACGCCTCTCTCACCTAAGTCGTCTCAACCGCGCGGGCGAAGACAGCCTCTTCAGGATTTCGAAGGGCAGACAAAATATTTTCCGCGACCTTTTCGAGCAATTTCGTGCCCCAAAATGGGTCAGCCATATTATAATAGATGACACGGATGTGCTTCAAATCAAACGGCACGTCTTCTTCGTTTGAAGACACCAACACGACAGGCTTCTTTAAGGCATGAGCCAGTCCGAGCTCGTAGAAAACATTGGGGTTTCGCTTAGTCAGTTCCGCGACAAGCACCTTGGCATTAGTTATACCTGCCCAGATCTGATCCATGATTTTCCCAGTTCCAAAAATTTCGTTGTCGGCACGAACAGGTAAAAGTCCAGCCTTACGGATCGCGGGTTCGTAAATCTGTGAATAGTATTCGCCGATGGGAGCGCCAAACGGCATCATCACAAAGCAGGTGTCGCCAACTCCAATTTTAACGTCCCGACTTAATTTTCGGAGAGCTGGACTAGATACGTCTTCCGAAGTTGAAGCATCTTTCGAGACATCAATTAGCCGAATCTTATCGTTTAGCTTTTCACTCAATCGTGCGGCGTCCAGTGATGCCAAGAGCAGTTCAATAAATTCTGACACCTTTTCTTTAGGGATCGCGAACTTGTCGATTAACGCGTTCTCAAAAAACTGTCGATCTGGGAGGTTTTCGCCGCGGTAGTGGCTATAAACCTCAGAGAAATCATTCGCATGCATCACGGCCTTCCGAAGGCCCGCCAATTCATCGTTTGGCTCCTGAGGTCTAAGAATCTGCCGCGCAAGATCCGTAACCCTCACCCGCCCTGCCGAAGGTCTTTCAAGAAATCCATACTTTAACGCAGAGCTGATCTCAGTTCGAATAGGCCCACCGAACCCAACCCCAACGAAACGAGCAACGTCCTGGTCCGAACAATCCCTCCCCGCATTTTGATCCAAAATTGCTCGTGGAATGCGCAAGACCTTGTCGACTGCGTGCCGGGGATATTTAGCGAGGAGCGCTTCCGAACTGAGCTTCTTACGAGGCTGTTTCTTCGCTGACTTGTTTCCTTTCGTCTTCTTTGTCGACGGTTTCAGCAGTTCCGCCTTTGCGACGTGGGCGGGTGACACCTTTGGCGATTTCTCTTCAGGTAGGCTCATACGGGAAAGTGTCAGGGTTCCGCTATCCGGTGCAACTCTCGAATCCATGTCGAGTTCGATGCCATTGTAAGCATTGAATCTCCGGCCAAAAGTGATGTTGCTTAGGCAAAAGTAGGAGGGTTCCGGACCGGCGTTTTAGGAGGTGCCCTTCTTCCCCTGATTCATCGAATCTTTTCTCGGCAACAAGGATTCGATAGTCGTCGCTGATTGACCAATATCCGCGATCAAAGAGCCAGTGCGCGGTTTTGGAAAGCGCAAGGCCGTTGGTTGGGTGGCATTCTCCCCCTTGTTTGAATTGGTGGATGTGCGCAGCGTCTAGGGCCGTGGTGCCGTTCACGGCGATCATGCGGTATCGCGTCAGGGCACAAGTGTATTCATAGGCGGGAAGGACGCGGACGGAAAATTTCGCGTCGCGTTTTCTCTTAGAATCTTCTGGGGGAACGAAACGTGTGGCGTCCGATGCGATGATGTCTTGTGGCGGTTTTTCTAGTTCGCATAGGTCATAGAGTTCGGCACGTTCGTGTGGCTCGAAATACTTCGCGATGAGCGTGCGGCGCGCAAGGGTGCGAAATGCTGAATCATTGAGGCAGAGGAGGAATGAAATGTCTAATTGCGCAAGGACGGCAACTTCGCGGCTTGTTGCGGGATTGCCGGAGAGGTCGAGCGGCTGCCAGATGTCGCTTGTCTGCAAATGGTAGAACGGTAGCCGCAGGTCGGGCTTTGTGCGACGCCGATTGGCAACAATTGTCCAGTAGGAGCTGAAACGAAAAGCTAGATCGCCGTCGCAATGCAGGATCGCTCCAGTAAGTTTTCCTTCTTCCGCTAAGTCGCAGACAACGAGAAGAAGCAGTGGCTTATAAGGCGCGATGCCACTCACGGGATCGACGCGAAGCGTGCTCAACCGTTCCAGCCATTTGGTCGCTTCAGGTGAAGCCCTCCTCGCCAAAGGCGCGCTCACTTTCACCCCACCAAAATGTCGCGGAGGCGGTCGGGTTCGCGTGATTCGTTCATGGGGAGGCCGCGTGCGTGTTGGACGATCCTTGCGACGCCTTGGCCGTCGTCGGACTTGCGCGCACTATTCCAGAACTTCTGAATCGCGAAAAGCTCTTCGTCGCCAATAACGGCAAGTCCCGTCTCGGTCTGGATGGCGAGAAGCTCGGCCAGCAACTCCCGGCGAGAGGCAAGGGTCAGCGGGCCGTCACCGTCCGCGCCATTCATCCGGCGTTTGTCGCGTTTGCCGTTGGCCGGGTCCTGGTGGAACAGAAGCGTCTCGCGGAAGGCGATGAGACGCTCCATGCGCTCGTCGCCCGCGGCGAGAAGGCCCTCGCTGGCGCGGTCGCGTTCGACGACGGTGCATGACCAGCAGCCAAATCGGGAGTGGCCGCAGGCGGGCGTGCTCGTGTCGATTTGCACGGGGCATTCGCCACCGCCGGCGTTGGCGTAAAGTTTGTAGAGGGAGCGGTTGTCACCGCCCCAGGGGTTCGGCTTTTGCAGCAGGTAGGCCCACACGTCTTGAGTGCTGAGGAATTCAATGGGATTCGAGACCCAAACGCGCGGAAGATTGGGATGGCGACGCAGGCCGTTGCGCGATTCTCGGTTCTGCATGGTCTGAGCGCGGGTGGCGCTTTCCGCGCGTCGCGCACCGAGGTGGAGGATGGATTCGCCCCACTGCGCGACGCGCTGCCGCACGAAATCGTTCACCGGGTCGATCTTCAGGCGCTGGGTGCACCAGCGAAAGGTGCGGTTCGGCGGCGGGTAGCCGCGGCCGATAAGATTGACCCAGAAGGATTCCTCGATGGGCGGTTCGAGCAAATGGGCTTCGATTCCGAGCCCTTCGCGCATGGAAGTCGCGCGCATGAGGTCGAGAGTGGCGTCGATGCGCTCAACGACGGCAGGAATTTCGACGCGGGTATCGGTGCAGAGAATGGCAATGGGCTTGGCGCGCTCCTCCGGTGGAAGAGCGAGAACGGCTTCGAAAATGAGCGAGGCGACGAGAGTGGAATCCTTGCCGCCGCTGAAGCCAATGATCCAAGGGCGGGAGTCTTTAAGATAAAGCTGACGAAGGTCGGCGCGGATTTGGTCGAACGGAGAAAGTTGCGGCTGCGCTTCCGCGAGACTGAGCATGCGAATTTTTACGCCGGATCTCGAGACGGTGCACGCGCAAAGAATCGAACGTTCGTTCGGTTCCGCGCCGCGCACCCGTCTTCACGCCCCGCGCCGAACTTTGCGCGATGAGCACGACGGACGCCGCAGACAATTACAGAAAACCTGCGCTCCGCAGAAATCCAGATCTGCACGAAGGGTGGCGCGCCGGCTAATGGAGCGCCCGCGAGAGCCAGCCTCTCGTTCATGTCTATGAGGCGCCGTGCCGTGCGAGGTCACCTGCCCCCCGCGCCCCGGCGGAGCGGGGCGGCTACAAAATGGATTGATCAATCCACGGCTTGCCCGGAGGAGCGATTCCGGGGGAATCTCGCGTGATGCTTCTCGAGGACACCATTGCCGCGCTTTCCACGCCTCCCGGCGAGGGGGCGATCGCCATGGTGCGGGTTTCCGGGCCGGAGGCCTGGGGCTTGGCCGCAAGGGTTTTTCGCGGGGGGAAGGTCGAGGCGCGGCGGGCGGTGCTCGGGCGCGTCGTGGACGCGGAGGGCGTCGTCGACGAGGTCGTGCTGACGGCTTACCGCGGGCCGGCGAGCTACACCGGCGAGGACGTGGTGGAGATTTGCGGCCATGGCGGCGTGCTGGTTTCCGCGCGCGTCCTGCGGGCCGTGCTCGAGGCGGGCGCGCGGGCGGCGGGGCCGGGCGAGTTCACGCAGCGGGCGTTTCTCAACGGCAAGATGGATCTCACGCAGGCCGAAGCGGTGATGGATCTCATCCGCGCGCAGACGCCCCTCGCCGCGCGGGCGGCGGCGGAGCAGCTCGCGGGGCGCATCGGCGCGGAGATCCGGGCGATCCGCGAAGCGATCCTCGACGTGGTGGCGCACGTGGAGGCGCACATCGATTTTCCGGACGAGGACATCGATCCCGATACGGGCGCGGCGTTGCGGGGGCGGATCGAGGCGGCGCGGGCGCGCATCGGCCGGCTCCGGGCGACGGCGAACGAGGGCCGCATCCTGCGCGAGGGGGTGCGGCTGGCGATCTGCGGACGGCCGAACGCGGGCAAGTCGAGCCTGCTGAATCGTCTCGCCGGCTACGAGCGCGCGATCGTGAGCCCGACGCCGGGCACGACGCGGGACACGATCGAGGAGGTGCTCAGCCTGCGCGGGATTCCGTTTCGCGTGATCGACACGGCCGGCCTGCGCGAAACGCCGGACGCCGTGGAGCGCGAGGGGGTGCGCCGCGCGCGGGAAACGGTGGCGGCGGCGGATGTGGTGCTGCGGGTGATCGACGCGACGGAGGCCGGCGCACGGGGCGATCCGGCGGCGGCGGCGGACGAGATGCGGGTGTTCAACAAATGCGATTTGGCGGGGGCCTCGGCCGCCGCGGGAGGGTGGCGGATTTCCTGCGTGAGCGGGGCGGGCGTCGAGGCGCTGGTCGATGCGGTGGCGGCGCGGGTGCGGACGGCGCCGGCGGGGCGGGGGGATTCGCTCGCGGCGGTGAACGCGCGACATCAGGCGTGCCTCGCGCGGGCCGATGCGGCGCTGGCGGACGCCACGTCGAAGCTGCGCGCGGGGGAGCCGCCGGAGTTCGTCGCGATGGACCTGCGGGTGGCGCTGGATGCGGCGGGGGAGGTCGTGGGCGCGGTCGGCACGGACGACGTCCTGGGGCGGATTTTTGGGTCGTTCTGCATCGGGAAATGAGAGGAACCACGGAGGCACGGAGGCACGGAGGGGGCAGGGATCTTTACGGGCTCGTCCGGCCCGCGCTTTTTCGGATGGAGGCGGAGAGGGCGCATCATTTCTCGCTGGGCGCGCTGCGGCGCGCGCCGGCGGGGTGGCTGCGGCGCGTTTTTGGGCCGGCGCCGGGGGCGGCGGTCGAGGTGGGCGGGATGCGGTTTCGGAATCCGGTCGGGCTGGCGGCCGGGATGGATAAGAACGCGGTGGCGCTGCCGGCCTGGGAGGCGCTGGGATTCGGGTTCGTCGAGGTGGGCACGATCACGGCGAAGGCGCAGCCGGGGAATCCGCGGCCGCGCTTGTTCCGTTATCCGGACGCGCGGGCGCTGATCAACCGGATGGGGTTCAACAACGACGGCGCGGAGGCGGTGGCGGCGCGGCTGGCGGGACTCAAGGATGCCGGCCGCTGGCCGCGGATTCCAATCGGGATCAATCTCGGCAAGTCGAAGGTGACGGCGCTGGCGGACGCGCCGGCGGATTATCTCTCGAGCTTTCGGGCGCTGCGGCCGTTCGGCGATTATTTCGTCGTGAACGTGAGTTCGCCGAACACGCCCGGCCTGCGCGAGCTGCAGGACAAGGCCGCCCTCGCCGGCATCGTGCGCGCGCTCCGCGATCACGACGCGACGAAGCCGCTCTTCGTCAAGATCGCGCCGGACCTCGACGCCGGGCAGCTCGACGCGATCCTCCAACTGGTCGAGGCGGAAAACATCTCGGGCTTGATCGCGACGAACACGACGCTCGATCACTCGGCCATTCCCGCCGGACGCGACGAGGCCGGCGGCCTGAGCGGCGCGCCGTTGCGCGGCCGGGCGGGCGAGGTGCTGCGGGTGCTGGGCGCGGGAACGAAGCGGCCGGTGATCGCGTCGGGCGGAATCATGGACGGAGAAAGCGCGCGGGAGCGCCGGCGGGCAGGAGCGGCGCTGGTGCAGGTCTACACGGGCTTCGTCTACCGCGGACCGGCGTTGATCCGCGAGATCGTGGAGGGTTGGACCACCGAAGCGAAGGAATTCGCGGAATGATCCTGGCGCGACGGGCGTATTCAATTCCGTGAATTCTGTTAATTCTGTCCCCCTCATGACCGACTGGAAATCCTCCACCCTCACCCTTGGCCATTCGCCCGATCCAGATGACGCCTTCATGTTTTACGCGATGGCCGAGGAAAAGATCGACCTGCGCGGCTACAAATTTCAGCACATCCTGCAGGACATCCAGACGCTGAACGAGCGCGCGACGCGCGGCGAACTGCACATCACGGCGGTCTCGATCCACTCGCTGGCCTACGTGCTCGACCGCTACGCGCTGCTGCCCAGCGGGGCGAGCATGGGCGATGGCTACGGGCCGATGTTCATCGCGAACGCCGGCGCGGGCGGGTCCGCATCCGCGACCGAGGAGGAGCGGCGCGAGTTTTTGCGCGGAAAAAAGATCGCGGTGCCGGGCTTGATGACGAGCGCCTATTTGGCGGCACGGTTGTTCATCGGCGCGGAGTTCGAGCACGTGGTCGTGCCCTTCGACGAGATCTTCGCCGCGGTGCGCGCGGGCGCGGTGGACGCGGGACTCATCATCCACGAGGGCCAGCTCACCTACGCGCGGGATGGCTTCGAGCTGATCCTCGATCTCGGCGCGTGGTGGAAAGGCCGCACCGGCCTGCCGCTTCCGCTGGGCGGGAACGTCATTCGCAAGGACATCCCGCCGGCGGTGCGGAAGGAGCTTTCCGATGTGCTGCACGAAAGCATCGCGTTCGGATTGAAGGACCGGGCGGCCGCGATCGACCACAGCATGCAGCATGCGCGCGGGCTCGACACCGCCCTCGCGGACGAGTTCATCGGCATGTATGTGAACGATTACACGCTCGATTACGGCGAGCCGGGCCGACGGGCGATCCGGCTTTTTCTCGGCGAGGCGCACCGGGCGGGGCTCATCCCGCAACCAGTCGAACTCGAGTTCGTCGAATAACGGCCAAAGCGCGCCCACGCCATCTCGACGGGCGGAGAAATTGCCCAAGCCGTTCGTCGCGTGAACCCGCCCGGGCATGTTTCTTTGTAGCCACGGCGCTCCGTCGCCGTGCGCGCGAGGTCACGCGCCCCCCGGGGCCCCGACGGAGCGGGGCGGCTACAAGGAGGGCTTTTGACCACGTTGACCCGCCTGGGCATGTTTCTTTGTAGCCACGGCGCTCCGTCGCCGTGCGCGCGAGGTCACGCGCCCCCGGCGCCCCGACGGAGCGGGGCGGCTACAAGGAGGGCTCTTCGACCACGTCGACCCGCCCGGGCATGTTTCTTTGTAGCCACGGCGCTCCGTCGCCGTGCGCGCGAG